>DATDAS010000001.1:0-20028 GCA_036525315.1 Allosphingosinicella sp.
CGGTTGGAAGTCCTTGCGCTTGGCGGCTTGCTTGGCGGCTTCGAAATCCTTGCCCGACGCGGCGAAGATGGCGGTGGCAAGGTCGCGCTGGATCCAACTGTCGAGGGGTGTGTGGTCGGTCGTCGGATCCTTGCGGACGATGTCGAACATGACGTTGGTGTTGCTGTTCTTGACCGTGTTCCAGCCATAGGAGGCCGGCGCCGTTTCATGCACGATCAGCACGCCGGCCGCTCCGCGCCGCGCGGCTTCCTCAAATTTGTAGGTCCAGCGGCCGTAATAGGTCATCGCCTTCCCGTTGAACCGGCCGCCGAGGTCGCTCTGCTGCCAGTCCGGATCGTTGACCAGGATGACGACCGTCTTTCCGCGGACGTCGACCCCTTCATAATCGTTCCATCCGCGCTCGGGCGCGTTGATGCCGTAGCCAACGAAGACCAGCTCGCTGTCGGAAAGCCGGACCCGCGGCTGAATCTGGTAGGAGTTGGCCACGAAATCGGTCCGGTAGGTCAGTCGGATCGGAGCCCCGCCGCCCTCGATCTCGAGCGCGGTCGGGGCCGCGATCGTCTCGACCAGCGGGACTTCCTGGTACCAGCTGCCCGAATTGCCCGGCTCGAGCCCGGCCTTGCGGAACCGGTCCGCGATCAGCGCGACGGCCTTTTCCTCGCCCGCCGTGGTCGGCGCCCGGCCCTCGAACGAGTCGGAAGAGAGCGTCTGGGTGACGGTCGTCAGTGTGGCCAGCGAGATGTCGGGGCCGGCCGCGGGGCTCCGGTCGGCCTTGCCGGTGGCACAGGCGGCGAGCGCCGCGATCAGTACGAAGGGGCCCAGGGTTTTCAGCGACACTGTCTTTCTCCTCGCGCCGCCCCGGCGCGCCTATTGGCAGCAAGAATTTGGAGAGGCAAGCGCTCCGCCGCCCCGGTTTGACGCGCCTCGCGCGCACGTGTGGCACCGGCGGCCAAGGAGGTGCACATGCCGGGGAGGCCGACCAGCAACGGTCGATTCTGAACGTGATGGAGCGCGGCATGAAGGAACGCCGCGAGCGTTAAGGCCTTCCCGTTCCGCGTCTTTTTCGCATTCGGCACACCGTTGAGCTTGCCACATGGCCCGAAGCGCGGCATCCAAAGCCGGGAGCCCCGGCCATAGGTGCCGGGCCATCGGGGGGATTCATGATTAGACGTATCGTCGCGGCGCTCTGCGCGCTCGCTCTTCTTCCCGCCGCGGGGCCGCCGGCCGACCCGCCGGTCGCCTTCGGCGCCCGGCCGGGAATCGAGCAGATCAGCCTGTCCCCGAGCGGCGCCAAGGTTGCTTTCATCGCGCCGGGCCCCGGTCAGTCCAACGCACTGTATACGGTCGATGCCGCCGGCGGCGTCCCTCCGGTCAGGGTCTTCCAGGCCGACGGCAATCCCGAACGGCTGACCTCCTGCTCCTGGGTCTCGGACACGCGCCTCTACTGCAATCTGTACATGGTCGTGGAGAATCTGGACGAGGTGGTCCCGATCAGCCGGGTCGTCGCGGTCGACGTCGATGGGCGCAACCTCGAGCTGCTGAGTCGAACCGCCCGCGCCTATGACGCTTATTTCGCGCTCGGCGGCGGGCGCGTCATCGATGCCCTCCCCGGCGAGAACGGCGCAGTGCTGATGAGCCGCCAGTTCGTTCCCGAGCTGCGCCAGGGCACGAACCTCAACGACAAGCGCGAGGGGCTGGGAGTCGAGCGGGTCGACACCAAGTCGCTCCAGCCGCGTGTCGTCGAACAGCCGAAAAAGGGCGCGGTCGACTATATCACCGACGGCCGCGGCGACGTTCGGATCATGGGTACGATCGAGATGGCCGGAGCCACCGGCTATGTCACAGGGGACATCAATTATTATTACCGCACCAAGGGCTCGAGGGACTGGAAGCCGCTCAGTGTCTACAACACGCTGCACGACACTGGCTTCAATCCCTATGCGGTCGATCCCGATCTCGACGTCGCCTACGGGTTCAAACGGACCGGCGGACGGCTCGCGCTCTACAGCGTAACCCTCGACGGCTCGAAAAGGGAAAGCGAGATCTTCGCGCATCCTCAGGTGGACGTGGACGGCCTTGTGAGAATCGGCCGAAGGGAGCGCGTGGTCGGCGCCACTTATGCCACCGAGAAAAGGCAGGCGGTCTATTTCGATCCCGCGCTGAAGGCGCTCGGCGCCTCATTGTCCAAGGCGCTTCCAGGTCTTCCACTGGTCCAGTTCCTGGATTCCAATTTCGACGAGACAAAGCTTCTGATCTGGGCCGGGAGCGACACCGATCCCGGGCGCTATTACATTTTCGACAGGCAGGCGAAGCGCCTCAACGAGATCATGCTGTCGAGGCCGGAGCTGGAGGGCGCAACCCTGGCGGCGGTGAAACCGATCACCTTCAAGGCCGCCGATGGAACGGAGGTCCCCGCTTACCTGACGCTTCCGCCCGGGAGCAGCGGCAAGGGCCTGCCGGCCATCGTCATGCCGCATGGCGGGCCCGGCGCCCGGGACGAATGGGGCTTCGATTGGCTGTCTCAATATTTCGCCTCGCGGGGCTACGCGGTGATTCAGCCCAATTTTCGCGGCTCCTCGGGCTATGGCGACGCTTGGTTCAACAGGAACGGGTTCCAGTCGTGGAAGACGGCAATCGGCGACGTCAATGATTCCGGGCGCTGGCTGGTCAGCCAGGGGATCGCCGATCCGTCGAAGCTGGCGATCCTTGGCTGGTCCTACGGCGGCTACGCCGCGCTTCAGTCGAACGTCGTCGACTCGAACCTGTTCAAGGCGGTCGTCGCGATCGCTCCGGTCACCGATCTCGCCCAGCTCAAGGAAGATTCGCTCAACTGGGGGAACCATCGGCTCGTTTCGCAGGCTGTCGGTTCCGGCCCTCACGTATCGGAAGGGTCGCCGGCGCAAAATGCGGGCCGATTCAAGGCGCCGGTCCTGATGTTCCACGGCGAGCGCGACTTCAACGTCCGCCTCCGCCAGTCGAAGATGATGGAGGATCGGCTGAAGGGCGCCGGGAGGAGCGTCGAGCTCATCGTCTATCCCAAGCTCGACCATTATCTGATGGATTCCGCCGTGCGCGCCGAGATGCTTCGCCGAAGCGACGCCTTCCTCCGGACGAGCATGGGCATCAAATAAGAAAAAGGCGGCGCTCCGTCCGGAGCGCCGCCTCTTCATTGGCGGAGCGGGTCGCGCTTAGCGCGAATAGAATTCGACGACCAGATTCGGTTCCATCTTCACCGGATAGGGAACCTCGTCGAGCGTCGGGACCCGGGTGAAGGTGATCTTCGCGGTGCCGTCCGGAACGACGTAATCGGGGATGTCGCGCTCGGCCAGGCTCTGAGCCTCCATGACCAGGGCCATTTCCTGGGCCTTCGAGCCCAGGGTGACCTCGTCGCCCACGTTCACTCGCCGCGAGGCGATGTTGCACTTCACGCCGTTGACCCGGATGTGGCCGTGGCTGACCATCTGCCGCGCCGACCAGATCGTCGGGGCGAACTTGGCGCGATAGACGACCATATCGAGTCGGCGCTCGAGGAGGCCGATCAGGTTCTGCGAGGCGTCGCCCTTCATCCGGCTCGCCTCGGTGAAGGTCTTCTTGAACTGCTTCTCGGTCACGTCGCCATAATAGCCCTTGAGCTTCTGCTTGGCGCGGAGCTGGATGCCGAAGTCCGACATCTTGCCCTTGCGGCGCTGGCCGTGCTGTCCGGGACCATATTCGCGGCGGTTGACCGGGCTCTTGGGACGTCCGAAGACGTTTTCGCCCATGCGGCGGTCGAGCTTGTATTTGGCGCTGCTGCGCTTCGACATCGAGTGTCTCCAATTTGCTGTTTCAGTGTCCCGGAATCGCACCGCCAGGCCATATTGCCGGACGCGGCCGCCGCTTCACCGGGAATGCGGAGCCAATTGCGAAGGCGGGCACATGGCGGCTGGCCGCCGATAAGTCAACCTCGACAGCCGCTTGGCGCGCGCTAAAGCAGCGCCATGACCGATGATCGCGTGAAGCCCGCGGATTGCCGAACCATGACCGAGGTCCGCCACGGCGTCGACCGGCTCGACGAGGAGATCGTCGCATTGCTGGGCGAGCGATTCCGCTACATGGACGCCGCCGCGCGGATCAAGCCGAACCGCGAGGCAGTCCGCGACGAGGGAAGGAAGGCCGAGGTGATCGCGAACGTCCGAAGGCTTTCGCCCGGCGCCGGCGTTGACCCGAATACGGTCGCCGCTCTCTACGAGCAGCTGGTCGAGGCCTCGATCGACCATGAGCATGTCGAGTTCGACGCTCTGAGGTCGAACCGCGCCCTATCGCGTCCGCGGATTGACCAGGGCGCGGATCATTCCGCGCAGGGCCTTGATCTCCCGCCCCGACCAGCCGGCCTTGGTCAGGATCGTCCGGATCGTGTTGCGGGTCGCCTGGGTCCGGTCGGGCGGGTGGAAATAGCCGGCCGCTGCCAGCGACTCGTCGAGCTGGCCTATCAGCCCCTCCAGCTCCTCCTGAGTCGCGCGCGGCTCGGCCGGATCGGGCTCGGCCGGCGGCTCAAGGCCCTGAAGCTTCGACCATTCATAGGCGGCCAGGATCACCGCCTGGGCAAGATTGAGCGATCGGAAATCGGGATTGACCGGCACGGTCAGGATCTTGCCCGCGATCGCGACCTCCTCGGTCTCGAGACCCGACCGTTCCGCCCCGAACAGGATCGCCGACGGACCGGACGCCTGGTGAATTTCCCGAGCCGCCTCCTCGGGCGTCACGACGGGCACGACCAGCCCGCGCTTTCGAACCGTGGTCGCATAGACGAACGGGCAATCGGCCACCGCCTCCGCCACGGTTTCAAACACCCGCGCTTTTTCCAGCACCACGTCCGCGCCGGACGCGGCTGGCCCCGCCGAAGGGTTTGGCCAGCCGTCCCGAGGCGCGACCAGGCGAAGATCGGTAAGCCCGAAATTGAGCATCGCCCGCGCCGCCTTGCCGATATTCTCGCCCAGCTGCGGCCGGACTAGAACGATGGCGGGGGGAGGACAGCCAACCACCTTCCGCTCATCCTGAGTAGCCGCTGAGCTTGTCGAAGCGGCGTATCGAAGGACATCTTCCGGCTTTCGAGCCAGCCTTTGGACGGCCGTCCAGTCACCGCGAATGAGCGCCTCTTTCTTGGCGCGGCTCCATCCCTTGATCTGTCGCTCCGCCGCGAAGGCCTGATCGCGCTCATCAAAGCGCTCGGACCATACCAACTCCACGGGGCGGCGAGTTTCAGTATAGCCCGGGATCGCACCCACCCGATGTTGAGCGATCCGTGAATCGAGATCGTCCGTATGCCCGGCATAATAGCTGCCGTCCGAACAACGGAGAATGTAGGCGTAGAAATCCAAAGTGCGTCCTTCGATACGGGTCTTCGCCAGGCTCAGCCCCTACTCAGGATGAGCGGCACAGAGAAGAACAACCGCTCATCCTGAGCGGCCGGTGAGCTTGTCTAACCGGCGTAACGAAAGCGCTGTCGAAGGTGCCGATCCTACTCCCGCGCCGCCTCGCTGACCGCGCCGGCGAAATCCTCGAAATCCTTGGCTTCGCGGAAGTCCTTATAGACCGAGGCGAAGCGGATATAGGCGACCGGATCGAGTGCTTTCAGGCCCTCCATCACCATCGCTCCGATCCGGGTCGAGGCCATCTCGCTCTCGCCGCTCGTCTCGAGCTGGCGCTGGATCGAGGAGGCGAGCCGCTCCATCCTCTCCTGCGGAACCGGCCGCTTGCGGCAGGCGATGGAGATCGAGCGTTCGAGCTTCGAGCGGTCGAACGGCTCGCGCCTGTTCTCCGATTTGACGATCGTCAGCTCGCGAAGCTGGACCCGCTCGAACGTCGTGAAGCGCGCGCCGCAATCCTCGCACTGCCGGCGCCGCCGGATCGCCGCCCCGTCCTCGGTCGGGCGGCTGTCCTTGACCTGGCTGTCTTCGTGCGAGCAAAACGGGCAGCGCATTTTGAGTTATCGCTCGCTCGCCGTCGTCGCCAGATACAGCGACTCGTACGCGAAGTCGCCGGCCTCGGATTCCGCGCGGTAGGCGGACGAGACCCGCTTCAAGTTGGGGCGCGCGGCAAGCATCATTGCTCGCTGTAGATCGGGAATTTCGCGCAGAGGGCGCGCACCCGCGCCTTCACCTCCGCCTCAACGGCCGGATCGCCTTCCTCGCCTTTGTCCCTCAGCCCTTCGAGAACGTCGGCGACCATGTCGGCGATGTCGCGGAACTCCGCCACTCCGAAGCCGCGCGTGGTTCCGGCGGGCGAGCCGACACGGATCCCGCTGGTCTTGACCGGGGGCAGCGGGTCGAACGGGATCCCATTCTTGTTGCAGGTGATCGAGGCGCGCTCGAGCGCCTCGTCGGCGTCCTTGCCGGTGATACCGAGCGGCCGAAGGTCGACCAGCGCGAGATGGGTGTCGGTGCCGCCCGAGACGAGATCGGCGCCGCGTTCCTTGAGCCGCCCCGCAAGCGCCTTGGCATTCTCGATCACTGCCCTGGCGTAGGTCTTGAACTCGGGCTGCAGAGCCTCGCCGAAGGCGACCGCCTTGGCGGCGATGACGTGCATGAGCGGGCCGCCCTGGAGGCCCGGAAAGACGGCAGAGTTGATCTTCTTGGCGATCGCCTCGTCGTCGGTGAGCACCATACCGCCACGCGGGCCGCGCAGGGTCTTGTGCGTGGTGGTGGTGACAACATGGGCGTGGCCGAACGGAGAGGGGTGCTCCCCTGCGGCGACCAGGCCGGCGAAATGGGCCATGTCGACGAGGAAGAGCGCCTCGACCTCGTCGGCGATGGCGCGGAACCGGGCGAAATCGATGTGCCGCGGATAGGCAGATCCGCCCGCGATGATCAGTTTCGGGCGATGTTCCTTCGCGAGTGCCTCGACCTGATCGAAATCGATGCAATGATCGTCGGGCCGGACTCCGTACTGGATGGCGTTGAACCATTTGCCCGACATTGCCGGCTTCGCGCCGTGGGTGAGGTGGCCGCCCGCGTCGAGCGACAGTCCGAGGATCGTGTCCCCGGGCCTGGTCAGCGCCAGCATGACGGCGCCGTTGGCCTGGGCGCCCGAATGGGGCTGGACGTTGACGAAGCCGCAGCCGAACAATTGCTTCGCGCGCTCGATCGCCAGGGTCTCGACGGAATCGGAGGGCGCACAGCCCTGATAATAGCGGCGGCCCGGATAGCCCTCGGCATATTTGTTGGTGAGCACCGAGCCCTGCGCCTCGAGCACCGCGCGCGACACGATATTCTCCGACGCGATCAGCTCGATCTGGTTCTGCTGGCGGTCGAGCTCGGCCGCGACCGCGTCCGCCACGGCGCCGTCCGCGGCCCGGAGCCTGTCGGTGAAAAAGCCGCGATGCTGGACTTGGCTGAAATCGAAGACGGAGCTGCTCATGCATCCTCTCTGGCGAAGACTGGGTTGGTAAGCTTGTCGACTCGCCGCTGGTGGCGGCCGCCGGCGAAGGGCGTGGCGAAGAACTGGTCGACGCAGTCGCGCGCGGTCTCGATTCCGATCAGCCGGGCGCCCATGGCAAGGACGTTCGAATCATTGTGCTCGCGGGCCAGCCGGGCGGCGAGCCCGTCGGACACGAGGGCGCAGCGGCAGGCGGGATGGCGGTTCACCGAGATGGAGATTCCGATGCCCGACCCGCACAGGGCGATCCCGCGCTCCGCTTCACCCGACGCGATGGCATCGGCCATTCGGTAGCCGTAATCGGGATAGTCGACGCTGTCGGTCGAGGCCGTGCCGAGGTCGAGCACTTCGTAACCGCCCGAGCGGAGATGCTCGATGAGCAGGGCCTTCATCTCGAAGGCGGCATGATCTGAGACGATTGCGACTCGTTCGGCCACGCTGAAGACTCTCCATGTCGATGGAGCCACAAGCTCTAGGGGAGTCGCCGCGTTCCCGCTACCCGAAGTTGCGTCCCAGCGGTCGGAAGATCAGCCGATGCTGCGCACCCGGCGCCGGCAGCTGATCGTCATCGAGCTGATCTTGTCGTTCCACGCGGCGGGAATCGCGCGAATGTCGCCGTTGAAATTCTTCCTGGCGCCGGTCTGGTTCTCGCCCTCATAGGCGGTGAGGGTGCAGAGCGGATGGCAGGTGAGGGACGAGATCTTGTCGTTCCAGTCGGGGCCGAGGCTGGCCGGGCCAGCGCCCTCCACGATCTCCGCGCGCGGGCCCTGGAAATTGGCATCGCCATAATACCAGCAGCCGCGCCCGCTTCCGGCCTTGGCAGCCGGCTCCGCCGCGCCCGCCGGCGCGGCCGCCGGAGCCGCAATCGCGAACGTCGAAACCATGATGAGCAGCTTGCCGGCGATCGAACGCATTCCACTTCCCCCAACCGATTCGTCAGGGCAGTCTAAACCAAGCGCCGCAATCATCTAGCCTTGGAAGCCCCGGCGCCCCTGGCCCAGGGCATCGTGCGGAAAAGTGGGAACCGGTTTTCCGCTCAAACGATGCGGCAACAAGGATCTGGAGCAGCGGCGCGATTCAGAAATCGCGTCCGCTGCTCTAGGCGGCGAGCCTAAGCTCGAGCCGGTCCCAGATCTCGACCAGCGCGCGGGCGAGATCCTCCATCATCTTCTCGCTATGGGCCGGGCCCGGCGTGAAGCGAAGCCGTTCGGTCCCGCGCGGCACGGTCGGATAGTTTATCGGCTGAACGTAGATCCCGTATTCCGCCAGCAATATGTCGCTGATCTTCTTGGCCCTGACCGGATCGCCGACCATCAGGGGCACGATGTGCGTGGTCGAATTCATCACCGGCAGGTTCGAATCGGCCAGGATCGCCTTCAGCCGCGCCGCAGCCCGATGCTGGCTTTCCCGCTCGACCGAGCTCTGCTTCAAATGCCTGACGCTCGCCAGCGCTCCTGCGACCAGGACGGGCGAGAGCGAGGTGGTGAAGATGAAGCCCGGGGCATAGCTTCGGACTACGTCGACGATGTTCCGGTCCGACGAAATATAGCCGCCCATCACTCCGAACGCCTTGCCGAGCGTCCCCTCGATGATCGTCACCCGGTCCGCGATCCCGTCGCGCTCCGATATTCCGCCGCCATGCTCGCCGTACATGCCGACGGCATGGACCTCGTCGAGATAGGTGATGGCGTTGTAGCGATCGGCCAGGTCGCAGATCTTCTCGATCGGGGCGATGTCCCCGTCCATCGAATAGACGCTCTCGAAGGCGATCAGCTTGGGCGCCTCGGGATCGGCGGCCGCCAGCAATGTTTCGAGATGCTCGAGGTCGTTGTGCCGGAAGACCTGCTTCTCGCATCCCGAATTGCGGATTCCCGCGATCATCGATGCGTGGTTGAGCTCGTCGGAGAAGATGACGCAGCCGGGCAGAAGCTTGGCGACGGTCGAAAGCGTCGCCTCGTTCGAGATATAGCCCGAAGTGAAGAGGAGCGCCGCTTCCTTGCCGTGAAGCCCGGCAAGCTCGGATTCCAGCTCGACATGATAATGGCTGTTGCCGCCGATATTGCGGGTTCCGCCCGATCCGGCGCCGACGTCGTGGAGCGCCTCCTCCATCGCCGCGATCACCTTGGGGTTCTGGCCCATGGTCAGATAATCGTTCGAGCACCAGACCGTGATCGGCTTCGGCCCATTATGGCCGGCGAAGCAGCGCGCGTCGGGAAAACTTCCCTTGTTGCGAAGGATATCGATGAAGACTCGATAGCGCCCCTCGGCGTGCAGCCGATCTATGGCCTGTGCGAAAATGCGCTGATAATCCAACTGCTCGACCCCGTGATCAGCGGGCAAATAGCCGAAAATGTCCCATCTAGGCTAGTCCAATCCGGTCCGATCTGGCGATTGTCACAGCGACCTTATCTCGCTGAGCCCGAAACGCGCCAGGCCGTTCCGATAGGGCTCGGCATCCTCCGCGCCGCCGGTGAAGACCGCGATCCCGGCTTGCGGTCCGCCCGGCCAGCTTCGGTCCCGAAGCAGCCAGGCGGTGCGCCGCGCGATCCCTTCCTTGCCGTCGACGAAGGCGATCGACCGCGGCGCCGCGGCCCGAAGCTCTTCCTCGACCAGGGGGAAGTGGGTGCAGGCGAGGACGATCGTGTCGATCCGCGCGCCGCCCGGCCGCGCCAGCATGTCGCCCAGGATTCGGCGATAGTCGGCCGGATCGGTCGGCTCGCCTCGAAGCTTGGCCTCCGCCAGGTCGACCAGCTCGGCGGATCCATGGCGGACGATCGTGCAGTCCGAAGCGAATTCGGCGGCGAGCCGATCGACATAAGGCTGGCGGATCGTCGCCTCCGTGCCGAGGACTCCGATCGCGCGCGTCTTCGAAAGCGCCGCCGCCGGCTTGATGGCCGGCACGGTCCCGACGATCGGCACGTGCAGTGCGGCGCGCACCGGATCGAGCGCAATGGTCGATGCCGTGTTGCAGGCGATGACGATCAGCTCGGGCTCGAATCGCTCGGCGAGGCGGCCGAGCATGAACGGCACGCGCGCCTCGATCTGGTCCGAGGTCCTGGTGCCGTAGGGATAATATTCGCTGTCCGCCGCATAGACGATCGGAGCGGCCGGAAGCAGCGCCCGGATCGGGGCAAGGACGGAAAGGCCGCCGATGCCGGAATCGAATATCAGCAGCGGACGCGCACCGGTCATCGCGCCGCTGTAGCTTTCGCCGGCCCTCCCGCAAGCACATGCTTGCGATGCGAACGTAAATTGTTGCGTTCACGTCATAATTGACTAAGTCTTTCGCGCGTTCGGGGCGCGTGAAGTCCTCGGGGGGGTGTGCCGGTGGCAGTTGAACTTTTCGCCGGGCCGTTGCTTGCGCTTGTGCTCGGTTATCTGCTCGGTTCGATACCGTTCGGCCTGCTGCTCACGCGGCTCGCGGGCGAAGGCGATATTCGCGAGATCGGATCGGGCAATATCGGCGCGACCAACGTGCTCCGCACCGGCCGCAAGGGCCTCGCGGCAGCGACGGTGATCCTCGACATGGGCAAGGGCACTGCCGCAGTGATCCTCGCCGACATGCTTTTTCCGGGCAATTTCGCGACTCCCGCGCTCGGCGCCCTGGTCGGTCATCTCTATCCGGTCTGGCTGAAGTTCGCCGGGGGCAAGGGGGTCGCGACCCTGTTCGGGATCATCCTGGCTTTCTGCATCCTCGGCGAGCTGCGCTGGGCCGCCGCCATTGCCTATGCCGTGATCTGGCTCGGACTCTTGGCGGCGACCCGATTCTCGTCCGTTGCGGGCATGTCCGCCGCCTTGCTGTCACCGGTGGTCGCGGCCTTTCTCGAGCGATTCGATCTCGCTTTGCTCCTCCTCGGGTTCGGACTGCTCGTCTTCTGGAAGCACCGCCAGAATCTCGAGCGGCTGTTCGCCGGCACCGAGTCGCGGGTCGGGGCCAGGCAACCGGATGGCTGACCCGGCCGCCGAGGACCGGATCGCCCGGCTGCGGCTGATCCGGTCGGACAATATCGGCCCTTCGACCTATTTCCAGCTGGTCGCCCGGTTCGGCTCGGCCTCGGCCGCGCTCGCCGCCATCCCCGATCTCGCGGCGCGCGGCGGCGGCCGTCCGCCCCGGCTCGCCGGCCGCGACAAAGCCGAGCGCGAGATCGAGCATGTCGCCCGAATAGGCGCCCGTCACCTCTTCCTCGGCGATCCGCTTTATCCCCTGCTTCTTGCCGAGACCGAATCCGCGCCGCCGGTGCTTACGGCGATGGGCGACGCCGCTTTGTTCGAGCGGCCGGCCGTGGCGATGGTCGGAGCGCGCAACGCCTCCGCCGCCGCCTGCCGTTTCGCCCGGCAGCTTGCGCGCTCGGTCGGCGAGGCCGGCGCCGCGATCGTCTCGGGCCTCGCCCGGGGGATCGACACTGCGGTCCATGACGGATCGCTCGAGACCGGCACGATCGCCGTCGTCGCGGGCGGCATCGACATCTATTATCCGCCCGAGAACGAGGCGCGGCAGCGCGCCATCGCCGAGCGCGGCCTCGTCGTCGCCGAGCAGCCGCCGGGCACGGAGCCGAGGGCCCGCCACTTCCCCTGGCGCAACCGGATCATCGCCGGTCTCGCCAACGGCACCGTGGTCATCGAGGCGGCGCCGCGCTCGGGCTCTTTGATCACCGCCCGCCTCGCCGCCGAGAGCGGTCGCGAGGTGATGGCGGTGCCCGGATCGCCGCTCGATCCGCGCGCCCAGGGCTGCAACCTCCTGATCCGCGAAGGCGCGACCCTGGTCCAGAGCGCCGACGACATATTGGAGGCGATCCGACCACTCGCGGTCCCGCGATTCCGCGAGCCCGGCCTCGATTTCGCGCCGGCCGCCGAGCATCCCGACGTCGGCGATTCCGAGCGCCGCGCCGTCACCGGACTGCTCGCCCCGACCCCCGTCCCGGTCGACGAGATCATCCGCCAGTCCGGCCTGACAGCGCCGGTCGTCCAGATGATCCTGCTCGAGCTCGAGCTTGCCGGGCGGCTGGAACGCCATGCCGGCGGCAGGGTGAGCCTCGCCTGAGAAGTCCGTCGTGGCTCACCTCGAGCCGAGCGATCCGATTTCCGCGGTCATGTTCGCCCGCGCCTGCTCCTCATACAGGGCGCGGAACTCGGGGTCGGGATAGATCGGGTCCGCTGCGAGCAAGGTCTGGAGCACGCGCGTCCGGCCGGCCCGGTACGCTTCATCCGGCACATGCGCATATTCCCGGCGTATTCCGGCCGCATATTGGCGATAGCGTGCCGGCTCGGCGCCGAGGATCGAGAGATCGATCGAAACGAGGATGGCGCCCAGCCGGTCCGCCCGCTCGACCTTGTGTCCCTTGGTGAGCAGAACGAGACGACTGACCTCCCGCGCATCCTCGCCGTCCGCGCCCGCCTCGACAAGCTCACCTGCGGCCCGCTCCGCGCTTCGTTCCTCGTTGTCGCCGCGGGTCGGGTCGTAGATCGAGTCGTGCCAGAGCAACGCCCAGCGCAGCAGCCGTCTTTCGCGTTCGTCGAGGCCGCCGATGCGCTCCAGCTTGTCGAGGCAATCCTGGACATGGGCGAAGCTGTGATAGGCACGACCGGGCACGCCATGGTCCGCGCGGAGCCTTGCTTCCAGGCGTCGCAACGCGTTCGGGTCGATCGTCATGCGCCGCATCATAGACGGGTCGAGACATGGTCGACAGGCGCTTGACGGCGGCCCGGCCGCCTCCTCACCCTATGCGCGTACGCGTAAGGAAGCCCCAAACACATGAAACTCGTCGTCGTCGAATCTCCCGCCAAGGCCAAGACCATCGAGAAATATCTCGGTCCGGGCTACCGAGTGCTCGCCTCCTACGGCCATGTCCGCGATCTCCCGCCCAAGGACGGGTCGGTCGATCCCGACGACGGCTTCGCGATGCAGTGGGAGACCTATGCGGACAAGGCGCGCCAGTTGAAGGCGATCACCGACGAGGCGAAGAAGGCCGATTCGCTCATTTTGGCAACCGACCCCGACCGGGAAGGGGAGGCGATCAGCTGGCACGTCCAGGAATTGCTCGGGAAGAAAAGGGCTCTTCCCGCCCATGTCGAGCGGGTCACCTTCAACGCCATCACCAAATCGGCGGTCACCGAGGCGATGGCCAATCCGCGCGCGCTCGACGAGGATCTGATCGACGCCTACCGGGCCCGCCGGGCGCTCGATTATCTGGTCGGCTTCACCCTTTCGCCGGTGCTCTGGCGAAAGCTTCCCGGCGCCAAGTCGGCCGGCCGCGTCCAGTCGGTCGCGCTCCGACTCATCGTCGACCGCGAGCGCGACATCGAGACTTTCGTCGCGCAGGAATATTGGAGCGTCTTCGCCCTGATGGAGTCCGACGGCCAGGAATTCACGGCCCGCCTGGTTCGATTCCGCGGCGAGAAGATCGACCGCCTCACGATCGGCGACGGCGGCACGGCGGAAGCGGCGCGCCAGGCGGTCGAGGCCGGACTCTTCACCGTGGCCTCGGTCGAGACGAAGCCGCTCACCCGCAACCCGCCGCCGCCTTTCACCACCTCGACCCTTCAGCAGGAGGCGGCGCGCAAGCTTGGCTTCTCGGCCAGCCACACGATGCGGGTCGCCCAGGGCCTCTACGAGGACGGCACGATCACCTACATGCGCACCGACGGCGTCGACATGGCGCCGGAGGCGATCTCGGCCGCGCGCCGCGCCGTGGTCGACCGCTATGACTCCGGCTACATTCCCGAAAAGCCGCGCGCCTATCAGACCAAGCAGAAGAATGCCCAGGAAGCGCACGAGGCGATCCGTCCCACCGACTTCGGCCGCCCGAGCGCCGGATCGGGCGATCACGGCCGGCTGTACGAGCTGATTTGGAAGCGCGCGCTCGCCAGCCAGATGGCCTCGGCGCGGCTCGAGCGGACGATTGTCGAATTATCCGACGGTACGGGCGGCACCGGCCTTCGAGCGACGGGTCAGGTTGTCCTCTTCCCCGGCTATCTCGCCCTCTACGAGGAGGGCAGGGACGATGCGGAGGATGAAGAGTCGAAGCGCCTGCCGCGCCTTCGCGAAGGCGATTCGCCCGCGAAGAAGAAGGTCTCGGCCGAGCAGCATTTCACCCAGCCGCCGCCGCGTTACTCCGAGGCGAGCCTGGTCAAGAAGATGGAGGAGCTCGGGATCGGCCGTCCTTCGACCTACGCCGCCACCCTTCAGACCTTGAAGGACCGCGACTATGTCCGACTGGAGAAGAACCGGTTCATTCCCGAGGAAAGCGGACGGCTCCTGACCGCTTTCCTCGAGCGCTTCTTCGAGCGCTACGTCTCCTACGATTTCACCGCCGGACTCGAGGACAGCCTCGACGAGATATCGGGCGGCCGCGCTCAGTGGCAGGCCGTGCTCGAAGCCTTCTGGCGCGATTTCAAGCCCAAGACAGTCGAGGTGATGGAGCAGAAGCCCTCCGAGATCACCGCGGCGCTCGACGACTTCCTCGCGCCCTGGCTCTTCCCGCAGAAGGCGGACGGAAGCGATCCGCGAATCTGCCCGGCCTGCGGCGAGGGCCGGCTCGGGCTTCGCGGCGGACGCTTCGGCGCCTTCGTTGCCTGCTCCAATTATCCCGACTGCAAGTTCACTAGGCGCTTCGGCCAGGGTGGAAAGGAGGGCGGCGCCGATTCGGGCCCGCAGATCATCGGCTCCGATCCTTCGAGCGGTGGGGAGATCAGCCTCAGGACCGGCCGCTTCGGCGCCTACGTCCAGCTCGGCGACGGCAAGGAAGCGAAGCGGGCCTCGATCCCGCGCGACGTGCCCCAGGCCGACGTGGATCTCGCCTGGGCCCTCAAATTGCTGTCTCTGCCCCGCACGGTGGGAACGCATCCCGAAAGCGGAAAGCCGATCACCGCGTCGATCGGCCGCTACGGGCCCTATCTCGCCCACGACGGCAAATATGCGAAGCTCGCCTCGACCGCCGAAGTGTTCGAGACCGGCATGAACGCCGCGGTCGCGAAGCTCGCCGATTCGGCCAAGGGCGCGGCTGGCGGACGCGGAGCGCGCGAGCCGCTCCGGACCCTCGGCGCGCACCCGCGCACCGAGGCGGAGATCAGGCTGATGGAAGGCCGGTTCGGCCCCTACGTCACCGACGGCACGACCAACGCGACCCTTCCCAAATCGCTTCAGCCAGAGGATCTGACGCTGGAGGAAGCGGCGCAATTGATCGACGATCGTGCCGCCAAGGGCCCGCCGGCGCGCAAGGGGCGGGGGCGCAAGCCCGCGGCGAAGAAGGCGCCGGCGCGAAAGAAGACGCCCGCGAAGAAGAGCTGATGCTGGACGGCTGGACGATCGGCCGGGCGAGCGGGATCGGGGCGAGCGCCGGCCTGATCGCCATTTTCGTCTGGGCGCTTCACCGCGCCTACGATGGGATGGCGTGGCCGCTCGGCGTGCTCGGCGCGGTCTGCGGGCTGTGCGGGATTTCGATCCTCGCCATCACCGCACTGGATCTCGTCTTCCATCGGCGGAGGGGCGGGCGCGTATTTCCGCTCCGCATCTTCGATCTGGTGCTCGGCTCGGCCCTCGTCTTGCTCTGCCTTGTACTGCTCGACGATCTGAGGGGCCAGCTGCCGCCTTTATGGTGAACGCGTCTTAACCGTGACTTTCCGGCAAATCTTTACTCTGTTTCGATAATTCGGTTTTCGTGCAGGGCGGAAAACTCATCATCGGGCGTGGATTGCAGGCGGTGCCGGATGTGGCTCCGAGGCCGGTAGAGCGCGAGGCGCAGCCTCGTCCCGAGCTTCGGGCGGTGCCCCAGCCCCGGCCCGCTGAGCGGACTGAGCGGCCCGAGCGCCCGGTCGCGACGACGGCGGCGGCTCGAGCGCCGATCTCCATCGCCGACTATCAGCTCGTCCGCGAACGGCTCGACGCGCTCGAGCGGCTCAGCCTGCTCCGCGACATCGGCGTACTTTCGCCCGAAGAGTTCGCGGCTGAAAAGGCCCTGGTCCTTCGCCTCCCGGCCGAAGAGCTGCTCCTCGACGAGGAGCATATGCTCCCTCGGCGTGGCCCATCCTTGCTCGGCCGGCTGTTCGGCTGGAAGATGCTCCTCGTCGGAGCGGTCGTCGGCCTCGGCCTGTCGGCCTACACCGCACCCCAGGATCTGATGAAGCTCGCCGACAGCGCCTCCCGTCTGATCGGCTGACGGCCCCTACAGGCCGTCACCCCGACTAAGCCATCATCAACTGGTCGTCGCCCGCCTCGGCGAGGAACCCGACCAGCCCGCCGGTCTCTACGCCATCGGGCAAATGCTCCGCCGACAGCCCGCAAAGCGCCAGCCCGCCCTGGCACAGCGTCACCGTCACTCCGAGGGCCATGCTCTCGCTCAGCATCTCCCGCAGGCTCGGCTGCCCTTCGCCGGAACCGGGCTCGTCCAGGCGTCCCAGCAGTCCGGCCGAATCCGACTGCAGGAAAATGCGCGCGGGCCGATCGAGCGCGGCCCAGGCCGCCGCCACCGACAAGGCGGCATGGAGCCGCGTCGGATCGGGTCCGGCGACGACGATGCTCAGGCCCCGCACGAAGCGCACCCCGGATCCTTGGGCAGGCTCAAAGTCCTGAACCGCATCGAAAGGGCGTCGGCGACCAGAAGCTTGCCGGCGCTCTCCTCTCCGAACGGGACGATGCAGCGAATCGCCTCGATCGCCGCGAGGCTTCCCATCACGCCCGCCATCGCTCCGAGAACTCCCTGTTCGGCGCAGCTTTGCTCGGCCCGATCCGGATCGGCCCCAACCAGGCAGCGATAGCAGGGCTTGTCGTCCTCCCAGCCGCGATAGACTGCGAGCTGTCCCTCGAACTGCCCGACGGCGGCCGAGACGAGCGGTATCCGAAGTGCGAGCGCGGCGTCGGCGCAGGCCAGCCGAGTGGCGAAATTGTCGGAGCCGTCGACGACGGCATGGCTGCCTTCGAGCAGCCGCTCGGCATTCGATGGGTCGAGCCGCTCGTCGAGCAACACCGTCCGAACGTCCGGATTGAGCGCGTCCACGTAAGACGCGACCGCCTCGGTCTTGGCCGCGCCGATCTGGCCGTGTCCGAACAGGATTTGGCGCTGAAGGTTGGAAAGCTCGACCTTGTCGTCGTCGATCACGCGCAGCGTGCCGACGCCCGCGGCGGCGAGATACTGGATGATCGGCGCGCCGATGCCGCCGGCGCCGAGCACTGCCACTTCGGCTTCGAGCAGCCGGCGCTGTCCTTCACCGCCAATCTCCCTGAGGATGATGTGACGCGCGTAGCGCTCGAGCTGGGAATCGCTGAGGCTCATCCCGCCATGAACCGCGTCGATCGGCGCGGCAGGGAGCCGGATCCGGGGCTCCTTCCGTCCCGATCAGCTATGGGCGAAGCTGACGTCTCCGCGGAACCAACCCTCGTGCATGCCGCCCTTGGGACGATAGCCGCCGCGGTCGAGCAATTTCAGCAGGGCGCCGGCGAGCAGGCCCTCGGCCTTCTCGCAGCCGAACTTCTCGACCACCAGCCGGTCGATCTTTCCGCTCTCATTCACCTGGATGAGGAAGGGCACGGTCATGTCGAGCTTGCCGGCGCGCTGGCCCTCGATCGTGCATTCGCCGCTCTCGATCATCTCGTGGATGGCCGCGACCGTGTCCGAATCGATCGAATCGACCATCTGCCGCATCTCGGGGATGTTGCTCCAGTCGCCCGTCCCGCTTTCGACCGTCGTCGCCGAAAGCTGCGCGGCTCCGAACATCAGGGCCGCTGCCGCCAAAATCCTCTTCATACTCACCTCCGGATCGAACCAAATCGCCCGCCGCCTCGGCCGCGCCGAAATTGCGAGCAAGCTCATATCACTTTCGCGCGGCCTGCGCCAAGAATTCCTGCAATCACGGTGCTTTGAGCAGTGAGGCAAGTTCCATTGGGACCGGCAATCACAGAATGACTGAGTCCGGTATGATCGACCAGCCCTCATCGCGCTGACTGCGCAGCCCGTTGAAATGCCGAAGTGCATCAAGGAAAATTCGGACCCCATGGCGATGACGTCGCATCCGAAGAATATCCTGAGAAACGCAATTCGCCCATGCGCGTGCAAGCAGGTCGAAAGCGTGCTCGCCAAACAAGGCCTGCGAGGCCTCGGGAGTTACCGCCAGATAGGCTTCCTCGGTGTAAAAGCTCAGGTAGGCGAAATCGCCGTCCGGGTCGGCGAGAGAAGTAATGGCGCACTCGACGTCGGTGTGGAAACTGTCCCCGAGCGGATCGGGAACCGGGGCCGGCTCGCAATCCATGCTCAGGAACCGTGCGGCTGGCCGGGCGCGCCTGACGGCATCGTAGACCGCGCCGGACGCCTGCTCGAAATTCGGGATGAGGATGAGGCGACGTTCGAGAAGGCCGTACCAGTCGAATTCGAGCCGCTGCGGTCCGACCCTGCCGAGTCGGTGGTACCGCATATGCCAGTCAAACTCCTCCCGTACGTCCATCAGCGGCCCGTCGAGCCGAAGCCTCCGGCGCCGCGCGCGGTTTCGTCCAGATCCTCCACCTCCTCGAACCGTGCCTGGAGCACGGGCGCCGGGACGAGCTGGGCGATTCGCTCGCCGCGGACGATCTCGAAGGGCTCGGTGCCGAGGTTGGCGAGAATGATCTTCACCTCGCCGCGATAATCGCTGTCGATCGTCCCGGGCGTGTTGAGCACCGAAATGCCGTTCTTCAGCGCCAGGCCCGAGCGCGGGCGGACCTGGACCTCGTAACCGTGCGGGATCGCGATCGCGAAGCCGGTCGCGACCGCGTGTCGAGCCCCGGGCTCGAGCGTCAGGCTCTCGGCCGCGACCGCGTCGAGGCCGGCGGCATGGTCCGATCCGTATGAGGGGAGTGGCAGGCCCTCGCCATGGTCCAGCCGCTTTAGCCTGATCTCGATCACCTCATTCTCCGATCCATGCTCAACCCGTCTTTCCGATCTCGGCCGCGATCCTCTCGGCCAGGCGCCGCGCCACCTCGGCCTTGGGCGCTTCCTCCCAGCTTTCGGCTCCCTCGGCGGTGACGAGATGGATTCTGTTCGACTCGCCGCCCATCACGTCGCCCGACACGTCGTTGGCGACGATCCAGTCGCAGCCCTTGCGCTCGCGCTTGTCGACCGCCGCCTCGACCACGTCGCTCGTCTCCGCCGCGAAGCCGACCAGCAGGCGCGGGCGCCGCGGGTCGACGGCCAGCCCCGCCAGAATGTCCGGATTGGCCGACCATGCGAGCGCCGGCGGTCCGTCGGCCTTCTTGAGCTTGGACGGCGCCGATTTCACGCTCCAGTCGGCGACCGCGGCGACCAGCACCGCGGCGTCGGCCGGCAAGGCGGAACGCACCGCTTCGTCCATCTGGCGGGCGGTCTCGACGTCGATCCGGTCGACGCCCGGCGGAGTCGGCAGATGAACCGGCCCAGCGACCAGGCTGACCCGCGCGCCGAGCGCCGCCAGCGCCTGCGCGATGGCGAAGCCCTGCTTGCCCGAGGAACGATTGGCGATCACGCGGACGGGATCGATCGGCTCATGGGTGGGGCCGGCGGTTACGATGATGTGCTTTCCTGTGAGTCGATCCTCCCCGGGACGGGGAGGGGGACCGCGCACAGCGCGGTGGAGGGGGCTTCGAGCCAGAGCGCACGCGGCCTCGATCAGCCG
>DATDAS010000002.1:0-3066 GCA_036525315.1 Allosphingosinicella sp.
CAAGACCGCCGAGGCCGCCAAGGTGATCGAGAACGCCCAGCGCGACATCAACATCGCCTTCATGAACGAGATCACCCAGATTTTCGCCAAGCTCGACATTTCCGCGCTCGACGTGCTCGAGACGGCGGGCACCAAGTGGAACTTCCTTCCATTCCGCCCCGGCCTGGTCGGCGGCCACTGCATCGGCGTCGATCCCTATTATCTCAGCCATTGCGCGCAGAGCCTGGGCCATTTGCCGCGAGTCGTCCTCGCCGGCCGTTCGATCAACGACGGCATGGGCATGTGGATCGCCGACACGATCCACAGCCGGCGGGAGAGTCGGACCGGCAAGGTCCTGGTGCTCGGCCTGTCGTTCAAGGCCGACGTCCCCGACCTCCGCAATTCGAAGGTGGTCGACGTCATCCGCCGGCTGACCTGGCTGGGTCACGAGGTGACGGTCCACGATCCGTTCGCCGACCCGGCGGCGGCGCGCCGCGAATATGATCTGGCGCTGGACGGCGATGCGCTGGAACGGTGCTACGACGTCGTCCTCGCCGCCGTTCCCCACGCTCCCTATCGCGCACTCGGGGCGGCCGACATCGCCGGGCTTGCCGCCGAGGGCGCCCTGGTAGCCGATCTCCACGGCATCTGGCGGGACCGGGAACTGCCCCTGGGCGTGTCGCGGTGGGTGCCCTGACCACGCTCGTCACCGGCGCCGCGGGCTTCATCGGCTATCATGTCGCGCGGCGGCTGCTGGAGCGCGGCGAGCGCGTCGTCGGCATCGACAATCTGAACGCTTATTACGATCCCGCCCTCAAGCGCGACCGGCTGGCCGAGCTGGAGCGCACGGCGCCCGGTTCGTTCGACTTTCTCAAGGTCGACTTCGCCGAATGGGAGGCGCTCGACGAAGGCCTGAAGCCGTTCGAATTCGACCGGATCGTCCATCTCGGCGCCCAGGCGGGCGTACGTTATTCGATCGAGAATCCGCGGGCCTATGCCTCGGCCAATCTGCTGGGCCACCTCAACCTGCTCGAGCTGGCCCGCGAACGCGGCACCAGCCATCTCGTCTACGCCTCCTCCTCCTCGGTCTATGGCGGCAATCAGAGCCTGCCCTTTCGGGTCGAGGACCGGGTCGACCAGCCGATCTCGCTCTACGCCGCGACCAAGCGGGCCGACGAATTGATGAGCGAGACCTATGCCCATCTCTATCGGATTCCGATGACCGGGCTGCGCTTCTTC
Source organism: Allosphingosinicella sp. (assembly GCA_036525315.1). Lineage (GTDB taxonomy): Bacteria > Pseudomonadota > Alphaproteobacteria > Sphingomonadales > Sphingomonadaceae > Allosphingosinicella. Next base: position 1,219 of record DATDAS010000002.1, read on the forward strand.
ACCGTCTACGGGCCGTGGGGACGTCCGGACATGGCGCTGTGGATCTTCACCCGCAAGATCCTGGCGGGGGAGCCGATCCAGGTCTTCAACCAGGGCCGGATGCGGCGCGACTTCACCTATGTCGATGATATCGTGTCAGGCGTGATCGCCTGCCGCGACAATCCGCCGCCGGACGACGGCGCCGAGAAGCCCGGCGGCAGCCACGCGCCCCACCGCCTGTACAATATCGGCAACAGCCGGTCCGAGGATCTGATGCACGCCATCTCCCTGCTCGAGCAGGCCTGCGGCCGGCGCGCCGAGATCGAGCTACTGCCGATGCAGCCCGGCGACGTCGCCGCCACCTATGCCGACATCAGCGCGATTTCGGCCGATCTCGGCTTCCGTCCAACGACCACGATCGAGGACGGCATTCCACGATTCGTCCAGTGGTATATGGATCGTCACGAGAACCGATCCGGCGCCCTCCACGATGAATCATAGTGCACCCGTCGGGACTCGGCCTGAAAAGTCGAAGATATGGTGTCGACGTTCAACGATGGCTCGACTGGAAGGCGCTTATGGTTCTATCGGGTTCCCCTCGGTTGGCCTGGCGCGGTCAGGCACCCTCACAATATGGAGTTCTTGAATTCATATGGTCCAGTCTGACATCAAGATTGCGTTGATAACAGGTGTGACCGGCCAGGACGGCGCCTATCTTGCGGAACTGCTGCTCGAAAAAGGCTATATCGTCCATGGCATCAAGCGGCGTTCATCTTCGTTCAATACGGGGCGGATCGAGCATCTCTACGAAGATCCTCATGTCGATCACCCTCGCTTCTTCCTACACCACGGCGACCTCACCGATGCGACCAACCTGATCCGCATCGTCCAGGAGGTCAGACCGCACGAAATCTACAATCTCGCGGCGCAGAGCCATGTGATGGTGAGTTTCGAGACCCCCGAATATACCGCCAATGCCGACGGACTCGGCACATTGAGGCTGCTCGAGGCGATCCGCATTCTGGGCATGGAGAAGACCTGCCGTTTCTACCAGGCTTCGACCTCGGAGCTGTACGGCCTGGTCCAGGAAGTGCCGCAGCGCGAGAGCACGCCTTTCTATCCGCGCTCGCCCTACGCGGCGGCCAAGCTCTATGCCTATTGGGTCGTGGTCAATTACCGCGAAGCTTATGGCATGCACGCCTCCAACGGCATCCTGTTCAACCATGAAAGCCCGCTGCGGGGCGAGACTTTCGTCACCCGCAAGATCACGCGGGCCGCGGCGGCGATCAGCCTCGCCCGCCAGGAGCGGCTCTATCTCGGAAATCTCGACGCCCAGCGCGACTGGGGCCATGCCCGCGAATATGTCCGCGGCATGTGGATGATGATGCAGCAGGACGAGCCCGACGATTATGTGCTCGCCACGGGCGTCACCACCAAGGTGCGCGATTTCGTCGAATGGGCGTTCGAGGATGCCGGCATCGGGCTCGAATGGCGCGGCGAGGGCGTCGACGAGAAAGGCTATGACAAGGCCAGCGGCGAATGCCGGGTCGAGGTCGATCCGCGCTATTTCCGGCCGACCGAGGTCGAGCTGCTGCTCGGCGATCCCAGCAAGGCGCACCAGAAACTGGGCTGGCGCCACGAGACCGACGTCCGCGCGCTGGCCCGCGAGATGGTACAGGCGGACCTTGAGGTGATGCGCGACGCGCCGCTTTCGAAGGAAGGCTGAAGTGACCGACCTTGCCGGAAGGAAAGTCTATGTCGCGGGGCACCGCGGCATGGTCGGCGGCGCGATCGTCCGCCGCCTGGCGGGCGAGGATTGCGAGATCGTCACCGCAGACCGCGCCGATCTCGACCTGCGCGACCCGGCCG
>DATDAS010000003.1:0-100903 GCA_036525315.1 Allosphingosinicella sp.
AAAGGCTCGAGATCGACGTGCCCGTCGACGCCGCGGAGCTGAGCGGCGGGCTTTCTCTGCCGCCGCCGGCGCCGGGCGCCGTCGTGCGTGCGGTGCTCGGAGTCGGCTCGAACGGCCGGCTGTTCGAGGAGGTGCGGACCAAGCGCGCCCTGAGCTACGGCGCGAACAGCGGCTTCCCGAACCGGATGGACGATGCCGTCCTGACCGCATCGTCGCAGACCAAGAACGAGACCGCCGCGGAGGTCGTCCAGGTCTTCCTCGACCAGCTCGACCGCCTCGGAAAGGAGCCGCTCACCGCCGACGCGATCACGAAAAGGCGCGACTTCCTGACCGGCATCTACAACCGCCAGGTCGAGACCAGCGGCGGGCTGGCAAACGTGCTCGCGGGCTTCGTCCAGCAGGGCGTTCCGATGAGCGAGGCGGCCCAGATCACCGCGCGGCTCGGATCGGTCACGGCCGAAGGGGCCTCGGCGATCGCTTCGCGGCTCACCTCGGGCCGCCAGGCGACGATCGTCGTCGTCGGCGACGCGTCCAAGTTCATCGATAAGCTCCGTGCCATCCGCCCGGACCTGGAGGTGATCCCGGCCGCCGAGCTCGATCTCGACTCCGCGACGCTTCGACGCACCGCCGCGCCGGCCGGAGGGTCCCGTTAACCAAGGGATCATCGGGATCGGCTAGAGAAAGGAGGAAGGAGCAAGAATGCGAATCCTCATCCTCCCCGCCCTGGCGCTCGCTTTGTCCGGCTGCATCGCCCAGACCGCGCTCGACGTCGTCACCCTTCCGGTGAAGATCGCGTCTGCGGGAGTCGACGCCGCAACGGTCAGCCAGTCCGAGGCCGACGAGAAGCGCGGCCGCGCCATGCGCAAGCACGAGGAATGCCTCGGCAAGGAAGCGCGCAAGGCCGACAAGCAGGGCCGCGAGCCGAATCCGGAAGCCTGCCCCGAGCCGGGCGAGAAGCGGCGGAGCTGATTTCCGTCATTCCAGCGAAAGCTGGAATCTCGTTGCCTTAAGAAGTGAGATCCTGGCTTTCGCCAGGATGACGATAGTTAGGGGTTCACGCGGAGGCGCGGAGGCGCGGAGATGCCCCGCGGGTCCCTGAGGCTGAGGCTAAACTCGAATGAATGCCGACGAAGTCGGCCTTGACCTCATCCGTGTCGCGACCGACCTTCGACGATAGCGTCACGCGCCGAAATATCCTCGGACCCTCCGCGTCTCTGCGTCTCCGCGTGAGCCAATCCCTTCCTACTGACCTCGCAACGCCCGCATCACAGTCGGCGCGATGCCGGTGACCATCCGCTTGATCCCCTGGAAGTTGGGATGGATGCGATCGTCCAAAAGCAGCCTGTTGTCCCCGGCGACCCCCGACAGGAAGAAGGGATAGAGCGGCGCTCCATGCCTGCGCGCCAGATCGGGAAAGATGGCGTTGAAGCTGGAGCCGTAATCCCGGCCGAGATTGGGCGCGGCGAGCATGCCCGCCAACACGAACCTGATTCCCCTTTTCTTCAGCTCCGCCGCGATCGCCTCCATGTCCTCGCGGGTCTGCTTCGGGGGAAGGCCGCGGAGCATGTCGTTGCCGCCCAGGGCAAGGATGACCAAATCGGGCTTCGCGCCCAAACCGTCCAGCGTCCAGGCCAGCCGCGCGCGGGCGGCGGCGGCGGTGTCGCCCGAGACTCCGCCGTTGGTCACGATTGCGGGCACGCCGTTGCGGCGAAGAGCCGCCTGGAGCTGAGGGGCGAAGCCCTGCCCCGAGGGGAGGCCGTAGCCGGCGGTGAGGCTGTCGCCGAAAGCGAGGATGCGCACCGTCTCGACGTCCGGGTTCGCCTCCGCGGGCGAAGCCGTCGCGATCCCCATCGCAAGCGCCGCGTGGACAAACGCCCGGCCGAACCCATATGGCCATTCAAGCTTCATCGGATCTCCATTCCCCACATGACCGAAGATTACGTGATCGACGCCGCCGCTGTCACCCTGTCGCTCGGCTCCGGCGCCGGGCGGGTCGACATATTGCGCGGAATCGACCTGCGGATCGCCGCCGGCCAGAGCGTCGCTTTGCTCGGCCCGTCCGGCTCGGGCAAATCCTCGCTGATGGCGGTGCTCGCCGGGCTCGAGCGGGCGACGAGCGGATCGGTGAAAATCGCGGGGAAGGACTTCACCGCACTGAACGAGGACGGGCTGGCCCGCGCCCGCCGGGGCCATATCGGGATCGTCCTCCAGGCCTTCCACCTTCTCCCGACCATGACCGCGCTCGAGAATGTCGCGGTGCCGCTCGAGCTGGCCGGCCGCGACGACGCCTTCGCCACCGCAGCCTCGGAGCTGGAATCGGTCGGCCTCGGCCGCCGACTGACCCATTATCCGGCCCAGCTTTCCGGCGGCGAGCAGCAGCGAGTCGCCATCGCCCGGGCGACCGCGCCGGGGCCCGACCTCATCTTCGCCGACGAGCCGACCGGCAATCTCGACGCCGCGACGGGGAGCGCGATCCTCGACCTGCTGTTCGAGCGGCGGGCACAGGCGGCGGCGACGTTGCTGGTCATCACGCACGATCCGGCCCTGGCGGCGCGGTGCGAGCGGGTGCTCGAGATGCAGGATGGGCGGATCGTGAAGGATTCGGGGTGAGGCTCGGCCAAAAGTTCCTCTCCTCGATTTCGAGGAGAGGGGGACCGCCTGAAAGGCGGTGGAGGGGCATTCTTGAGCCTCGGCAGGGCCCCTCCACCATGTTCCGCATGGTCCCCCTCCCCTGCAAATGCAGGGGAGGAACTGGGCAGTGAACCTCCCGCTCCGTCTCGCCTTGCGCGACCTGCGTGGGGGGCTTGCCGGGCTGCGGCTTCTTGCCGTGTGCCTGTTCCTCGGGGTCGCGGCGCTGGCCGGGGTCGGGAGCCTGTCCTCGGCCATTCTCTCCGAGCTCAACGCGCGCGGCCAATCGATCCTTGGCGGCGACATCCAGGTCTCGGTGTCGCAGCGGGAGGCGACGCCCGAGGAGCTGGCCGCGTTCGAGGCGGCGGGCCGCGTTTCGCACGTCAGCCGGATGCGCGCCATGGCGGCACGGACCGACGGCAGCGAGAGCCTGCTGGTCGAGCTGAAGGGCATGGATTCCGCCTACCCGCTCTACGGCAAGCTGCGCATGGAGGCCGGCGCGCTGGCGCCGCGCCCGGAAGGCGAAAGCGCTGCGATCGGGCCGGAGATTGCCGAACGGCTCCGAATCGGCGTCGGCGACACGATCCGGGTCGGCAATGCGCGGCTGCGCGTGAGCGGGCTAATCGCCGAGGAGCCCGACCGCGTCGGCCAGGGCTTCACATTGGGCGCGACCGTGCTCGTCGACCGCGCCGGCCTGGCCGCGACCGGTCTGGTCCAGCCGGGAAGCCTTTATTCGAGCGCCTACCGGATCCGCCTTCCGGCCGGTGCCGCGCCCGAGCCGGTCACCGATCGGCTGAAAGCCCGGTTCAAGGAATCGGGTTTCCAGATCCAGGACCGGTCGGGCGGCGCGCCCGGCCTTCGGCGCTTCATCGAGCGGCTCGGCCAGTTCCTCACTTTGGTCGGCCTCACCGCCCTGATCGTCGCCGGGATCGGGGTCGGCAACGGGGTCGCCTCCTATCTCGAGGCGCGCGGCGGAACGATCGCAACCCTGAAGCTGCTCGGGGCGGAATCGCGGACGATCTTCCTCACCTATCTGATCGAGATCGCACTGGTGGGCCTCGGCGCGGTCCTGGCCGGGCTCGCGGTCGGGGCGCTCATCCCCTGGGCGGTCCTGCTCATCGCGGGCGACGCTTTGCCGGTGCCGCCGCGCCTCTCGCTCTATCCCGTGCCGCTGCTGGTCAGCGCCGCCTACGGATCGCTGACGGCCCTGGTCTTCCTGATCCCGCCGCTCGCCCGCGCCCGGCGAGTGCCCGCGGCGGCCCTGTTCCGCTCGGCGGTCGAGCGGAGCCGCCGGCCCGAATGGCGCGCACTTCTCGCGGTCGTCCTGGCCGCGGGCGCGGTGATCGCTTTGGCCGTCCTCACGTCGCGCGAGCCCGGCTTCGCCACGGGCTTCATCGCCTCGGCCCTGGGCCTTCTGCTCGTCCTGACCCTGCTCGGCTTTCTCATCCGCTGGATCGCCGCCCGTCTGCCGCGCCCGCGCAACCCGCTCTTCCGCCTCGCTCTCGCAAACCTCCACCGCCCGGCCGCGCAGACCGGCCGGCTCGTCGTCGCGCTCGGGCTTGGCCTCACCCTGTTCACCACCCTCGCGGTGATCGAGACCAATCTGTCGGGCCAGATCCGGACGACGATCCCGGCCAAAGCGCCGAGCTTCTTCCTCCTCGACATTCCCGTCGCGGAGATCGGCCGATTTCGGACCATGGCGCACGAAGCCGCGCCCGGCGGCGATCTCGTCACCATTCCGGCCCTGCGCGGCGCGGTGGTCGCCGTCGGAGAGCAGCGCGTCTCCGAGATGAAGGCGATTCCGCCCGAGGCCTGGTTCCTGCGCGGCGACCGCGGGCTCACCTATTCGGCCGATCTGCCCGAAGGCAGCCGCGTCGTCTCAGGGAAATGGTGGCCGCGCGATTATCGGGGGCCGCCCCTCGTCTCGCTCGACGTAGAGGCGGCGCGCGCGGTCGGCCTGAATGTGGGGGATTCGATCATCATCTCGGTTCTCGGGCGCGAGATCGAGGCGCGGATCGCTTCGCTCCGCGAGATCAACTGGGACACGATGGGCTTCAATTTCGTCATCGTCTTCGCGCCCGGGGCGCTGGAGCACGCGCCGCACAGCTTCATGGCGACCATTTCCATGCCGGAAGCCGAGGAGCGCGGCTTTTCGCGCGCGGTTGCCAACGCCTTTCCCTCGGTCTCGCTGATCCGGGTCAAGGAGGTGGTCTCCGCGGTCGGCGACATGCTCGGCCAATTGAGCGTCGCGGTCCGGGCCGCGGCGAGCGTCGCCATCCTCGCCGGGATCGCGGTCCTGATCGGGGCGCTGGCCGCCTCGCGCCGGGCGCGGGTCTATGACGGGGTCATCCTCAAGCTGCTCGGCGCGAGCCGCGCCCGGATCCTCGCCGCACAGGCGCTCGAGTTCGGGGCCCTGGCGCTGATCCTGGCCTTGCTCGCCTTCGCTCTGGGGGCCGGAGCGGGCTGGTACGTGGTGGTGAAGGTGCTGGAGCTCGACTGGGCCCCGGACTGGGGCTCGGTGGCCCTCACCCTGCTTGCCGGGGCGGCGATCACGATGGTGCTCGGCCTGCTCGGCTCGCTGCCCGCGCTGGCGGCCAGGCCAGCGCGGGCTTTGCGGGAATTGTAATCTTCTTCGCCTCCCCTTCCGGTTTTCCGGGAAGGGATTGAGGGGTGGGCCCTTCCAGCATCAAAAAAGAGGCTCGCGCGAGCGCTCGCACCCACCCCCTGCCCCCTCCCGGAAAACCGGAAGGGGGATAAGGAAAGGCAGGGCCTACCGAATCACCTCCGAGGCGATCGAGTAGCGGGTGGTGGCATTGCCCTCGGGGCAATAAGTCAGCCGGGTCCATTCGGTCCGCGCCTTGCGCTCGTCGGCGAAGGGGCCCGCCATCTTCTCGGTGCCGGGTACGAGGGCTCCGAATTCGGAGTCGCGATATTCGCCGCCGATCACCCAGTATCGCTTCGTCATCATGCCGCTTCCTTCTGCTTGAACTGGTCCGCCTCGGTCGATTCCGCGAGCGCCGTGGTCGAGGCGAGGCCGCCCGAGACGGTTTGGGCGACGAGGTCGTAATAGCCGGTGCCGACCTCGCGCTGGTGGCGGGTCGCGGTGTAGCCGGCCGCCTCACTCGCGAACTCGGCCTGCTGGAGCTCGGAATAGGCCGCCATGCCGCGCTCCCTGTAAGCGGTGGCGAGCTCGAACATGGAGTGGTTGAGCTGGTGGAAGCCGGCAAGGGTGACGAACTGGAACTTGTAACCCATCGCCCCGAGCTCGCGCTGGAATTTGGCGATCGTATCCCGGTCGAGCTTCGCCTCCCAGTTGAAGCTGGGCGAGCAATTGTAAGCCATCATCTTGCCCGGATGCGCCTTCTGCACCGCCTCGGCGAAGCGGCGCGCATCCTCGAGGTTCGGATTGCTCGTCTCCCACCAGAGCAGGTCGGCATGAGGCGCGAAGGCGATGCCGCGCCTGATGCAATGGTCGGCCCCCGTGCCTTCCCTGAGCCGGAAGAAGCCCTCGGGCGTCCGCTCGCCGGTCAGGAACTCATGGTCGCGCTCGTCCACGTCCGAGGTGATCAGCCGCGCGCTCTCGGCGTCGGTGCGCGCGATGAGGACGGTCGGGACTCCGCAGACGTCGGCGGCGAGCCGGGCCGCGTCGAGGTTGCGGATATGCGCCTGGGTCGGGATCAGCACCTTGCCGCCGAGATGGCCGCATTTCTTCTCGGACGCGAGCTGGTCCTCGAAGTGAACCCCGGCGGCGCCGGCTTCTAGGTAGGCCTTCATGATCTCGAAGCAGTTCAAGGGCCCGCCGAAGCCGGCCTCGGCGTCGGCGACGATCGGGGCGAACCAGTCCCTCTTCGCGCCGCCCTCGCTATGCTCGATCTGGTCGGCGCGCTGGAGGGTGCGGTTGATCCGCCGGCACAGCTCCGGCCCGGCGTTTGCGGGATAGAGCGACTGGTCGGGATACATGGCGCCGGCGGTGTTGGCGTCGGCGGCGACCTGCCAGCCGGAGAGATAGAGGGCCTTGAGGCCGGCCCGGACCATCTGCATCGCCTGGTTGCCGGTCAGGGCGCCGAGCGCGTGGACATAATCTTCGCCGGTCAGAAGCTCCCAGAGCCGGTTGGCGCCGCGGCGGGCGAGGCTGTGCTCGATCGGAAGCGATCCGCGCAGCCTCTCCACGTCCTCGACGCCATAGGGACGATCGATCCCGTCGAAACGGCCGGCTGGGGCCGGGACCAGGCTGCTGAAATCGGACATCGCGCACCTCTTCGAAATGGTGCGTCATTGAACACCGAACGCGGGAATGGGGCGCGCCGAAAAGGGTCGTGGTGTCACAGCATGACTTGCTTGTATTGTGAATTGTTGACAAAGTTGCAGGCGCGATGGCCCAGGAACGGAAGCTCTTTCTCGGCGGGCGAATGCGGCGGCTGCGCCGCGAGCTCGGGCTCAACCAGAGCGCCATGGCGGCCGAGATCGGGATCTCACCCTCCTATCTCAACCATCTCGAGCGCAACCAGCGTCCGGTGACCGCGCCCGTTCTGCTGCGCATGGCCGAGATTTACGACGTCGACCTTCGAAGCTTCGCGGCCGAGGGCGGCGAGGGGACGGGGATCGACCAGCTCTCCGAGATCTTCGCCGACCCGCTCTTCGCCGACATCGGCATCCCGCGCTACGAGCTGCTCGAGGTCGCGGACAATGCGCCGGCGGTCGCCGACGCCGTGTCGCGGCTCTACGCCTCGCTCGTGGAGCGGCGCCAGCACCCGGTCGGCGGCGCGCCCGACGAGGGTTCGCTGGTCACGCCCGAGGCCTGGGTCCGCGATTACATCCAGGCGCAGCGCAACCATTTCGCCTATCTCGAGGAGGCGGCCGAGACCCTTGCCGGCGCCCTCGGCGATCCGATCACCATGTTCGAGCCGCTCAAGCGGCGGCTGAAGGAGGGGTTCGGGGTCGAGACCCGCATCGTGCCGCCCGAATTGCTCGAATCCGCTTCCCAGCATTACGACGTCCACCGCAAGCGGCTGATGCTCTCGGCGCTGCTGCGGCCCGAGAGCCGCAGCTTCGGCGCCGCCTATCAGCTCGCCCTGCTCGAGTTCGGGCCCTTGCTGAAGAAGATGATCGAGACCGCCGCGCCGCCCGACGCGCCGACCCGGCGCCTGCTCCACATGAGCCTTGCCAATTACGCGGCCGGGGCGATCCTGATGCCCTACGAGCCCTTCCTCGCCGCCGCCGACGCCCTTCGCCACGATATCGACGGCCTGTGCGCGCGCTTCGGCGCGAGCGTGGAGCAGGTCGCGCACCGGCTCACCACTTTGGGGCGGACCGGCGCGCGCGGAATCCCCTTCTTCATGCTGAGGGTCGACGCGGCGGGGAACATCTCCAAGCGCTTCGCCGGCGAGAGCTTCCCCTTCTCGCGCTTCGGCGGCACCTGCCCGCGCTGGAACCTCCATGCCAGCTTCCAGACGCCGGGACGGGTCGCGACCCAATGGGTCGAGACGCCCGACGGCCAGCTCTTCTTCACGATCAGCCGCACCGTCGACCGCGCCGTCCGCCTCGACCCGCGCGAATCGAGCCAGCTCGCCATCGGCCTCGGCTGCGACGCCAAATATGCGCCGAGGATCCTCTATTCGGACGGCCTCGATCTGGCGCGGCCCTATGTCACCCCGATCGGCCCGGCCTGCACGATTTGCCCGCGGATCAGATGCCCCCAGCGCGCCGCCGCGCCCGCCGGGCGAACGCTTGCGGTGCACGAGCTACAGAAGACGATCTCGCCTTATCCGTTCGTGGGGTGAAGCTGCCCAAGCCGCATCAGAAAAGCTAAGGTGGCGTCATGCGCACGACCATCGCCATTGACGACGATCTGTTGCGAGAGGCTCTCTCGGCTACGGGCGCGAAGACCAAGCGCGAGGTGGTCGAGCTCGGTCTCAACACCCTGGTTCGTCTGAAGCGGCAGGAGCAACTCCGGAAGCTGCGCGGGGCGGGCTGGGACGGAAATCTCGACGCGATGCGCGCCGATGATTGAGGGGTTGCCCGGCGGCTTCCCCTCACCGTTCGGGCTGAGCTCGTAGAAGCCCACTCCTTCTCTTAGGCAGAAAGAGGCGAAACGAAGGGCTTCGACAGGCTCAGCCCGAACGGTGGGTGTCACAGGGGCCTGGGCACACCCGGAACGCCCGGCGCGCAATCGAGGGCGGTTCGATCCCATTCTCCAAAGTCGGCGGCGGCGTCATAGGTGGAATGGAGGAAGGCGAGCAGTGCGGCGTCCCGGTCGGCGGCCATTCTGACTGCCTCGTAATCGAGCACGAACTCGCCGAGACCCTTGTCCCAGCGCGCCGCCTGCGGGGCGACCTTCGCCTCCGCGAACCCCTCCGGGCTGGGATAAGCGTAGGAATAGAAGAGCGGCGAGCCGCCGTTGGCGCCGCCGGGCCAGAAGCCGGCGCTGGAGACTTCATGGCTATAGGCTTCGCGGGTGACGTCATCGGGGAGGTTGGGGACTCCGCCGGAGTGGAGCGGCGCGGGGCGGCCGGAGAAGCGGGTGACGGCGAGGTCGAAGCTGCCCCAGAAGAAATGGACCGGACTCGCCTTGCCGAGGAAGGAGGAGCGGAACTGCCGAAGGACGCGGTCGGCCTGGAGAAGGGCAGCGAGCAGGCGGCGGGCGCTGTCGCGGTCGTAGGCGCGGTCCGCTTTGTCCTCGCGGAACGGGATGGCCGGATCGACCTCGTTCGGTGCGCCGTGGATCGTGACCTCGTGTCCGCCGCCGGCGAGCAGCCCCATTGCCTCCCCGTAGAAATCGGCGACTCTCATGCCTTCGAGCTTTATCCGCCGCTCCCCGGCGCCGTCGGACAGGACGAAAACATGATCGACCAGGTCGAAGCCGAGCTCGAAGGTGCCGCCGGGGCCGTGCAGCGGCTCGCTGCGGAGGCCGCGCGGGTGGAGGCGGAGGGTCGCGTGCCAGCCATGGTTTCGCCAGGGCAGAAGAGCGATGGCGACCTTGCCGGCGATCTGGCTGAACAGGTGAAGCGTGGCGATGGTCGGGCCGTCGCGCGTCTCGCTCAGCTCCGGCCAGTCCCGGTCCGCCATATCGTCCCTCTCTTCCGCCGGGCTTCAAACCCTCCCTAATCTCGGTTACGGCGCCCGCCATGGCAAGCGAAGCGCAGGATCTGGACGCATTGGGCCGCGAGTGGCTGGAGCGCATCGACGCAGCCGGCGACCTCGGCGCGCTCGAGGCGGAGCGGGTCGCAGCGCTCGGCAAGCAGGGCGCGGTGACGGGCCTGCTCAAGATGCTTGGCGTCATGACGCCGGAGCAGCGCCAGAGCGAGGGGCCGCGGATCCACAGGCTTCGCGAGGCGGTCACCGAGGCGATCTCGGCGCGCAAGTCCGCGCTGGAGGCCGCCGAGATCGAACGGCGGCTCGCCACCGAGACGATCGACATGACGCTTCCGCCGGCGCCGGCGCCGCAGGGCAGCGTCCATCCGATCAGCCAGGTGATGGACGAGCTTGCCGAGATTTTCGCCGATCTCGGCTTCTCGGTCGCGACCGGGCCCGAGATCGAGGACGACTGGCGCAACTTCACCGCGCTCAACATCCCCGAAAGCCATCCGGCCCGGGCGATGCACGATACTTTTTATTTCGAGCAGGCCGGATCCGCGACGGGCGAGGAAGGCCGGCGCATGCTTCTGCGCACCCACACCTCGCCGGTCCAGATCCGGACGATGATGGAGCAGAAGCCGCCCTTCTACATCATCGCGCCAGGCCGCACCTATCGGTCGGACAATGATGCGACCCACACCCCCATGTTCCACCAGGTCGAGGGGCTGGTGATCGACCGCGACATCCATCTCGGCCATCTCAAGTGGACGCTCGAGACCTTCCTCAAGGCCTATTTCGAGCGGGACGACATCGTCCTTCGCATGCGGCCGAGCTATTTCCCCTTCACCGAGCCCTCCGCCGAGGTCGACGTCGGCTATACGATGGTGAAGGGCCGCCGCGTGCTCGGCGGATCGGAGGGCTGGATGGAGCTTCTCGGCTCCGGGATGGTCAATCCGCGCGTCATCGCCAATTGCGGGCTCGATCCGAACGAATGGCAGGGCTTCGCCTTCGGCTGCGGGATCGATCGCCTGGCGATGCTCAAATATGGGATGGACGATCTCCGCGCCTTCTTCGACGGCGATCTGCGCTGGCTGCGCCATTACGGCTTCGCGTCGTTGGACGTGCCTACTTTGAGCGGGGGCGTGGGGGCATGAAGCTGTCGCGTGCCTTGAATCTGGGCCCCGGCCTCCGCCGGGGCACGAGAGCACCATGAAGCTGTCGCTCTCGTGGCTGAAAGACCATCTCGATACCGAGGCGGGGATCGACGAGATCGTCGAGACGCTGACCGCGATCGGGCTCGAGGTGGAGGGCGTGGAGAATGCGGCGGCGAAGCTGGCACCCTTCACCATCGCCAAAGTGCTGACCGCCGAGCGCCACCCCCAGGCCGACAAGCTCCAGGTCCTGACCGTCGACACCGGCGCCGGGGACCCTGTGCAGGTCGTCTGCGGAGCGCCCAATGCGCATGCCGGAATGCTCGGCGTGTTCGGGGCTCCGGGCGCCTATGTGCCGGGAAGCGACCTGACCCTGAAAGTCGCCGCGATCCGCGGAGTCGAGAGCCGGGGCATGATGTGCTCGGTGCGCGAGCTCGAGCTCGGCGACGAGCATGACGGCGTGATCGAGCTCCCCGCCGACGCGCCGGTCGGGGCCCGCTACGCCGATTGGGCAGGGCTCGACGATCCGGTGATCGACGTCAACGTCACGCCCAACCGCCAGGACTGCATGGGAGTCCACGGGATCGCCCGCGACCTCGCCGCGGCCGGGCTCGGCACGCTGAAGCCGATCCGAATAGAGGAGGTGCCGGAGAGCTTTCCCTGCCCGATCGAGATCCGAACCGAGGATCCCGAGGGCTGCCCCGCCTTCTACGGCCGGGTGGTGCGCGGCGTGCGCAACGGCGCTTCGCCGGCCTGGCTCCAGCACAGGCTGAAGAGCGTCGGCCAGCGTCCGATCAGCGCCCTGGTCGACATGACCAATTACATCACTCTGGCCTACGGCCGGCCGCTCCACGTCTACGACCTCAGGATGCTTCACGGCGCGATCGTCGCTCGCCGCGCCAGGGACGGCGAGGAGGTGCTGGCCCTGAACGGCAAGACCTATCGGCTCGACCCGAGCATGACGGTGATCGCCGACGAGCGCGAGGTCCACGATATCGGCGGGATCATGGGCGGCGAGCATAGCGGTGTCAGTGAGTCGACGACCGACATATTGATCGAATGCGCATATTTCGAGCCCGAGCATATCGCCCTCACCGGCCAGAAGCTGGCTTTGGTCTCCGACGCGCGCATGCGCTTCGAGCGCGGGGTCGATCCGGCCTTCGTCGAGCCGGGACTGAAGCTGGCCACGCAGATGGCGATCGCGCTTGCCGGCGGCGAGGCATCGGAGACCGTCCGCGCCGGATCGCCGCCCGTGCCCGACAAGATCGTCTCCTACCGTCCGGCCCGGGCCCGGGCGCTGGGCGGAGTCGACGTTCCCGAGCCCGAGCAGAAAGCGATCCTGGAAAGGCTCGGCTTCGAAGTGGCCACCGGCGAGACCTGGCGGGTGAAACCGCCGTCGTGGCGCCGCGACGTCGACGGCGAGGCCGACATCGTCGAGGAGGTCGCCCGGATCCACGGCTTCGACAAGATCGAGACCGAGCCCCTGCGCCGCGCGCCCGGGGTCGCGCATCCGACCGCGACCGCCGAGCAGATGATCGAGCGCCGGGTCCGCCGCGCCGCGGCCGCGCGCGGGCTGAACGAGGCGGTGACCTGGAGCTTCATCGCCGAGAGCGAGGCCGAGCCGTTCGGAGGCTCGGCCTGGATCCTCGCCAATCCGATCAGCGAGGAGATGAAGGCGATGCGGCCCTCCATCCTCCCAGGCCTGCTCGCCGCCGCCGGCCGGAACATGGCCCGAGGCGCCGACAGCGTGCGGCTGTTCGAGGTCGGCCGCCGCTATCTCGGCGACAAGGAGCATCCGACGCTCGGCCTGGTCCTCGCCGGCGATCGCGATTCGCGCCACTGGCGCACGGGAAAGGCGCGCGGCTTCGACGCGCATGACGCCAAGGCGGAAGCACTGGCGATCCTCGCCGCGGCGGGGGCGCCGGTGGACAATCTCCAGGCCCTGGACGGCGCCGCGGGGGTCTATCATCCCGGCCGCTCGGCGCGGCTCTGCCTCGGGCCGAAGAACGCGCTGGCCGAGGTGGGCGAGCTTCATCCGAACATCCTCAAGGCCTTCGATCTCGACGGGCCGGTCGTGGGGGCCGAGATCTTCCTCGACGCGATCCCGCAGAAGCGAGGCGGCTCCGGCCACATGCGCGAAGCCTATCGGCCGCCCGCGCTCCAGGCGGTGACCCGGGACTTCGCCTTCATCCTGCCCGACGACGCAAGGGCGGACTCGCTGCTCCGCGCGGTTCGCGGCGCGGACAAGGAGTCGATCGCGGGAGTCGGGCTGTTCGATCTCTTCACCGGGCCCGGCGTGCCCGAAGGCCACAAGTCGATCGCGGTCGAGGTCAGGCTCCAGCCCGGCGAGAAAAGCTTCACCGAGGAGGAGTTGAAGGCGATCTCCGAGCGGATCGTCGCCGCCGCCGCCAAGGCCGGTGCCCGGCTCCGCGACTGAGCAAAGGGTCCGCGCCGCCTTCGCCGAGCAGGCGGGGTGGGCGGAGAAGCTCGGCTCTCCGTTCATGGTCCGGCTGACGCGCCTGCTCGGCGAGCGGCTCGAGCGGACCAGCGAGACGGGGCGGCGGGTGCTCGACTGGGCCGGCGATCCGCGGGCCGGCGCCGACAATGTCCCGCTTCGGCTGTGCGGCGGGCTTCATGCATTGGTGCGCGGCGGCGCCCTGCCCGGCCTGGCCGCTTTCTATCCGCCCCATCCGCCCGGCGACGAAGAGGCTTTCGGAGCGGCGCTGGAAGACGCGTTGCGGGAAGCGGACGAAGCCCTGCTGCCCTGGCTCGACAGCGCGCCGCAGACCAATGAGGTGGGCCGCTCGGCGGTGCTGATGGCGGGCCTGCTCGCCGTCGCCGACATGTTCCCGCTGCCGATGCAGACGTTCGAGCTCGGCGCAAGCGCCGGCCTCAACACCCTGCTCGATCTTTACGCTTATGATCTGGGCGGGCTCGAAACGGGCGATCCGGAATCGCCGCTTCGGCTCGTTCCCGAGTGGAAAGGGCCGCCGCCGCCGGCCGCCAGGGTCAGGATAGAGGCGCGCTCGGCCGTCGACTTTCAGCCGATGGACGTTCGGCGCGACCGCGACCGGCTGCTCGCCTACGTCTGGCCCGACCAGCCCGACCGGATCCGCCAGCTCGAGGCGGCCCTTGCAGTCGCTGAGCGCGATCCGCCGCATGTCGGGCAGGGCGATGCTGCGGACTGGCTCGAATCGAAGCTCGCCGCGCCGGCGGCGCCCGGCCGGACCCGGATCGTCCTCCATTCGATCGCCTTCCAATATTTTCCGCAGGCCACGCAGGCGAGGATCGCGGCCACGATCGCGCGGGCGGGCGCGGAGGCCAGCGCCTCTTCGCCGCTCGCCTGGCTCCGCTTCGAGTTCCTGACCGCCGACGGCAGGTCGAGCCTGAGGCTGCGCACCTGGCCAAGCGGCGAGGACAGGCTGCTCGCCTGGGCGCATCCGCACGGGAAGTGGGTGGGGTGGATGGAAAATTGAGAGACGCGCGTCATCCCGGCGGAGGCCGGGATCTCAGGGAGATTTAGCTCGGCACCTTTTCCTCGCTGAGATCCCGGCCTTCGCCGGGATGACGGATATCCTCCAGCGCATTAATCGCCGAGTGCACCCGCTCCTCGATCTCCTTGCGCGGCAGGCCGGCGGGGATCGTTTCTCCGAAGCGAAGAATGATGGTGCCGGAGCGCTTGACGAGGCCGTGGCGCGGCCAGACGCGGCCGCTGTCGAGCGCGAGCGGGACGACGGGCAGGTTGAGGGCCCGGTAGAGGCCCGCGAAGCCGGACTGGAGCTCAGGCCGTTCGCCCGGGGGCACCCTCGTGCCTTCCGGGAAGATGACGATCGGCCTTCCTTCGCCGATCGCCGCCTGGGCCTGGCGAAGCATCTCGCGGAGCGCCCTGGCGCCGCCGGCGCGGTCGATCGGGATGATCCCGTAGCGTTTGGTCAGCCGCCCCCAGAGCGGGATCCGGGTCAGCTCGTGCTTCATGACCACCGCAGGCGTGTCGAGCAGGGTGATCAGCTCCAGGGTCTCGAACATCGACTGATGCTTGGACGCGACCAGGGCCGGCCCGGCCGGCGCCTGCCCCTCGATCCTGGTCCGGATGCGAAGGAGGAATCGCACGCAGTGCCCGTGGAACCGCGCCCAGGCGTCGGCGATGGCGCGGACCGGCGCCCGGCCGAACGGCATGGTGGCGAAGCAGACCAGGACGAAGAGCAGGCTGCCCGTATAGAAGATGATGGCGAACAGCAGGCTTCGGACGGCGTTCATCAGATCCCGACGACGATCGCGGCGCGGCGAAGCAGATATTTGTTATATTCGGTGAAGAGCTGGGTAAAGCTCGGATTGCTCTCGACCGCGTCGCCGATCAGCGCGACCCCGTCGGGAAGCTGGCGGGCGATCTCGAATCGGGCGCGCGGCATGTGCCAGTCGGTCGTGACCAGCCGAACGCTTTTGAAGCGCCGCTCCTTGACCCAGCGCGCGACCTCCTCGGCATTGGAGCGCGTGTCGACCGATTCCCGCCCGAGATCGACGCAGCAGCCGAACAGGCGGTCATGTCCCTTATATTCCTCGGCAAGCTCGACCGGGCGGACCGTTCGGGCCACGCCCGAAACCAGCATTCGCGACGCGCGCTCGCGCTCGAGCAGGTCGAGCCCACGCTCGATCCTCTTGGCGGCGCCGGTCAGGACGACGATCGAGTCGGTTCGCCGGTCGTCCGCCGGGCGCGGAAGCATGACCGCGAACAAAGCATAGCCGAGCACGTAGATGAGGAGGACGAAGGAGATCGCGCGGCTGATCACAGCATCCGCCCAAGAGCGCGAAGGATCGTCGAGCGCGCCACCAGCATCGCCAGGACGACCCCGCCGACCGGAAGGGCGACGAGCAGAAGCCAGCTTCCAAGGCCGAGCCCCTCGGAGCCGAGCAGGTCCGACCCGAGCGCCCCCACCCGGTCGCCGATCACGGCCAGGATCGCGCCCGCGCCGACCAGGCCGACGATTCCGCCGAACAAAGCGTCGAGCGCGATCCGGCGCTGGAACAGGCGCGCGACCTGGAGATCGGTGGCGCCCATCAGATGGAGCACCTCGATCGTGCTCCGGTGCATGTCGAGCGAGGCCCGGGCGGCGAGGACCACGGTCGCGCCCGAGGCGACAATCATCAGCAGGACCAGGCCGGCCGCGAGCCATTTCAAGGCCGAGATCAATTTGGCGAGCGGCGCCAGCCATTGCGCATTGGAGTCGATCCGGGCCGAGGGCGAGGCCCGGCCGAGCTCGGCCTCGAGCCGCCCGCGCTGGGCGAAAGCCTCGGGAGTCATCTCGACGTCGATCATCGCCGGCACCGGCAGGTCCGCCTCGAGCCCGCCAGCGCCGAGCCATGGCTCGAGCATCTTCTCGAGCTCGTCGGGGGGGATCCGGCGGATGTCGATCACTCCGGGGACGCGGCGAAGAGCGCCGAGCGCTGCCTGGACCTCGCGTTCGCGAAGATCGGGATTGGGCTGGACGATCTGGATCGTCATCCGATTGCCGATCCCGGCGTCGAGGCCGCCGGCCGCGCTCGCCAGCCTGAGCCCGGCCGCCGCCGCGAGCACGGTCAGGAGCATCATGATCGCGATGACCCAGGGCATCGGCCCGGCGAGCCGGCCCTCGGGCAGAAGCCGCCGGTCGGCGGCGCCCATCTTGCGCGCGCCGCCCCTCATGCATCGGCTCTTCGCGGCGGATGGCGCAGGGCGCCGGTCGGATCGTTGAGGGTGCCGCGATCGAGCCGGAGCATCTCGGCCCGGGCGATGCTCGAGATGAGATGGAGATCGTGGGTGGCGACGACCACGGTGGTGCCGAGCTTGTTGAGGGAATCGAACAGATGGAGGAGCCTTCGGGCCATCTCCGGATCGACGTTTCCGGTCGGCTCGTCGGCGACGAGCAATTCGGGGCGGGCGATCACCGCCCGGGCGATCGCCACCCTCTGCTGCTCCCCGCCCGACAGGGTCGCCGGGCGGGCGCTCGAGCGGTGGCCGAGCCCGACCCAGGCGAGCATCTCGGTGACAGGCGTGTCGAGATCGCGCTCCTCGACTCCGGCCACCCGGAGCGGGAGGGCGACATTGTCATAGGCGGAGAGATGCGGGACCAGCCGGAAATCCTGGAAGACGACCCCGATCCTGCGCCGGAAGCCGGGAAGGCGCTTCCTCGGCATGGTGACGATATCCTCGCCGAACAATTTGATCAGGCCCCGGCTCGGACGCTGGGCGAGATAGAGCAGGCGAAGCAATGACGTCTTGCCCGCGCCCGAAGGGCCGGTGAGAAAATAGAAGCCGCCCGAGCGCAGGCTGAAGCTGAGGTCCGACAGCGTCTCCGCGCCGGTGCCGTAGCGGAGGCCGACATTGTCGAACTGGACGATGCTGTCGGCTGTCAGACCCGCCTCCGCTCCTCGTTTCCGGGCCTCCGGCCGCTCATCGGACCGGCCGCCCGCATTCCCTGTTCGCCATTCCTGCGCCCGGGCGAGTCAATGGCATGGTGGATGGCGATGCGTAAAGCGCTCAAAAGGGAGCCAAAGCCGGACCCCATGCTTTACGGCGGGAGTTACATGTGCTTGGATTCCCGCGCGTACCCGTCGAGGACCGAAGTTCACGATGATCCTCTCCTGTCCAGCCTGCAGCACCCGCTACGTTGTCCCGGACAGCGCGGTCGGCGCGACCGGCCGACAGGTCAGGTGCGCCGCATGCAAGCATAGCTGGTTCCAGGCGCCCTCGCCGCTTCTGCTCGACGAGGTCGTGGCCTCGCCGGGGCCGCCTCCGCCGCCGCTGCGCGAGCGGGCTGCCGCCGCCGCGGCCGCCGCTTCAGGCCCGCGGGCCGTGGCGCCTGAGCCGGACCGGCGCGGGCAGATCCGCGACATGCCCCAGCCCGCGCCGCGCCCGGCCTCGGCGATCATCGGGCCCGCGCCCGAAGAGGAGGAAGATCCGGATTTCGACGCCTTCGCCCACCAGCCGCCGTTCCGGCCGCGCCGCAATCCCGCGCGTATGTGGACCATCGCCTCGATCCTCTTCGCCGCCCTGATGCTTGCGGCGATCGTCGCGATCTCCTTCTTCGGCTTCCCCAACCTCGCCGCCGGATCGGACGTCAGCCCGTTCGAGATCAAGGGCAGCGCCCAGCGCCAGAATCTGGCGAGCGGCAACGAATTGCTGACGGTGAGCGGCCGAATCACCAATCTGACCGACAAGGTCCAGCGCGTGCCGCAGATCAGGGCCGAGCTTCGCGACAGCCATAATCTCGGGGTCTATCGCTGGGCGATCTCGGCGCCGGTGACCGAGCTCGGGCCGCGCCAGAGCGCGACCTTCAACAGCGCCGAGGTCGGCGTTCCGCGCGGTGCGAAGAAGCTTCATCTCAGCGCCGGCGCGGTGTCCTGACCAAGAGCGCTCCATGCGCATAGGGATCCTCACCGGCGGCGGCGACGTGCCCGGGCTCAACGCCTGCATAAGATCGGTGACACTGTCGGCCGACGATCTCGGCTGGGAGACGATCGGCTTCCGGCGCGGCTGGCAGGGCGTCCTCGACATCGATCCCGGCGATCCGGCAAGCGTCGCCGAAGGCAGCATGGCGCTGACCCGCGAGGGCGTCCGCGGAATCGACCGGATGGGCGGCACCATCCTCCACACCTCGAGGACGGACCCGAGGACGGTGAAGGAGGGCGACCGCACCGGCCACGTCCTCCACGTCCTCGAAAAGCTCGGAGTCGACGCCCTCGTCACCCTCGGCGGCGACGGCACGTTGCGTTTCTCGGCCCATCTCGCGTCGCTGGGCGTTCCGATCGTCTCGGTGCCCAAGACGATGGATAACGACGTCTTCGGGACCGATTATTGCATCGGCTTCTCGACCGCGGTGAGCCGATCGGTCGAGGCGATCAACGCTCTTCGGACCACGGTCGAGAGCCACGAGCGGATCGGAGTGGTCGAGCTGTTCGGGCGGCGGAGCGGCGAGACCGCTTTGCTCTCCGGATTCCTCGCCCAGGTCGACCGGACGATCATCGCCGAGGTGCCGGCCGACCTGGACGTGCTTCTGCCGCTCCTCGCCGAGGACAAGGCCTCGAATCCGAGCCGCTACGCGATGTGCGTCGTATCCGAGGGCGCCTCGATCCTCGACGAGAAGCAGTCCGACGATCTGTCGCGGCCGGCGAGCGAGCGGTCGGCGGGGGGAATCGGCCAGAGGCTCGGAGCGGCGATCGGAGAGCGGCTCGGCTCGGGGGTCGTCATCCAGGAGCTGGCCTATCTGATGCGGGCGGGCGAGCCCGACGCGATGGACCGGATGGTCGGTTTCGCCTTTGGCGGGCTCGCCGTGCAATTGCTCCAGCGCGGCCAGTCCGGCCGGATGGTCACGTTGAACGACGGCAATTATAGTCACGTCCCGGCCGACACCTTGCTCAAGGGCCGCAAGTCGGTCGACGTCTCGGGCCTCTACGACGCCGGCGCCTATCGCGCCCGGCTGATGCGGGTCGAGGGCATGCCGATGTTCCTCTACTGAGTCTAATCTAGACAGATTTAGATCGGGGTCCGGGCGGTTGCGCGGCCGGGGAGGCTTTGCTAGAGGCCCCGCTCCTACCGGCCGCCGGACCTTCCGGCGGACTTCACGTGCGGTCGTGGCGGAACTGGTAGACGCGCAGCGTTGAGGTCGCTGTGGCCGAAAGGCCGTGGAAGTTCGAGTCTTCTCGACCGCACCATTTTCCCTGGATCGACGCGACGAAGCCGGTTCAGCCGGCGTCGACCCGCACGGGCTCCAGCAAGTCGAGATGATCGGACGCTTCCTGCGGCCTTCGCGGATGCGTCAGAGCATGACGAAGCGCGTCCTCGTCGCGGCGGAAGATGCGGCCGCTCGCGTTCGGCCGTCTCAGGCCGAGACGTGTTTCCAATGGGTCGAGCAGCCTGCGCCGAACCAGGCTTCCGAGCGATCGCGACCGTTCGCCGCCTTGCCAGCCCTTCGCCTCCAATACGCGCCGAAGAGCGGCCTTCGACTGCCGATCGGGCATGAGGTCCAACCCCCGCGCCAGATCGTCCAGATAGGCTGCGAAGCGGATAGGCGGGAAGCCGTCCCCCACCGTCCGGCGGACGAGCTCATATTCGTGGTAGAGCATGTTGAGGCCGAGATTGAGGCCGGGGATGGGGGCCGCCGCCAGCCATTCCGCGTCGCCCCATTGCTTCTGAAAATCCTCCCAGTCTCCGCCGCCCCCGCCCGCATAGCCGCTGCCGGCGCTTCGGTGCGGAGCGTGGAGGACGCCCAGGGGCCGATCGAGATAGAGATAGCGGTCGCGAAGCGCTGCGAAGCGGAAGGCGAAGCAGGAATCGGGAGTGGTCGAATCGCACAGGGTGCCGAAGCGATCGACGGCCTCGGCCAGGACCGCGCGCGGAACGAGGCAGTTGGAGAGGAGCGGCAGGGCATGGCTGTGGATCGCGCCGGCCCGCCCCGCCGCGACCAGCTCGACGATCCGCCCGGTGCGAAGCGCGTAGAGTTTGCCCGTCCAGGGCGGCTGCCACAGCCGCATCGGCGGCGGCACGTCGGCGACATAATCGACCGGCCAGCAGATCAGCATATCCGGCCGGCTCCGGACGATCGGGCCCACCCGGCCGAGAAAGTCCGGCTTCGAGACCTTGCGGTCGTAATGGACGGTGAAGTGGGTCGCGCTCGAGCGCTTCATCGCCTCGCCTATCGCCCAGTCCCAATGTCGCGCCTGTCCGAGGCTCTCGCCGGGACGCAGGTAGGTTACCGCGCCATCGCAGAAGGTGCGAAGCGCCGGCTCCGGCGACGGGCTGTTGTCGGAGACGAAGATCTCGACCGGCTGGTCCTGGGCGAGCAAAGATCCGATCGCCTGAATCGCGAGCTCGGGGCGATTGCGCGTCGGAATGATCGCGGCAACCGTCGCGTTCATCGCAGGCGGACCGGCTCCAGCGGAGCGATGAAGTCCGCATTGGTGGACTCGGCGAGCCGGTGCCGCCGCGCATGGCGGAGCGCCCTGGCCTCGCTCTTAAGGCCGATCGTGTAGAGGTCGTCCGCCCGGACACTCCAATAGTCGGCGCGGAGCAAATCGAGCTTCGCCGCGGGCGGGCGCGGCACCGCCCATGGCTCCAGATCATCTTCGTCGCGCCAGCCGTTGCGGGCGAGCGTTTCCCGCGCCTCGGACCGGCGCGCCGGGTCGGCGATCCAGTGCAGGCCTCGCGCCAGGTCCCTGAGGTAGGGCGCCATCTCGATCGGCGGGAAGGCCGCGTCGCCGGTCGTCCGGCGGACCATCTCATATTCGTGATAGAAGCTGTTCTGGCCGAGGCTCAGCCCGGGAATTGGGGCGGCCTCGAGCCAGGGACGGGCGCCGCGAAGCCGGGTGAAGTCGGCGAAGGCGCCGGACGAATCCCCGCGCAAATAGCCCATGCCGTTGCTGCGCTCCGAGCCGTAATGGATGCCCAGCGCCCGGTCGAAATGAAGATAGGAATCGGCGACCGCGCAGTAGCGGAACCCGAAGCAGGATTCGGGGCTGGTCGAGGCGCAATAATCGCCGAAGCGGTCGCGCACCCGATCGAGCGCCGACCGCGGAGTCAGGCAGTTCACGAGGACCGGAAAGACCTGCCACAGGTCGGTCAGCCGGCCGCTCGCGGCGAGCTTCACCGCGCGCTCGGTGCGGATCTCGTAGAGGCCCCCGGTCCAGGGCATTTGATGGACGAAGAACCGCGTGGGCCTGGGATGGACCGTGTCGAGCAGATAGGTGACGGGCAGGCCCGGCCGCTCCTCCGCCGCATCGAAGAGCGAGGGCAGCTCGGGCTTCGAGACCCGGCGGTCGTAATGGAGCGCGAGATGCGTGGCCTCGGTGAGCTCGAGCGCCTGCCCGATGGCCCAGTCCCAATGCTCGGCCATGCCCAGCGGCCCCGGCGGGCGGATATGGAGCAGCCTTTTGTCCAGCGATCGTTCGCAATAATCTGTCAGGCGGCGGACATGGTCGGGCTCGGAGGAATTGTTCGAGACGACGATCCGGCCGAGCCTGCCATCGGCGATAGGAAGGAGCGATCGAATGGCCTCTATGGCGAGATCGGCGCGGTTGCGCGTCGGGATGACGATCGCGACCGACAGAGTCATGGCAGGTCCGCGTCCACTTCCCGAGGCCTGGCGAGCGCGAGGTGCGCCGCGCTCGGGCTCGGAGCGCTCGGATATTTGACGGCGTAGACGAGCGCCTCCTCGTCGCTCCTGAACTGGAAGCCGTTGACCGGTGGCGCGACTCCTAAAATACGGCCGAGCAAGAGCCGGGCATGCTGGCGAACGCGCCGATAGGCCCGCCGCGGCAGGGACGCTTTCTGCGCCAGGGCGGGGGGCGCTTCCTCGTCCTTCCAGCCATGCTCCACGAGCAGCTTTCGAACCTCTTCCCTGGCCTCGGGATCCCGGATCCAGAACAGCCCCCGGCCGAGATCGCGAAGGCAGCCGGCGCGGTCGAGCGGCGGAAGGCGGCCGCCGACCTCGCGCCGGACCAGCTCATATTCGTGGAAGAGCATGTTGTAGCCGAGGTTCAGCCCCGGGATGATCCCCGCGTCCAGCCAGGACTCGCCGCGCCAGGTCTCCCGATAATCGGCGAAGTCGCCGCCGCCGCCGCTCAGATAGCCGACTGCCGCGCTCCGGTGCGAGCCGTAGAGCACGGTCAGCGAGCGATCGAGATGGAGATAATCGTCGTGCAATGCGCAGAAGCGGTAGGCGAAGCAGGAATCGGCGGTCGTCGAATCGCAGAGATCCCCGAAACGCTCGACGATGCTCTCGACCGCCGCGCGCGGGACGAGGCAGTTGGAGAGGACCGGGAGCATGCTTCCGAGCGCCGCGGCCTCGCCGCTGGCCGAGACCGCGGCGATATGCGCGGTCTCGAGCCGGTAGAGCTTCCCGGTCCAGGGCGCCTGCCACAGCCGCAAGGGCGGCGGATCAGCCGAGACGGCGTCGGTGACATAGGTGAAGACCTTGTCGGGAAACTGCCCGGCGACCGCGATCCAGGCGGCGGCCTGGCCCGGCCGAAGGATCTTGCGGTCGTAATGGATGGTCGCGTGGGTTGCGTCGGACCGCTCGAGCGCCTGGCTGATCGCCCAGTCCCAATGGGCACCCTGATGCAGATTGCCCGGCGTGCGCATGTAGGTGAGCCGCGGATCGTCGAGCGAGCGGCAGAAATCGGCGAGACGGGCGACCTCTTCCTCGATCGACGAATTGTCCGATACGAACAGCTTGAGGTCGCCGCAGTCCTGAGCGCGAAGATGCTCGATGGCGGCGATCGCCATGTCGGCCCGGTTCCGCGTCGGGATCACCACGGCGATGCTCGCCCGGCTCATCGCACCCGCTTCAGATAGCCGCCGCGGTAATAAGTGACGCCCTTCGACAGCGGCGATTCGTTGAAGAGGAAGTCGGGCTCGTCGAGAACGAAGTCCGGATTGTCGCGCGCGAACTCGGCGGCGGCCTGGTTGGGATTGTTCCAGGACCAGTCCGGGCCTGTCCGCGGGCCGCCGGCGACGAGCTGCATGATGTAGCCGTCCATCACCACGATCCACGAGCCCAGCGTGACCAGAGGCGAGTAAGCGCGAAGCTCGCCGGCGACATGCGCCTTGCTGTGGTTGGAATCGAGCATGAGCATGACCGTCTCGCCGGGCCGGACCATCGCCTTCACGCGCCCGACGATGTCCGGATCGACGGAATCGCCTTCGACCAAAGTGATGTGCGGGAAGAGCGGATGGGCTTCTATCGCCTCGCGATTATGCGGCCGGATCTCGACGTCGACCCCGATCACCCGCCCGCGGCCGAGCATCCGGCACAGGGAGGCGTAGAAGACAAGACCGCCGCCATGCGCCACGCCAAGCTCTATGATCACGTCGGGCCGGACCCTGGCGACAAGCTCCTGAAGCCGGACCAGGTCTTCGGGCAATTGCACGATCGGCCTGCCCATCCAGCTGAACGTGTAGATATGCTTCACCCACCAGCCGGCGCGAAGCCAGGCGTCGGAGACGCGCTCGAACGCTTCGGGCGTTCCGAGATCGTAGGTCGCGCTCTTGCCGTCCTCCTCGACGATCACCTGGCCGCGGCGGTCGTCGACCGTGACCGAGCGCGATCCCGCCGCCGGGCTTTCGCTTCCATCTACCGATGGCGCGAAAGTGAGAGCGGCCGCCTCGCGCCGGTAGGATTCGACCAGGGCCGGAAGATCGTCGAGCAGCCGCGAGGGCTGGAAGCCGAATTCCTCGCGGACGAGGGCGACGTCGATCTCGGGATAGGACCAGGTCTCGGCGTCGGGCCTCACCGAGACGCTGCACCCAGTGAGCCGGGCCAGCGCCTCCACGATCTCGCCGTTGGTGACGTTAAAGCCGCTCGCGAGATTGTAGACGGGCTCGCGCCCGCCGGCGGCGATAAGCGGGAGAAGCGCGACGACGTCGTCGACGCCGACATAGTCCTTGGCCGAATCGAGAGAGGTCTCGAGCTCGATCCTGCCCGTCTCGAGGGCGTCGGCGATGATCGAGGCGAGGAAATTGTGCGGCTCGGACCCGAGGCCGTAGACGTTGGACAGGCGGACGACGCGCCCACGCTCGCCGAGGGTGAGGGCAACCGCCTCGCCGGTCGCCTTGGACAGATTGTAGAGGCCGCCCGCACCGAACGGGCTGACCTGAATGTCGTCCCGCTCCCGCGCGGGCGAGGAGGGGTGATCCTTGTAGAGCCTGGTCGAGGACAGATAGACGAAGGATTCGAAGTCGCAGTTCCTGGCGATGTCGGCCACCCGGCTGACATGTGCGTCGACCGTGTCGTATGGGCGCACCCGGAAATCGGCGGTGATCCCGGCGCAGTCGATGACCCGGCCGAGATCCCGCCCGCGAAGCGATTCTCCCCGGGCCGGCGCCCAAAAGGGGATGTTCGAGGCCACGAGACGGCGCTTCAGGTACGAGCCGATGAAGCCGGACGCGCCGAGGATCGTGATCATCGCAAAGCCATCCCGGCGAGACCCGTCGTCATGGCTTGAACAACAGTCCCTGGCCGGTGGGAAGGGCCAGTATCTCCACGCCGCGGGCTCGGGCGAAGGCGTCGAAGGCCAGGTTCATCCCGTCGAAGAAGGTCTGTCCATAATCGTCGAGGACCATCGGCGCGCCGCTGACCATCCGGTCCCAGAAATATTCCGCCGCTGCGACGGACGGCGCCGTCGTGTTGAGATCGATGCACAGGTAGCAGATTTTGTCGGCGCCGACCGACGGCAGGATATCGGGAACCTTGCCCTGGACGATGATTGCGTTGGGGAAGGGCGCGAAGGTGCGGACCACGTCGTCATAGGTCCGGTCGTAGCGGGTCCCGAGCAGCTCCCGGTTGGGATCGTCCGCCAGGGTCTCCTCCGGGATTCCGGTAAAGGTATCGACGAGATAGAATTTCTTCCCGGGAAGCCGATCGAAGCCGACATAATGCATGGCCATGCGCGAGAAGCCGCCGCGATCGACTCCGCATTCGACATAGTCGCCTTCCAGCCCCCTGGCCTTCGCCGCAGCCCAGCAGACCGTGTAGGCGCGCCATTCGATGTCGGCACCATGCCAGGCGCCGATCGCCTTGGCATGGCCATAGGCCTCCCGGAACAGCGGATCGCTGAGGAACCCGGCGCGGTGAACGGTCGCGAAGCCGTCGCCCGCATAGGTGTAAGGGGGCGGTGGGAATGCCGGAGCGGGCGGCTCCGGCCAGATCGTTCGCGCCAGGCGCCGGCGGATCCTGCTGGAAAGCGAGAGGGTTTCGGCCATCAGCGCGGAACGTAATCCGGATAGGAGCGGTCGCGCTCGGCGATCACCGCCACCTCGATCGGCCAGCGAACCCCGAAAGCGGGATCGTTCCAGCGCACTCCGTCCGCGGATTCCGGATGATAGGGGGTGGACATCTGGTAGCTGAACTCGGTCTCGTCCTCGAGCGTCAGATAGCCGTGGGCAAGACCGTGCGGGATGTAAAGCATTCGGCGGTTGTCGGCGCTGAGCTCGACCCCGAACCATTGCCCGCAGGTGGGGGATCCGGGACGAAGATCGATGACCACGTCCTGCACCGAGCCGCGCGTGCAGCGGACGAGCTTCACCTCGGCATGCGGATCGCGCTGGAAATGCATGCCCCGAAGGGTGCCCCGGCCAGGATTGAAGGAGATGCTGGCCTGAGCGACCCCGGGATCGAGGCCGTGCCGCCTGAATTCCTCCGCGCAGTAGGTGCGCGCGAAGAAGCCTCGCTCGTCGGCGACCGGCTCGAGCTCGATCACGAACAGCCCTTCGATCGGAGTGTGCTCGAACTTCACAGGCCGCCCACCGGATGATGGAGGCGCGGGTCGCGGTGGAGAAGCAGCTTTGGGCTGACACCCGGAACGACCCGGAAAACCTCGCCCTCGAGCAGGGCCGGATCTCGGACCGCGACGAGGTTGAAGCCGTGCGGAGGCCCTTCGAGCCAGGCGGTCTCGGGCGGCACCAGCTCGATCGGACGGCCGCCGAGATCCATGTTCGACTGGAAGTCGCGGATCGCGAAGATCGTATAGCCCAGCGACTGGAGAAAGCGGACGATCTCGACCTCGTGCAGGCCCCGGCTCCAGTCGACGAAGGCGCCGTGAACCTCGAAGACGATGTGGGGCGCATGGTCGCGCAGGACCCGCTCGGCGCCGCGAAGAACGGTCATCTCGACGCCTTCGAGATCGAGCATGATCAGTCCGACCCGTTCGATCTCTTCCGCCTCGGCATAATCGTCGATCGTCGTGGTCGGAACCCCATCGGCGGATTCCCGCGCCACGGTGGTGGCCAGGGCGTCCTGGCCGACGAATCCGAGGCGCGAGGTGGAATCGCTCCACAGTCCCACGGAATTGACCCGCACATTGTCGAGACCGTTGAGCCCGGCGTTGCGCTCGAGGCTCGCGGACTGGGCGGAATCGGGCTCGAAGGCGTGGCAGGTTCCGCGGCCGCGAAGAGCATCGGCGATCGGGATCGCCTGGTCGCCGAAATAGGCCCCGCCGATGATTACGTCGGTGACCGTGCGGGAAAGATGGAGGAGGAGCCGGGTCGTCTGGGGCTCCCAGACGTGATCGGGCCTTTCGGGGACCGACATCACGAAATCCCGGGCGATCTTGGACCGGTAGGGAAATTCGAAGACCAGCCCGTTGCTCAATTCCTTCCGCACCGTCTCGACCGACTGGTGGAGCGCATCGACGATGGGCCCGGTGACCTCGTCGCGAACGCGGGTGAAGCGGTTTTCGGGCAGGCTTTCATAGGCCAGCAAAACGGCGACGATCCGCCTCCGGGCGGCCTCGTCGCGGCCCACGATCATCAATCCTTCTTCTGCGGTCATGCCCTGAAACGTCGGTCCAGGCGCGACTGTTCGGTGTGCCGTTGCGGCCTTGATTTCCGGCCGCTCAGCGGCGCCGTCGGAGCGATCATCGGGCCCTGCTAGCCGAGTTGATCGCGTGCGGCCAGACGTGCCGCCGCGCCGGGCCGGGCATCCGCGGCGAGACAAGTCCAAAATCCCATGTTAGTCGGACGGGCCTTGAAATCCCTGTCCGGTGAGACTTACGGCCCCGATGACGATGTTTGGTCGCGATCTTCAGCAATCCCCAGTACCGAAGCGCGATCGCTGAGGCGGCAGAGGGCATAGTATGAAAGTCGTCCTGCTGGCCGGAGGCCTCGGATCGCGCCTCGGCGAGGAGACCCAGCTTCGCCCCAAGCCCATGGTCGAGATCGGCGGCCACCCGATCCTGTGGCACATCATGATGATCTACAGCCGCCATGGGCTCAACGATTTCATCGTCTGCCTTGGATACAAGGGCTATCTGATCAAAGAATATTTCGCGAACTACATCCTGCACCGCTCCGACCTGACCGTCGATCTCGGAACCGGGTCGATCTCCTATGCGCGGAACGGCGGCGTTCCCGACTGGCGGGTGACCCTGGTCGATACCGGTGTCGAGACGATGACCGGCGGAAGGCTCAAGCGCGTCGGGCACCTGCTTCCCGCCGGCGAGCCGTTCTGCATGACCTATGGTGACGGCGTCGCCGACGTCGACATCGGCAAGCTCGTCGCATTCCACGAGGCTCAGGGCGTGGAGGCAACGGTCACCGCGGTCCGGCCCCCGGGGCGGTTCGGAGCGACCGTGATCGAGGACGAACGGGTCGTCCGGTTCGAGGAGAAGCCGGCGGGGGACGGCGGCTGGATCAACGGCGGCTTCTTCGTGCTCGACCCGAAGGTCCTCGAGAGGATCGAGGGCGACGAAACGACCCTGGAGAACGAGCCGCTCGCCGGGCTGGCCGCCGAGGGCCAGCTCGCCGCCTTCCGGCACGAGGGGTTCTGGCAGCCGATGGATACGCCGCGGGACAAGGCGCAGCTCGAGGCATATTGGGCGAGCGGGAATCCGCCCTGGAGGAGCTGGTGACCCGGCGCGGAGTCCCCGATCCCGGCTTCTGGGCGAACCGGCGCGTGTTCCTGACCGGCCATACCGGCTTCAAGGGCGCGTGGGCCGCCCTGTGGCTGCGGCAGCTCGGCGCCGAGGTCCATGGCTTCGCCTTGCCGCCCGAGACCGAGCCGAGCCTGTGGCCCCAGATCGGGGAAGGATTGCTCGCCAGCGAGACCCTGGCGGACATCGCCGACCGCGACTCGCTGAACGCCGCGCTGAAGCGGGCGCGTCCGCAGATCGTGCTCCACATGGCGGCCCAGGCCCTTGTCACCCGAAGCTATCTGGACCCGGTCGGAACGGTCGCGACCAACGTGCTCGGCGCCGCCAACCTTCTCGACGCCCTGCGCGATTCGGACGGCCTCGAGGCGGTGGCGGTGATCACGACCGACAAGGTCTATGCCAACAATGGCTGCGGCAGGGATTATGTCGAGGACGACCCGCTCGGCGGCCACGATCCCTATTCGGCGTCCAAGGCGGCCGCCGAGCTTCTGACCAGGAGCTTCGCCGCATCCTATTTCGACCGGGCGGGCGTCCCGGTCGCCACCGCCCGGGCCGGCAACGTCATCGGCGGCGGCGACTGGTCGCCCGACCGGCTCGCGCCCAACCTGTGGCGCGCCGCGCGCGAAGGGGTTCCGCTGCTGCTCCGCTCGCCGACCGCGACCCGGCCGTGGCAGCATGTGCTTGAGCCGCTCGGCGGCTATTTCACCTATGTCCAGGCGCTGATTCGCGACGGCGACGTGCCGCGAGCGCTCAACTTCGGGCCCAATCCGGGAGAGCCGGTAACCGTCGCCGAGATGGCCGACGCACTCGGCAGCGCTCTCGGAGTCTCGGAGAAATGGAGGCTGGACGAGAGGCGGCACCCGCCCGAAACCTTCCTGCTGTCGGTGGATCCCGCCAAGGCGCGGCAGAGCCTCGGCTGGGCACAGCGCCTGACCACGCGGGAGGCGGTCGAGTGGACCGCGCGCTGGTATGCCGCCCATGACAAAGGCGAGCGCGCACTCGACCTCTGCCTCCAGCAAATCCGCGACTACGAAGAGCTGGCCTGATGCCGCTGCCCGGTCGAAGCGCGGGCGGACGATGACAGCCCGGCTCGATGCGATCGCCGAAGCGATCGAGGCCGCGATCAGGGCCGAGGCGCCGGGTTTGCCGGAGGTGGGGCGCGACCTCTCCTGGCAGGCGCTTGGACTCGACAGCTTCGGCATGGTCGCGCTTCGAGCGGCGGCCGAGCAGGCGATCGGACGGGAGATGACCGACACGGAATGGCTGTCCGCGGCAACTCCCGCGGACCTGATCCGGCTCGCGGACGGCGGGGAAGACGCGGCGCGCCCAGAGGCGGGCAACGGCCTGACGATCGAGGAATCGGTCGAAATCGGAATGCCCGAAATGGCGATGGGCGGCCTTTCCGAAAGCTGGCTGATGCGGACTCTGGGCGACCTTCACTGGCGGCTGATCGCTTCGGCGCTGGGCACCACGCCCGCCGCGATATGCGATTCCGAAGGCAAGCGGCTCGTCCCGGTCTTCACCCGGATCCGGTTCGCCTCGACGGAGCCGCTCGCGGCCTGGCGGGAAGGCGAGACCCTCCGCTTCTCGGCCTCGCTGTCGAGGCTCGGCGCGAGCCTGTTCTTCTCGAGGGTCGAGGCGGCCGGCGAAGCGGGCCGGCGCATCTCGGCCGAGCTCATGTCGAGCTTCGCCGCGCGCGGCGCTGAAGGCGGCAATCTCGACCTGATCCGGGGCCAGGCCAGGATTCCCGACGGCTGCCGCGCGACCCTACTTGAAGAAATGCCACCCTTCGGCCTCGGCTATCAGGGAAAAAAGCGTTCGCCACCCGACGAGCGGATCCTCGCCCGGACGGGCTACGAGATGATGCCGCAATATGACATCAACGGACTCGGGATGCTCTATTGCGCCGCTTATCCGATGATCGCGGACATCGCCCAAATGCGCGCCCAGGGCGGCGCGGCCTGGGCGATGGCGACCAGTGCGATCGAGCGCGATGTCTTCTATTTCGCCAATGCCGACGCCGGTGACGAGCTCGAATGGCGGCTCCACTCCGACCCGCGAGGCGACGGTCTCGACACAGAGGCGAGCATCGTTCGGAGCGACGGAACGACGATCGCCGCGATCAGCACGCGCAAGGTGAGGCTGTGACCGACCGGACGGCATTGATCGTCGGCAGCGGCGGCCATGCCCATATGCTCGCCTCGCTTCTTCCGCACCGGCGGATCCGATTCCTGACCGAGGGCGATCCGGGGCCGGACGACATCGCCCAGTCCGATTATTTCGCCGGATCCCCGGACCGGGAGGCCGACCATTTTATCGGAATCGGCGACAATGAGATCCGGCGGGCCTGGTTCGACCGGCTGAAGGCGCTCGGTCTCGCCGTGGCCAACTGCGTCGCGCCGACGGCCTGGATCGCGGCGGACGCGGCGGTCGGCGAGGGCCTGTTCCTCGGCCCGGGCGCGGTGGTCGGCGCGCGGGCGCGGATCGGCGACAATGTGATCGTCAACACCCTCTCCTCGGTCGATCACGATTGCGACATCGGACCGGACACGCAGATCACGCCGGGCGTGTCGCTCGGCTCCCACGTGGTCATGGGACGATCCTGCTATCTCGGAATGAAATCCTGCCTGATCCCGCGGGTCAGGCTCGGCGACCGGGTCGTCGTAATGGCGGGATCGCTCGTCGTCCGCGACGCGCCGGATGGTGTGATGCTAGGCGGATCGCCGGCCCGGATCATGCGCGGGGCGTGAGGCGGGGCTGAGCCCGCGCAGGGTTCGCGGAACCAGGTTCAGCATCAGCAGGTCCACCAGCATTGCCCGAACGAATATCGGGATTCCGATCAGCGCCGCCAGAACCAGGCGCGCGAGCCCGACATGGAGCCGCCACGCCCCGGGCGCCGAGTCCCGCTGCCGCCGATAGAGCTGCGCGAGCGCCGGAACCGTCGTCTCGAGGGTGAAGCCGGCCAGCATCTTCGCGCGGCCCGCCTCGCCCAGCCGCCGCGCCCGCTCCGGGTCGCGGAGCAGCTCGAGGATGCCACGCGCGAGATCGGCCGGATCGCCCGGCTCGACCAGAACGCCGGTCTCGCCGTCGACGACCGCGTCGGGCATTCCGCCGACCCGGGTGGCGACGGTCGGACGCGCCATCAGGAGCGATTCGATCGTCCCGCCGAGATTCTCATTGAGCGACGCCTGAACCGAGACGTCGAGGTCCATGTAGACCGAGGCGGCGCTTCGCCACCCGGCGAAGACGACACGGTCGGACAGGCCCATCGCGGCGACATATCCGCCCAGCTCCTCCTCGGTCTCTGCGCCGTGCGGGCCCCAGCCCTTGCCGACCATCACCAGCCGCGCGCCGGGAAATTCGGCGAGGATGGCGGGCATGGCGTCGAACAGGTCGGTATGGCCCTTGATATATTTGTCGCGGATCTCGGGCGGGACGAAGCTGCCCGAGCCGCAGCGCCGGTAGAAAACCGCGACCGCGCCGATCAGCGGCGTGCCGCCGGGCAGGCCGAGCTCGGCGCGGAGCTCTTCGGGCCGGGCCCGGGCCGGATCGAACCGTTCGGCCGGCGGGCCGTAATAGAGGATTGGCTGGATCAGCCGAGCGGGAAGCCCAGCCTCGGCATAGAGATCGGCGGTCAGCCTGCACGACGGGATGATCCCGGTCTCCATGCGAGCAGTCAGCGCCTCGACCCAGCGGATCGAGGGCGCCTGCAGATAATAAGGGCTGGTCACCATGGTGAGGCGAACCGGAACGTCGGCGAGCCAGGCGGCCGGGCGAGCGAAGAAGGTGGACGGGATGATGTGGGACTGGACGATTTCGACCCGCTCGCGCCGCATCCAGAGAGCTAGCTGAATGACTCGAAGCGGCAGAGTCAGCAGCGCGACCAGGCCCCAGATGCGGAAATCGAATCGGTGGATCGGGATCCCGGCGCGCTCGAACCGGTCGACCGTCGATCCGCCGCCGGGCGGCAGGACGACCCTGACCTCGCAGCCATGGTTCCGGCGCAACGCCTCGAGCTGCTCATAGACCCAGAGCCCGCCCTCGGTGCTCGCGAAGACATGGCAGACCCTGATCGGCGACGCCGCCATTCCACTCCCGATGCTGGCCAGACGGTTTTCGGCCTCTATAGGAGGCAGGCGCGCGGCGCGACATGATTTGCGACGGGGGTTGAATTGGCCAAGGTCCGCGTACCGATGGGCGCGCCCGACATAGACGAGGCGGACATCGCGGCCGTCGGCGACGTCCTGCGCAGCGGCCAGATCACACTGGGCCCGGTCACCGCGCGGTTCGAGCGCGCCTTCGCCGATTATGTCGGCGCCGAACATGCGGTGGCGGTCTGCAACGGCACCGCCGCGCTTCATTTGTGCATCCGCGCCGCGGAAATCGGCCCCGGCGACGAGGTCGTCACCAGCCCTTACTCCTACGTCGCCTCGGCCAACGCGATCCTGTTCGAGGGCGCGACCCCGGTCTTCGCCGACGTGGAGGAGGAGAGCCTGACCCTCGATCCGGCACTCGCCGCGGCGGCGGTGAACGGACGGACCCGCGCGCTCCTGCCTGTGCACGTCTTCGGCCAGGCCTGCGCGATGGAGCCGCTCGCGGCCCTCGCCGCGGAACGGGGCCTCGCTTTGATAGAGGATGCCTGCGAGGCGATCGGCTCCGAGCATGAAGGCCGGCGGATCGGCGGGACCGGCGGGCCCTCGGTCTTCTCCTTCTTCCCCAACAAGCAGATGACCACGGGCGAAGGCGCGATCGTCACCACCGCCGATGCCGGGCTCGCCGAGACGCTGCGGAGCCTGCGCAACCAGGGCCGCGACGAAAGCGGCGCCTGGCTCAGCGCCCGCTTCGGCTACAATTACCGGATGACCGAGATGAGCGCCGCGCTCGGCCTCTCCCAGCTCGGCCGGCTGGAGCGGATGCTCGCGGCGCGCGAGGCGGTGGCCTCGTTGTACCGCGAGCGGCTCGGCGCAATCCCGGGCATCCGGCTGATCGCGCCAGTGCCGCGGACGACCCGGCAAAGCTGGTTCGCAGCGATCGCCCGGCTCGACGAGGGCCTCGATCGGGATCGTGTCATAGACGGCCTCGCCGAGCTCGGGATCCCGGCCCGCCCCTATTTCTCCCCGCTCCACCTCCTGCCCTGGATCCGGGACAGGTTCGGCTATGCCGAGGGCGACTTCCCGGTGACCGAGCGCGCGGCCCGCGCGACCCTGGCCCTCCCTTTCCACAACCGGCTCCGCGCGGACGAGGTCGACATGGTCGGCGAAGCACTGGAGCAGGTCCTTGCGGGGGCGGGCAGATGACCGCCTCCTGGGCCGACGCGCTGGCCGACCTTCGCGGCGGCCTTTCGCGGCCCTGGCTGTGGATCGGGCTCGGCTGGAGCGACATCCGCCTGCGCTTCCGGGGCTCGCTGCTCGGATCGCTCTGGATCACGATCAACATCAGCCTCCTGGTGCTGTGCCTCACCCTGATCTTCGCCGAGCCGTTCGGAACGCACCGGGCGCTCTACGCGCCCTACGTCGCGGTCGGGCTGGTCTTCTGGTATTTCATCCAGGGGACGATCAACGACAGCTGCCAGGTCTTCGCCGCGTCGGCCGACACGATCCGTAACACGCGCATGCCGCTCTCGGTCCACGTGCTCCGCCTGCTATGCCGGAACGGAGTGGTGCTCGGGCACAATCTGCTGGTGATACCGGTCGTGCTCTTCGCCTTCCGGATCGCGCCGAGCCCGGCCGCCTGGACGGTGCTGCCCGCCATGCTGCTCCTCCTGGTCGCGATCTTCTGGACGAGCCTGCTGCTCGGGCTGCTCGGAGCGCGATTCCGCGACATCGGCCAGGTCGTCAGCAATTTGCTCCAGCTTCTCTTCTTCGTGACTCCGATCTTCTGGCCCGTCGACGCGCTCGGCCCGGGCCGCGAATGGATCCTCGCGCTCAATCCGGTCTTTCCGTTCATCGACATCATCCGTGCGCCGCTGCTCGGCGACGCGCCCGCTTCTTCCTCCTGGCCGACGGCATTGGGGCTGACCCTGCTCGCAGCCGTCGTCGCCTTCATCGCGCTCGCGCATCTGCGCCGGCGCGTCGCCTACTGGCTCTGAACGATGGCGCATCTTCTCATCGAGGGCCTCAACGTCGAGTTCCCCATCTATCACGCAAGCGCGCGCTCGATGCGCCGATTCGCCCTCGGCGGCGCGCTCGGGCGGCGGCTCGATCTCGACCATGGCCGGGCGACGATCCGGGCGCTCCGCGACGTCGATCTCGAGCTGAACGACGGCGACCGGCTTGCTTTGATCGGCCCGAACGGCGCGGGCAAGACCAGCCTTCTGCGCACGATCGCCGGCGTCTATGCGCCGCTCGGCGGAACGGTCTTCCGCGAGGGCAAGGTGACTCCGCTGCTCAGCATCGGAATGGGCATGCAGCCCGAGGCGACCGGCCGGGAGAACATCCTGCTGCTCGGAATGCATCTCGACATCCCGCCCCGCGAGATGCGGCCGAGGATCGACGAGATCGTCGAGTGGACCGAGCTCGGAGCGTTCATCGGCGCGCCGCTCAAGACCTATTCCGCCGGCATGGTCCTTCGCCTCGCATTCGCCGTCTCGACCAGCTTCCGGCCCGAAATATTGCTGATGGACGAGTGGCTGGGGGTTGCCGACGCCGCGTTCCAGGCGAAGGCCTATGAGCGGATGGCGGGCTTCGTCGGAGGGTCGAGCATCCTCATTCTCGCCTCCCACTCGCCGCATCTGCTCGAGTCCTGGTGCAACAGGGCCGTCCGCCTCGACGGCGGAAGGATCGTCGAGCGCGGCGAGGTAAAGGATCTGCTTCCGAAGCCGGAAGCGTAGCCGGGCGACGCACTTCGATGTCAGCGGCCGATCGTCCAGGTCACAGCTTCCCGAAGGCGACGCTTTTCCAGCTCCAGCCGGCCTTGTGCGCCGCCTCGATCAGCGGATCCTTGATCTCGCTCGTGTCGAACGAATAGTCGTAGACCTTGCCGAACGATCCGTCCTCGCGGAACGCGTAGACCATCTCGAAGCTCTTTTCCCATTTCCGGCCGCGGAAGGCCTGGCCTCGAAGCGAGAGGGTCGGAGTGCCGGCGCGCCATTCGACCTCCCATTCCTGATCCGAGGCCCGGACCTGGCCGGTCTTCTCGTCGAACTTCATCAAAATCTTGAAGACCCGCTTGATCCCGGCCTTGGCGAAGATCTCGTACCATTTGGCGTCGACGATCCGCCATTCCGCCACCAGGTCGACGTCCTCCTCCTTGCCGCTTCGAACCTGGAACGGAGCGCCCTTGCGGTTCACGTCCATCAAGGCCGCGCGCAGCTTCGCGACCGATTGGCGCTTCACGCCGGCCGGCGCGGGCTTGCTTCCGGTCAGCCAGTCGAACAATCCCATGGTCGCACCCCCCTTCGACCGGCATCGCACATATGGACGGCGGTACATAGAACCGTTTCGGTCCAGTCTGGCCTCGTCTGCCTCCGGCCATGTTGCCATGGTCCACGGACAAAAGGGAGACGGCCAGAATGGACATCCAGCTCAACTTCATCAACCAATCTAATGACGCCAACAATTCGCAGATCGTCATTTTCCAGAAGAACGTGGCGACCGGATACTATGACGACTCCGCCGTCGCGTGGAAGGTCATCCAGCAATGCGGGCCGGGCGACAACCATCCGTTCGTCTACCCGGCGACCATGCAGGTCACGACGAGCGACAGCTTCGGCAATTACGAGCCGCGGCTGGACGCGCAGCCGGGTGATGCTTTCCAGGTCGCCCTGACCGGGTCGGACGAAACGCTCGGCAAGGCATCGGCGCCGGCCAACAATCCGACCGAGATGCAGGTTCTGAACAATTTGCCGCGGGACGCGATCAACGCGCACATTTACCGGGACGGCATGCTGCTCGCATCCAGGACCTCACTCGCCCCGGGCCAGATGGCCGCCTTCAAATTCAAGCCAACGATATGGATCGGCGCGGTCTCCCAGGTCGTCCAGGGCCAGGTGATGAACTCGGCGATCGTGGAGCAGGTCAACACCGAATTTTCGCTGCTCGGAATCGCCAGCGCGGACATCGTGATGACCGGCGGCGGCCCGGGCGAGAACTCCACGCCGTTACAATTCAGCCTGCAGAACGTGGTCCTGGCCTGATCCAGCCAAGGGCCCTTCTCGGGCCCGGCTTGCCAAGCGCGGTGTGGCGTGGGAGCCAGTGCGGCATGACCGCAGCCGCCATTCCCATCGAAGCGCGGCCCGCGGAGGCGGAGCTGTTCGGCCAGCCGCGCGGCCTCTGAGTGCCTGCCGGAACCGAGCTAAGGGGGAGAAGATAATGAAGCCAGGGCGTCTCTTCGCCGCCGTCGCGGCCCTCCTGTCGGTCTGCGCCTGCTCACCCGAGGCCGAAGCGCCGGCCGCGGAGGATGGAGAAAAGACCGCGAACCAGGTTCAGCCGCGGCCGGCCGCGCGCAACGCGGCGACCGAAGTCGACCGGGCGGAAGCGGCTCCGAAGCCGATCGCAGCGGCGGGGCGCCGCTGCGGCTGGCTTCACAATCCCACTCCGGCGAACTGGTGGCTGGTCGACCGCGACGGCCAGTGGATCCTCGGCACGCAGGGCCTCGAGCCGGTGGCAGGCATGGACGACATGCCCGACATGAGCGCCGGCGAATGGGTCGAGACCAACGGATCCTACGGCTACGGATGCGCCTGCATCGACATGGAGGTCGATCCCGCGACCGGCGACGTTCTCAGGATTTCGAACGCCGCGCCCAGGCCGCTCGCGCAGTGCCGGTCGGACAGGAAGCTGCCCAAGCCCGACGCGGGCTGATCGCAGCCCTTCCGGGCGGCTACCTCTTCGGCTTGCGGAAGCGCAGGACGAACTGGTCGGTCTTGCCGCGGATCCCGCTTTCCTGGACCCGCTGGCTGTGATCGTCGCCGGGATGGCGAAGAAGCGGGCTCTCGGCGTCGAGCCGGAAGCCGGCGGCCTCGACCTCGCGCCTGACGAGCGAACCCTCGACCCGGTGGAGGGTCGAGGTCTGGCTCGCGCCGGCGCCCGCGGCAGTCTGGTGATCGACGATGAAGTAGACGCCGCCGGGCTTCAGCGCCCTGAACGCCGCGGCGTTGACCGCGGCGGCGCCGTCGCCCTCCCCGACCTTGACGTTCTTGAAGTCGTGATAATTGAGCGTGGTCCAAACGATGTCGACCGGCGCCGGCACCGGCACCGTGCCCGGCGCCGCGGTGACCACGGTGACGTTGGAATTTGCGGCGGCGACGGCGATGAGGTCCGCGTGCGGACTGGCGGCGAGCGCAAAGACACGGCCTTTCGGCCCGGCGGCGGCGCTGAGCAGCCGGGTGAAATAGCCGCGGCCGGGCGCGAGCTCGGCGACCTTGTCGCCCTTGCGCAGGCCCGAGAATGCGATCAGCTCCGCCGGCTTGCGGTCCGGATCGCGGGCCCGGTCCGCCTCCGGGCGAGACGGGTCAGCGAGCGCGGGCGCGAGATCGATCCGTTTCGATCCGGCCAGTGCGCCCCCGGCCCCGGCGAGGATCGTGAAAGCCGCCAGCCCGGCGAGCATCCGAAATCTCATGGCACCATCCTCCGTCCGCGATCCCGGCGCCTTTATCGGCCGCAATGCGCGGCTGCGCCACAGCGATGTGCGGCGCGGACGGGCGCAGAGCATCGGACGCGATTTCTGAATCGCGCCGCTGCTCTAAATCCTTGTTGCCGCATCGTTTAAGCGGAAATGAGGCGCGGCCGCCATGCCCCCGGCATGGCTGTGGATTGCCGGGGGCAATCCACACCGCGCTCATGGTTCCCACTTTTCCGCACGATGCTCTAAAGCCCCTTGCGGCCGA
Source organism: Allosphingosinicella sp. (assembly GCA_036525315.1). Taxonomy (GTDB): domain Bacteria; phylum Pseudomonadota; class Alphaproteobacteria; order Sphingomonadales; family Sphingomonadaceae; genus Allosphingosinicella. The sequence goes on from DATDAS010000003.1 coordinate 38,077, forward strand.
AGCCTCCGGCGCGGCGCGGCACCGGCGAATCCGCCGCCGGCCTGATCGAGGGCGGCAAAGGCAGGTCCTTGCGCGGCCGGGCGGCGGCGACCTCGGAATCGAATTCGAGGAACATCGCTTTGGTCGGCTCGGGCCGCTCCACCCTGCTGTCGCCGAAGAAGCAGCGGATCGAGCGGTCGCCGGGCTCGGTCCCGATCGAGTCGCCATGGTTGATGATCGGGCCGTTGAGCAGAAGGTAGCGCAGGGTCCGCGACAGCTTTTCCGACACGTAGGCGACCGGGTGGGGCGCGTTCCACACCTCGATCTCGAACCCGAGCAAAGGGAGGAATCCGCCGGTGGTCAGGCAGACGTTGCCGTCCTCGATCGAGTTCGGAGCGGTCCATGCCCAGAGCTGGATCGGAAGCTCGCCGGTGTGGAGGATTCCGACCTGGCCTCGCGCCATTTCGGGCGAGAAGATGGTTCCGACCCCGTTGTTGAACACCGCGCACGCCTGGGGAAGACCGGCGAGAACGCCGACGATCAGGGTCGCGATCTTCGCGGTCATCAGCCGCGACCGGTAATCGTCCGGCGATTCGATGCTGAGCGCGATATATTGGCGGTGCCGCGCCACCCGCGCCCGGTCGCCGTCGAACCAGAAGCTGCGCAACAGGCCGTTGTCGATCGCCGCCTGCTCCATCGGGATCGGCGACCAGATCGCCATGATGGTCGCCCGGCCAATGATCATGCCCATTCCGCCCGGGGTCGCGACGCTCTGCCAACCGCCTTGCGGATCGATCTTGCGCATCACCTCGTCGATCTTCGGCCAGTCGATGAAGACCTCGCCGTCGAGGAGGATGGTGAAGGAGCCGAGACGCGGCCTTGGCGTCTTCTCCTCGCCGGAGCTCGCGGGCTCCGCCTGTCCGGGCGCCGCCTCGGCCGGGGCCGGGGACGGATCGGCGGCGGGCTCCGCATCGAATCGCTCGGGCAGGCCGACCAGGCTTCGCCGGCTGAGATCGGGATCGTCGTCGAGGGAATTGAGCAGTGCGAGCATGTCCGGGCCGTCGAGCCAGTTGCCGCCCGGCTCGAGCTGAAGGCGGGCGCCGGGATCCTGGTCCGCCGCAAGGGTCGATCCGACGATGAGGGCGATCCGCCGGGCGACCGAATCATTGTCGGTCGAGGGCCGGCTGATCCGGGCGTGAAGCCGGTGCTCGGGCGGACGATGGCCGTTCGGCGGCCGATATGGCTCGTCGACGAGCTCGACGCTGACCAGAAGCATCTCCTCGCCGGCGCGGCCCATGATCACCTGCGGCCGGTCGAGGCTCACCAGATCCTTTCGGGCGCCGAAATCCTCCTCGCCGACCCTCCAGCCGGCGGTCGGGAATCGGCCGCGAAGCGCGGCGCTGAGCAGGGCGACCGGAAAGGCGATCGGACGGTTGAGCAAAAGGGTCGGCACGCATCCGCTCCGCAAAACAGAGCCGATTACATCCCATAAGATGGTTAAATTAATCCGAACCAAGGAGGGCGCCGCGCTTCGTGCCGGGGCGCCTCGGCGGGGCATTTGACCGGCGGCGCCCGCTGGCCCATCACCCGCTCATGCCGGGGGCCCCAAGCGACGAGCCGAAGCGCAAGCTCGGGCTATTCATGGCGGTGGCGCTCGTCGTCGGCAACATGATCGGCGCCGGAGTCTTCCTTCTGCCCGCGAGCCTCGCCCCGCTCGGGTGGAACAGCCTCTACGGCTGGCTTGCGACGATCGCGGGGTCGCTCTGCCTGGCGATGGTGCTGATGCGCCTCGCCTGCGGACGCGCGGCGACCTGCGCGGCCTTTTCCTATCCGGCCTCCGCGTTCGGCGAAGGCGTCGGCTTCGTCGTCGCCTGGAGCTATTGGATATCCTGCTGGGTCACAAACGCGACTCTCGCCGTCGCCGCGGTCAGCAACCTCTCGGTCATCTGGCCCTGGCTCGCTTCGCCGGGCATGCCGGCAGCCGCTTCGCTCGCCTTCCTGTGGCTGCTCACCCTGGTGAATTGCATGGGCGTCAGGTCCGCGGGCGGAGTGCAGGTCGTCACCATGATCCTGAAGCTCGTGCCCCTGGCCGGAGTCGTCGCGGTCGCCTTGTGGCTGCTCGCCGACGGATCGGCCGCGGTAGCGCCTCACAATTCCGTGCCGATCGGCGTCGGAGCGATCGGCGTGGCGGCGACCCTGACGCTTTTCCCGATGCTCGGCTTCGAGAGCGCGATGGCGGCGGGCGACCGGGTCGGGAATCCCGAGACCAACGTGCCGCGCGCCACCCTGATCGGAGTCCTGATCGCCGGCCTCATCTATCTGTTGGCCTGCTCGGCCGTCACCCTGCTGCTTCCGGCGGCGGCGCTCGAAGGCTCCAATTCCCCGTTCGCGCTGTTTTTCTCGACCCTCGTCGATCCGTCGCTCGGGCCGGTGATCGCGGTCTTCGTCGCGGTGTCGGCGCTCGGCGCCCTCAACGGATTCGTGCTCCTGCAGGGGGAGATGCCGCTCGCGCTGGCGCGGGACGGGCTGCTTCCGGCCTGGGTGGCGAAGCTGAACCGGAACGAGATCCCCTGGCGGGTCCACCTGATCTCGACGGGGCTCGCGACCCTGCTGGTGCTCTCCAACTATGCGCGGGGCATGGCCGAGCTATTCGAGTTCATGCTCCTGGTGACGACCTCGGTCACGATCATCTTCTACCTCGCCTGCGCGGCCGCCGCGCTCAGGCTCGCCCAGCAGGGCAAGCTGGCGGTTTCGGCCGGCTTCCTCGCGGTCACCGCTGCGGCTCTGCTCTATTCGGCCTGGGCCTTTTACGGCGCGGGGATCGAGGCGAGCCTGTGGAGCCTCGCGATGACCGCGCTCGGCATTCCCCTCTATTTCGTGATGCGCCGCAACTTGCCGCGTACGCGCACCGGGCCTATCTCACCGGCCGTTTGACGAGGAACCGAGAATGAGCGGCAACGAAGAGAAGATCGACCTGCCCGAGCGCGAATGGCGCGAGCGGCTGAGCGAGGAGCAATATCATGTGCTCCGCGAGGCCGGGACCGAGCCGCCCTTCAGCGGCCGCTACGTCGACAATCACGAGGACGGCGAATATCGGTGCGCCGGCTGCGGCGAGCCTCTGTTCGACAGCGGCAGCAAATATGACAGCGGAAGCGGCTGGCCGAGCTTCACCGAGCCCGCCGGAAGCGTCCGCGAGCATGAGGACGTCAGCCTCGGAATGCGCCGGGTCGAGGTGCGCTGCGCGAAGTGCGACGGCCATCTCGGTCACGTCTTTCCGGACGGGCCCGGGCCCGAGGGCCTGCGCTACTGCATCAACAGCGCCTCGCTGGACTTCCGGAACCGGGATTAGGGATTGGCGGCTGGGGATTAGGTTTTAGGGATTGGGGATTGGGGAAGGCGGATCGGCTCACGCCGGCGTCGCCCTAACCCCCAACCCCTAACCCCCAATCCCTCCCCGGCTTGTAGCCGGACTCGTCTCGCTTTATCCCTCGGCCTCCATGGCGAAACAAAGCCCCGCTTCCGATCGGCCGCGCTGGAAGCGGTACACGATCACCACCATCAAGTTCGGCCTGTACGGGGCCCTTGTCGGGCTGATCGCCCTGATCGTCGCAGTGGCGGTCGCGATGAGCCAGCTTCCCACCTATCAGGAGCTGATCAAGCGCGACGATCTCGGCCAGATGATCCGGGTGCGCGCCGCCGACGGATCGGTGCTCGTCTCGCTCGGCCCGAGCTTCGGCGAATGGCTTCGCTCCGACGAGATCCCGGCCGTCATGAAGAACGCGATGGTCGCGGTCGAGGACAAGAGATACCGGTCGCACATCGGAGTCGATCCGCTGGGAATGGCGCGCGCGTTCAAGGTCCGGATCACCAAGGGGCGCTGGACGCAGGGCGGATCGACGATCACCCAGCAGCTCGCCCGAAACATCTTCCTGACCAACAGCCGGACCTTCGGGCGCAAGATCCGCGAGGCGATACTGGCGCTTGCGATCGAGCGGCGATTCAGCAAGGACCAGATCCTCGAACTCTACCTCAACCGCGTCTATTTCGGCGGCGGCGCCTACGGGATCGACGCCGCCTCCCGCCGGTTCTTCGGCCACAGCGCCGACCAGCTCAGCCTGTCCGAGGCGGCGATCATCGCCGGCCTCGTAAAGGCGCCGTCCAACTATTCGCCGACCGCGGACGCCGAAGCGGCCCGGAGCCGGGCCTCGGTCGTTCTCGACCTGATGCTGGAGCAGGAAAGGATCAGCCCGGCCGACGCCGCCGAGGCTCGGCCGGACGAGGTCAGGCTGGTTCCCGCTTTGGCCAAGGACCAGAACAGCTTCCGCTATTTCACCGACTGGGTGCTCCCGCAGCTCGACACATTGATCGACGAATCGGTCGAGCCGATCGAGGTGTGGACGACGCTCGATCCCAACATGCAGAAGGTGGCCGACCGGGCGATCAACGCCAACACGCCCGCGGGCGCGCAGGGGGCGCTTGTCGCGCTCGACCGCGACGGATCGGTCCGGGCGATGATCGGCGGCCGCGACTATGTGAAATCGATCTACAACCGGGCCACCCAGGCGACCCGCCAGCCCGGCTCCTCGTTCAAGCTCTTCGTCTATCTCGCCGCGCTCGAGGCCGGCTACAAGACGACCGACACCGTTCCCGACGAGCCGATCACGATCAACGGCTGGAGCCCGCGCAACAACAGCCGCAACTTCGCCGGCGACGTCACCTTGCGCCAGGCCTTCGCCCAATCGATCAACACCGTCTCCGTCCGGCTCGCCCAGGAGACCGGATTCCGGAGCGTCGCCAACATCGCCCAGCGCTTCGGGATCACCACCCCGGTCAACACCCATCCGTCGATGGCGCTCGGAAGTTCCGACGTCCGGCTGATCGACATGACCCGCGCCTATGCCGCGGTCGCACGCAAGGGCGTCTCGGTGACTCCCTACGGGATCCGGAGGGTGACCACAGCCAAGGGCGAACTGCTCTACCAGCACGAGGTCGACGAAACGCGGGTCCTGGTCGCTCCGCACGTCGCCGCCCAGATGACCGATCTTCTCCAGGCGGCGGTGATGACCGGAACCGGCACGGCGGCGAACATCGGCCGCCCGGTCGCCGGCAAGACCGGAACCACCACCTCGAACAAGGACGGCTGGTTCCTCGGCTTCTCGAGCGGCCTCACCACGGGAGTCTGGATGGGCCGCGACGACGCCCGCCCGATCCCCGGCCTTCAGGGCGGACGGGCGCCGGCCCGGGCCTTCCACGATTTCATGAAACCGGCCGTCGCCAACCGGGCGATCGAGAAGTTCGAGACCGAGGTGCCTTTGCCCGACTGGCTCGAGGAGCCGGACGAGGAGACCTGGTTCGGCGAGCCCGACAATATCCAGTTCGTCGATCCCGACGGCAATCCGATCGACCCGTCCGACCGGTTCGAGCCGCCCGCCGGCGAGCCGCGTCCGCGCGACGAGGGCAACCCGCGCGAGGAGCCGCCCCCCGAACGCGACCGGCTCGACCAGGACTGGATCGACAATGCGATCGGGCGCGAGCGGCCACGGCCGAAGCGCGAGCCGCCACCTCCGCCGCCGCCGGAGGAGGAGGAACGGGTCGCCCGAAGCCAGCCGCCGCGCGTGCTTCGGCCGCTACCCGGGCAGCGGAGCTCGGATTCGTCCGAACCGGTGGAGAAGAGGACCGCTCGACCGCAGCCATGACCGCGCCGGCTTCGGATCGGCGCCGAGCAAATGCTCGACCAGCGCGTGAAAATCGGGGCCGTGGTTCATGTGGACGAGGTGGGCGACCTCGTGCGCGACGGTGGCCCGGCGCACCCAGTCCGGCGCCAGGATGAGCCGCCAGGAGTAGCGGATCGCCCCGGCGCTCGAGCAGCTGCCCCAGCGCGAGAGCGGATCGCCGACCGCGACGCGGGCGCAGGCCGCGTCCGCCTTCGCCGCATATTCATGGGTCTCGGCGGTCAATATCTCGGCGGCGTGGCGCTTCAGCCAGCGCAGCAGCCGCGCCTCGAGATTCTCCTCGGGCCCGCCGACCACAAGCCGGTCGGGCTCGACCTTGACGGTGCGCGGGCGCCCGGCGCTCCAGTCGATCCGGCGCGGAAGGCCGTGAAGCGGCAGGAGAGTCCCCGGCGCGAGGCGCTCGGGCGGCGCCACGGCGGCGAGCTGCTTCTCGATCCAGTCCTGATGCTCCCCGGCCCAGGCCAGGGCCTTGCGCTCCGAATAGCGTCGCGGGATGGTCAGAAGCACCGCGCCGGTTCGCCGGTCGACCCTCAGCCGCAATCGCCGCGCCGTCGGCGAACGGACCAATCTTACCCCGCTCGGATTGTCCGCGAACTTCCGCTCAGAGGACACGGTCGACCAGATGATGCTCGATGTCGCCCGCCTCGTCTTCCGACACTGTCCAGCCGCGCGCCGACATTCCGGCGCGGTGGACGGCCTCGCGATCGCCGCAGATCAGGTAATGCCAGTCGGGCAGATCCTTGCCCTCGGCGCGCAGGCGATAGGCGCAGGTGGTGGGAAGCCAGGCGAAACGCCCGACATTGTCGGCCGTCAGCCTCAGGCAATCGGGCACATAGGCGCGCCGGCCGCGATAATTGGTGCAGCGGCAGCTGTGCCGGTCGAGCAGGGTGCAGGCAATGTTGGTCGCCTGGACCTCGCCGGTGTCGGCATCCTCGAGCTTGTGCAGGCAGCATTTGCCGCAGCCGTCGCACAGGCTCTCCCATTCGGCGCGGCTGAGGCTGGCCAGGGGCCGCTCCCAGAATCGGCCTAGCTTACCCATCGGTCCAGCTCGGCGGCGACGGCCTCGGCGCCCTTGTCGGCAGGAAGCATGGTGATCGGCTCGCCTTCGGGGCCGAGAAGAAAGGTGATTCGGCTGTGATTGACGGTGTAACTGCCGTCCGCCGGCTCCTTCGCCGAATAGACCGCGAAATTCTTCTTCGCCTCGGTCAGCTGAGCCTCGGTTCCCGTCAGTCCGATCAGCCGCGGGTGGAAGGCCGAGACGAACTGCTTGAGCAATGCGGGCGTGTCGCGCTCGGGATCGACGCTGATGAAGATGGGCTGGACTCGCGCGGCCCGGGCCGGATCCTCCTTCTCGAACCGCTTCAGCCCCTGGCCGATCTGGACCAGGTCGGCCGGGCACACGTCCGGGCAGTGGGTGAAGCCGAAATAGACGATCCTGTATTTGCCCTTGAATCGCGAATCGTCGACGGGGCGGCCGTCCTGGTCGGTCAGCGAGAAATGGCCCCCGATCGACGAGCCCTTCAGGGGCGGTTCGGAGGCGCGGCCCGAGCAGCCGGCCGCGGCGAGGCTCAGAGCCGCGAAAAGCGCCAGCAAAATGCGCGGGTTGGCAAATCCGTTCATGGTGAAGGCAGCCTTGCTTTGCTATAGGCGCGCGATCAAGTCTTCTGACGGGGTGTTTCCAGGTGGACAAGGGCCATGGCCGCGCGATTGCAGCGGCAATTCTCATTTCATTGGCTTCGCCGATCGCGGCGCAGGCCTATTCCGACAGCTTCACCTTCCTGAAGGCGGTCCGCGAGCGCGACGGCGCCAAGGTCCAGACCCTGATCTCGGCGCCCGGATCGACCGCGATCAACGCCAAGGGGCGAAGCGACGGCGAGGGCGCCCTCCACCTGCTGGTGCGCGACCGGGACCTGCCCTGGCTCAACTATCTGCTCTCGCGCGGGGCGCGCCCCGACATCCAGAACAACCAGGGCGACACGCCGCTGACTCTCGCGGCCCAGCTCGGCTGGGTGGACGGCGTGCAATTGCTCCTCGCCCGCCGGGCCAGCGTCGATCTCCCCAACGGCCGCGGCGAGACCCCACTGATCCTCGCCGTCCAGAAGCGCGACATGGCCCTGGTCCGAGCACTGCTCGACAAGGGCGCCAATCCGAAACGGACCGACAGCGTCGCCGGCTATTCCGCGATCGATTATGCCAGGCAGGACGCGCGGGCGGCGGCGATTTTGAAGCTGCTCGAGGCGCCGAAGACCCCCGCAAAGCCGGTTTACGGGCCGACGCGGTAGGGCCGGGGCGCCGGTAGCGCGCCCAGGCCGTAAAGGTCGTCACCCGGAACTGACGGCCCCAACAGGCCGTCACCCGGAACTTGTTTCAGGGTCCAGTTCTCCACCCGCACCGCTGCTCGTCGCTGGATGCTGAAGCGAGTTCAGCATGACGGTTGTGACTAGCCAGGGACCCGTTCGCCGAATCCGGCCAGGCTCGGGTCCAAGTCTCCAACCAAACGCCGGGCCGCGCGCCGGGCGAACCTCAGGGTCTCGACCTTGCGCCGCGCGGGGGCGAGCTTGCGCAAGGCCGGCTCGCGCACAACCGCGGCATCATAGCGGTCGGCGACGATCAGGCCGCACAGGCCGGGCTGGAAGCATTCGGTCTCGAACGGCCCGAGGTCGAACCCGGCGGGAACCGCCCAGAAGAAGCGGTCGCAATATTCGAGATAGTCGGTCCATTTGCCGTCGCCCATCAGATCGGCGCGCGACACCTTGATCTCGACGATGGTGATCGTCCCGGCCCCGTCGATCGCCATCATGTCGACGCGCCGGCCGTTGCGAAGCGGCACCTCGCAGATCGCATACATGTCCTGGTTGAAGAACATGCGCGTGACCCCGCGCGCCACGTCCTGGGCGACGAGCGGAGCGTCGGCGAAGCAGACGGGGGAATCGGGACTCGCGGTCGTGGCCATCACGGCAAGTTAGAATGAAACAGGAACAGGCTCAACACCGCTTCGGGCTGCGCGGCGCGAAAGCCCGAATTGTTCACGCAGAGACGCAGAGGCGCAGAGAGTCCAACGAGTGTTTCCGCGGCAGCGCGTTTCGGGATCTCGCTCGCGGACAAAGTTGGCGATCAAAATCTCTCAGGCTGGAGTTACTGGCGCGGCTCTTGCGAACGCGCAGCCTCTCTGCGCCTCTGCGTCTCTGCGTGAATCCTATAGGCCGTCGGCGACGAGCGCCGACGGCCGAAGATCAACGATAGAAAATGTGATTTCCCACCGTCGCCACCCGGGTGAGTCCGCGCCAGCCGGGCGAGACGTAGGTGGCGTGAAAGAACAAGGCGCGCGGGGCGGGGCCGTCGGCGAGGTCCCGCAGGGCGACGCGGGCGACTCCGACCGCCTTGCGCCAGGCGGCGCTGGTGCGGGCGATGGGCGGAAAGCGGCCGCCGCGGACGAAGGAGAATTGGCTGCGCTGCTTGACCACGCCGCAGATCGAGGAGGGGAAGCGGCCCGAGCGGGTCCGGTTCAGGATCACCTCGGCGACGCTGAGCTGGCCCTGGAGCGGCTCGCCCTTGGATTCGAAATAGACGGCGCCGGCGAGGCACTCATGCTCGCTGTCGTCGGTCTCGATGCCGCCATGTTCGGCGACAAGCTCGGCGAGCGAGAGGCGTATCGGCGCCGGCTCGGGCTCGATCGCCACGGCCTTCACCGGAGCGGGGACCGGCTCGGGAACCGGCGCGGGCTCGGCGATCGGCAGGGTCTCGGGGGCCGGCGGGATCGCGCCCTCATCGGCGTTGAGGCCGAGGTCGCCGCCCTGGAGCGTGGCCGTTTCGTGATCGAGGAAGGCGAAGCTCGTCGGGACCGCATCCCAGGCCCGGGCAGGGGCCGCGAAGGCCGTGCCGAGCACGGCAAGCAAAGTGGCCGCGGCAAGACCCGCGGCGCGAAACGTGAAAGTCATTCAAACTCTGGTCAGTGCGGCCGGCGACCTGGACGGATGCGCACAAGAAACATGCACCCGCGGATCGCCTTCCGACTCGCGTGCCGCCCGCCTCGAAAAACCCCGGCTGGAACGGCCCCCGCTCTGGAAGTGAGAGCCGGCTACGTTGTGCGGTGCAACAAGGTCAACTCGCCGCGTTCATTTCAGCGGCGAACCGTTCTGCGGACGGGATATCCAGTTCAACGACCCATAAATCCGGGTCGAAGCGCCTCCGGCGTGCGACGAACGCTGGAACGTCTTCATTTTTCGTAATTCTGTCAATGACTTGGCCGGTCGTATCCTGCCATTGATAGGCTCCGTCGGCCTGAAGGATCCGCTCGAGCACTCTCTGGGGTCCGCCGCGCTCGTGGAGAATCACGATCACCGCTCCGGCGGTCGAATCGCCCCTGGCCAGGACCGCGGCGAATCCGCCCTCGCTTTCGGCCTTGCGCATCAGGCCCCCGACCAGGATCGAGGTTGCGAGCCGGGCGCTCATCCGCCGGGCGCGTAGCCCGCGAGGCTGGTCAGGGCGATGTGCGAGCGCATGAAGGTGCCGGTGCCGCGCGCCGCTTCCTCCCCTTCCGAATCGATCAGTCGGGCATCGCCGACGAAGACCCGCCGCTTTCCGCTCGCCCAGCGGCCCTCCGCGATCACCGGGCCGGCGCGAAGCGGCCGGGTGAAGTTGAGGTTGAATGCGGTGGTCAGGAGGAATCGGTCGGTGACCATCGAGTTGCAGGCGTAGAAGGCGGCATCGTCCATCATCTTGAAATAGAGCGTGCCGTGGGCGGCGCCGGCGGCATGAAACGCCTCCTCCGACACGTTGAAGCGGATTCGCGCGACGCCCTGCTCGGATATCTCGATCTCGGATTCGAAAAGCCGATTGATCGGCGCGGAACGGTAGAGCGATTCGAGCGCCCGCAAATGGGCGTCGGCGCCCGACCTGGCCTCAGGCCGCATGCTGCGCTTCGGTCGCGGTCAGGAGTGCGAAGATGGCGTCGCGCGAGCGGGCGCCGCGGAGCTTGGCGACGTTGTTGCGGTCGCGGAGGGCGCGGCTGACCCCGGCGAGGGCCTTGAGATGGTCGGCGCCGGCGTCGGGCGGCGAGAGGATCAGGAAGACGAGATCGACCGGAAGCTCGTCGACCGACTGGTAGGCGATCGGAGTCGAGAGCCGGACGAAATAGCCGAACACCCTGTCGAGCCCTTCGATCTTTCCGTGCGGAAGGGCGATTCCGCCGCCGAAGCCGGTCGAGCCGATCTTCTCGCGCGCGTTGAGCACGGCGACGATCGCCTTGGGCTCGAGCCCGGTCTTGCGGCCGGCCGCGATCGCGAGCTGCTGGAACAGGCCCTTCTTGTTCGACGCGGTCATCGCCGAATCCACGCTGTCGACCGTCAGTATCTCGGAAATCTCGTTCATGATCCACCAGCGCACGGGGACGCCCCTCGTCCCCGAATTGAAAAGGAAATGCGGGTCTTCCCGCTTCGAACATTCAGTGTCTTTGTGGTCGCATGATCGGACCGAAAAACCGGGTTCCACTTTTTCTGATCATGCTCAGTCTCTTTGCGGCTCGACCCAGCCGATCGTCCCGTCGCCCCTTCGGTAAACCATGTTGAACCTGGAAGTCGCGCTGTTGCGGAAGAGAAGGGCGTTGGTGTTTCGAAGATCGAGCATCATCACCGCGTCGGACACGCTCGCATCGGGAATGTCCACCTTGGTCTCGGCGACGATCGGCGGATTGTCGGCGGGCTCGTCCTCTCCGTCACCGACGTCGAAGATCCTGTAGTCGGCATCGGCCGACACTTCGTCGGCCAAAGCGGGCCCGGCTCCGACATGCTGCCTGTTGCGCAACCGGCTCGTATAGCGCCGCAGCTGCTTCTCGACCCGGTCGGCGGCGAGCTCGAAGGCCGGATGCGCCTCGGCGGCCTTGCCCGATCCCTTCAGGATCACGCCCTGCATGACATGGGCGACGATGTCGCAGACGAAGGCATGGTCGTGCGGACCTCGGCCGAAAGTGACGTGGGCCGATATGGCCCGGGCGAAATATTTGTCCGCGATCGCGCCCAGCCTGTCCGCGACATGCGTTCGAAGGGCGTCGCCGGTATCGACCTGATGACCCGAAACCCGGATGTCCATCTGCTTCTCCACTTCAGCGGGCGGGGGATTAGGCCCAGGCCCGGCGCGCGGTCAATCGCGGCGCGAGCGCCCCGTTGCCGCATGCATGGCCGAAAACCGGTCCATCACTATCCGGATCATGCTTCGAGCCGGTTCCAAATGGGATCGACGATTGTGCTGAGGAAGGCCGCATGGGCGGCGAGCTCCTCCTCGCTGGGCGAATGCGGCCGCGGCGGTCGGATCGCGACGGCGATCGGGGCGAGATCCGCCTCGGCCGCGACGATCGCCTCCTCCACCGCTTCGGCCGCGAGCGACAGGCCGATCTGCCGGCCGCCGGTCAGCTCGACATAGCAGAGCGCGAGCAGCTGCGCGTCGATGAGCGCGCCGTGCTTCACCCTGATGCTCCGGTCGACTCCGAAGCGGGTGCAAAGCGCATCGAGGCTGTGCTTGGCGCCGGGATGGCGGGTCCGAGCGATCGCGAGCGTGTCGATCATCCGGGTCAGGCAGATCAGGGGCCGGCCGCACAGGTTCAGCTCGTGATTGAGGAATCCGAAGTCGAAGGCGGCATTGTGCGCGACCAGCGGGCAATCGCCGAGGAATTCGAGAAGCTCCTCGACCTTGTCCGGGAAAGGCGGCTTGTCAGAGAGGAAGGCGTCGCTGAGGCCGTGGACCTCCTCGGCGCCGCTCGGCATCGATCGGCCGGGATTGAAATAGGCATGATAAGTGCGGCCGGTCTCGACGCGGTTGAACAATTCGACGCAGCCGATCTCGACCATGCGGTCGCCGGCGAGCGGGCTGAGGCCCGTTGTTTCAGTGTCGAAGACGATTTCCCGCATCTTAGGGTTCGAACCCGGCAGCGGAGCGGCCGTGACATGGGGAGATTTGGCTCGTGGCTAGGAGCGAGTGCAGCCCGATAGTGGGACTATCGGGCAAGCGAGCGACGCAGTCCATCGGGCCAAATATCCCCTTGCCCCTTTGGGGTGGCATCATAGGAGGGGATCCGGGGCGTCGCAGCCGCTTGCCGTGGCGCCACCACGCCAGCGCGGCTGCTCCTACCGGCTCATCCCCCTCTGATGCCATCACGACCGCTCCGCTGCCGGGTTCGAACCCTCCGGTCTTATGAAACTGCCGGGCCTTTCAGACAAGCGAGGATGCGCCGAACCGCTTGTCGCGTTTCTGCGAGACTGCCGCCGGTCGGGATGACGAAATCGGCGCGCGCGCGCTTCTCCGAATCGGGCATCTGGCGGGCGAGAATCTGCTCAAATTTGGTCTCGCTCATGCCCGGCCGGGCCAGCACCCTGGCGCGCTGGACCTCGGCAGGGGCCGAGACGACGGCGACCTTGTCGACCAGGTCCGTCCCCGTCTTCTCGAACAGCAAAGGGATGTCGAGCACCACGACCGGCGCGGCGCGGTTCGCGTCGAGGAAGGCCTCGCGCTCGCGGGCGACCGCCGGATGGATCAGGCCCTCGAGCATGCGCAATTTCTCCGTGTCGCCGAGCACCGCCTCGGCGAGGCTGGTCCGGTCGACTCCGCTTGCGCCGGTCGTCCCGGGGAAATGCGCCTCGATCTCGCGGACCAAAGCGCCTTCAGGGCCCTGCAGCCGGTGAACGACCGCGTCGGCGTCGAAGACCGGGACGCCCTCGGCCGCGAACATGGCTGCGACTGTGGACTTGCCCATGCCGATCGACCCCGTCAGGCCAAGCACCGTCATGGCGTCAGAATCGTCCGAAGCTCCGGATCGCGCTCGCGCGGCGGCTGGGCTCCGAAGAAGAGGGTGAAGGCCGGCGCCGCCTGGCCGATCAGCATGGAGAGGCCGTCGATGCAGGCCGCGCCCTTGTCGCGCGCGATGCCGAGGAGAGCGGTTTCGACCGGCGCATAGACCATGTCGAAGAAAGTCGTGCCGGGGCCCGCCGTTTCCGCGACCGCTTCGGCAAGCTCGGGCCGGACAGGCGGTCCGCCGGTCATGCCCATCGGAGTGGCATGGACGACCAAAGCGGCGCCGGCCAAGGCCTGGCCGGCCCGCTCATAGGCGCCCGGAGCGAGGCTGGTCCGGCCGTCGGTCGGGACCAGGCGGGCAAGCGCCTCGGCCTTGCCCGCCTCGCGCGACAAGATGGTCACCTCGGCGGCGCCCTGGCCGACCAGCCAGCACAAGGCCGCGCGCGCCGCCCCGCCGCTTCCGATCAGGCAGATCCGGCCACCCTTAACGTCGACTCCGCGAAGCGCCTCGCCGACCCCGGCGACGTCGGTATTGGCCGGGAGCGGCGCCAGCGGCGAATGGAAGATGCAGTTGACCGCTCCGAGCCAGCCGCAGACTCCGGTCGGATCCCCGAGCAATGCCGCCGCCTCGCGCTTCAGGGGCGCGGCGACGTTGCAGCCGCGCCAGAAGGGGTCGCGGCCCTTCTCCCTGACATAGGCGGCCAGGCCGCCGGCGGGGACTCGCGCCGCGCGATAGTCGCCGGCGAGGCCGAGCGCCCCCAGCCAGAAATTGTGGATTGCCGGCGAGAGGGAATGGCCGATCGGATCTCCGATCACCTCTGCATAGGGCCTGCCCATCAGGAGAGCAGAAGCCCGCGCTCGCGAAGGTAGGTGAGCAGAGGCAGGAGCGGCATTCCGAGCACCGCGAAATGACTGCCTTCGACCCGCTCGAACAATTGCGCGCCCATGCCTTCGATCCGGTAGCTGCCGACGCTCCAGCGAACGGCTTCATATTCCCGGCCGAGATAGTGATCGAGGAAGCCGCTCCCAAGGGGCCGCATGGTCAGCTCGACCGTTTCGCTGTGCCACCAGACGCCTTCTCCATTCTCGGCGATCACCGCGGCGGAATGGAGCAGGTGGGTCCGGCCGCTGAGCGAGCGCAGCTGCTCGCGGGCCTCCTCGAGCGATTCCGGCTTGCTCATCAATTCGCCGTCGTCGCGCTCCAGGGTCTGGTCGGATCCGAGAACCAGATCCCCGGGGCCGGCCTCGATGCTCAGCGCCTTGAGCTGCGAGAGCTCCTCGGCCACACCGCGGGGATCGAAGCCGGCGCCGCTCAATCCGGCCTTGGCCGCCTCCTCGTCCAGGTCCGGGCTTCGCGCCTCGAACGCGACTCCGGCCTGCTCGAGCATGGCCCGGCGGGCGGCGCTCTGCGAGGCGAGGATCAGGCGCATTCGCTGCTTTCGCCCCCATCGCTCCCTTCGCCGACATCCATCCGCTCGTTGCACAATTTGACGATGGCGAAGGCTGTCTCCTCGATCGATCGGCGGGTGACGTCGATCACCGGCCAGCCGTTGTCGGCGAAGATCCGGCGGGCGAAGGCGAGCTCGGCATTGACCGCCTCCATGTCGACATAGTCGGTCTCGGTCTTCTCGTTGAGCGCGAGAAGCCGGTTGCGGCGGATCTGGATCAGCCGCTCGCTATTGGTGGTGAGCCCGACGACCAAAGGATGCTCGAGGCTGTAAAGCTGGGGCGGCGGCGGCGCTTCGGGGACGAGCGGAATGTTGGCGACCTTGTAGCCGCGGTTGGCGAGATAGATGCTGGTCGGGGTCTTCGAGGTCCGCGACACGCCGGCGAGGACGATGTCGGCGTCCTCCCAATTTTCCGAGCCGATCCCGTCGTCATGGGCGATGGTGAACTGGATGGCGTCGACCCGGGCGAAATAGGCGGCGTCGAGCGCGTGCTGGCGGCCGGGCCGCGCCTTGGCCTCCTGGTGGAGAACGGCCGACAATGCGTCCATCACCGGATCGAGCGCCGAGACGGCGTGGATCCCCCGACGCCTGGTCTTGCGCTCGAGCTCGCGGCGGATGTTGCTGTTCACCAGGGTGTAGAGGACGAGGCCGGGCCGCCGCTCGATATCGTCGAGCACCCGGTCGAGATGCCCTTCGGAACGGACCATCGGCCAGAAGTGGCGGACGATCTCGACACCCTCGAACTGGGCCAGGCAGGCCTTGGCGATCACCTCCAGGGTCTCTCCGGTCGAATCGGAGAGGAGATGGAGGTGGAGCGGATCGCTCATGAGGAACCGGAATCCGGCCTGTGGATAAACATGGGGAATTCGCTAGCTCAGCCCTCGGGGCGCTTTCAACCAAAGCTTTGGTCCCCGCTGTTCGGATTCGGCCCACAGCGGCGCCAACATGGGATAAAGTTCCCGTAACCTATGTGAAGAACGGGGATAAGGATCGCGACTCCGCGGCGGCCCGCGAGTCTGGTGGAGTCAAGCTGTTTGCAAAAACGGGTGGAGCGAATAAACCCCGCCAAACGTCGCCCTACAACCTACTACAGACTCTTCTTTATATAAGATTCTAATAGAGAAGAGAGTGGAGCAAGCCCGTTTCATGCCCGGTCGGACCAAGCCCCTGCTCTCCGTCCTGCGGGGAAAAAAGGCTGATAAATCACCTATTTGGCTGATGCGGCAGGCGGGCCGCTATCTTCCCGAATATCGCTCTCTGCGCGAGGAGAAGGGCGGCTTCCTCGACCTGGTCAACGATTCCGAGGCGGCGGCCGAGGTGACCCTGCAGCCGATCCGACGCTTCGGCTTCGACGGCGCGATCCTTTTCTCCGACATATTGATGGTGCCGAACGCGCTCGGCCAGGATCTGCGCTTCGAGGCGGGGGAAGGGCCGCGGCTGAGCCCGCCTCTTGTCGATGCCGCTTTGGCCACGCTGGAGGCCGTGCCGAGCCGCCTCGAGCCGGTTTACCGTACTGTGGAGAAAGTTTCGGCCTCCCTTCCACCGGAAACCGCCTTCCTCGGCTTCGCGGGCAGCCCCTGGACGGTCGCGACCTATATGGTGGCCGGCCAGGGGAGCCGCGATCAGCAGGAGGCCAGGCGCCTCGCCTATCGCGATCCGGCGGCCTTCCAGGCGATCGTCGACGCCATCGCGGACATGACGATCGACTATCTCGCCTGTCAGATCGAATCGGGAGTCGAGGCGGTCCAATTGTTCGACAGCTGGTCGGGAAGCCTGTCGCCGGCGCAGTTCGAGCGCTGGGTGATCGCGCCGACCGCCAGGATCGTCTCCGAGCTGAAGGCGCGCCATCCCGACGTTCCGATCATCGGCTTTCCAAAGGGCGCCGGCGGAAAGCTTCCGGCCTATGCGCGCGAGACCGGAGTCGATGCGATCGGGCTGGACGAGACGGTCGACCCGGTCTGGGCCGATTCGTCCCTTCCCGCCGGAATGCCCGTCCAGGGCAATCTCGACCCGCTCGCGCTCATCGCCGGAGGAGAGGCGCTTGAAAGGGCGGTGGAGCGCATCCTATCTAGCTTCACGGGGCGACCGCATATCTTCAACCTGGGGCATGGCATCCTGCCTGACACGCCGATCTCGAATGTCGATCAGCTCGTGAAGCTGGTGCGCCGGTGAATGGGCTCGAGGCGGCCCTCAGCTTGACCTACGCCTGGCTCAAGGCCGGACATGTCATCTTCGTCGTCTTCTGGATGGCGGGGCTGTTCATGCTTCCGCGGTTCTACGTCTATCACCAGGAATCCGCGCCTGGATCGGAGGAGGAGAAAAGGTGGATCGAGCGCGAGCGCAAGCTGCGCACGATCATCATCACGCCGGCGATGATCCTGGTCTGGATCCTCGGCCTCAGCCTCGCCTGGATCACGGGCGCGTTCGGCCAGGGCTGGTTCCAGGCCAAGTTCGTCCTGGTGCTGCTGCTATCGGCCTATCATGGCTGGATGGTCGGCTACGGCCGAAAGCTCGCTCGCGGCGACCGCTCGATGAGCGGCAAGGGGCTTCGGATGATGAACGAGGTGCCCGGCCTGTTCGCGGTTCTGATCATCGTCCTGGTGATCGTCCGGCCGTTCTGACGAGTGCGGGGCACTCGTCACCCCGGCGAAGGCCGGGGTCTCGTCGTCGTAGGTCCGTGACCAATTGTCCTGAGATCCCGGCCTCCGCCGGGATGACGAAAGAGAAATGGACGCCACATTCCAACGCCTCGACTGCTTGACTTGAAAAAAGCCGGAGCCTAACGCCGCCACAGTCGTTCGCCTGCCGTCCGCGCAGGTTTTCCAGCCGCCGTAAGTCCTTTTCGCGCGACCTGCGACCGTCAGAATTTTCCGAGTATTCCTATGCATCTCAAAGACCTGAAGCAAAAAACCCCCGCCGATCTGGTGGCCATGGCCGAGGAATTGGGAGTCGAGGGCGCGTCGACCCTGCGCAAGCAGGAGCTGATGTTCTCGATCCTCAAGGTCCAGGCCGAGAACGGCCAGGAGATCATGGGGATGGGGACGATCGAGGTCCTCCAGGACGGCTTCGGCTTCCTCCGCTCCGCGGATTCCAACTATCTCGCGGGCCCGGACGACATCTACGTCTCGCCCAACCAGGTGCGGAAGTTCGGCCTTCGAACCGGCGACACGGTCGAGGGCGAGATCAGGGGCCCCAAGGACGGCGAGCGCTATTTCGCTCTGGTCCGGCTCGTCCAGGTCAATTTCGACGATCCGGAAGCGGTCCGCCACCGGGTCAATTTCGACAATCTTACCCCGCTCTATCCCGACGAGAAGCTGACTCTCGACAGCGCCGATCCGACCATCAAGGACAAGTCTGCGCGGGTGATCGACATCATCTCGCCGCAGGGCAAGGGCCAGCGCGCGTTGATCGTCGCTCCGCCGCGCACCGGCAAGACCGTTCTTCTCCAGAACATCGCCCGGGCGATCACCGACAATCACCCCGAGGTGTTCCTGATCGTCCTCCTGATCGACGAGCGGCCCGAGGAAGTCACCGACATGCAGCGTTCGGTGAAGGGCGAGGTCATCTCCTCGACCTTCGACGAGCCCGCAAGCCGCCACGTCCAGGTCGCCGAGATGGTGATCGAGAAGGCCAAGCGCCTGGTCGAGCACAAGAAGGACGTGGTGATCCTTCTCGATTCGATCACCCGCCTGGGACGCGCCTACAACACGGTGGTTCCGAGCTCGGGCAAGGTGCTGACCGGCGGCGTCGACGCCAACGCCCTTCAGCGGCCGAAGCGATTCTTCGGCGCCGCGCGCAACATCGAGGAAGGCGGCTCGCTCTCGATCATCGCCACGGCCCTGATCGACACCGGATCGAAGATGGACGAGGTGATCTTCGAGGAGTTCAAGGGCACCGGCAATTCCGAGATCGTTCTCGACCGCAAGGTCTCCGACAAGCGGATCTTCCCGTCGCTCGACGTCGGCAAGTCCGGCACCCGCAAGGAGGAATTGCTGGTCGATCCGGCCACCCTCTCCAAGATGTGGGTCCTTCGCCGGATCCTCATGCAGATGGGCACGGTCGACGCGATGCAGTTCCTTCTCGACAAGATGAAGGACGCCAAGTCGAACGAGGATTTCTTCGCCTCGATGAACCAATAGCCGCCGGAGCGGACTGCGATGATGATCCCGATGATCCACGAGGCGATGTCGCTGAGCTGGCTCTGGGAGCATATCGTCAGCGACTTCGCCAACATCGGCACCGCCTCGGCGATGACCGCCTTCGCGACCGTTGTCCTTCTCGACATCGCTCTCGCCGGCGACAATGCGATCATCGTCGGAGCGCTCGCCGCCGGGCTTCCGTCCGAGCAGCGCCGCAAGGTGATCTTCATCGGAATCCTCGCGGCGCTGGTGCTTCGGATCGTCTTCGCGGTGGCCGTCCTCTACGGGCTCGAAAGCTTCAAGGAATATGGCCTGGTGATGGCCGGCGGCCTGCTCCTGCTCTGGGTCGCCTGGAAGATGTATCGCGAGCTCCATCCGCGCGGCGAGGACGGCGGATCGCCCGAGGTCGACGGCGACGAGCATAGCGGCATCAGGCCGGCCAAGAGCTTCGCCTCGGCCGCCTGGGCCGTCGCGGTCGCCGACGTCTCGATGAGCCTCGACAATGTGCTGGCGGTCGCCGGAGCGGCGCGCGAGCATCCGGGGATCATGGTGATCGGCCTGGTCCTGTCGGTGGCGCTGATGGGCATCGCCGCCAACATCATCGCCAAATATATCGAGCGCTATCGCTGGATCGCCTGGCTTGGACTGATCATCATCGTCTACGTCGCGGGCAAGATGATCTGGGAAGGCTGGCACGACGTGCAGCCCGTGTTGATGGCCGGCTTCTGAACTATTCCTCCCCTGCATTTGCAGGGGAGGGGGACCGTCCGCAGGACGGTGGAGGGGCATCCCTCCGCCGCTGGCCCCTCCACCATGCTACGCATGGTCCCCTCCCCTCGAAATCGAGGGGAGGAATCAAGGAATCAACACCGTCGAGCCGGTCGTCGCTCGGGCCTCGATGGCGCGGTGGGCTTCCGCGGCCTTCTTGAGCTCGAAGCGCGCGCCGATCCGGACCTCGACCACGCCTTTGCCGATCATCTCGAACAGGCGCCCGGCCGACGCCCGCATCTCCTCGGGAGTCGCGCAATAATCGGCGAGGGTCGGGCGGGTGACGAAGATCGAGCCGGCGGTCAGCAGATCCAGTGGAGTCAAGGGCGGCACCGGACCGGACGCATTGCCGTAGCTGACGATCAGCCCGCGCCGGGCGACCGACCCGATCGAGGCCTGCCAGCTCGAAGCGCCGACTCCGTCGAGGACGATCGGAACGCCCCGGCCCCCGGTCAGCGCCCGAACCTCGGCGGCGAGCTCGTCCATCGGGCAGGATAGGGCATGGTCGGCGCCGAGGGCGGCGGCGATCTCCGCCTTCTTCGAATCGCCGGCATGGGCGATCACGGCCGCTCCGATATGCTTCAGCCAGGGGACGAGGATCGACCCGACCCCGCCGGCGGCGGCATGGACCAGTACGGTCTGGCCCGCCTCGACCCGGGCGCAGCGCTCGATCAGATATTCGGCGGTCGTGCCCTTGAGGAGCGATGCTGCCGCCTGCTCGAACGAGACCGAGACCGGGAGCTTGACGAGCTTGTCGGCGAGAATGGTCCGGTGGCTCGCATAGGCGCCCGGCGTTCCGGTGAAATAGCTGACCCGGTCGCCCTCGCGATATTCGGTGACGCCCTCGCCGATCGCCTCGACGATTCCCGCCGCCTCGATCCCCAAGCCGGCGGGAAGCGGCAATTTGTAGAGGCCCGAGCGATGATAGGTGTCGATGAAGTTGAGCCCGACCGCCTCGTGGCGGACCAGCACCTGGCCCGCCTCCGGCCGCGGAATGTCGATCAGCTCGGCCTGGAGGCTCTCGGGGCCGCCGGTCTCGCGCAGCACGAAGGCGTAGGGATCGCTCATCCGAGGTTCCGGGCGAAGAATAACTCCGTTCGGCCGTCGGCGAGCTTCGCCGCCTCCTCGCTTCGCCTCTTGCCCATCTCGGCGGCGAAGCCGTGATCCTCGCCCGGATAATCGTGGAGCGTGACCTTGGGATGATCGTCCAGGCCCTCGTGCATCGCCCGCTGCACGTCCGGCCCGACGAAATGGTCGGCGCCGGCGATGTGGAGCATCAGCGGGTGCGCGATGGCGTGCTTCTCGTGGAGAAGCCCGTCCACCCCGACCGCATAATAGCCGACGCTGGCGTCGATATCGGTGCGCGCCGCGGTCATGAAGGCGAGCCGGCCGCCGAGGCAGTAGCCGACCGCGCCGACCTTCCCGCCCTCCTGCAGCTTCGCCCGCGCCGCCCGGATGGTCGCCTCGATATCCATGATCCCCCTGTCCTGATCGAACCGGTTCATCAGATCGAGCGCCCGGCTGAACTCGGCCTCGACGTCGGGATCGAGCTCGACTCCGGGCTCGAGCCTCCAGAACAGATCGGGCGCGACGGCGAGATAGCCGAGCTCGGCCCAGCGGTCGCATTTGCGCCTGATCCCTTCGTTGACCCCGAATATCTCCTGGATGACGATGATCGCCGCTTTGGGCGTTCCTTCCGGCTCGGCGGCGTAAGCGTCGAAGCTTCCGTCATGATCGAGAGTCTCGATTCGGATCCTGGCCATCCGGCTCCTCCTTGTTGCGCCTCGCCCGCCCTTTCACATACAGCGCCACGCGCCCGCAACGGACAAAGAGGTGAGGATCATGAAAGTCACGGTCGACGTCGATTGCACGCCCGAGGAGGCGCGGCGATTCCTCGGCCTTCCCGATCTCAGCCCCGTCCACGACGCCTATGTCGACAAGATGAAGCGGGCGATGAGCGAGGGCGTCACCCCCGAGGCCGTATCCGAGCTGATGAAGAGCTGGGGCCCGATGAGCGAGGCCGGCATGGGCATGTGGAGCGCGATGCTCGAGGGCATGAAGCCCAAAGCGTGAGCGCGCGCGACACGATCTTCGCTCTCTCGTCGGGCAGTCCGCCCGCCGCGGTCGCCATCGTCCGCATCAGCGGCCCGGAAGCGGATGCTGCGCTGCAGCAAATGGCTGGGCGCCTGCCCGAGCCTCGGCGGGCGACTCTGGCCCCCCTCCGCTGCGGCGCGGAAACGCTCGACAATGCCCTGATCCTCCGTTTTCCCGGCCCGGCCAGCGCCACGGGTGAGGATGTCGCCGAATTGCATCTCCATGGCGGCCGCGCGGTCGTCGCTTCGGTTCTGGATGCGCTCGGCCGAATGGACGGGCTCCGGCAAGCGGAAGCAGGGGAGTTCACTCGCCGCGCTTTCGAGAACGGCCGAATCGACCTGGCCGAGGCCGAGGGCCTCGCCGACCTCCTGACCGCCGAGACCCAGTCGCAGCGCCGGGCCGCCCTGGCAATGGCGGGCGGCGCGGTCGGCAGGCTTGCCGGCGCCTGGCGCGAGCGTTTGCTCGGGCTCGCGGCGCAGGTCGAGGCGGCGCTCGACTTCTCAGACGAAGGCGAGGTGGGCGAATCGCTTCCACCAGGATGGCGCGATCAGGCGGAAGCGCTCGCGGCGGAAATCGAGGCGGCGCTCGCGCGTCCCTCGGCTGAAAGGCTCAAGGAGGGAGTGCGGACGGTCATCGCTGGGCCGCCGAACACGGGAAAGTCCAGTCTCCTCAATGCATTAGCGGGAAGGGAGGCGGCAATCACCTCGGCGATCGAGGGAACGACCCGCGATGTGGTCGAGGCGCCGACCGCAATCGCCGGAACGCCTTTCTTACTGATCGACACCGCCGGCCTGCGCGAGAGCGCCGACGAGATCGAGCGCATGGGAGTCGGCCGGGCCCGCGACAGCCTCGATCGCGCGGACATCATCCTCTGGCTAGGGGCGCAATCCGATTGCCCGGACCCCGACCGTTCGATCCTGGTCTCGGCCAGGGCCGACATCGCGCCGATCGATCCGCTAGCCGATGTCGCGGTCTCCGCGGTGACCGGTGACGGAATCGACAGGCTGGTTGCAATGCTGGGGCAAAGGGCACGCGGCCTTCTTCCCGCCGAGGGTGAAGTCGCCCTGAACGCGCGGCATCGGCAGGCGGCGGCCTCGATCCTTGAGGATCTTCGTCGCGCGGTCCGGAGCGCGGACTTCCTCGCGATTGCCGAATCTCTCCGGCACGCGCGACTCGAGACGGATCGGATTACCGGCCGCGCCGGGGTGGAGGACATGCTCGACTCGCTGTTCGACCGCCTCTGCATCGGCAAATGATGTTCCACGTGGAACGTCGGTGACGAATCGGCCGCGTCGCGCTATGGGCGCACAATGCTCTCTTTCGACGTCATTGTGGTGGGCGGCGGTCACGCCGGCTGCGAAGCGGCCGCGGCGGCCGCGCGCATGGGCGCGCACACCGCTTTGGTCAGCTTCTCGCGAGAGACGATCGGCGCCATGTCGTGCAACCCGGCGATCGGAGGGCTCGGCAAGGGCCATCTCGTTCGAGAGGTCGACGCCTTCGACGGGCTGATCGCCCGTGCCGCCGACCGGGCGGCGATCCATTACCGGATGCTCAACGCCAGCAAGGGCGCAGCCGTCCGCGGCCCGCGCGTGCAGGCCGACAGGCGCCTCTACAAGGCGGCCATCCATGAATTGCTCGACGACCAAGGCGGACTGGAGATCGTCGAAGGCGAGGCGGCGTCGCTTCGGATCGAAGGGCGCCGGATCACCGGGCTGGTCCTTGGCGACGGCCGCGAGATCGGAGCGGGCGCGGTGGTCCTGGCCACCGGTACCTTCCTCGGGGGCAAGCTTCATTTCGGCATGTCGAGCCGCGCCGGCGGGCGAATCGGCGAGCGCGCCGCGACTGCAATGGCCGGTCAGCTACGCGCTCTCGGCCTTCCCGTCGCGCGTCTCAAGACCGGGACCCCGCCCCGCCTCGACGGGCGGACGATCGACTGGGGACGGCTCGACCGGCAGGAGTCGGACGAAGGGGACTGGACCATGTCGGCGATGAGCCGGGGGCGGACATTGCCCCAGCTGTTTTGCGCGATCACCCGGACCAATGCCCGCACCCATGACGTCATCCGCGCCTCGCTCGATCGCTCCCCGCTCTTCGCAGGCGAGATCGAGGGCGTGGGGCCGCGCTATTGCCCGTCGATCGAAGACAAGGTCCATCGCTTCGGAGACCGCGACGGCCACCAGATCTTCCTGGAGCCCGAAGGCCTCGATGACCCGACCGTCTACCCCAACGGCATCTCGACCTCCCTGCCCGAGGACGTGCAGCTGGAGATGGTCCGCTCGATGGAGGGGCTCGAGCGGTCCGATATCCTTCAGCCGGGCTATGCGGTCGAGTACGACCATGTCGACCCGCGCATCCTCGAGCCGACGCTCGCGGTTAGGGACGTGGAGGGCCTCTATCTCGCCGGG
Organism: Allosphingosinicella sp.; assembly: GCA_036525315.1. Taxonomy (GTDB): domain Bacteria; phylum Pseudomonadota; class Alphaproteobacteria; order Sphingomonadales; family Sphingomonadaceae; genus Allosphingosinicella. The sequence continues at coordinate 62,424 of DATDAS010000003.1, forward strand.
CAGGTCAACGGAACCACCGGCTATGAGGAAGCGGCCGCCCAGGGCCTGGTCGCCGGGCTCAACGCGGCGGCGTTCGTGGCGGGCGCGGCGCCGATCCTGTTCGACCGCAGCGACTCCTATCTCGGGGTCATGGTCGACGACCTGGTCCTGCAGGGCGTGACCGAGCCCTACCGGATGCTCACCGCGCGCGCCGAATATCGGCTTCGGCTTCGCGCCGACAATGCCGATGTCCGGCTCACCCCGATGGCGATCGCCGCCGGCTGCGTCTCCACGGAACGGGCTGCGACCTTCCGCGCCGCCCGGTCGGAGAGGGAGGCCATCGAGAAGGAGCTGGAGGCCGTCCTTCGGCCCCGCGACCTGATTGCCGCCGGCGCCGCGGTCCGCGACGACGGAGTCCGGCGCAGCCTCGCGCAGTGGCTGCGATTCCCCGAGGTGGGCGCAGAAGCGCTCGTTCGCCTCGTTCCCGCACTCGGGGAGGGGAGCCCGGCGATCCTCGATCAGGCTGTCCAGGACCATCGTTACGCGCCCTATGTCGATCGCCAGAGCGCGGAGATCGCGCGCCTCAGGGCCGACGAGGCCGTGCGCATCCCGGCCGACGTGGATTACGCCGGCATAGCCGGGCTCTCCAATGAGATGGTGGAGCGGCTGTCGCTGGCCCGCCCGGCGACCTTGGGCGCCGCGAGCCGCCTTCGCGGGATCACGCCCGCCGCGCTCGCCGCGATCCTTGTCCACGCCCGGCGCCGGGCCGCCTGATGGACGAGGAAGCCGCGAAAGCCGCTCTCGATGTTCCACGTGGAACAATGGAGCGCCTTGAAGGATTCGTGGAATTGCTCCGCGAGGAAAGCGCTAAACAGAACCTCGTGTCGGCCGCATCCCTGGAGCAAGTCTGGAGTCGCCATGTGCTGGATTCCGCGCAGCTTATTCGCTTCGCACCTGCGAAGGCGGAAACCTGGCTCGATCTCGGCAGCGGGCCGGGGCTGCCGGGCCTCGTCGTCGCCCTGTTGCATCGCAGCAAGGTCACCCTGGTCGAATCGCGCCGGCTCCGGGCCGAATTCCTCCACAAGGCGGCCGAGATGCTCGGCCTGACGGACAAGGTGGAGATCGTCTGCGCGAGGGCCGAGACGCTCGCGCCCCGCCCGTTCGACATGATCAGCGCGCGCGCCTTCGCACCGCTCGACAAATTGCTGGCGGTCGGCGTCCCTTTTTCCACGAACGGGACATGCTGGATCCTGCCCAAGGGCCGAAGCGCGAAGTCCGAACTGGAAGCGGCGCGGGCTTCATGGCAGGGTGACTTCCGGCTCGAGCCGAGCGTCACCGACGCAGATTCGAGCATCATCGTCGCGACGGGCGTCAGCCGCAAAGCCAAGGGGAAGAAATGATCCGGATCGCCGTTGCCAACCAGAAGGGCGGCGTGGGCAAGACCACGACGGCGATCAACCTCGCCACCGCTCTGGCCGCGACCGGCTCCAAGGTGCTGCTGATCGATCTCGATCCTCAGGGCAACGCCTCGACCGGGCTCGGGATCGGCCAGGCCCAGAGGCGGCAATCCTCCTACGAATTGCTCGCCGGCGAATGCTCGCTCGAGGACGCCGTGGTGGCGACTCGGGTGCCGCGGCTCGACATCATCCCGGCCACGGTCGACCTTTCCGGCGCCGAGATCGAGTTGGTCGACCTTCCCGAGCGAACGCATCGGCTGGACAAGGCGCTGGAAGGTGCGCCGGGCCGCTGGGACGTCGCATTGATCGACTGCCCGCCCTCGCTCGGCCTGCTGACGATCAACGCGCTCGTCGCGGCCGAGTCGGTGCTGGTGCCGCTCCAGGCCGAATTCTTCGCGCTCGAAGGTCTCAGCCAGCTTCTCCAGACGGTCGAGCGGATCCGGGTCCGCTTCAACCCCGAGCTCTCCATCCTCGGAGTCGCGGTGACCATGTACGACCGGCGCAACAATCTCTCGGCCCAGGTCGCCGCCGACGTCCGCGCCTGCCTGGGCAAGGTCGTGTTCGAGACGATGATCCCGCGCAACGTCCGCCTGTCCGAGGCTCCGAGCCACGGCGTGCCCGCTTTGATCTACGATCATCGCTGCCCGGGCTCGGAAGCCTATATGTCTCTTGCCCGCGAGTTGATCGCGCGGCTTCCGCAAATCGCGGTGGCGGCATGAGCGACGAGGCCCCACGCAAGCGGCCCTCCGGGCTCGGCCGAGGCCTATCCTCCTTGCTCGGCGAGGCCGCCCAGGAGGCGCCGATCGACGGCAGCGCTCCGCGCGGCGGAGTCCAGATGATGCCCGTCTCCAGCATCGAGCCGCATCTCGACCAGCCGCGCCGCCATTTCGACGAGGATTCGCTCGAGGAGCTGGCCGAGTCGATCAAGACTCGCGGCCTTCTCCAGCCGATCCTGGTCCGGCCGCACGGACACCGCTACCAGATCGTCGCCGGCGAGCGCCGATGGCGCGCGGCGCAAAAGGCGCGCCTGCACGAAGTCCCTGTAATCGTTAGGGATTTCAGCGACTCTGAGACCCTGGAAGTCGCCCTGCTCGAGAACATCCAGCGCCGCGACCTCAATGCGATCGAGGAGGCCGAGGGCTATAAGAAGCTTATCGGCGATTACGGCCACACCCAGGAAGCGCTGGGCAAGCTGGTCCACAAGTCGCGGAGCCATATCGCCAACCTGCTCCGGCTTCTCGAACTGCCCGAGAAGGTGCGCGGCCTGCTGGCCTCGGGCAAGCTCAGCATGGGCCATGCCCGCGCCCTGGTTTCCGCCCAGGACGCCGAGGATCTGGCCGACGAGGTGGTCTCGCGCGACCTTTCGGTTCGCGACACCGAGAAACTGGTGCGCATGCGCAAGGGCGGCCGCGAGCGCCAGGGCCGGCTGAGCTACAAGAGCGCGAGCGCCGACATCGACGCGCTCGAGCGGCAATTGGGCGACATGCTCGGTCTCAAGGTGAAGATCACCCACAAGCCCGACGGGGGAATAGTGGCATTGGGCTATTCGACCCTCGACCAGCTCGACATGATCTGCCAGCGACTGAGCGGCGAGAAGATCTAGAAAACCCCTCCCCTTCAGGGGAAGGGATAGAGGGGTGGGGGCTGTGCCTGTCCAAGGACGCCGGCGGCCGCGGGCCAAACCTTCCCCACCCCACCCCAACCCCTCCCCTGAAGGGGAGGGGCTTGATGTCAGCGCAACCGCGCAGCCTGGCGGCAGATGGCGAACAATTCCTCGTCGACGGCCACGGTACCGACGCTTCCCGAGGCCTTCACCTGGCGCTCGGCCTCGAGAAGCCGGCCGACGCTCTTCGCGAGAAGATCCGACCGCCAGCGCGCCAGCTGCGGCTTGATCGAATCTTTTTCCCTCCAGAACAACGACTTGCCCTGTGACGCCATGACTGCATCGACGCTGTTGCCGCGCTCCACCTCGGCGCGCAGGCGGGCGAGCAGGGTCATCCGGCGAAGCACCGCGCGGATCAGCGGAATGCCGGTCACGCCCTCGCTCGCCAGCCGCACCAGCTCGGCCTGGAGCAGAGCGGAATCGCCTTCCGCGACGCCCTCGACCAGCCGGCTGAGATCGCCGCCCTCGCTATCGGTGCCGAGACTGTCGACCAGATCGTGCTCGACCGCTTTGGGCGATTCGGTCGAGGCCAGGAGATAGAGCGCATATTTGTCGAGCTCGAGCGCGAGGATCGCCCGGTTGGCGCCGCAGGCCTCGGCGATCCGGCTCGCAACGTCGGGGCGGACGATCAGGCCGCGCTCGCGCGCCATGTCGAGCACCAGCCGGTCCGCGTCGCGGCCCTCGGGCGCATAGCTGGCGAAGGCCATCCCATTCTTCTCGGCGAGGGCGAGCTTGAGCAGCTTCGACGTCGGCCTCAGCCCGCCGGCGACGATTACCACCGGATTGCCGGCGGCCGGGGCCTCGATCAGCGCTTCGAGCGCGGGCACGATCTCGTCGCCGGCCTGCTCGACCAGAACGTAGCGCGCGCCGCCGAACAGGGAGATGGACGCGGCCTCGTCCGCGAGGCGCGCGGGATCGCCCTTGAGGTCCGCTCCGCTCAGCTCGACCCTCTCGACATGCTCGCCGAGCGCCCTGGCGAGCATTGGGATCATGGCGCGCGATCCCGATTCGTCGGGCCCGTGCAGGAGGAAGAAACGGATGTCGCCCGGCGCCCGGAGCGCTTTCTCGATCTGCGGCCGGTTCGCCTTCACCGGGCCGCGCCGGTGCGCGATGCATAGACCGCGACCCGGGTGACGATCTGGTCGGCCACCTCGCGGGCGAGCCGCTCGAGCGCGGTCTGCTCGGCGGCGACGGTCGCATATTCGGAGCTGACCACGTCGATCCCGGCGTCCGAGCCCGCGGTGGCGTCAAGAACCACCGTCCCCTTCTCCGAATCGACCAGCCGATAGCGCGCGCGCAGGGTCCGCCGCTCGCGGGTCACGGCATCGTCGCTGCGGATGCCGAAGCCGGTAATGTCGTCGTCGAGCTGGACCTCGAGCCGATAGCGCGCGGCCGCGCCCTCGGGCTTCTGGAGCCGGTCCTCGAGCGCCGTCCTGACCAGCCAGCCGGCCCGGCCCTCGATCGGAGCGACCGAGATGGACCGAAGCGACTGAGCCACCGCGCCCGACCCGCCGCCGCCATAGAGCGGCTTGAGACCGCAGGCCGAGAGCAGGACGGCGAGCGCCAGGGCCATAGCGAAGGCACGCGGCCGCTTCATGCGACGATATTGACCAGGCGGTCGGGCACGACGATCACCTTCCGAGGCGCATTGCCCTCGAGGATCCGGGCGACCTTCTCCGAAGCGAGCGCCATCTCCTCGAGAAGCTCCTTCGCGCTGCCCTTGGGCGCGGTCAAAGTGTCGCGGAGCTTGCCGTTGACCTGGACCGCGATCACGACCTCGTCGTCGACCAGCATCGCCGGATCGGCCTTCGGCCAGTCGGCGTCGGCGATCAGGCCTTCGCGGCCGAGCGCCGACCAGGCCTGCTCGGCGAGATGCGGCACCATCGGTGCGACCAGGCGAAGCAGGGCCTCGACTGCCCGGCTTCGGGTCTCCGAAGGCGCCGCTTTCTCGATTGCGTTGGCGAGCTCGTAGACGTTCGCCACCGCCTTGTTGAAGGCGAGCGCCTCGATGTTCGCGCCCACCGAGGCGATCGTCCGGTGGAGCTTTCGCTCGAGCGCCGGATCCGGCTCGCCGCCGAGCAGGGTCGAAGCCGGCCCTCCTTCACTATCCGCCAGCCGCCAGAGCCTTTGCACGAAGCGCCAGCTCCCTTCGATGCCGGCCTCGCTCCAGGGCAGGTCGCGCTCGGGCGGGCTGTCGGAGAGCATGAACCAGCGCACCGCGTCCGCGCCGTACTGGTCGACGATCGGTTCGGGATCGACGGTGTTGCGCTTGGACTTGGACATCTTCTCGACCCGGCCCGGCTCGGCCTTTTCGCCGGTCGCCGCGACCAGCCAGTCGCTACCTTTCTGCTCGACCTCGTCGGGGCTCAGCCAGGCCCCGTCCGGGCCCCTGTAGGTCTCGTGGGTGACCATGCCCTGGGTGAACAGGCCCGCGAACGGCTCGTCGATGTCGAGCCGTCCGATCCGCTTCAGCGCCCGGGTCCAGAAACGCGCGTAGAGAAGGTGCAGGATCGCGTGCTCGACCCCGCCGATATATTGGTCGACCGGAAGCCAGCTCTCCGCCGTCTTGCGGTCGAACGGCTCGTCGACCGGCTGGCTCGCGAAGCGGATGAAATACCAGGACGAATCGACGAAGGTGTCGAGCGTGTCGGTCTCCCGCCGGCCCGGCCCGCCGCAGCCCGGGCACGGCACGTCGGTCCAGGTCGGGTGTCGGTCGAGCGGGTTGCCCGGCGTGTCGAACGCGACGTCCTCGGGAAGGACGACCGGCAATTGCGAGCGCGGAACCGGCACCGGCCCGCATTCCGCGCAATGGACGATCGGGATCGGCGTGCCCCAGTAGCGCTGGCGCGAGACACCCCAGTCGCGAAGCCGCCAGACCGTCGTGCCTTCGCCCCAGCCTTCCTCCTCGGCGCGGGCGACGACCGCCTTGATCCCTTCCTCGGCGCTCATCCCGTCGAGGAAGCGGCTGTTCACCATCCGGCCGGGCCCGACATAGGCCTCGTCGCCGATCGGCTCGCCGGCTTCCTCCGGCGTCGGCGCGACGACGCGGGTGACCGGAAGGCCGTATTTGCGGGCGAAATCCAGGTCGCGCTGGTCGTGCGCCGGGCAGCCGAACACGGCGCCCGAGCCGTAATCCATCAGGATGAAGTTCGCGACCCAGACGGGAAGCGTCCAGTCCGGATCGAACGGGTGGACGACCTTAAGGCCGGTATCGAAGCCCTTTTTCTCGGCCGTCTCGAGCTCGGCCGCGGTCGTTCCGCCCGCCTTGCACTCGGCGATGAAGGCGGCGAGCGCCTCGTCTCGCTCCGCAAGCGCCAGCGCGATCGGATGGTCGGGCGAGATCGCTGCGAAGCTCGCGCCGAAGATGGTGTCGGGACGGGTCGTGAAGACGTCGAAGCCGTCAGGTCCGCCTTCGGCGGCACCGACCCCCGACCCCTCCCTGGGAGGGAGGGGAGAAGCGAGCGAAAAGCGGAAGCGCAGCCCCTGGCTCTTGCCGATCCAGTTCTCCTGCATCAGCCGGACCTTGTCGGGCCATTTGTCGAGGCCATCGAGGCCGTCGAGCAATTCGTCGGCGAAATCGGTGATCTTGAGGAACCACTGGCTCAGCTTGCGCCGCTCGACCGGCGCGCCCGAGCGCCAGCCCTTGCCGTCGACGACCTGCTCGTTGGCGAGAACGGTCATGTCGATCGGGTCCCAATTGACCTCGCTCTCCTTGCGGTAGACGAGCCCCGCTTCATTGAGGTCGAGGAAAAGCGCCTGCTCGTGGCCGTAATAATCGGGCTCGCAGGTGGCGAGCTCGCGGCTCCAGTCGAGCGCGAAGCCGAGCCTTTTGAGCTGGCCGCGCATCGTCGCGATATTGTCGCGGGTCCAGCTTCCGGGATGGACCTTCTTCTCCATCGCCGCATTCTCGGCGGGCATTCCGAAGGCGTCCCAGCCCATCGGATGGAGAACCTCGAAGCCGTTCATCCGCCGGTAGCGGGCGAGAACGTCTCCCATCGTGTAGTTGCGGACATGGCCCATGTGGATGCGCCCCGAAGGATAGGGGAACATCTCCAGGACGTAGGTCTTCGGCCTGGCGCTTCTGTCGTCGGCGTGGAAGGTCCCCCGTTCCTCCCAGACTTTCTGCCAGTGCGCGTCGGCCTCGAGCGGGTTGAAGCGCGCAGCCATGCGGGGAATAGACTCCTGTTCGGTCGGATTAGCCGATCGCGTTGCGGCGCAGGTCGCGGGCGCGGGTGAGGATGATCTCCTCGAGCCGCTGGACGGTGGCCGCGGTGACCGGCGCCTCGACCCACTGGCCGCCGCGAAGCACCTGCCGCGAGGCAGCGACCCGAAGCGCATCGGCGCGAAGGTCGCGGTCGAGGATGGTGACGGTCACCTTCACCCGGTCGTTGGGCGAATTGGGATTGGCGTACCAGTCGGTGACGATGACTCCGCCGTTCGAATCGACCTGGGCCATCGGAGCGAAGGACAGAGTGTCGAGCGCGGCCCGCCACAGATAGGCATTCACGCCGATCGTGGTGACCTGGGAAGCGGCGAGATCGGCCTGACGGACCCTGTCGTTATTGCCGTTGCCCAGCGTCTTGTTGATGTCCTCCCGCACGAAATCGCAGGCCGAGAGGGAAAAGGCGCAGGCGAATGCCAGGCCGAGGGAAACAGCGCGTACCATTTGGACGTCCTTGAAGCGACAGGGATTGGCCTGCTTATAGATAGTGAGGGGCGGGCGGCAAGCGTCTCTCTGAGAGGGTCGCCATTCATCGCCGCGCAACCGGGCTGTTGATAAGTTGCAACAGTCTCCGCGATTCCGACACGGAAGCCGCGGATTGCTGGTTTGCGGGCGGGATACGGATTACATCCGGTTCGTTACGGGAGTCGCTAAAGGCATGAAAACGGTGGGATCAGCAAAGGTGGGAAGCGCAGCGCTCGTCGCGCTGGCCCTCGCGCTGACTCCGGCGCTCGCCGCGAACACCCAGCAGAAGCCGAAGAAAGCGCGTCCGGCGCCGGCCCTGAGCTCGGGCAGCTTCACCCCCGCGGTGACCGATCCGCGGCTCGCCGCCGAGCTGGTCCGCCGCGGCTTCTCGGCCAACAGCTTCCGATTCACCCCGGCTTCGGTCTCGACCAACAGCAGGGCCGTCCGAGTCGCCGTCCGCGCCCGCGCCTCGAGCCCGGCCGATGCCGGCCGCCGCGCCGGAGACGAGACCGCGACCGCGATCACGGCGATCACGCCCACCTCCTACAATCTCGGCGTGGCCGTGGGCTGGAGGCGTTTCGCGCTCTCCGGCGACGTCGCCCGGGTGCGCGGCGGAGCGCTCCCGGTCGGCCGCGATGCCGCCGAGGTGGGGGTCTCCTACAGCGGCGACCGCTTCACCGGCCGTGTCGAGGCCGCCGTCGACCGTCCCGACGCGACCGCTCCAGCGCGCGCGATCAGCCAGGATGTCGGCTATTCCGTGGGCGTCGGCGGCTCCTACCGGCTGACCCGCAACCTCGATGTCACCGGCGGAGTCCGCTACCGGATCCAGGACGACCGGCTCCAGCCGCTCGCCGACGAGCGCCGCGACAGCCAGGCCGTCTACGTGGGAACCGCCTTCCGGTTCTGATCGGCTCCCCCGGTTTCCATTTCAGCCGTCATTCCAGCGAAAGCTGGAATCTCACTTCTTTCTTTGGAAGGTCAGGGAGATTCCAGCTTGCGCTGGAATGACGTGAGGCGGCTATAGCGCGGCCATGACCTCGGCATCCGAACGCCTCGAAGACGTACGCTCATCGATCGCCAGGGCAGCCGCGCTCGCGGGCCGTTCCCCCGACGACGTCGACCTGATCGCCGTCTCCAAGACCCACCCGGCCGAGGCGATCCGCCCCCTGCTCGAAGCGGGCCAGCGCCTGTTCGGGGAGAATCGGGTCCAGGAGGCCCAGGCCAAATGGCCGGCGCTCCGCGAGCAATGGCCCGACGTCCGACTCCATCTGATCGGCTCGCTCCAGTCCAACAAGGCCGCCGACGCTGTCGCTCTGTTCGACGCCATCCACTCGGTCGACCGTCCGTCGCTCGTCGAGGCGCTCGCCGGGGCGATGGCCAGGGCCGGCCGCCGTCCGGACTGCTTCCTCCAGGTCAATATCGGCGACGAGCCGCAGAAAGGCGGCTGCGCGGTCGCCGGTCTTCCCGACCTGCTCGGCCAGGCCCGGGCGGCGGACCTTCCGGTCGCCGGCCTTATGTGCATTCCGCCCGAAGGGGTCGAGGCCGCGCCCTATTTCGCATTGCTCGCCAAGCTGGCGCGCCGCCACGGCCTTGCCGGGCTGAGCATGGGCATGTCGGACGATTATCCGTCCGCGGTGATGATCGGCGCCACCCACGTCCGCGTCGGCACGGCTCTGTTCGGAGAGCGGACCTGAAATTCTCGGATGGCCTCGAACGTCATCGGTCCCCCGGACCGATGCCATGAGGTTCGAGGCCATAATCTTCGATTTCGACGGCGTGATCGTCGACAGCGAGGCGGTCGCCAACGCCGCGATGGCCGAGATCCTGACCGCTCGCGGCCACGCCGTCTCCGGCGAGGAAGCGGTCGCCCGTTATTCCGGCCTGCGCTGGACCGATTGCCACCGGAAGATCGAGGAGGAGAGCGGCCTCGCCTTCCACGCCGACGAGCTCGGCCGCGCGATCGACGAGGCGATCGCCGCGCGCACCGCCGAGATGCTGGCTATCGAGGGGATCGAGCCGTTCCTGACCGCCCAGGGCCACCGCAAGCTCGCCATCGCCTCGTCGAGCGAGACCAGCTGGCTCGAGGCGACTCTCGCCCGCCTGGGGCTCACCGCTTATTTCCAGGGCCGTCTGTTCAGCGCCGCCGGCTTCCCGCGCGGCAAGCCCCATCCCGACATCTATCTCCACGCCGCCGAGCGGCTCGGAGTCGATCCGGACCGCTGCCTGGTGATCGAGGACCATCCCGTCGGAGTCGCGGCAGGGGCGGCCGCGGGCATGACAGTGATCGCCCTGCTCGCGGCAAGCCATATTCGGGAGGGACATGCCGAGCGCGTCCGAGCCGCCGGCGCCCATCATGTCGCGCGCGATTATCGCGAGGTGGCGGAGATCGTGGAACGGCTCGAGCGCTGACGCCTTGGCGTCACAGGTCGTGCCCGCTCCGCGAGCGCTTGGTCTCGAGATAGGCCCGATTGTGCGGATTCTCTCCAGCGCGGAGCGGGACCTGCTCCGCCACCCCGATTCCGGCCGCCTCGAGCCCGGCAACCTTGCGCGGATTGTTCGTCAGCAGCCGCACCTCGCTCTGCCCGAGCCGTTCGAGCATGTGCGCCGCGACGGTGAAGTCGCGTTCGTCGTCCCCGAAGCCGAGCCGGATATTGGCGTCGACCGTGTCGAACCCCTGGTCCTGGAGCGCATAGGCGCGAAGCTTGTTGACCAGCCCGATCCCCCGCCCTTCCTGGCGCAGATAGAGCAGGATCCCCCAACCCGATTCCGCGATCGCCCGGAGCGCGTCGTCGAGCTGCGGCCCGCAATCGCATTTGAGCGACCCGAGAACGTCGCCGGTCAGACATTCGCTGTGCAGCCGGACCAAAGGCGGCTGCCCGGTCGGAGCGCCGATGAGCAGTGCGACATGCTCCGACGAATCCTCGTCGGAGCGGAAGGCCAGGATCTCGCCTTTCTCGGCGAAGCGGGTCGGGAGGGCCGCTCGCGAGGCGATCCTGAGCGTTGGATCCGAGTTCCAGGCCTCGATCGCTTCCGGATCGACCGCGGCCGAATCCGGGCCGGCCGCCCCGTCCATGAAGAAGGCCGGCAGAAGGCCGGCCCGGCGGGCCAGCACGATCGCCGCGAGCGCGGCGCGGTCGCAGCCGAGCGGCACGCTCCGAAACGGTCCCTTGAGCGGCGAGGCGAGATCGAGCGCGGGGTCCGCGACCGCCATCGCCTCGGCGAGGCCGAGCCAGGAGGCGCGCTCGATCCGAACCGGGCCTGTCGGCACGGCGTCGCGCTGGTTTGCGAGCTTGAGGGTCACCGCGCGGTTGCCCGAGATCAAAAGGTCGGCGCGGCGGCCGGAATCGAATGATTCGAGCGCCTCGTCGGTCGCGGTCTCGATGGCGAGGAAGGCGGTTCCGCCGACGGTGACGGGCCAGCCGCGCCGGAGCGAGTCGATCGCCCGGGCGACGTCGCGCCCTTGGCTCAAATCTCGAACTCGGTGACGAGCGGGACGTGGTCGGAGGGCCGCTCCCAGTTGCGGCACGGCTCGTGGACGACGTGGCGCACCGCGCGCGCCGCCACGTCCCTGGTCGCCCACATATGGTCGAGGCGCCGGCCGCGGTCGTTCACCGTCCAGTCGGGCGAGCGATAGCTCCACCAGGTGTGGAGCCGCTTGGGCGGCGGGTGGAAATGGCGGCCGAGATCGACCCAGTCGTTGCTCGCCTGGAGGCGGGTCAGGGCCTCGACCTCGATCGGCGTGTGGCTGACCACGTTGAGCAATTGCTTGTGGTTCCACACGTCGCATTCGAGCGGCGCCACGTTGAAATCGCCGACCATGATCGTCGGATGCTGGCAGGCCTCGGACCAGATCGTCATGCGCTCGAGGAAGTCGAGCTTCTGGCCGAACTTGGCATTCTGCTCGCGGTCGGGAATATCGCCGCCGGCGGGCACGTAGACGTTCTCGAGCCTGATCCCGCATTCGAGCCGGACTCCGAGGTGCCGCGCCTCGCCGTTCGCCTGCCAGTCGAGCCTCTCCTCCTCGTGGAGCGGCACCCGGCTCAAAATGGCGACTCCGTGATGCATCATCTGGCCGCAGAGGATGTTGTGGACGTAGCCGAGCCTGCGGAAGCCCTCGGTCGGGAAATCGCAGTCGCGCACCTTCGTTTCCTGAAGGCAGAGGATATCGGGCGATTCCTCCCTCAGGAACTGTTCGACGATCGGAAGTCGGGCGCGCACGGAATTGATGTTCCAGGACGCGATCTTCAGGGTAACGGACATTAGGTGCCTGTTAAACGCAGGGCCCCTGCCTGTCGATTGTGGGCGTGTACCGCATGCGCGGCGGGCCGGAACCGACTTCCTCACCAGAAAAGCCGCCTGGAACCGTCTACCCCGCCAAAAACGCTAAGGCCCCCGCTCCGGGGGCATGGAGCGAGGGCCGCCAAGCGTTTGGTTACGCGAGGACAATTACGGGCGCCGATCCGGGCAACAGGGGGAAAACCCGAAGCTTCGCCGCGTAATTGCAGCCCTGTTAATAGCGCCCGCTACCTGTCGGGCCGATGAATGGCGCCGCTTTCGAGCCTCAGCCGCGCGGCTTCGCGCGGCGCGGATCGGTCCAGGCGAAGGCGCTGTCGGCCACCGCGACGTTGAAGCGCTGATTGGACAGCTTCACCGTGGTCCGATTGTTCTGGGCGTCGATCGTGGTCCAGCCCTGGAGCATCAGTCCGCCGGGGGCGCTGGCGATCCGGGCGAAGGCGATGGTGATCGTCCCGAACTCGGGACGCTTGGGATCGCGGGCGCGCACGAGCACGACCTGGCGGTCGTTTCGGACCACCGTGGCCATCCGCGAAATGTCCTGGTTCGGGTTGAGAAGAACTGAGAGCGGCGAATTGGCGATCGGCCAGCTTTCGACCCTCTTCACCTCGTAATCGACCATGTTGAGGCGGCGGCCGTCGGCAACGATCAGCATCTTCACGCCCGGCTGATACTCGAATCGGATCCTGCCCGGCCGCTTCAGGGTGAGGCGGCCGTTCAGGGTGCGACCGCGTCGGTCGGTCTGAGCGAAATTGGCGGTCATCGTACTGACCGCGCGAAGAGTCGTCGCGACCTGGTCGATCGGCTTGGCCGCCTGGGCGAGCGCGGGCGCCTGCGGAGCCAGTGCGACCGCGGCCAGCGGAAGCGCGGCAAGAGCGAGCGTGGTGATACGCAACATGGATATTCTCCGTGACGATTTAGCGGGGGAAGTAGGGATCTCCCCTTGAATGTCCAGTGAACCCGAGCGGTTCCAACTCCACAACCGTTCGGGCTGAGCCTGTCGAAGCCCAACCCTTCCCCTTGGCCACCGAAGAAACAGTAGAGCCCTTCGACTGGCTCAGGGCGAACGCCTTTGAGGGTGCACCTAAAGCGGCCGCCCCTCCGGATCGACGAGCACCTCGCGCCGGCCGACATGGTCGGGGGCGCTGACCACGCCCTCCTTCTCCATCCGTTCGATCAGACGCGCGGCATTGTTGTAGCCCAGGCGGAGCTGGCGCTGGAGGTAGGAGGTCGAGGCCTTCTGGCTCTCCGCGACGGTCTGGACCGCCTTTCGGTAAAGCTGCGACTCGCTGTCGTCGTCGCCGGTCGGCTGGCCCTCGAACATATAGCCGCCGTCCTCGGGCTCCTCGGTCACCGCCATGATGTAGTCGGGATTGCCCTGCGAGCGCCAGTGGTCGGCGACGGCGCGAACCTCCTCGTCCGAGACGAAGGGTCCGTGGACCCGGGCGATCTGCTTGCCGCCCGGCATGTAGAGCATGTCGCCCTTGCCGCGCAGCTGCGCGGCGCCCTGCTCGCCGAGGATGGTCCGGCTGTCGATCTTGGAGGTGACGGCGAAGCTGATCCGGGTCGGCAAATTGGCCTTGATCACGCCGGTGATGACGTCGACCGACGGCCGCTGGGTCGCCAGGATCAGGTGGATTCCGGCCGCCCGCGCCTTCTGGGCGAGCCTCTGGATCAGGAACTCGACCTCCTTGCCGGCGGTCATCATCAGGTCGGCAAGCTCGTCGACGACGACGACTATCTGGGGGAGGACCTCATATTCGAGCTCCTCATTCTCGTAGCGCGGCTGGCCGGTCTCCGGATCGTAGCCGGTCTGAACCCGCCGCCCGAGCGTCTGGCCCTTGCCCTTCGCCTCGCGCACCTTGGCGTTGAAGCTGGAAAGCTGCCGGACTCCGAGCGAAGCCATCATCCGATAGCGATCCTCCATCTGCTCGACGGTCCACTTCAGGGCGCGGATCGCCTTGGCCGGCTCGGTGACGACCGGGGCGAGAAGATGCGGGATGTCGTCGTAGATGCTGAGCTCGAGCATCTTGGGATCGATCAGGATCATTTTGCACTGCTCGGGCGTCAGCCGGTAGAGCAGGGACAGGATCATGCAGTTGAGGCCGACCGACTTGCCCGATCCGGTCGTTCCGGCGATCAGCAGATGCGGCATCGGCTGAAGATCGGCGATGACCGGATCGCCGGCGATATTCTTTCCCAGGACGATGGGAAGCGAGGCGACCTGATCCTCGAAGGCATGGCTCGATATCAGCTCGGAAAGGGTCACCTGCTCGCGCTTGGCGTTGGGAAGCTCGATCCCGATCACGCTTCGGCCGGGGATGGTCGCGACCCGCGCCGACAGGACCGACATGTTGCGGGCGATGTCGTCGGCGAGCTGGATCACGCGGCTCGCCTTGATCCCGCTCGCCGGCTCGAGCTCGTACATGGTGACGACCGGGCCGGGGCGAACCTCGACGATCTCCCCCTTCACCGAGAAATCCTCGAGCACCGATTCGAGCAGGCGCGCATTGCGCTCGAGGCTGGCCTTGTCGAGATTGGCGTTGACCGGTGGCGGCGGCGGATTGAGCAGGTCGATGGTCGGGAGAGCGAAGCTGTCGCCCAGCGCCAGGGAAGCCTGGCGCTCGCGAAGCGGACGCCGGCCCTTGTCGGGGGTTCGGGCGCGGTCGGCGATGATGGTGCGGTGAGTCTCGGCCGGGGCGATCACCGGCGCCCGGGCGGGCCTCTCCTCCGGATCGGGCAGATCGTCCTCATAATCCGCTTCCTCGCGCTCGCGCTGGCGAAGCGACTGGAGCCAGTAGCGCTCCTCGGCCCGGAGCCCGAGCGCATAATAACAGAGGATCAGGCCGCCGATCACGAGCAGGCCGACCGCGATCCCGCGCACCCAGGTCTCGACGTCGGCGCGGCCGATCAGGCCGATCGCGGCGGAGGCCAGATTGGCGAAGGACAGTCCGACCGCTCCGCCCCAGCCCGCGGGCAGACCGTTGATCGCGCCCCCGACCAGGATCCCGGCGGCGATCCCGAGCAGACTGATCCCGAGCAGGGTGAGCAATAGGGCGCGGATCCAGCGCCCGGGCCCCACTCCTCGGATGATCCGAAGGCCGAGAAGGGCGATCAGGGGCACGAGCAGCCCGACCGGCGGGCCCCAGACGCTGAGCAGGAAATCGGACGTATAGGCGCCCGGAGCCCCAAGCCAGTTGTTGACCGGCCCGGCGGCTGCCGTGTTCAGCGCCGGGTCGCTCGGCCGGTAGCTTGCGAGAGCGATGAGCAGAAGCAGGGCCAGAGCGACGAGCGCGCTCCCCCAGGCGAACGCGCCCGATCGCCGGGCCTTGCGCTGAAGCCCGTCGCGCCACTGTTCCTTTTTCTGCTGACGGGCATTCCGCGCCACCGTCGCCATTCCCGTGCCCCAAATGTTCCGCAGCCTCCAACATGCGCCCTGCCGGACTCCCCGGTCAAGCTTGCGGCGTTGCAGACCTGCAACGCTTGCCCTTCAATCTGAAAGGGCTAGGAGCAGCCGATGGATCGCGCTGACGTCATCATATTGGGCGGCGGGCTGGTCGGCCTGACCCTCGCCATCGCGCTCGATCGGCACGGTTTGTCCTCGATCGTCATCGATCCCGCCGATCCCGGAACGGTGGCCGCGCCGGCCTATGACGGCCGAACCACCGCGGTCTCCAGCTCTTCCTGGCGCATGCTCCGGACGATCGGAGTGGGCGCGAAGCTCGACGGCGAAGGCTGCCCGATCCGGACGATCCGGGTCAGCGACGGCCTGAAGCCCGGCGGAATCGTCTTCGATCCCGGCTCGGACGAGATGGGAGGGAGCGATCCCCTCGGAATGATGTTCGAGAATCGCCGGCTTCGCGCCGTTCTGCGCGAAACCGCGCTCGACGCCGGGAAGGTGAGCCTGATCATGCCGGCCCGCGCCGCCGGTATCGTCCGCGACGGCGCCGGAGTCCGCGTCGCGCTCGAGGACGGCCGCGCATTGACCGCGCCTCTGCTGGTCGGCGCCGAGGGGCGCAACTCGCCGACGCGTGAGGCCGCCGGGATCGCAATGGCACGATGGCGCTACGATCATTCCGCGATCGTCGCGACCATCGCCCACGAGCACAGCCACGAAAACGTCGCTTACGAGATATTCTACCCGTCGGGCCCCTTCGCGATCCTGCCCATGCTTCCGGGCACGCGCTCGGCGATCGTCTGGTCGGTGCCCGAGGGCGATTCCGCCGCGGTGATGGACCTGCCCGACCGCGCCATGGCCGCGGAGATCGCGAAAAGGATGGGGGGATTCCTCGGCAAGGTCGAGATGGCCGGGCCGCGCTGGACCTATCCCCTCGGATTCCACCATGCCGCGACGATCACCGGCCAGCGCCTCGCTCTGGTCGGCGACGCGGCGCACGGCATCCATCCGATCGCCGGCCAGGGCCTCAATCTCGGCTTCCGGGACGCCGCCGCCCTCGCCCAGGTGCTGGTCGAGGGCGCGCGCACCGGCATGGACCTCGGCGACGCCCAATTGCTCGACCGTTACGACCGGTGGCGAAGCCTCGACACCTTCATGGTCGCAGCGATGACCGACGGCCTCACCCGGATCTACGGCATTCCCGGCCGAGCCGCCTCGGCGGTGCGCCGCTTCGGAATGGGCCTGGTCGGCAGGATCGGCCCGCTGCGCGACCAGATGATGGCCGAGGCGAGGGGAGAGAGCGGAGATCTGCCGCTTCTGCTTCGGGGGCTGCCGATCTGACCTCACGTCATCCTGGCGAAAGCCAGGATCTCACTGAGCTTTCTGAGGCGATAAGAAAAGTGAGGTTCCAGCTTTCGCTGGAACGACGGTTTGGCGCTAGCGGGCCACTATCTCCTCGCCCACTTCCAGCTCTTCCTCCGCCTCGGCCTTTCCGCCGCGCACCATCAGGAACGTGCCCGACCAGTCGCCGGGAATGGTCCATTCCCCCTCGATCTCGTCCCCACCGGGCTGGATGATCCCGGAATAATGCGGCGTCGGGCGGCTGAGGTCGTCGTACATCTTGACGAATCGGACGATGCTCCCCTCGCGGCTGCCCTCGATCACGGCGTGCTGCATGGTGCCGGCCGGCTCGAAGAACTCGCCCGGCTGCCGGATCACGCCGGTGATGATTCCGCCCGAATCGCGGATCGACGCCTCGAAGCTGTTGGGCGGATAGAGCGAGGGATAATTGTAGATTCCGCTCCACTCGCC
The DNA here is from genome assembly GCA_036525315.1 of Allosphingosinicella sp. Taxonomy (GTDB): domain Bacteria; phylum Pseudomonadota; class Alphaproteobacteria; order Sphingomonadales; family Sphingomonadaceae; genus Allosphingosinicella. Next base: position 79,712 of record DATDAS010000003.1, read on the forward strand.
GGTGAGATCGACCTCGCCGCTCATTCCTTCAGCCTCCGCGCCTCCTCGACCAGAAGCACCGGAGTCCCCTCGCGCACCGGATAAGCGAGTCCGGCCGCCTCGGAAACGAGCTCCCGCCTCTCCGGATCGAAGCGCAACGGCGTTCGGGTCAGCGGACAGACCAGTCCGGTCGGCAGCCCGTCCGTCACTGCATCGTCTCCGGCCCGTCGGCGCCTCCGGGAAGCATGCGCTGGAACTGCATGAACTGGACGAGCAGGTCGCAGCGCTCGGCAATATCGGCCGCTTCGAGCAGGGCCTGCTTCGATCCGACGTCGAACGGCGCGATCTGGGCGATGCCGTTGACCAGCATCTCGTCGTCGAGCCGCTGCACCGCGTCCCAGTCGACCGCATAGCCCAAAGCGTCGGCATAGCGGCGCGATTCGCGCTCGAGATCGGCGCGCTGGGCGATCCCGAGCGGCTCCGACGAATCGAGATCGTCAAATCCGGCGCTGTCGGCGTCGACCTGCCGATACGGCGTCGTGACGTCGGCCTCGCGCGCGATCCGGAACCGGCGGACGCCCTCCAGGACGATGTTGAACCGGCCGTCGTCCAGGGCCTCGGATCCGCTGATTCGCCCGATGCAGCCGATCTCGAACAGATCGGGGAGGCCGCCGATCCGCGCCCGCTCGTTCTCGAATCCCGGAAGCGGCTGGACCATACCGATCATGCCGTCGCCGGCCAGGGCGTCACGGACCATCTCGCGGTAGCGCGGCTCGAAGATGTGGAGCGGCAATTGCGCCCGCGGGAACAGGATCGCGCCCGCGAGCGGGAAGATCGGGATCCGGAGGGTCCCGGCTTCCATCAGGTGAAGAGGATGGCCGAGAGCCGCCGCCTTTGAGCGCCCGCCCAGGGATCCTCGAGGCCGACCGCCTCGATGTATTGGAGCAGCCGCTTGCGCGCTTCGCCTTCGTTCCAGTCGCGGTCCCTTCCGACGATCTCGAGCAGGAGATCGGCGGCGCGATCGCGGTCGCCCGACGCCATCGCCGCCGCGGCGAGGTCCAGCCGGGCCTCGTGATCGTCGGGATTCGCCGCGATTCTCTGCTCGAGCGCCTCGGTCTCGGCCGCGGCCGGAGCGGTCTCGGCGACGGCGAGCGCCGCTTTGGCGCGGGCGATGGCGGGATGGCTCTCGGCCTTTTCGTCCAGCCCGTCGAGCGCCTGCCGCGCTTCCTCGGCCTGCCCGGCGGCGAGAAGCGACCGCGCCAGCCCCGAAATCACGTCGGGATTGTCGGGGGCCATGTCCCGAAGCTGGCGGAAGATGCCCGCGGCCCGCTCGCCCTCGCCGCCGGCGAGCACCTGCTCGCCCATCTCCAGCAACGGCTCGATCTCGGCCTCGAGCTGCTGCTCTTCTCCGGAGACCGGCAGCTGCGCCAATATCTGGTCGAGAATCCGGGTCAGCTGTCCCTCGGTGCGCGCCGGGGTGAGGTCGGCGACGAGCTGGCCCTGGAAGATCGCGTAGACGGTCGGGATCGACTGGACCCTGAACTGGGCGGCGATCGCCTTGTTCTGGTCGACGTCGATCTTGACCAGCTTGACGCCTTTGGCCGCATAATCGGCCGCGACCTTCTCGAGCACCGGCCCGAGCTGCTTGCACGGCCCGCACCATTCCGCCCAGAAATCGAGAATGACGAGCGATTCCATCGAAGGCTCGATCACGTCGCGCCTGAAGCTCTCCAGAGCCTCCTTCTCGGCCGCGCTCATCCCCAAGGTCGCCACGTTTCGATTCTCCGAATAAGATCCTGTCCTTCCTATGTGGGATCGAGGCACGCTCTGCCAAGCCTTTGACCGAGGCTTGAGATCGCCCCTTGCCGCCCCGCGGAGCCCATGCTAGCAGCCGCCGCCTTACCTCCGCCGCGCCCGTCGCGGCGCGTCTCAGAGCGGGCGTAGCTCAGGGGTAGAGCACAACCTTGCCAAGGTTGGGGTCGAGGGTTCGAATCCCTTCGCCCGCTCCAATTTCTCGCTGTCGGTGGTCGAACCCTCTCCTTCCTTTTGTGGCGCTCCGCCCAAAAGGGCTGCGCGCGTGGTTCGAATCCCAAGCGCGGTGTCCCTTCCTCGTCATGCTGAACTTGTTTCAGCATCCAGGGACGAATAGCCACGAGGCCATGTCGTTTCTGGCACTTCTGCTCGCATCGGCGAGTCCGATTCCCGCCGCGGTACCGGCTCCCGCCGTCCCATCGATCGCCACCCGCTCGGGCGTCCGTCTCGAAACTCTCGAGCCGGGAACCGGGCCACGCCCGACGCGGAAAGACGCCGTCCGGGTCACGTACGAAGTCCGCCTTGCCGACGGCACCCTGGTGGAAACGACGGCCGAGCCCGCGGGCCTGCTCGTCTCCAATCTCATCCCCGGCCTCACCGAGGCTCTGCTTCTGATGAACCGCGGCGGGCGCTATCGGGTCCATATCCCCGCCCGCCTGGCTTACGGGAAGACCGGCAATGCCGACGGATCGGTGCCGCCCAATTCCGACCTCGTCTTCACGGTGAAGCTGCTTGCGGTCGGCCGTCCCGCCAGGCCCGCGGGCGGCCGCTGATGGATCCGGCGGCAGAATCCGGCGCGGGCGGTCACGACGCTCTCCTCGTGCGCCCCAAATGCCTCTTCATCGCACTGATCTCCGGCTGGGCGGTCGCGATCTTCCTTCCGAGCGCCTTGATCGCCATTCTTGGCCTGTCGCCCCTCGCCGAGGGACGTTCGTTTCCCGCCGCGACCCTGGCCGTCGCCGACGAGGTCGCGCCCCTCGCCAAGATCGGCTTTATGCTGCTCCTCGCTCCGGCGATGATCGCCGCGCGGAGGTACCTTCGGGTCCGCCGTGCGATTGCCGCCGCCTACGCCCTGCTTGCAGTCGCCGCGATGCTGGCAACGCTCGCGCTCATTCCCGCCGAATATTCGCGCGGCTTCGGGATCGGCCTTGGCGGCGCCCGTTTCAGCCCCGGCCCGCTCGCGATCTACCTGGTCGGGGCGGTCGCGGCCGGCCTGACCGCCGCCTTGGCGGAGGCGAGATGCATCGCCCGCAACCATCCGCGGCCCTGAACGCCGGTCCCTCGCTCTGCGGCTCGCGGAACGCAATCACTTCGGCCCCGTTCTCAATCTATCCGGACGAATGCGGCGCGGTGCCGTTCGCCGGCGAAGCGCGGGGCCGATGAGCACAATCCTCGACACGATCGACTCCAACATGTTCGAGCCTCCGCCCGAAGCCGTCGAATTCTATTCCGAGAGCCTGAAGCTGCTCCGGGAATCGGGTGTTCCGTTCATGCTGTCGGGCACCTACGCCCTCGCCTGCTTCACCGGGATCACCCGCCCGACCAAGGATCTCGACGTCTTCTGCAAGCCGAGCGACGCGCCCAGGATCCTCTCCTTCTTCAAGAGCAAGGGCCACCGCATCGAGATGGAGGACGAGCGCTGGATCGGGAAGGTATGGAGCGGCGACAATTTCTTCGACGTCATCTTCAACATCAGCTCGGCGAGCATCCCGATCACCGACGAATGGTTCCAGGACGCCTATGAGGCCGAGGTCTACGGCACCCTGGTGCGGGTTACTCCGCCGACCCAGTTCATCCTCTCCAAGCTCTTCCTCCAGACCCGCTACCGCTACGACGGCGCCGACATCGTCCACGTCATGCTGATCAAGCATGAGGAGATAGACTGGCACTGGCTGCTCGCCCAGATGGAGCTCTATTGGGAGGTGCTTCTGATCAACGTCCTCAACTTCCGGTTCGTCTACCCGACCGAACGCCATCTCATCCCGCGCTGGCTCTACGACGAATTGCTCGGCCGGCTGAAGGCGCAGGACGACATGCCGCCCGCCCAGGTTCGGATCTGCCGCGGCCGGCTGATCAGCCCGACCGACTATGTCATCGACATCAACGAATGGGGCTTCGCCGACGTCGTCGGCCGCGGCCTCGAGGAGCGGCATGAGCGAAAGCACTGAAACGCCCACCGCGGGGCCGATCACCCTGGCGGCGATCGGCGATCTCCACGTCACCGAGACCAGCGTCCAGCCGTTCCGGGACATTTTCGCCGAGATCTCGGAAAAAGCGGACGTCCTCGCTTTGTGCGGCGACCTGACCAATTTCGGACGGGTCTCCGAGGCGGAGATACTGGCCCAGGACCTCGCCGCCTGCACGATCCCGGTCGTCGCCGTGCTCGGCAACCACGATTACGAATGCGGCCATGCGAGCGAGGTGGCCCGAATCCTCGAGCAGGCCGGAGCGACCATGCTCGGCGAGCAGGCGGTGGTGATCGAGGGCGTCGGATTCGCCGGAACCAAGGGCTTCATCGGCGGCTTCGGCCGGGGCGAGCTCGGAGCATTCGGGGAGGAGGCGATCAAGACCTTCGTGGCCGAGGCGATGGAGGAAGCGCGGATCCTGGAGAATGCGCTTCGCTCGCTTCGCACCGACCGCGCCGTCGCGGTCCTCCATTACGCGCCGATCGTCGAGACGGTCGAAGGCGAGCCGCTCGAAATCTATCCCTTCCTTGGCTGCTCGCGCCTGGCCGACGCGGTCGACCGGTTCGACAATGTGAAAGCGGTGGTCCACGGCCACGCCCATCGCGGCGCCTATTCGGGCCGGACGCCGCGCGGCGTTCCCGTCTTCAACTGCGCCCAGTTCGTCGTCGAGCCGGCCTTCGGCCGGCCTTATGCTTTGTTAGAAATTTAGCTCCGCATCCAAGTCCAAATCCCCTCATGTGAGTAGCCGTTGAGCCTGTCGAAACGGAGTATCGAATGACCTTCGATACGGGCCCTCGACAAGCTCGGTCCCTACTCAGGATGAGCGGCGTGAGTAGCTGCTAACCAGCCTTCTTGGCCGGCGCCGCCTTGGCGGGTGCAGGCACGGGCGCGGGCCTGGCCGGCGCCGGATTCCTCGGCTCGAGCAGGGCCGCCGTCTCGATCGCGTCGAGCGCCTGCCGCGCCCCCACGTAGCGCCGGGCCTTTGCGATCCAGTCGGATGCCTTGCCGCGGCCGGGAAGCCGCGACACCTCGACGAGCGCGACGTCGACCTCGCCCGCCTCGAGCCTTCTTGTGGCCCTGCGCAGCCTTTCGGCGGGCACGGTCGACTGGGTCCCCGCCTTCCGGATGGTGATCAATCCGCCGAGCTCGTTTTTCAGCCCGGTCCACCAGGTCTGCTCGGTGCCTCCGCCGATCAGCTGCGGCCCGATTTCCTGGAGGCCTTCCTGAAGCGCGCGCAGGGTCACCGGATCGCGCGAAGCCGTGATGATCCTGGCGACCGACTGCCTGTGCCTTTCCCCGAAGCGCTGGGCGAGCAGGCCTTCGATATAGCCCAGCGGGACTCCGCGATCGAGCGCCCGGCGGGCCGCGAACGCGACGAGCAGGCCCTCGGCGCGATCCGCATTGCCGACCGCCTCGCGCGACTGGGTGTCGAGAGCGCCGAGCCTCTCTTCGAGCCGATTGACCCGGCGGGTGATCTCCGGATCGATGATCAGCCGCTCGGGCTCCTGGTCGTCCGGTCCAGCCTCCGGCGCGGCGGGCTCGGGCTCGACAGCGATCGTCTGGACCGGCTGGGCGATCGCGGGCGGAGGCGCGGGCGCGACCCCGAGCAATTTGGCGCCGCCGTCCCAGCGCGACAGGAGCCACCCCATCGCCGCCAGCCCGAGCAGGAAGGCGATGAGCGGGAGAGCGACGAGCGGCAGAAGCGGCCGCCTGGGTCGCGTCGCGGCGTCGAGAGGCTCAGGATCGAGGGCCATGGCCCTCAGTCTGGCACAGCTTTGCGGCAAGCTCCAGCAATGCCTCGTCGCTGGGCGCCGAGGCGACCGCGACCGAACGCCATCCGCCTCCCGCCGCCTGCGCCGCGGCGGCGCTGATCGCCGCGACCGCGACCCCCGCCTTGTTCGGAACCAGCCGGGCGAGCAGCGCTCCGGAGCGTGGGGAGTGGACCAGCACGAGCGGGCCCGCGTCCAGCGCCGCTTTGGCATCGGCCGGCAATTCATCGATCGGGTCGGCGGCGTAGACCGGGACATGGACGATATCGATGCCGGGCTCGCCAAGCCCGGCACGGTCGCGGCCGCAGGGATGGAAGGCCCGGCGGACCCCGTCTTTCTCCATCATCGCGGCGGCCGCGGCCGCGTCGCCGGGGCCGGTCCTCACATCGCCGAAGCCGGCCTCGCGCGCCGCCTCGGCGCTGGCCTCTCCGACCGCGTAGCAGGGGAGGCGGACGAACCGCGCGAGGCCGCCGCCGCCGTGACGGACCGCATTGGCGCTGGTCAGGAGCAATGCGTCGAAGCCTTCCGGATCGGGGGCTTGCCACCGCAGCGGGCGGATCTCGAAGAGCGGCGAAACGACCGGATCCAGCCCCAGCTTCCGGGCCCGCGCCGCCGTCTCCGAGGCGCCGGGCTGCGGCCGGACGATGAGCAGCTTCAAATCGAGAAGAGCGCCCTGAGGCGCGGATCGGCGCGGCCCAGCATCTCGCGGGCGAGGGCGCGCGGCGCCTCCTCGTCGTCGGGCGCGAAGACGGCCTCGCCGCGCTCGACCTCGCGGCCGTCCGGGGTGAGTATCTCGGCCCGGAGCAGGATCCGCCCGTCCTCCTGCCGCTCGGCGAGGGCCGCGACCGGGGAGCGGCAATCGCCGTTCAGCCCGGCCAGAAGCCGCCGCTCGGCCAGGATGCAGGCGTGAGTCGGCTCATCGTCGATCTTGGCGATCAGGGCCCGGAGCCTTCGGTCCCCCGATCGGGTCTCGACTCCGATCGCGCCCTGGGCCGGCGCCGGCAGGAAATCGTCGAGCGGCACCCCGATCCCCGAATGGCCGATCCGGTCGAGCCCGGCCGCGGCCAGGAGGGTGGCGTCCGCCTCGCCCATCTGGATCTTTCGAAGCCGGGTTTCGACATTGCCGCGGATCGGCACGATGTTGAGGTCGGGCCGGCGATTGAGCAGCTGCGCCCAGCGCCTGGGCGAGGAGGTGCCGACCCGGGCGCCCTTTTCGAGCTTGCCGAGGCTCTTCGCGCCGACCAGCCGGTCGCGCGTGTCGGCGCGCGGGAGGATCGCGGCGATGACGAGCGCCTCGTCGCGGAAGGTCTCGACGTCCTTCATCGAATGGACCGACATGTCGGTCCGCCCTTCGAGGAGAGCGCGATCGAGCTCGCGGGTCCACAAGGCCTTTCCGCCCTCCTCGGCGAGCGGGCGGTCTCTCACCAGGTCGCCGGTGGTGGCGATCGGGACGATCTCGATATGCTCGGGGCCCCAGCCATGGGCGTCGCGAAGCGCGGTCGCGACCAGCCGCGCCTGGACGAGGGCCAGCGGCGAACCGCGCGTGCCGATGCGGAGAATGCCGATCATGGGGCGCTTGTGCTAGCCGGATTGTCCGGACGGTTCCAGTGGGCCGGCGCGAGCCCTTGCCGCGCAAGGGCCCAAACGCCATGGAAGGGCATGAGCCTGATCCTCGGCATCGAATCCTCCTGCGACGAGACGGCCGCCGCGCTGGTGACGAGCGAGCGGCGAATGCTTGCCCACAAGCTGGCAGGGCAGGAGAGCGCCCACCGGCCCTATGGCGGAGTCGTTCCAGAGATCGCCGCGCGCGCCCATGTCGAGATCCTGCCGAGGCTGATCGAGGACGTGCTCTCCGAGGCCGGAGTCTCGCTCCGCGAGGTTGACGCCATAGCGGCAACCGCCGGTCCCGGCCTGATCGGCGGAGTCCTGGTCGGACTGGTCACCGCCAAGGGCCTGGCCTTCGCCGCCGGCAAGCCACTGATCGCGGTCAATCATCTTGAGGGTCATGCTTTGTCGCCGATGCTGTCCCAGCCGGACCTCGAATTTCCCTATCTTCTGCTTCTGGTCTCGGGCGGCCATTGCCAATTGCTCTCGGTCGAAGGGCTGGGCCGCTACCGCCGCCTCGCCACCACCATCGACGATGCCGCCGGAGAGGCGTTCGACAAGACCGCGAAGCTGCTCGGGCTCGGCTTTCCGGGCGGACCGGCGGTCGAGAAGGCCGCCGAGGCGGGCGATCCGAAGGCCGTGCCGTTGCCGCGTCCGCTGCTCGGCTCGGACGAGCCCCATTTCTCCTTCGCGGGCCTGAAGAGCGCCGTTCTCCGCGCCCGCGACTCCGGCAGATATTCCGCGGACGATATCGCCGCCTCCTTTCAGCAGGCCGCGGTCGACTGCCTGGTCGACCGCACCGCCCGCGCCCTGGCCGCCGCCCCGGACGCCACCGCCCTCGTCGTCGCCGGCGGGGTCGCCGCCAATTGCAAGGTCCGCGAGGCCCTGACCGGCCTCGCCGCCGAGCACGGCCTGCCCTTCGTCGCGCCGCCGCTGTGGCTGTGCACCGACAATGCCGCGATGATCGCCTGGGCCGGAGCGATGCGCTTCGAGGCCGGTCTCGTGGACACGCTCGACGCGCCCGCCCGCGCCCGCTGGCCGCTCGATCCGGACGCCGAAAGGGTGCGCGGGGCGGGGGTGAAGGCATGAAGAGGATCGGGGTGATCGGCGGCGGCGCCTGGGGGACGGCCCTCGCCCAGGTCGCGGCCGAGGGCGGGGATACTTTGCTCTGGGCGCTCGAGCCGGAGGTGGTCGAATCGGTCAACCGCGCCCACGAAAACCGCCTCTTCCTCCCCAACATCCAGCTCAGCCCGGCGATCGAGGCGACCTCCGATATCGGGGCGCTCTCGGGCTGCGACGCTTTGCTCGTCGTCACGCCCGCCCAGCATATGCGCTCGGTCCTCGCCTCGGCGCCGCGCCTCTACGTTCCGCTCGTCCTGTGCGCCAAGGGGATCGAGGAATCGTCGATGCGGCTGATGCACGAGGTCGCCCACGAGGCGCAGCCCGACGCGCCGATCGCGGTCCTCTCGGGCCCTACCTTCGCGCACGAGGTCGCGGTCCGCCTCCCGGCGGCGGTGACGCTCGCCGCACAGGACCAGCTGGTCGGCGAGGCCCTCCGCGCCCGCCTCGCCCGGCCCTGGTTCCGGCCCTACCTCTCGGACGACGTCGCCGGCGCGGAGATAGGTGGAGCGGTCAAGAACGTGCTCGCCATCGCCTGCGGAGTCGTCGAGGGCCGAAGGCTCGGCCTCAACGCCCGTTCGGCCCTGATCTCGCGGGGCTTCGCCGAGATGACCCGCTTCGGCCTCGCCAGGGGCGCCCGGCGCGAGACCCTGGCCGGACTGTCCGGCCTCGGCGACCTCGTCCTCACCTGCTCCTCGACCAGCTCGCGCAACTTCAGCCTCGGCAAGGGCCTCGGCGAAGGCGCCACGGCCGCCGAGATGCTCTCCGACCGCCGAACCGTGGCGGAAGGCGCCCACACCGCTCCGGTCCTGGCGCGCGCCGCCGAAGCCGCGGGGGTCGACATGCCGATCGTGAGCGCGGTCTGCGCGCTTCTCGCGGGCGAGGCCGGGGTGGACGAGGTGGTCGAGCGGCTCCTGTCGCGGCCGCTGAAGGCGGAAACCGTTTGACGTCATCCCGGCGGAGGCCGGGATCTCAGCGAGAATAAGTCACGGTGGGTCTCGCCGAGACCCCGGCCTCCGCCGGGGTGACGCGCTGTCGGGCGCGTCAGAAATCCCTACAAATCCCCTTACCCTCCCAGTCTCCATACCGGGTGGGGTCCGGGCCCGACTGTCCGCCCTCCTCTTCCGCCTCGCTGCTTAGACCGGGCACCGGCACCGGCGGGCTCTTCGACAGATGGGCCGGGGGCTTCACATGATCGGGGCGCCTGCTGGTCAAATCCGCTTTCCGATTGAATGCGCGCGACTGCGCGCACATGTGTCGCGCGTGAAAGCCCCCGACGCAAGACGAGCGGAAAGCGCCGGCACCGAATCGCGGCGAGCGGCGATCCGGCTGCTCGACGCCGTGCTCCGCAAGGGCCTGCCACTCGAATCCGCGCTCGACGGCGCCGCCCGCGGGCTCGACCGCGCCGACGACCGCGCCTTCGCCCACGCCATCGCCGCCGAGACCCTTCGCCGCCTCGTCGATCTCGACGTGCTGATCGACGGCGCGACGAAGCAGCGCCTCCCCGACGATTCCAAGGCGCGCTTCGCGCTCCGGATCGCGCTCGCCCAGGCCCTGGCCATGGATACGCCGCCCCACGCCGCGATCGCCACCGCTCTGCCTCTGGTCGAGGGCGGTCCGCGCCGACTCGTCCACGGCGTGTTCGGAGCGCTGATGCGCGGCGGCGCGAAGCTTCCCGACATCCCCTCGCTTCCGCCCGCGGTCGAGGAAAGATGGCGTCGGAGCTGGGGCGAATATGCCGCCTTCGCCGCCGCCAGGCTGCTCGCCGTGCCGCCGCCGCTCGACCTGAGCTTCGCGGGAGAGCCGCCCGCCGACATGGAGGGGACGAGCCTTCTCCCCGGCCATCTGCGCGTTTCGGGAAAGACCGCGGTCCCGGGCCTCACCGGATTCGGCGAGGGCCATTGGTGGGTCCAGGATATCGCCGCGTCGATCCCGGCCCGGCTCCTCGGCGCCGGCGCGGGCCGGACCGTTCTCGATCTCTGCGCGGCGCCGGGCGGGAAGACGATGCAGCTCGCAGCCGCCGGCTTCGCGGTCACCGCGGTCGACATGTCCGAAAGTCGTCTCGCACGACTTTCCGAGAATCTCGAGCGGACGAACCTCGGCGCCGAGATCGTCGTCGCGGACGTTCTCGAGTGGAAGCCGCGCGAGAAAGTCGACGCGATCCTTCTCGACGCGCCCTGCTCGGCGACCGGAATCTACCGCCGCCATCCCGACGTGCTCCACCGGCTCCGCCCCCGCGCCGTCGCCGAGCTCGCCGAGGGCCAGAGGAAGATGCTCGCCCGGGCGGCCTCCTGGCTCAAGCCGGGCGGCACCCTGGTCTATTCGGTCTGCTCGCTGGAGCGCGAGGAGGGCGAAGCGATCGCCGACGCCTTCGCCGCGCAGGGCGTCCTGGAGACCGATCCAATCCGGCCGGAGGAGCTTGGCGGCCGGATCCCGGTCGCGGACGGCCGGATCCGAATCCTTCCGGGCTTCCTGATCGAGGAAGGCGGGGCCGACGGCTTCTTCATCGCGCGGTTTCGCCGCGCCTGATCCCGGGCCCATTTAAACGGGGATAAGTCGCCCCCTTCCTTGCTCCCCGAGTCGCGCACGGTTAATGATTCCGCGTGCAGCAGCCCGTCCGCATCGCGCCCTCCATCCTCTCGGCCGACTTCGCCCGTCTCGGCGAGGAAATCCGCGCCGTCGACGAGGCCGGCGCCGACTGGATCCATATCGACGTGATGGACGGCCATTTCGTCCCCAATCTCACCATCGGGCCCGCGGTAGTGAAGGCGCTTCGGCCGCATACGTCCAAACCATTCGACGTCCATCTGATGATCTCCCCGGTCGATCCCTTCCTCGATTCCTTCGCGGACGCGGGCGCCGACACCATCACCGTCCATCCCGAGGCCGGCCCGCATCTTCACCGCACCCTTCAGCGCATCCGGGCCCTGGGCAAGAAAGCCGGCGTTTCGCTCAACCCCGCCACTCCGGCGAAGGCGCTCGATTATGTGCTCGAGGAGGTCGATCTCGTCCTGGTGATGAGCGTCAATCCCGGCTTCGGCGGCCAGAGCTTCATTTCGAGCCAGCTCAAGAAGATCGAGGCGATCCGAAAGCGGATCGACTCGCTCGGCAAGCCGATCGACCTGGAGGTGGACGGCGGGATCGATTCCGAGACCGCCCGGCGCGCGATCGAGGCCGGGGCAGACGTCCTCGTTGCTGGAACCGCGACCTTCCGCGGAGGCGCCGGCCGCTACGCCGACAATATCGCCGGGCTTCGCGGATGAGCCTGCTCGAGAAGATCGATCCGCTCGAGGGCGAGAAGGAGATCGAGCCCGGCAAGAGGCTGATCCGGGTCGGCGACGACCGGGGAGTCTCGCTCGCCGAGCGCCTGTCGATGCGCCTCCACCGCCTCTCGTGGCGAACGCCCTTCCACAGCTTCCGGCTTCGCGGCCGGTTCCCGCTCCGGCTGCTCGCGGTCCCCAAGGATCCGATCGCCGGCGAAAAGGAGATCGGAGTCCGGATCCTGGCCGGGCGGATCGTCCATGGCGGTGCCGAGGTGGCGATCGACAAGCTCGACTTCGGCGATCCGTCGCTGGCGCCCGAGCTCTCCGAATATCTTCAGAGCTTCGAATGGCTCCGCGACCTCGCCGCCGCGGCGACCCGCGAGCGCGGCGCCCGGGTCGCCGAGACGATCGCCCGGGCATGGCTCGACGCCTTCGCCGAGCAGGTGACCGAGCGCGCCTGGCGGGCGGACCTGTGGGGCCGCCGGATCCTCTTCTGGACCGCCTATGCGCCCTACATCCTGTCGAGCCGCGACCTGGTCTATCGCTCCCTGGTCCTGAACAGCCTCGCCCGCGGCGCCCGCCATCTCGAGAAAAGCGCCGGCAAGGCCCCGCCGGGCCTCGCCCGGATCACCGCCTGGAGCGGCGTGATCGCCGCGGCTCTCGTCGTCCAGGGCGGCGCCGCGCGGCTGAGCAAGGGCGAGACCGGCCTCGCGCGCGCACTGGCCGCCTCGCTCCACGACGACGGCGGGCTGGTCAGCCGCTCGCCGGTCGAGCAGCTCGCCTTGGTCGAATTGCTCGCCCAGCTTCGCGCCGTCTACGTCTCCGCGACTCGCGAGATGCCGGAGACCCTTGCGGTCGCGCTCGAGGGCGCGGTGGCGGCACTGCTCTCGGTGGTGCTCGGCGACGGCGGCCTGTCGAGCTGGCAGGGCGGCAATATGGGCTCCCCGCGCCGGGTCGATGCCGCGATCGAAGCGTGCGGGCTTCGAGTCCGGCCGCTTCGCCAGGCGCGCGGCTGGGGCTATCAGCGCCTCGAATCCAAGAACACGATCCTCGTCTTCGATGCCGCTCCTCCGCCGCCGAGCCGCGCCTTGTCGGGCGGGTGCGCCTCCACCCTCGCCTTCGAGATGAGCGACGGCGCCGCCCGGATCGTCGTCAATTGCGGCGGTCCCGGCGCCACTTCGGGGACGATGCCCCCCGAGCTGGCCGCAGCCCTCCGAACCACCGCCGCTTTCTCGACTCTCAATCTCGGCGACCGCAACTCGACCGCCATCCACGACGACGGGACGCTTGGACGGGGAGTCACCCAGGTCGAGCTCGCCCGCGACGAGACGGCCGGGATCGTCCAGGTCGAGGCCAGCCACGACGGCTACGGCCGGCGTCTCGGCCTGATTCATCAGCGCCAGCTGACCCTGTCCGCCGACGGCCGCGAGCTTCGGGGCCAGGACGTCCTGATCCCGGATGGGCGAAAGCGCCGGACCGAGGCCGAAGCCTATAATGTCCGATTCCACCTCGCCCCGGCGGTCGAGGCCGCGACCACCGCCGACGGCCAGGGCGCCCTCCTCCGCATCCGCGGCGCCACGGTCTGGCAGTTCCGCTGCCGCGGCGGCCGGCTCGCCATCGAGGACAGCCTCTGGGTCGACGGCGAAGGCCGGCACCATGGATCGCTCCAGCTGGTCGTTTCCGGCGAAAGTCCGCCCGACGGCGTCAGCATCGCCTGGATCTTCCGCCGGGCGAGCTAGGGTTCGGAAAAACTCGAACCCGTTCGGGCTGAGCTTGTCGAAGCCCTCCATTCCACTTTCAGGCAAAGAGAAGGAAAGGCCTTCGACAGGCTCAGGCCGAACGGTGTCTTTTTTCCCCGGCCCGTTCCTGTAAGGGCACCCCCATGTCCGACGTGAAGATCAGCCGCGCCCTCCTCTCCGTTTCCGACAAGACCGGGCTCGCCGAGCTGGGCCGAGCCCTGGCCCGCCACGGAGTCGAGCTGGTCTCGACCGGCGGCACCGCGAAAGCGTTGCGCGAAGCCGGCCTCGAGGTGCGCGACGTCAGCGACCTGACCGGGTTTCCCGAGATGATGGACGGGCGGGTCAAGACCCTTCACCCCAAGGTCCATGGCGGGCTTCTCGCCGTCCGCGACGATTCCGATCATCGCGCGGCGATGGAGGCGCACGGAATCGGCGCGATCGACCTGGTCGTGGTCAATCTCTATCCGTTCGAGGCCACAGTCGCCCGAGGCGCTCCGCGCGCCGAGGTGATCGAGAATATCGACATCGGCGGCCCCTCGATGGTCCGCTCGGCCGCCAAGAACCATGCCTGGGTCGCCATCGTCACCGATCCCGCCGATTACCCGGCCCTGGTCGAGGCCTTGGACCAGGCCGGCGGCATGACGTCGATCGACTTCCGCAAATATCTCGCCGCCAAGGCGTTCGCCGCCACCGCGTCCTACGATTCCGCAATCGCCCAATATTTCGCCTTCGCGGACCAGGGGCATATGTTCCCCGAGATCCTTCCGCTCACCATGAAGCTCGGAGCGGCCCTTCGCTACGGCGAGAACCCGCATCAGCATGCAGCGCTCTATCTGCCCGCCGGGCCTCACGCGCGCGGAATTGCCCAGGCCGAGCAGGTTCAGGGCAAGGCGCTCAGCTACAACAATTACAACGATTCCGACGCCGCGCTCGAGCTCGCCGCCGAGTTTCGCGACGGCGATCCCGCCTGCGTGATCGTCAAGCATGCCAATCCCTGCGGGGTCGCGGTCGCGGACTCTCTGCTCGAGGCCTATCGCGCCGCTCTGTCCTGCGATCCGGTTTCCGCCTTTGGGGGGATCGTCGCGGTCAACCGCCCGCTCGACCGGCTCTCGGCCGAGGCGATCTCGGCCATCTTCACCGAGGTCGTCATCGCGCCCGCCGCGGACGAGGAGGCCCGCGCCGTCTTCGCCGCCAAGAAGAATCTGCGTCTCCTGCTCACCGGTGAGCTTCCCGATCCGGCGCGGCCCGGCCTCAACCTCAAGTCGATCGCCGGCGGCTGGCTGGTCCAGAGCCGCGACAACGGCAGGATCGCGAAGGAGGATCTCAAGCTGGTGACCAAACGCGCGCCGACCGAGGCCGAGCTTGCCGACTGCCTCTTCGCGTGGACCGTCGCCCGCCACGTCAAGTCGAACGCGATCGTCTACGCCAAGGGCGGCGCAACTGCGGGAATCGGCGCCGGCCAGATGAACCGGCTCGAATCCGCCCGGATCGCCGCCTGGAAGGCCAGGGACGCGGCCGAGAAAGCCGGCTGGCCCGAGCCTCGAACGATCGGCTCGGCGGTCGCCTCGGACGCCTTCTTCCCCTTCGCCGACGGATTGCTCGCGGCGGTCGAGGCGGGCGCCACCGCGGTGATCCAGCCCGGCGGCTCGATCCGCGACGAGGAGGTGATTGCCGCCGCCGACGAAGCGGGTCTCGCAATGCTCTTCACCGGCATGCGCCACTTCCGGCACTAGGCAACACAGAGCAGGAAGTCTCAGAGGAACCGGCCTCGGCAAGAGCCGTTGCCCCTCCCGAACGCATACGGGAGCGCGCACATGAACGTCGGCGACGAATGCAGCATCTCACCCTGGTTGGAGGAGGGCCCGGCGCTTGAGTCGCGGCTGCTCACCGCCGACGAGAATTGCGATGTCGTCGTAATCGGCTCCGGAATTGCCGGCCTCTCCACCGCCTATGAGCTTGCCCGCTTCGGCCGCGACGTCGTCGTCATCGACCGCGGCCGGATCGGCATGGGCATGACCGCTCGGACCACGGCCCATCTCGCCACCGAATTGGACGATTTCTATTCCGAGCTGATCAAGACCCGCGGCGAGGACGAGGCCCGGCTCTATCACGACAGCCAGGTCGCCGCGGTCAACCGGATCGAGGCGATCTGCCGGGACGAGGGCATTGACTGCGATTTCACCCGCCTCGACGGCTATCTGATCCCGACCGAGGAAGGGCCGATCGCGGACCTGCAGGAGGAATATGAGGCCTGCCGCAAGATCGGGGTCGACGTCGAATGGGCCGACAACGCCCCGATTCCCGGCCTGGAGAGCGGCCGCTGCCTGCGCTTCCCGAACCAGGGCCGGATCCATCCGATGCGCTATCTCGCCGGACTCGCGCGGGCGATCGCTGCGCGGGGCGGGCGGCTCTATTGCGACACCGTCCATGTCGGCGACGAGGAGAAGGACGGGCGGGTCGAGATCGCCACCGAGCGCGGCCCGGTGATCCGCGCCGGCGCGGCGGTCTTCGCGACCAATTCGCCGACCAACAACAAGGTCGCGATTCATTCCAAGCAGGTGCCCGACCGGACCTATGCGATCGCCGGGCGGGTGCCGAAGGGCTCGGTTCCGGACGCCCTGGTCTGGGATACGTACGAAGCCTATCATTACGTCCGGATCCAGGAGCTGAGCGACGACGAGGACCTTCTCATCGTCGGCGGCGAGGATCACCGCTCGGGCGAGGAGACCGACATGGACCAGCGCTTCGCCCGCCTCCATGACTGGACCCGAAAGCGCTATCCCTCGTTCGCCAAGGCCGATTACAGCTGGTCCGGCCAGGTGATGGAGCCGATGGACTTCATGCCTTATTCGGGCCGCAACCCCGGCAACGAGAATATCTACATCCACACCGGCGATTCAGGGCAGGGGATCACCAACGGCGTGGCCGGAAGCCTGACCATCCTGCTGCTGATTATCGGCGAGGACAGCCGCTACGCGCCGATCTTCGATCCGGGCCGCAAGTCGCCCACGTCGGTCGCCGCGATCGGCGAGTTCTTGCGGGGCCAGGCCGGCGCCGCGAAGAATCTCGCCGAGCATCTCGGTCCGGGCGAGATTTCCTCGCTCGACGAATTGAAGCCCGGCGAGGGCGGGATCATACGCGAGGGCCTTCACAAGATCGCGGCCTATCGCACCAGTGAGGGAGCGATCGTCAGGCGCTCGGCCAACTGCACCCATCTCGGCTGCATCGTCCACTGGAACGGCTTCGAGCAATGCTGGGATTGCCCGTGCCACGGCTCCCAGTTCGCCCCCGACGGCGCGGTGTTGAACGGACCGGCGGTGCAGCCGTTGGCGGAAGTGGAGGAGTAGCGGGGGCCTCCAATCACCGTTCGCCCTGTTGATGGGGCTGCGCTGTCCCCCGGACAGCGCGATGGGGGCCCCATCAATGTCGAAGGGCTTTCCTCCTTTGGGCAGAAGTGAAGTGAAGGGCTTCGACAAGGTCAGCCCGAACGGTTGTTGTTAAGCCCCCGGAGTCGGAAGGGTCGGTTCCTCAACGTCCTTCTTGCCCATCCGGAACAAGGCGCGGTCGTCCTGGGTGAAGCCCTTCTTCCACACGATGATCCCGAACGTGAGCAGGATCATCGGGATTCCGAGCGCCAGCTCGAGCCACTCGAAATTTTGCGGAAGCGAGGTGAAGACCCAGCCGACCAGGACCGCCGCCGCGGCCGCCCAGATCAGTGGCCAGCGCCAGGCCTGGACCGGCGCTCCGAGCAGCCGGCGGAGCAGCCGCGCCTTGAGAACCGAGGCCAGGCCGAGCGCGAGCATCAGCGCCGCCGCCGGCCCGGCCGCCTGCCAGGCCGGCGGCCAGCCGCGCTCGCGCATGGCGAGGATGAACAGGATCGAAAGCCCGCCCTGGATCACCACCATCAGTGCCGAGATCATCAAATTCCTGTGGCGCGCGATATAGACCAAAGCGGATTCCGAGACGACCGCGGTCGCCGCGACCACCTCGGCCGCGAGCAGGAAGGCGAGCGCCCCGGTACCGCCGACGAAGCTCGGACCGACCACGCCCATCACCGCCTCGCCCGGAATGCCGAGCGACAGCGCGACGGCCGCCTGCGCCGCGATGATCCAGAACCCGACCTGCCGGATCTGCGCCGCGACGGCCTTCCTGTCGCCGTCGGCGAGCGCCTGGGTAATGACCGGCCCCAGGATCGGATCGAAGCTCGTCTTCAGCTTCTGGGGAAGCGAGGCCACCTGCTGGGCGACGTAATAGACTCCGACCACCGCGGGCGAGAAGAACAGGCCGAGGATCGCGATGTCGAGCCGCCTCGAACCCCATTCGATCGCGTCGGCGGCGGCGAGCGGCGTGTTGCGCCGTGCGAGCAGCCACAGGGTCACCGGCTCGGGGCGCCAGCCGCGCGGGATTCCGTAGCTTTTGTAGAGCGGCCACAGCGATGCGATGAGCGCGGCCACCATCGAGATGACATAGGCGATGATCAGTCCGTCGCGCGACGATACGAACCAGAGCCCGAAGGCCGCGATGCTAAGGGTCCAGGGCTCGACCAGCGCCCGGGCGGTGACGGTCGCGCGGACATTGTGGCGATAGGCCAGAGCGGCGAGCGCAACGTCGGCGCCGGCGATCGCGAAGACGATCAGCGGCAGGAGCCATTCCAGCCCATTGATCGCGCTGTTCGGGAACATGGCCTGCGGCACCATAACGAGGATGATCGTCGCGATTGCCGAGGCGATGAAAGCGACCAGCATCCCGTCCGCAACCACGCAGACATGCGGCTTCTCGGTGGTCGACAGCTGCTGGGCGAGCCCGCGCTTCAGGCCGAGCGTTGCGATCTGCGCCGCGAACTCGACGATCAGCACCGCATAAGCGAAGCGGCCGAGAAGCTCCGGCCCGTAGAGACGTCCGGCGATGAACAGGAAGGGCAGCCGCGCCGCCAGCCGGAGCAGGAAGCCGAAAAAGTTGGTCCGTCCGCCGCGGGCAAGCGCGGCGATATCGTCGCCGGCCGGTTCGGGCGCCGGTCGCGCGTCGCTCAATGCGCGGCGCCCCAGTTCGGGCCGGTGCCGATCTCGACCCCGAGCGGGACGGTCAGCTTCACCGCCGGCTCGGCGGCATGCTCCATGACGTCGCGGATCACCGCGCCGGCCCGCTCCGCCTCGTCCTCGGGAACCTCGAACACCAGCTCGTCATGGACCTGCATCAGCATCCGCACCCGCCCCAGCCCTTCGAGCTCGAGCCTCGGGCACATCCTGACCATCGCCCGCTTGATGATGTCGGCGCTGGTGCCCTGGATCGGGGCGTTCACCGCGGCCCGCTCGGCCCCCTGGCGCTCGCCCTGGTTCTTGGCCTTGATCGACGGGAAATGGGTCTTCCGACCGAAAAGGGTGGTGGTGAAGCCCGTCTCGCGAACGCTCGAAAGGGTGTCGGCGATATAGCTGGAGATCCCGGGGAAGCGCTCGAAATAGCGGTCGATGATCGCCTGGGCCTCGTCGGCGGTCACGCCCAGCCGCCCTGCCAGGCCCCAGCGCGAGATTCCGTAGAGGATCGCGAAGTTGATGGTTTTGGCGCTCGCGCGCGTGTCGCGGTCGACCGTCCCGAACAATTCCTGGGCGGTCATGTTGTGGATGTCGGCGCCCTCCGAGAAGGCCTGCTTGAGCTGGGGAACGTCGGCCATGTGCGCTGCGAGCCTCAGCTCGATCTGGCTGTAGTCGGCGGCCAGCATCACATAGCCCGGCTCGGCGACGAAGGCGTCGCGGATCCGCCGCCCGATCTCGGTCCGGATCGGGATGTTCTGGAGATTGGGATCGGTCGACGAGAGTCGCCCGGTCTGGGCGCCGGACAGGCTGTAGCTGGTATGGACCCGGCCGGTCTCTTTGTTGATCTGCTGCTGGAGGGCGTCGGTATAGGTCGATTTCAGCTTGGTGAGCTGGCGCCAGTCTAGCACCAGCCGGGCGATCGGAACGCCCTCCTTGGCAAGCCGCTCGAGCTCGGTGACGTCGGTCGACCAGGTGCCCGACTTGCCCTTGCGACCACCCTTCAGGCCCATCTGGCCGAACAATATCTCGCCGAGCTGCTGGGGGCTTCCGATCGTGAACTTGCAGCCGGCCTCGCCGCAGATATTCTCCTCGAGAGCCGCGATCTGCACTGAAAACTCCCTGGAGAGCTCGGTCAGCGCCTCGCGGTCGACCTTGACGCCTTCGCGCTCCATCCGCGCCACCACCGGGACGAGCGGCCGGTCGACCGTCTCATAGACCCGCGCAACCCTCTCATGCGCGAGCCGGGCCTTGAAGCGGGTCCACAGCCGAAGGGTGACGTCGGCATCCTCGGCCGCATATTCGGTCGCCCGGTCGATCGGCACCTGGTCGAAGCTGATCGCCTTCTGCCCCGTCCCGCACAATTCCTTGAAAGTCAGGCATTGATGGTCGAGATGCTTCCTGGCCAGATCGTCCATCGAATGGCTGTTGAGCCCGCCGGCATCGAGATCGAAGCTCATCACAAGGCTGTCGTCGACCGGCGACACCCTGATCCCGCGCCGGTCGAAGACGATCCAGTCGAACTTGAAATTATGGCCGATCTTGAGGATCGCGGGGTCCTCGAGCAGCGGCTGAAGCTTCGCCCTGACCGTCTCCCACGGAAGCTGCTCAGGCCGCTCGCTGAGAAGGTCGTGGCCGCCATGCTCGAGCGGGATGTAGCAGGCCTTGCCGCAGTCGGTGGCCATGCTGATTCCGACCAGCTTCGCGGTGACGCAATCGAAGCCGTCGGTCTCGGTGTCGAGCGCGAACCGGCCCTGGTTCCGGGCCTCCGCGATCCATCGGTCGAGATCTTCCTCGCTCGCCACCGTCTCATAGACGGAGCGGTCGATCTTCGGCTCGGGCCGGACCTCGCGCTGGACGGGCGCCGGCGCGGACGCCGTCGGCTGGCCCTGGGCGCCGAGCCGGGTGAGCAAAGTGCGGAATCCGTGATGCTCGAGAAACTCGCGCAAGGGTTCCTCGGGAATTCCCGTCAGCGCAAGGTCGTCAAGCGGATCCTGCAAGGGGGCGTCGCAGATCAGCCTGACCAGCTCGCGCGACAGTCGCGCCTTGTCGGCATGCTCGATCAGATTGTCGCGCATCTTCGAAGGCTTCATGTCGGGCGCGGCGACGAGCACGGATTCGAGGTCGCCAAACTCCTGGATCAGCTTCGAGGCGGTCTTCGGCCCGATCCCGGGGACCCCGGGAATGTTGTCGACGCTGTCGCCCATCAAGGCCAGCACATCGCCCAGCTGGCCGGGCGGAACGCCGAACTTTTCGATCACCTGCTCGGTCCCGATGCGCCGGTCGCGCATCGTATCGAGCATGTCGAGACCGCCCCTGCCGTCCACCGGAGGCTCGATCAGCTGCATCAGATCCTTGTCCGACGATACGATGGTGACCTGCCAGCCCTGATCGAGTGCGGCTTTCGCATAGCAGGCGATGATGTCGTCGGCCTCGAGCCCGTCCAGCTCGATGCAGGGGATGGAAAAAGCGCGGGTGGCGTCGCGGATCAGCGGAAATTGCGGCACGAGCTCGGGCGGCGGCGGCGGCCGGTTCGCCTTGTACTGGTCGTACATCTGGTTGCGGAACGTGCTCTCCGACGCGTCGAGGATGACCGCGAGGTGGGTGGGCCCGTCCTCCTTGTTGAGGTCGCCGGCCAGCTTCCAGAGCATCGACGTGTATCCGTAGACCGCGCCCACATTGAGCCCGAATTT
>DATDAS010000004.1:0-47130 GCA_036525315.1 Allosphingosinicella sp.
CAAGAGCGAAGGAAAAGCGCCCAAGGTCGCGATCGTTGCCGTCATGCGAAAGCTCATCATCATCGCCAACACCCTCATCGCCGAGGATCGCGCCTGGATCTGATAAAGCCACTTGACCGAGCAACACGGTTGCTGAGTAGCCATTGAGCGAAGTCGAAATGGCGTATCGAAGGACCGTCCCATCCCCAAAACCGCTCATCCTGAGTAGGGACTGAGCCTGTCGAAGGCCCGTATCGAAGGACCCTCCTCGCCCGCATCGCGGGAAGCCCTCTTAACCCCCTAACCCCTTGCCACCCTTCTTGAAACCTTTTGGCCCCTTCCTACATTATGGTTGACGCGGCCTGCCGTATCCCCCCTTTGCGGCGGCCCGTTACGCCCCTCTCCGGAGGGGCGTTCCTCCCTGAACCTGGGCCAGCTCGTGCATGTCGCGAGCTGGTCTTTTTATTGGCCGCGTCCTCTTTGTTCCCCGGCGCATGCCGGGGCCCAGCTATCCCACCTCCGCGAAGGCGATAGGCTTTTGATTGTCGCGCAGAGACGCAGGGACGCAGAGGGTCCATGCGTCGTGTCCCGGCATTGGGGATACGCCAACCAAGGCGCCGGACATTGCCGATCGCCCTCAGGCCGACGTCGTCGGCATGGATATGATGCGCCGGAGAAAGGGTCGGGCAGCCGGGAGAGCCTCAGCCTCTCTGCGCCTCTGCGTCTCTGCGCGAGAAAAACCACGTCTGTCGAGATCGTAAGCCTCGGGGCAGCATGTCGGCCATGCCGCAAGCCGCGCCCCGGCCCTCTTCGACCGGCTCAGGACAGGCTTCGACGCCGCTCAGGATAAACTGCGGCCGGGGTCCAGTCCAAATCTAGGGATCTTCCTCGTCGTCCCCGTCGTCCTCGGGCCTGGACATGCGCCTGCGCCGGGCGCCGATTCTCAGGTGGCGGCGAAGGTCGAGCCCGAGCCGCGCCGCGGCCATGACGGCCAGGATCACGCCGATGGCGAGAACCGCCTCCAGCTCTTTGTCGCCCAGGATCAGCATCAGGACCGCGGCGATTGCGAGGCCGGCGATCGCCACGATTGCGCCCGTGCCGAGGACGAGGCCGAGCAGGCTCCAGTGACTGATCGTCACGGTCCGCCGCAGCCAGCCGGTGCGGGCCTCCTCGCGCTCGGGCTCGGTCACTCGGCGGCGATCGGAATCGGCACTTGCTTCGCGCTCGCCGCCACGGCCTTGGCCACCGACGCGATCAGCCGCGCCACCCTGTCGAAATTCGGGCCGGGCTCGCGAAGCGCGGAATCGAGATAATAGCTTCGGTCGATCTCGATCTGGAGCGCGTGCATGTTCGCGGCCGGCCGGCCGTGGCGTGCGGTGATATGGCCGCCGGCATAAGGCGCGTTCCGGGCCACCGCGAACCCGGCCCGGCGAACCGCCGTTTCGGCCGCTTCGGCGAGCCAGGAGGCGATGCTGGTGCCGTGCCGGTCGCCGAGCACGATCCGCGGCTCCGGCCCGGCCTCGCCGCGCGGCGGCATCGAATGGCAATCGAGCAGGATCGCGATCCCGAACCGCTCGCGCGCCGCCGTCATCGCGGCCGCGATCGCTCCGTGGAACGGCCGGTAGATCGACTCGAGCCGCCGCTCCAGCTCGGCGGCCGGCAGCCGCTGGCGCCAGATCGCGCCTGCGCCGGCGATCCGGCTCGGGACGAGTCCGAGGCCGCCGCGCGACCGCGGCGACTGGATGAGGTCCGCGCTTCGCGGCGGCGGCGCGATCATCGCCGGATCGATCTCGCCTTCCTCGCGGTTGAGGTCGATCTCGGCGCGCGGCGAGTCGGCGACGATCGCCACGGCGCCGTCCGCCACCGCCCGCCACACCAGCCGGTCGACCAGCCTGTCCTCGAGGCTCTCGAGCCGCGAGCGGCTGAGCCGGGCCGCCCTGAGCAGGGCTTCGGAATAGGAACGGCCGGCATGGGGGACGGAGAGCACGACAGGAGTCGCCGGCTCGGCCGGTCCGATGCGCCTGAACGGCGGTTCCTGTTGGGACTCGGCCATTTGCGGCTCGGCTCTAGAGCGATTTCCGGTCCGATGAAACCGTCCGGCGACTCGGAAATCGCGCTAAATGGCTCCGGGCCCTCTTGAACCCGCGCGGCCACTCCCGATCCGATCGATAACGGAAGGCTCGGGATAGTCCGCTTTTGGCACGCAATCGCCGATCGGCGCCGTTTCGCGGACCTTCGGTGCCCGCCGCGCTGGAAATGGGGCAGAGATTGGGGCATGTAACCTGGATCAGGAGGCGCACCGGGCGCCGCCGATCGGCGCAGGGGCGCGGACCATGAGGATCCTGCTTGCGGAAGACGATGACTCGATGCGGGTCTATCTGTCGCGCGCTCTGGAGCGCTCCGGCTACCATGTCGTCTCGGTCGACCGCGGCACCGCGGCTCTGCCGCTGATCGAGGCCGAAAGCTTCGACCTCCTCCTCACCGACATCGTCATGCCCGAGATGGACGGGATCGAGCTCGCCCAGAAGGCGACGTCGATCGCGCCCGACATGCGCGTCATGTTCATCACCGGCTTCGCCGCCGTCGCCCTCAAGGCCGGAAAGGCCGCCCCGAGCGCCAAGGTCCTCTCCAAACCCTTCCACCTCCGCGACCTCGTCGCCGAGGTCGACCGCCTCTTCCAGACCGAAGACCAGCACGGCCGCCTCTAACCCCCTCTCCTTAAGGGAGAGGGACGCCCCCCTCAAACCCCTCTCCTTCAGGGAGAGGGAGGGACCCGCCGTAGCCTTGGCGAAGGCGGGAGGGTGAGGGCACGCTGACCGTCAATCCAGCAGACGCCATCCCCGCTTCGTCATTCCAGCGAAAGCTGGAATCTCCCTTCTTCCTTGATACGTTTCCGGCCGAGACCCCTCACGCCAGAAGTAGGTCGGTCGCGTCCGACGACCCGCCCCACCGCCCCCCAGGCCGCCGTCAGCAGCTCGAAACGACCAGCTCGGCCAGTTGCGCCCCCGCCCGGTCGTTCCACAGATAGCGGTACGAGCCGCCGGCGGAGATGATGTTGCGCATGTCGGCGGCGTTGCAGACTTTGGCGCGGACGCTCGTCTTGACCGTTTCGAGTGATGCGGCGGGCACGTCCGCCGTGAGCACGTCGACCTTGTAATGATAGGTGAGGAGGGTGCCCTCGGTGCTCACCCGCTCGAGGATCGTCTGCGGATCCACGTTCATCGGCAGCTTCCGGTTGAACCGGACCGCGGCCTCGCGGTTGAAGCAGGACAGGCGCGCCGCCACCTTGGCCTTCGGCATGGCGGCCATCTGCGCCGGGGTCATGTCGCCGCCGCAGGCGGCGGCGACCGCCGCGGCCTCGGCGGCCGCTTCCGGGCTCGCCTGGGCCAGGGCCATGGCCGGCAGAAGGACGGACAAGGCCGCAACGGCCCGAATCGCGATACGCATACTACTCACCTCTTACCTCACGTGCCGGACCATGGCATGGCCGCCGAACCCTGTCATCGGCCCTTTGCGGCCGGGCCGCGCCGCTCCTCGCATAGTGTTCCCCGGCGCAGAGCCTGTCCTGAGCCTGTCGAAGGGCCGGGGTCCAGCCTCCCTCTCCCTGTTGGGGAGAGGGCGGGGCCCGCCGCGGGCCGAAGGCGACCGCGCGCCAGCGCGGTCAACCGGTGGGAGGGTGAGGGCACGAAGGCCGTCATTCCAGCGAAGGCTGGAGCCGAAGACGACCAAGGGTCAATCTTACTTCACTGCCTCCCTTCTCCCCGATGCCCACCCGGGTTGCACCTCAGCGAACTCGTCGCTAGATACCGCGCCGGGTTCCCCTCAGGCCTGCTTCGCCGGGGTTCCGCGTGGGCGTGTAGCTCAGTGGTAGAGCACTGTGTTGACATCGCAGGGGTCGCAAGTTCAATCCTTGCCACGCCCACCATTCTTCCATTCCAGGACGCGCATCGTCGGCCAGACGAGCCGGAAGGCTGCGGCCCGGGAGAACATGGTTTTTCTCCCCGTTTCGCTCGGAAACGGAACCTTCACGGTATAAATACCGATATTCCATAACCACTTAGTCGCTATTTTCACTTGAAGCTGCCGCGCCCGGTCCCCTCGCGCGGCATGGCCTCCGCACTGTCGCGGACGGGAGTGAAACCGTGCGCGCTGCTGCCCTGCAACTCATTTTGCTGGCGACCTGCCTGACCCGGGCCGGGCCCGCGGCCGCGCAGCCCGTTCCGGAGACTCTGGAGGCGGCGCGCGAGGCAGCGCGCACCGATCGCAACGAAGAATCGGCGCGCCTGTTCAAGGCCCATATCCGGGCCGATCCGGCAGCGCGCGGCGCCCTGCTTCGGGAATATGCCGATCAGCTCGTCTATTCCGGCCGGCCGGAGGCCGCGGTGCCGCTGTACCGGGAAGTTCTTGCCCGTCCCGATCTCGGTGCCGAGGAGCGGCGCCGGGCCGAGCACGGCCTGGCGCTTGCCTTCGCCTGGTCAGACCAGCACCGCCATGCGATCGCGGCCTATCGAGCGATCCTTCAGGAAGCCCCCGAGGACGAAGCCGCTCAGCTCGGGCTCGCCCGCTCGCTCCACTGGCTGGGCCGGCCCGACCGGGCGCGGGCGGCGCTCGAATTGCTCCCCGAGGAGAGCCGCGGCGGCGGGGAGGGTGCGCGGATCGGCGCCGACATTGTCCGCAACAGCCGCCCCCGTACGCAATTCACTGCGCGCCTCACCGGCCAATCGGACGATCTGGACATCGCTTCCTTCCGCATCGACCAGTATTTCCACGCCCGCGCCGGCGCCATCCAGGTGACGCCTTTCTACGAGCGGCTTCGCTATCGCCCCGAATTCGGGCCCGAGATTCGGGTGGACTATCCGGGGCTCGCCCTGCGCGCGCGCCTGAGCGATTCGGTCGAGATCGCGGGGCGGGCGGGCATCGAATATCAGGACCTGAAGGCCCGCGATCTCTCGGTCTTCACCTATGAAGTGTCGCTGGCCCTGATGCCGAGCGACGATCTGCGCTTCGATCTCGCCGCCTCCCGCCGCACTTACGACAACGTCAAGTCGATCGAACGCGGAATCACCTCCGACCAGGTCTTCGTTTCGGGCGACTATTGGCCGAACCCGCTGTGGCGGGTCACCGGCCGGGCCGAGCTCTCCGGCTACTCCGACGGCAACGAACGGCAATGGGGCCAGGCCGAGGTCGAGCGCCGGCTGTCGCGGAGCCCCAATATCTTCGTCGGGGCGCGGGCCACGGCCTTCCACTTCTCGGAGCAGCTCGACAACGGCTATTTCAATCCGAAGCACCTCGTTTCGGGGGAGCTGACCGCGCGCGGCTGGAGCGAGATTGCGAAGGGGACCTGGCTCGATCTCGCCGCCACCGCGGGGCCCGAATATTCGGATCCCGACGGCACGAAGCTCATCTATTCCGGACGCGCCAGGCTCACGCACAGGATCACCGATCGCCTCGAGGCCTCGCTCATCGCCGAGGCCTTTTCCGGCGCTCTGACGGATACCGGCTTTTCGCGCGGAAGCGTGATCGGCTCGATCGAGTGGCGCTGGTGACTCCGATCGGCCTTCCGGTTGCCCAGCAGATGCGGCTCTCGCGCGAGCTTGCGCGCGAAGGCGGGCGAACCCGCCCGTCCGGGGAAGGCCCCGCCAATTGGGTCGCTCTGATCAAGCTCGCGGAATGGGAAGAGCTTCGCGACCGGCTCGGTCATATCGGCTGCTCGGCCATCATGAGCGCCGTCAGCGAGCTCGTTGCGCTGGAGGTCCCGGACGGGGACCGCATTCTCAAGACCCACGACGGCGAAATCATTCTCGTTCTGCGTGACCGTACGGACGAAGTGATAAATGCCCTGCTCTCCGCTCTGTCGGGCAAGATCGTTCGGCACGGCTATGTCAGCGGCGGCGAACATGTCCGGGTGACCCCGGCGGTCGGCTATTCGCTGCTCGACGACGATTGCCCCGCCGCCTCGGGCCTGCGCTGCGCCCGGGTTGCGCTCGAGCGGGCCCTCGCCCAACTCGACCTTCGCCCTGTCCCCTTCTCGGAGCTGATGCGGGCGCCGCCCCCCTGGCATGAATTCATTCACAGGCTGGGCATCCGGCGCCGGGTGAAGCTGCTGGTCCAGGTGCTCGCGGCCCTGATTCTCGTCCTCGGGCTCCCGCTCGCTTTCTATTTCGCGATCGGCGAGGCGGCCTGGCCGGTGACCATGGCAATGTTCATCGTCACCATCCTCGTCCTGGTGACGACCGCGACCTTCATCAACATCGAGGGGGTGCTGTCCCTCCGGCCCGAGCCGATGCCCGAACGGCCGGCGGCGCCCTACCCGCGGGCCAGCGCCATCATATGCGCCTACCTTCCGAATGAAGCCGCGACCGTGACCGCGACGGTCGAATCCCTGCTGGCCTCCGATTATCCGGGCGGCCTTCAGATCGTCCTCGCCTACAACACGCCGCACGATCTGCCGGTCGAGCGCACGCTTCGTGAGATCGCCGAGCGGGACTCACGCTTCATTCCGCTGCGCGTGCCCGACAGCATTTCGAAGGCGCAGAACATCAACGCCGCCCTGTCCGTAGTGGACGGAGAGTATATCGGCATCTTCGACGCCGATCATCGGCCCGAGCCGGACAGCTTCACCCGCGCCTGGCACTGGCTTTCGCACGGCGCGGATGTCGTCCAGGGCCATTCGGTCGTCCGCAACGGCTCCGCGGGCCGTCTGTCGCGGCTGATCGCCGTGGAATTCGAGCAGATCTACGGGGTCAACCATCCGGGCCGGGCGCGGCTTCACGGGTTCGGCATCTTCGGCGGCTCGAACGGTTACTGGCGGACCGGCGTGCTCCGCGAGGTCAGGATGCGCAGCTTCATGCTGACCGAGGATATCGATGCCTCGATGCGGGCCGTTCGGGAGGGCAGGAGGATCGTCGCCGATCCGTGCCTGATATCGACGGAGCTGGCGCCGGTGACCTGGCGCGGCCTCGCCCACCAAAGATTGCGCTGGGCGCAGGGGTGGTTCCAGGTGTCGATGCGCCACCTCGTGCCGCTGCTGCGCTCGCCCCACCTCACGCTCCGTCAGAAGCTCGGCGTCTTCCATCTCCTTGCCTGGCGGGAAGCCTTTCCCTGGCTTTCGCTGCAGGTCCTGCCCGTGCTCGCTTTCTGGATACTGAAGAAGGGCTCGGTGCACGCGCTGGACTGGACGATCCCTTTGCTGCTCGCCACCACCGCCTATGTGCTTAGCACGGGCCCGCTTCAGACGCTCTTCACCTACGCCAACGCGTCCGCCGAGATCCGCAAGCGCAAGGGCTGGTTCCTCCTCTATTTCCTCGCCTCCAACTTCTACGCGGAGTTCCTGACGCACATCGCCCGCATCGCCCATCTGCGACAGCTCACCGGCGAAAGGGAGTGGCGGATCACCGCGCGACCGGAGGAGGACGCCCTTCCTGGTTCGAGCCGCGGAGTCGAGCTTGTTCCAGCCGGTGCAGGTAACGTCGCTCGTCCTAGGAGCTGAGGCAGACGGCCCGAGCCATCGCTAGATACCGCGCCGGGTTCCCCTCAGGCCTGCTTCGCCGGGGTTCCGCGTGGGCGTGTAGCTCAGTGGTAGAGCACTGTGTTGACATCGCAGGGGTCGCAAGTTCAATCCTTGCCACGCCCACCATTTTTCACTCAGAATTAACATTGCCGCGATCTCTTTCGCAGGAGGAAGACACGTAACTCGGGTGTCAGACATCTTTTGAATGTCTCCACCGCGAGCGCAGATATCTCGAAGCCCATGGGGAATACGTCAGCAGTACTTGTGGTAGCAAACTAGATCAGGCCGGCGGCGCTTCCCTTCAGTTTTATCTATCGGTAAGACTGCATCTTCCAAACCAGGGGGATAGGATGGAGGAACAACATGAAAGCGTCAAAAAAAAGCGCTGTGTAACTTGTGCGGAACCGATAGATAGGCGCGCGAAAAAATGCATACATTGCGAGTCCTACCAAAGCGGGCTCCTCGCCTACATCCCGCTCAGTGTGACCATACTTTCCTTGCTCATCGCGCTCATCGCCGTAGCGACTCAAATCATTCCTGTGGTCCAGTCGGCGTGGCACCAACCGGAAGCTGATGTCGCGTATGCTGTGCAAACGGTGGACCTTCGAAGAATGACCGTGATGGCCGCTAACGATGGCGATCGATCGGGGGCGGTTTCCTCGGGTCTGCTAAAAATCAACGGCAACGTGAGAGCGGGACTTAGGCTCATGAATGGCGGCGGAATTGTTCTCCTGCCGCCCCACTCAACCGCTATCTTGAATTTCATCGCCGAACCGAACACGCCTTACGACTATAGGAATCGCGAAAAGGATGTTTGCGCAATTGCTCTTCCAGTTACCGATCAAGAGGGAGTCCGGAACTTCGAAGATCGAACGGTAGATTGCGAGTATTTGAAGGTGATGCTGACTGCCATCCGTCGCGCCGGCGGGCGTCAATGAACGCCGACAAAGGTGCTCACGATCGGCCCGCAGGCGAAGCGCACCTATTTCGCCTGCCACTGCGTCTTTGGAATGGGGATCGGACATCCCTCTCCCCGTAAAACGATCATCTGAGCGGGTAGTATTGGGCAGCAAACCCCACTTTTTTTGAGCGCCTCGCTGCGGGGGAGGGTATGTTGACATCGCAGGGGTCGCAAGTTCAATCCTTGCCGCGCCCACCATCAGAAAGCCCCGGAAATCTACGATTTTTCCGGAGCTTTTTTGGCGTCTGGGCGGCCCCGGTTTCGGGTGCCCGCGCGACCAGGTTTGACCAATTTTGACCAATTCTCGCCGATCACTAGTTTCCGGGCATCGTCTCGGGCTCCATTTCCTTTTCGCTGGCGACCGGCTCGACGCCGCAGGCCGCGTCGGGCCGCGCTGCGCGGCGCAGCTTCGCCCATTTCAAAATCGCGACCAAGGCCTCGACGATGACGAGCACCGCCAAGACGGCCTCAATCGTGATGATACCGTGGAAGATCGCTGACCACTCCATGTAGATCGTGGCGATCGCGTGCGCGATGCGGCTGGTCTGCAGCGAGCTTTCCATCATTACGAAGGTTTTTTTGGCAACACAGCCCATCATTCGCTCTCCTTTGCTGGTAGCTCCGATGATTCTTATGTCATGATGCGCTGGCGTAATTCGTGCCCAAGGCTGCCATTTGGCGAATCGATGATGGCTCGGTTACGAGAGTTTGGGACGCGCAACGATCGCGGGGATCAAGGTAATTCCTTCGCTCCAATGGGCGTCCGCATTGGGCTACGGAGTTCGCCAAACCCGAGAGAACAGACTAACTCCGTTCGTCATGCTGGCGGGCGTATCACGAGGAGGTCGTCGATGGGGTACGACAGGATTGTGAACGGTAACGCCGGAGAGGGCCTGTTCCAATATCTCGCCGGGTTTCTGTGGCGAGCTGAAGTCCGCCCCCAGGCGCAGGGTCAGGGAACCGACGGCGAGCTCTGCTGGCCTGATTTGCCGGTTACCCAGCGACTCCTCTATCAGGTCAAATCAAGGCGCACGACCACTAGTCGGACGGCATCGATCAGGGTTCCTCTGACTCCTTCGGAGATCCGCGGCTGGGCGGCGCGTCGTCCGATCCTGATTGTGTGCGACCTCAACCGTGCGTCGGCCTGGTGGCTCGACACCACCGGCTTGGTGCCTTCCGACCCTCAGAGCAATATGACGCTGAAGGTGCCCAAGGCAAATCGCGTCGATGCTAGCGGCATGGACGCGATACGGCGGATCGCGGTCGAGCGTTGGTACGAATCGGTCGGACACCCGAAGCTTCCGAAGCGCCTACGCAACCTGCGGCCCGACAAGATCGAGCGCACCATCAAGAATGTATATTTGGATATTTCCAGTTCCTCCGGAATTCGGCGGGATGTGATAGCGATGGCGGTGACGCGGCTTTTGAGAAGGTCAGGGAAGGCCGTCGACCGATCCCACCTCGATGTCCTCCTCAATCCGATGATAGAACGCGTGAACAATCGGACGGCGGGCGGACGATCACACAGCCTTTCTGCGCTGCTCGCGTTGCTTCTGCCTGACGACGCGCCCGAATTACGAACCGACCAAGCGGCAGCGCTTGCGGACATCGCCGAATATGCGCTCTTTTCGCGCGACTTCGTGCATTCGGAGTTCGGCCTAGTCCTCGCAGCGAAGCTTGCCGAGGTCGGTCGTCCGACAGATATCGATCGCTTTCATGACTTTCGCACACGTGCCGTTGCCCTAAGCCAGGGCCCGCGGTTTTACGCGACGGTCGGCAAGCTGGACGACTGGGAACCTGGACGAGCCCCACTCTCTAGGATCTTTGCGCTTGCCACGGATCGAAAGGAGTTAGTCAGGCCGACCGCCATTTCCGACGATGTCTTCAACCATCTGGCCGTGGCGAAGGTGGCTGTAGATCGCGCGCTTGCGATCGGCGCGGCCAATGTCTCGCCTGAGGAGCTGGTGCTAATTGACCAATGGACCCGCTATCACGCCGACCAATATTTCTACCACGACCTTGGCCGCGAATTGGGCGGCTTGGCATGAGTTCCCGCTTGTCGGCGCCCTTGCAGTTATGTTGCGAGGAACGGATGTAGTGCCGGAAACTCTTCCTCGATTTGGCGCTCAAGGCCTAGCCCGACGAGGACGGCCGCGGCGGCCGCGATGAAGCTGGGGGAGAACGGCAGCTCCAGATTCCGGTCGGCGAGCTTCTTGAGCACCCGGTTCCTTAGGCCTGATAGGTTCTGGATCCAGACATCCTCCTTTGCGTAGCCAAACATGCGCTCGACCTTGTGCTCCCCGCCATTGGATTGCACCGCCGCGAAAAAACCGTCCTGCGTCAGCTTGCGAAACCTCTCGCGGTCGAGCCTCGACGCGAGATGGTAGCAGATAAAGATCAGGCTCTGATGCGCACCGGACAGCCCGTCCCAGTTCTGCATCGCCTCCCAATCCCAACCGTCGGTTCGGTCAAGCGTCTTTTTGGGAGCGGCAATGTGGCGCACCCATTTGGACGTGTCATCGATATAGCCCGAGAAGTCGGCCACTGCGTCCATTAGGTCTACGAGCCATTTGCCGGCGTGGAACTCGAATTCGGCGGGCGTGTCGATCTCGCAGTCTGAAAAGATCGATCTCAATGAAATCCGCTCAGCGATCTGGCCGGTACGATCGAGAAGCGCGATAGCCGCGCTGTCACGCGCGAACAAGGCCCGAGCGTCGAACGGCTCACGCAAGATCGCGCGATCGGCATCGAGCCGAAAGGCTTTCAGCGAGGGCGTGTCCACATGAATGTCGCCGGACCGGACGCTCGCCACGAATAGACGCCGCCACTCCTCGATTAGACCCCCGATGTCGAGCGCGCTGCCGACGCGGGGGTCTTGGTTTCGAAAGGCTTCGAACACTGCCATTGCCTCGCTCCCAGGCTGCCCCAACCCGAGGAAACCACCATCGGGAACGAACGGCTTCGACAGCGCGAGGAGGAGACCATAGATCCTTACGATCTCGATCTTTTCCTGGCGAGACAGATGCTTGATCTCCGGCGCTATCGTCCGCACTTCCCAGGCGAGCGGCATGACATTGCCATGCTCTTCTTGCGTGCGGCGGCGCGCCAGTGCGGCGATGCCATGATACAGGCCCGAGCAAAGATAACCGACACCTTCTGGGTCGTTTTCGCCACGCGGAAGCGTATATGCCGGGTCGGTATTGTCTTGGCCGAAATTCACGTCGATCGAAAGACAGTCGAAGCTGACTTGCTTCCTTCGGTAGATATCGGCGCAATGCTGATCCCAGCGGCTTGCGCTCGCCTGGGTAGTATCCCGGGGGGCATCCTCCGGGCGCCAGATCTCGATATAGAAATTGCGCAGAACGACGGCGCGCTTATCGTCGACGATGTAAATTCTGAGCGGCCTGGCCGGCACCTCTCCCATCATGACCCCTGCTCCCATGAAATGTCAGGACCCATTCCACTCCGAACCAGCCGGTCGAAGCGATGATCTCGGCCTCAAGTCCGATGCTCATGGCTTCGATCTTAGCCGGCATCGCCAGCATGGGATCTGACAGAACATGACGTTCCGGTAACTTGTTTCGAACGCTGCCCCGGACGTGTGACCCGTCCGATGCAACGTCTATGACGACATGAATGGCTGGGTCCAGACAAATTGAAGCGGTATCTTTGATTGCAGTAACTGCGTTGCGAAGCAGCTCGGACTGCGGGCCGAACAACAACGCTTGCCGCCCCTCACTGCTAATGATCGATTCGTTGGACCAGCGGGTTATTGGCCAAGTGCGGAATTTCTTGGCACTGCGCCAATCGCTCGGTGGGTCTTCAAGATTGAGTGCAAGGGGGGACTTCAGGGCGACGCTGTCGATTCTTCTTTCGCTGGTGAGGATGGCCGGGCTGTCGAAGGGCCGCTCGGCATTGCAGATGCCGATCAGGCGCCGCTCGAAATTTTCGAACAGGATCTCGATCTCGGCCGAACTCGGCTTGCCGGGAGCGTCCCACACCTGCGTGTCCGGCATTTCCTTGGCCATGAAGCGCAGAAGCCAGGGGGCTGCAAACCCGGCACGAACGCATTCCTCTGCCGCGGTCACGAAATGCCCGACACTCTGAGCCATGGCGCCGGTCTCCTCGATCTCTCGCTGAGCGCGGTCGAGCAATTCGATTGCATACTGGAGATGGCCCGAAAGGTCGTGGGCGACATTGCTCTTCACCTTCTGCTCATTCGAAGCGAGTTTCCGCAGATGCGCTTCCCGATCTCCCCATTGCCGCTGGAAATGTAAGGTGATCGACTCGAGAATGCGGCGTCCGACCGCACCTTGTATTAAGTTCGAGCCGGTCGCGATCCGGTTCGCCACTTCGGCAAGCTTTGATGGGCGACCGTGCTTGCTGACCTTTTCATAGTTCGGAAGCGCGACATAATGAATTGAGAAGAAGGCGTCGTCTGCTGCGTTGGAGATGGCCGCGTCGAAAGCATCGAGCTGCGCCAGATTTTCAGCGTTCCCCTGCCAGAAGACCCCCACCTCGGCGCGGCAGTATACCGAAGGATCCACGGGGTTCTTGCCGGAAGCATACAGGATCGCGAGAAAGGGTAGCTCGATCGGCAGGTAATCGTCACTCATGCCGGTCTTGTTGTGGTCGAGGAACCGGTGGAACTGAACTAACCTGTGCGGTTCTCGCACCTCGAGCCGCATGTCCTCGATGAAACGCTTCAGCTCGAATTTGTGATTGATTGCCAGATGGGGCACCTTGTCAGCAGAACGCTGATCAAGGAACATCCCGCTGGCGGGCGTGAACATCCAATTGGCGTGATCGAGGGACGATTTTATCGGCTTGCCGCGGGCGGTACCGAGCGATGCGGGATCGCATCCAATGACACGTTCTATGTCCAGACAATAGCGGGCGAACTTCGTCTGGGCGCTTTCATCGCTTTCCGGCAGGAACGGCTCGCCTTCGACATGCTGCTCAAATTCCGAGGTTTCGCGCCTGATCCGCTCGATTAGGATATTCACGACAGCCGCGTCGATTCCTTCGTTGCCTGCTGCCATCGCTCGTCTCGCTTTGCTTCTAGGACAATGCGTCGCGCAGCTGGTCCTCAGCATCGACGAACGCCCTACTCTTCCACGTTTCCCGTACCATTTCCTCGATCGGCACCTTGCCGGCGCCGCCATTAAGCCACGGCTTCTCAAAACGCGCATCAATCTCGAGAATGAAGGAAGCGGGCCGGTTGCACATCACCAGCACGCGGTGTCCGAGAAGCAATGCCTCGCTGATGTCGTGCGTCACGAGGACCATGGTGGAGCGCGACGCCAGCCAGAGCTTCAGGAGCTCGATCTGGAGACGTTCGCGAGTGAGCGCGTCAAGCGCGCCGAGAGGTTCGTCCAGAAGCAGCAACGCCGGCCGCTTGGCGAGCGCGCAAGCAAAGGCGAGGCGTTGCCGCTGACCGCCCGAGAGGCGATCGGGATAGGTGTTGGCGAACTCGCTCAAGCGAACCGATGCGAGATGCTGGAGCGCAACTCGCTCGCGGTGCAACGGCGGCAATTCGCTGCCTGCAAGCGCGAGCAGCACGTTTTTCTTCGCGGTCAGCCACGGAAAGGTCGAGTAGGCCTGGAAGACGAACCCGATATGCCCGGCCATTCGATCGGCGGGTTTCCCATCGACTAGGATCTCGCCGGCGTCGGCGCTCGAAAGTTGCTCGAGACCGGCGATCAGCCGCAGGAGCGTTGACTTGCCGCAGCCGGACGGCCCGATGATCGAGACGCATTCGCCGGGCTCGGCGTCGAGACTGATGTCGCGAAGCACCTCGACCGCTGACTCACCGCGCCCGAAGCGCTTGGTGACTTTGGTGACGCCGAGCGACGAGGTCATGATCTGGTCCAGGGAAAGAAGGCGCGCTTGGGCATGCGGAAGATTGTGTCGAAGGCCAAGCCGATCACGCCGATTGTAATGATCCCCGCCATGACATCCGCGGTCTGGATGAAGCGCTGCGCCTGAATGATGACATGGCCAATGCCGGTGTTGGCGGCGACCAGCTCGGCCACGATCAGATAGCTCCAGGCCCAGCCTAGCGCAATCCGCGCATGGTCGTACACCTCGGGTGCGGTGGCGGGAATGACGATCTTGATCACGCGGCGCCAGCGGCTGAATCCCATCATCTGCCCGAGTTCGAGGAGCGTGTTGGGCACGCGCTTGGCAGTGTCGCTCACCATCGGGACGATCTGAAACACGGTACCAAGGAAGATGATCAGGATCTTTTGCAGGTCGCCGATGCCGGCCCAGACAATCACCAGGGGAATGAGTGCGGCGACGGGAAGATAGCGCGCGAACTCGTTGAGCGGCTGCACCCAACCTTCCCAGGCCTTGCTGACGCCGATGGCGATGCCGAGCGGATATCCGACGACCATGGCGAGCGCGAAGCCGAGCATCACGCGGTAAATGCTCTGAACCACGTCGTTCGCGAAATCCTGCTCGACGAACAGATCCCTGAGCGCGGCGGCGACCTTGTCTGGGGCAGGAAGGAAGACGTCTGCCTGCGGGGTCAAGCGGCCTGCGACAAACCAGACTAGAATGAACAGGGCGAATGACAGCGCCGGGGCAATTCGCGTCATCATTGGCCCTGTTCCCTTGGATTATTTGCTTCTTAGACTTGATCGCCGATCAGCGCGTCACGCCATCATAATATATCAGGCGCTCCGGGTGCCCGATCGGCTTTTTGATCACGCCGGCCCGCGCCCAGACGCGGTTGGCGGTGGTGACGGTCTGGAGAAGCTGGCCAGGCGCGGCAGCCGTTCCGAAGAACTTGGCGTTGGCCGCCCGGTCGAAGAAGCGCATGCCCGCCACCGTGGTCTTTTCCTCGGGAAGCGGGAGCTTCCAGAACTTGGCCATGATACGGTCGCCTTCGTCGACATGGGTGCGGTACCACGCGATGGCTTCGTCCATTGCGTCGACGAGCTTGCCGATTTCGGCAGGATGCGCGGCGATCGTCGCGCGATTCATATAGAGCACGTCGATGATCCGGCCGGGCTTGTCGCGCGAGGTCACAAGGACGTGGCCATCGGCGCGTTCTTTGGCCTTGCCAATCCAGGGCTCCCAGGTGGCGGCCGCGTCGACGCGCTTGGCGAGGAACGCGCCCCCGGCGCTGCCCGTGTCCATGGCGATCGGCTGGATGTCGCTCGGAGAGAGATTGGCTTCCTCGAGCAGAGAGAGCAGGAAGAAATGGCCCGTGAAACCTGGCTCGAGCGCGACCTTCTTGCCCTTCAAGTCAGCGATTGTGCGGACATCGTTGCTCGCGAGGATGCCGTCGGCGCCATAGGATTCATCGAAGACATAGACGATCTGGCCGTCGACTCCGGCGGCGGCGCTCGTCACTGCAGAGTCGGCGGTATGGCCGACGCCGTCGATGTCCCCGCGGAGAAGCGCCGCATTCTTCTCGCCGATGCCTTCGAGGAAGGTGATGTTCACGTCCAAGCCCCGCTTGGCGAGGAACCCCTTCTCCTTGGCGATGAGGAGCGGCGAATAGCCGAGCCAGGTGTTGAAGGCGATGTTGAAGGTCGTTTTCTGGTCCTCGCCCCCGCCGCCACCAGAAGGATGACAGGCCGCGACGGCAAGGCAGAGCATTGCACCGAGCAGGGCAGTAACGAGACGCTTCATGGTCGTTGCTCCAACTAGAGAAAATTACTGCGGGATGCCGCAGGTGATGATGCGCTCAGCGATCAGCCGGAACCTGAGATTGGAGCCGGACCGATTGAGCGCGGCGAGGAACTCAGTGGCATCCGCGCGTAGCTCGGCCATCATCGTGGTCAGCGACTTGTAAAATTTGGTAGTCGTGATCTTGTTGCCGCCGAAATGGACGACTTCGTCGATTCCGATCGCGGCATCGTTGCATATCTCGGCCACCGTCTTCACATCCACGGCATCCTCTGGTTCCAACCAGGTGAGGCAGTAATGCACCTCATAGGGGGGGGTCTGGGGGATCATGTCGAGCGTGGGGAAATCGGTAGGCTCGGGATCGAACGCGAACTCGTCTGCCTCGCCGAACGCCAAGTTAGTCCCGGAGGACACGAGCACCTGCTCCACCTCGACACGGGCCGAAGACTCGCCTCGGCAATGCTTGGAAGCTTCGATGACCTGCTCCTGGACTTCGTCGAACGAGGCTGCATGGCGCGTCAGCAAGGTGAGGAGCTCGCCCTCGACATTGTGACGCTCGAATTCGTGCGGACCTTTGAGCGCGATCAGATTGAAGACGTCCTCACGCTTCCAGCTGTCGGGGATGGCGCGAACGATCGGCGCGTCCGCATGGCGCGACAGGCCAATGTGGACTTCGAAGTCGGGCACGTTAATTCTCCTCTCTCACGCGCTCCTGCGCGTTGAAGGGGCTGTGCCCGACCGCTAAACCAAGAACCTGACAGAAGCTGACGTCCGGAAAATCGAAATGCTAACTGGCACGCGCTTGGAGTAAGGTCGGACCGAAGCGATTTCGCGACCGGGTTGGGGGTCCAGCTGCGGCTAGGAACCGCGTTGCCGGCCATTCGCATCGATTGGAAAGCTTCGCGGGTCAGCTGTAGCTGATCCGCACGGCAGCGGCCGCTTTTGCTGCGAGAGCTCGCGCCTCGTTCGTTTCCGCGTCCGAGGCGAGCGCCACGCCCATGCGGCGGTTCTTGCGCGTGACCGGCTTGCCGAACAGGCGCAGGTCGACGGCCGCCTCGTGGCCGCCCAGGGCAAGCCCGTCCGAGGCGCCTTCGAAGCGGAAGCTGTCCGCTTCCCGATCGGCGAGGATGACCGCTGAAGCGGCGGCAGGATGGGTGAGGCGGATTGCAGGGATGGGCAACCCCATCACCGCCCGCGCATGTAAATCGAACTCGGACAGATTCTGCGAGATGAGCGTCACCATCCCCGTATCGTGCGGCCTTGGCGACAGCTCGGAGAAGATCACCTCGTCGCCCTTCACGAAGAACTCGACTCCGAACACGCCGCACCCGCCGAGATCGTCGACGACCTTTCTTGCCATGTCCTGCGCCCGTTCGAGCGCCGCTTCCGACATCGCCGCCGGCTGCCAGCTCTCCATATAGTCTCCGCGTTCCTGGCGGTGGCCGATGGGCGGGCAGAAGATGATTCCGTCCTTCGTCCGCACGGTGAGCAGGGTGATCTCATAGTCGAAGCGCACGAACTCCTCGACGATCACCCGCGCGCGGTCGCCGCGCATGTTGGCGACGGCATAGTCCCAGGCCTGCCGCAGCTGTTCGGCGCCCTCGACGTTCGACTGGCCCTTGCCCGACGAGGACATGACCGGCTTCACCACGCAGGGAAAGCCGGTGTGCGCGGCGGCCGCCTCGGCCTCCTCGAAGCTGTCGGCGAAGCGGTAGCGCGAGGTGCGCAGGCCGAGCTTCTCGGCCGCGAGCTCGCGGATGCCGTCGCGGTTCATCGTCATCGCCACCGCGCGGGCCGAGGGGACGACGTTCCAGCCTTCCTCCTCCATCTCGACCAGCACCTCGGTGCGGATCGCCTCGATCTCGGGGACGATGTAGTCCGGCTTGTGCTTCTCGATCACGGCGCGGAGCCGGTCGCCGTCGAGCATCGAGAAGACTTCCGACTCGTCCGACATCTGCATGGCCGGAGCGCCCGCATAATTGTCGCAGGCGACGACATGCGCGCCCAGGCGCTTGGCCGAGATGACGAACTCGCGGCCGAGCTCGCCCGATCCGAGCAGCAGGATCCGCGCGGTGAAGCTCATTCGCCGCCGCCCCCCGCAAGCATCTTCGCGCAGGCCTCCGCGGCCTCCTCACTCTCGACCGTCGGGACGATCCGCTGCACCTCGAATTCGTCCTTCGTGACGGGCAGATAGCGGATCAGCCGCTCTCCATTCTCGTCGGCGACGCGGAAGGTCACCTCGACGGTCGAATCGCCGATCTTGCCGCTCTCGAAGCGGACCAGCCGCATCCCGTCGCGCATCCCGGCTTTCCAGGCCGGGCCGTCGGGGACGACTCCGGCGATGATCCCGCCCGCCAGTCGGGTCGCCTGGCTGTCATAGCCGCGGTGGAAGGCGCGGCGGGGCTCGGTGACGATCCGCGCGCACGTCCCGAGCATGTCCTCGGGGAGCCGCAGAGCCTGGCCCAAACGCGCATGCGCCTCGATCTCCGGCGCCGGGTCGATCCCCGTCTCCTCGCGAACCGCGGCCTCGAACAAGGTGGAGGCAAGCGCGCTGCTCCCCCTGGCGGCCTTGCGCTGGCGGCGAAGCACGTCGTCCAGGCTCTTTGTCCCGTCCGAGGCGGCGCGGATCCGCGCGTCGAGCATCGCCGCCAGCAGATGGCCGCGATCGTAGCTCACCTGCTGCACGGCCTGGTCGGTCCAGAAGCGCTCCGCCACGTCGGCGGCCGCGACCGTCTTGGCCGGCGAGGTGCCGTAGCGCAGCAGGGTCTCGTTCTTGTCGGCGATATACTCGCTCAGGCTCCACAGGCCCGATCGGAGCAGGACCTTGGTCGCGACATAATCGTCGAAGCCCTCGCTCAGCCAGTAATCGCGCGATTCCTGCTCCTCGGGCATCCCGCCGAGCTCGTTCGGGATCCAGCTATGCCCATATTCGTGGCCGAGGAATCGGGTCGCCATGCTGAGATCGAAGCTGCTCGTCGCCGCGATCGTGAAGGCGTCGGTCCGCCCGGTGCCGCTATAGGAGTGGCCCGACGGCACGGC
Organism: Allosphingosinicella sp.; assembly: GCA_036525315.1. Taxonomy (GTDB): domain Bacteria; phylum Pseudomonadota; class Alphaproteobacteria; order Sphingomonadales; family Sphingomonadaceae; genus Allosphingosinicella. Next base: position 19,131 of record DATDAS010000004.1, read on the forward strand.
GCCGAGCGGCGCCAGGGCGACCAGGAAGGGCGTGTTCCGGTCGCCCCAATAAGCGTTGGTCGAGGTCACGATCTTCGAGACGAGATCGGCCATCTCCTCGGGCTCGAAGCTCCACACGCCGAGCACCGCGACCCGCAGAGGCGCGCCGTTCAGCTGGCGCTCGACCAGCTTCAGCCCGGCCCCGCCGATCGCGACGCTGTTGATCATGTTGGCGATCGTGGTGCGCTTGCCGCGCAGATGGTCGAGATCGGAGGCGATCTTCCAGCCGGCCGGAATCGCTCCCCATCGGAACCGCGCCCGTCCGGCGAAGCGGCCGTCGGGGAAAGCGAACAGGCCCTCGCCATGGGCGAAGAACCAGTCGGTCCGGATCAGCGGTCGCGCTTTCTCATAATCGAAGCCCGGATCCGAATCCCAGGCCGACCGCAATTTGTAGCGGACGAGCAGCCGCGCGCGTTTCTTGTGGCGGATCACCGGGTGCGGGAACTCGCCCTCGACCCTGTCCGCGCCGCCGATCTCAAGCTCCGCGATCTGCCGCCAAAGCTCGGAGGATCCCGCCCATTGCTCGGGCAGGTTCAGCACCGTCTCGCCGTCCGAATCGCCCCGGAACCGCATCTCGACCTGGAGCGCCGGCGCGCCGTCCTTCGTCGTGGCGGGTGCCATCGCATAGCGGACGGTTCCGCGCGGGGGAGGGGGCGCGGCGGCGCCGAGCAGCAGGGCCGCCGCGGCGAGAAGGATCGGGGCGGCGGTGCGTGCCATTGAGGCCTCCGACTATAGCCGCGCATCGTCCGTCCGCAACGGGCTCCGACGTTTCGGCAGCACGTGAAAAAGCTTGCATTGTTGGAATGTTCATGCTATGTTCCAAACTGCCTTCGGGTTCTTTGACATCGTGAGCAGGAACTGCCGGCAGCGACGTGTCGCGGCGACCAACCCAGGGGGAGTCGCACGCACGGTCGCATGCTTTGTTTTCGAGCCCTGGGAATTTTTTTCGCGGGACGTGGTGGTAATCTTTGTAAACTTCCGCCCCCGGATGGGCCGCTTTGCGCGTAATCGCGTCCGCCTGGACCCCGGCCTGCCAGGCGGTCCGCCGCCGCGCCGCCTGGCGGCGAGACCGCCCATCGCTGTCCGGGGAAAAATCGGGGAGGAGCGCTCCGAACCCCCACGTCAGCCGAAAAAGACGAAAAACTCGAGGCTGTCGCGCCGGCCTGGCCGGCCTGATTTTGGCTGGGGCAGATGGATTTTTTGAACGCACCTAGAGCATCGTGCGGAAAAGTGGGAACCGGTTTTCCGCTTAAACGATGCGGCAACAAGGGTTTAGAGCAGCGGCGCGATTCAGAAATCGCGTCCGATGCTCTAGTCGGAAACTTTGTAACCTTCCGGGTAAGCTTGGCCCGGCTGGAGAGGCATTCGCCCCCCGTCAGCCGAACTTTCCGAACTTTCTGAACGAAAATCCGGGCGCGCCCCGGTCTCATCCGCGGCACCCGCGCCGATCTCATTCCTCAGGCGGTTGCCCGGACCGGAAAATATTCCTCGAGCCGCCTCAGCGTTGTCGGGACGTCCTCGTGATGGATGAAGATGCCGCCCGCTTCCTCCCACAGAGGGGCGTGCCTGATCTGGTCGTCGACCAGGACGTCGCCTTCCCTGGCATGGTCGCGCTTGTCGCGGGCCATGGTCGTGATGATCCGCGTGCCCGGGAAATGTTTCGCCGCCCAGCGCACCTTCTGGTCGGCGGCCCAATTGCCTTGCGGAAGCCCGGTCAGGATGATCGGATCGAGGTGGCGAACCGCCTCGAAAAGCTCAGTCGCTCCGGGCAACAACGGAAGGCCGAAATAGAAATCCGGCGCCCGCGCCAGCCTCGCCCAGAAGCGGCCGATCCCGTGCCTCTTCTCAAAGGCCCTGGGGTTCATTCCGAGCACGGCCGTCGCGCCCGTGTCGAAATCTGCGAGCACTCCGTCGCAGTCGAGATAGAGCTGGCGGCTCACTTAGACGTCCTCGGCCACCGCGAAGGTTGGAGGGTGACAGACGCCGGCTCGTCGAGATCGACCCAGCCCTGCTCGGCGATCACGTCATTGCTCTCTTTAGCCAGCCGCCCGGGCTCCAGCGACCAGGTGATGTGGTAGGTGCCGCCGTCGGGCCGCTCGCTCGTTCCGGCGATGCGCACCACCATCGCCTCGACGCCGCGCCCGTCGTCGGCGCGGCCGATCAGGTCGGCCTCATTCTCCTGCGGAAGCGCGGCATCGTCGCTCGCGCCGGTCCGAAGCGTGACATGGTCGGCATCGACATTGGGGTAGGTCGGCGGGAATCGCTCGAGCAGTGCCCTGCGCTGGCCGCGGTCGAGCTTCCAGCCGATGACGGCCTCGCCCGTGCCCGTGCCCGCGTCCGCGGAGGCTTTTTCAGCCGATGGTGCCATGGCGGAGAAACCGCGCGGACAAAAAGCGGTTCCGTTCAGCCGTCCAGCGACGTCGGTGCCAGGAACAGCCTCTTCACGTCGGGCTGGACGGCGCGGACCGCTTCGACGATCCGGGCGACGATCCGCTCCACCTCGCCGGCCGGCACCTCATCGTCGAAATCCACCGCCGCCGTGACGCAGATGTCGTGCGGTCCCAGGTGCACCGAAGTGATGTCGCGCACTCCGTTCACTCCGGTTTCGGCGCAGATCAGCCGCTCGACGTCGGCCAGCACCTCGGGCGCGGCCGCTTCGCCGATGATCAGGCTCATCGTCTCGCGCGCGAGCAGGATCGAGGCGCCGATCAGCACGGCTCCGATCACGATCGAGGAGATCCCGTCCAGCGCCGGGATGCCCAGGGTCTCGGCCGCGATCAGTCCGACCAGGGCGACGACCAGGCCGACCATCGCCGCGCTGTCCTCGAACAGGACGGTGAACAGCACCGGGTCCTTGGCCTCGGTGACCGCCGACCACCAGTGCCGGCTGCCGGCCACTTTGCGAAACTCCTTGATCGCGACCGCGAAGCTCCCCGCCTCGAGCAGGATGGCGACTCCGAGGATCACATAATTGACCATCGGATTTTCGATCGGGTGGGGATGGCTGAGCTTCTGGAAGCCCTCGTAGATCGCGAAGGTGCCGCCCGCCGTGAACAGGACGACGGCGACGACGAAGCACCAGAAATAGATTTCGCGCGAATAGCCCCAGGGATGCGCGGCGCTGGCCGGCCGGCCCGCCCGCTTCATCCCGAGCAGGAGCAGCACCTGGTTGCTCGTGTCGACGACCGAGTGGACGCCTTCCGCGATCATCGCCGAGGAGCCGGTGTAGGCGGCGCCGCCAAACTTGGCGATCGCGATTCCGAGATTGGCGAACAGCGCGGCATAAACCGCCTTGGTGGAACCCCCTGCCACTATTTCACTCCCTCATGTTTCGAGCGCCCAACGCTTGCCGCGCCGGGTCGGTCCGCGATCCACTTCCGAAGTGCCTTAACGTCCTCCGGTAGAATGTGGAGACCGAGCTTGGTCCGGCGCCACAATATGTCTTCGGCCGTCCGGGCGAACTCTTTCTCGATCAGATAGCGCACCTCGGCTTCATGCAGTCCGGCGCCGAACGACCGGCCGAGATCCTCCATGCTCCCGGCATCCCCGATCAGGTCGCGAAGCCGGGTCCCGTAGGCGCCGGCCAGGCGGTGGAGCAGAGGCGCAGGCATCCAGGCCGAAAGCCGGTCCCGCCATTCGAGGAAGGCGGGGCTGAGATCGCCGCCGGGAAGCGGCAGCTTGCGGGTCGAGCGCGGGCCCTCGATCCCCAGCAGGTCCACCGCTTCCTCGGCGAGAGCGCGTGCGGTGGTGATCTTGCCGCCGAAGACGGAGAGCAATTTGCCGCCCGGATCGCCGTCGAGCTCGAGATGATAATCGCGGGTCACCGACTTGGCCTCGGCCGCCCCGTCGTCGTGAAGCGCCCGCACGCCCGAATAGCTCCAGGTCACGTCGGCGAGGACGACCTGCTTGCGGAAATAGCGGTCGGCCGCCTCGCACAGATAGCGGATCTCGTCGCCGTCGATCACCGCATCCTCAGGCCTTTCGACCGGGATGTCGGTCGTCCCGATCAGGGTTCCGCCGCCATAGGGGATGGCGAAGACCACCCGGCCGTCGGGCTGCTGCAGGATGTAGGCATGGTCGCCCTCGTAGAGCGCGGGCACGAGGATGTGGCTGCCCTTGACCAGCCGCACCCGGCTCTCGCTCGTCTCGCACAGGCGCCCGCGAAGAACCTCCGCGACCCACGGGCCGGCGGCGTTGGCGATCGCCCGGGCGGCGACCCGGCGGCCGCCGGAAAGCTCGGCGATCCAGAGGTCCCCCTGGCGGCGCGCCGAGAGCAGTTCGGTTCGGGTCGCGATCTCGGCGCCGTGCCCGGCGGCGTCGACCGCGTTCAGGACGGTGAGGCGCGAATCGTCGACCCTCGCATCCCAGTAGGAAAGGAGCCGCCGCCTTTCCTGAAGCGGCGCCCGAAGCGCATTCTCGCCGCGCCACAGCCGCTTCGAGCGCGGCAGGCTGCCGCGAAGCGAAAGCAGATCGTAGAGGAGCAGGCCCGCGCGGACCATCCAGAAGGGCCGCATGCCGCGGCAATAAGGCAGAGCGAACAGCAAAGGCTGGACGATGTGCGGCGCCGTCCGGAGCATGATCTCGCGCTCGCGAAGCCCCTCGCGGACCAGCCGGAGCTCGTAATATTCGAGATAGCGCAGCCCGCCATGGATCAGCTTGGACGAGGCCGAGCTGGTGTGCGCGGCCAGATCGTCCTTCTCGACCAGAAGCACACCGGCGCCGCGAAGCGACGCATCGCGCGCGATAGCCGTCCCGTTGATCCCGCCGCCGACGATCAGGAGGTCGAACTGGTCCATGGCTTTCTTTATCGTCATTGCGAGCAAAGCGAAGCAATCCAGTGGGCGCTGACCTGGCCTGGATTGCTTCGTCGCTCCGCTCCTCGCAATGACGGGGAGTCCTAAGCTCGACAGCCAACACCTTCTGTGGAAGCAAGGGTGCCATGACCGAGCAGATCCTCGTCATCGACGAAGGCACCACGAGCACCCGAGCGATGCTGTTCGACGCCGGCGGCGCTTGCCTGGGCTCCGAACAGCAGGAGCTGACCCAGCATTACCCGGCTCCGGGCCTGGTCGAGCATGATGCCGAGGAGATCTGGAGTAAGAGCCTCGCCTGCGCCCGGGCGATGGTGGAGAAAGCGGGCGGCGCCGGCCGGATCGCGGCGATCGGGATCACCAACCAGCGCGAGACGATCTGCTTCTGGTCGCGGCGGACGGGAAGGGCGCTCGCGCCCGCGATCGTCTGGCAGGACCGGCGGACCGCCGACGACTGCGCCCGGCTTCGCGAGCAGGGCCATGAGGAGCTGATCCAGAGCCGCACCGGCCTTCTGCTCGATCCCTATTTCAGCGCCTCCAAGATCGCCTGGGCCCTGCGCGAGTGGCCCAGGCTCGCCGAGGCCGAGGACGATCTGTGCGTCGGAACGGTGGAGACCTGGCTGGTCTGGCGGCTGACCGGCGGCCTTCACGTCTCCGACGCAAGCAACGCCTCGCGCACCGCCTTGATGGACATAGGCCGAGGCTGCTGGGACGATGAGCTGCTCGGCCTGTGGGGCGTCAAACGCGGCCTGCTTCCCGAAATCGTCGACTGCGCGGGCATCTATGGCGAGACTCTCGCCGATCTGTTCGGAGCGCCGATCCCGATCGCCGGAATGGCCGGGGACCAGCAGGCGGCGGCGATCGGCCAGGCCTGCATCGCTCCGGGAGACACCAAGGCGACCTACGGCACCGGGGCGTTCATCCTCACCAATACCGGCGCCGAGCAGAGGCGGAGCCGGCACCGCCTCCTGTCGACCATCGGCTGGCAGCTGGCCGGCGAGCGAAGCTACGCGCTCGAAGGCTCGGTCTTCGTCGCCGGAAGTCTGATCAAATGGCTTCGCGACGATCTCGGCCTGCTCGCCAGCGCCGCCGAGAGCGAGGCTCTCGCCCGATCCGTGCCGGACAGCGCCGGAGTCCGGATCGTCCCCGCCCATAGCGGCCTCGGCGCGCCGCACTGGAGGCCCGACGCGCGCGGGGCGATCACCGGGCTCAGCTTCGCCGCCGGCCGCGCCCATATCGTCCGCGCCGCATTGGAGGCGATGACCAACCAGACCCACGATCTGATGACCGCCTTCGCCGCCGACGGCGCGGCTTGGGAGAGGCTGAAGATCGACGGCGGAATGTCGGCCAACGACTGGCTCGCCCAGGATCTCGCCGACATCCTCGGCCTCCAGGTCGAGCGCCCGGCCTTCGTCGAGACGACCGCCCTCGGCGCCGCGATGCTCGCCGGCATCGGCTGCGGCCTGTTCCGATCGCTGGAGGAAGCGGCCGTCATGCGCGGTGCGGTCGAGAGGTTCGAGCCTGCGCCGCCGAACGAGGCGCGCTCGGAGCGGTTGGAGGGCTGGCGGGAGGCGGTCGGACGCCTCCTCTCCTGAGGCTGGTCAAGTGCTTCATTCTTTTGTACAAAATCTGCGTACCAGGGGGGGGAATCGGGATGAATATATATGCACGCGCCGGCTTGTTGGCGGCCTTCATTCTTGCCGCGCCGGCTGCGGCCAAGGAGAAGGCGAAAGCCGGCTCTCCGGCGATGGCCGGCGAGCTGATCATCTACGAGATGACCGGCTTCAACGGCGATTATTACCGGATCCACCAGGACCGGACGACGGTCCAGACCGAATGGCCGATCAAAAGCATCGCCATGCATCCGGGCGACAAATGGGAGATTTGCGCCCGGCCGCGCTACCGCGACTGTATAGAGATCGGCCAGAACCTGCCCGACGCCTCTGCGGTCGGCATCCGGGATCAGATTGGCTCGGTCCGGCTCGTGAAGGCGAACTAAGCGGATCTTCGGACGGTCCAGCGGCCTGCCGGACCAAACCGATCGTTAAACCTTGGCTGCTAGTCAGCCTTCATGGTCCAGCGCATTCATCTGGTCGCCGCCGCGCGCCCGAATTTCATGAAGGTCGCTCCGCTCTGGCACGCGCTCGCCGCCGCGCCCGATTTCGAGCCCGTCCTGATCCACACCGGCCAGCATTACGACGTCAACATGTCGGACGCCTTCTTCGCCGATCTCAGGCTCCCCGCGCCCGATCATCATCTCGGAATCGGCTCGGGAAGCCATGCCGAGCAGACCGGCGGGGTGATGATCGCCTACGAGAAAGTCGCCGAGGCCGACCGCCCCGACTGGCTGGTCGTGGTCGGCGACGTCAACTCGACCGCCGCCTGCGCGCTCGCCGCCGCCAAGATCGGGGTCCGGACCATCCATCTCGAGGCGGGCCTTCGAAGCCGCGACCGGTCGATGCCCGAGGAGATCAACCGGATCGTCACCGATTCGATCGCCGACGTGCTGTGGACCCCGTCGCCCGACGCCGACGAGAATCTGGCCGGGGAGGGCGTTCCCGCCGGCCGGATCAGCCGGGTCGGCAACATCATGCTCGACAGCTTCGAGTTGGTCCGCCCCGCGATCGATTCCGCGGACATGCCCGGCGAGCTCGGCCTCGCGCGCGGCGCCTATGGCGTCGTCACCCTTCACCGTCCGTCGAACGTCGACGAGCCGGCCCAGCTCATCCGCCTCTGCGACGCCTTGATCGACGTCCAGAGCCGGCTCCCGCTCGTCTTCCCGGTTCATCCGCGCACCGCGAAAAGGCTCTCGGCGACCGGCCGCGAAAGCAAGCTCCGCCGCGCGGGAATCAGGCTGGTCGAGCCGCTATCCTATGTCCGCTTCATGAGCCTGGTCACCGGCGCGGCGGCCGCGATCACCGACAGCGGCGGCGTGCAGGAAGAGACGACCTATCTCGGAATCCCCTGCCTCACGCTTCGCGAGACGACGGAGCGGCCGGTCACCATCCTCGAAGGGACCAACCGCCTCGTGAAGGCCGAAACCCTGGCGCTCGAGCTGGACAAGGCGCTCTCCGCGCCCCGGCTGGTGCGCAAGCCCGATCTCTGGGACGGCGGCACCGCCGCCCGCTGCGTCGAGGATCTGCGCCGCCGCGCCGGGCCCGCGAAATTGCCGTCGGCGCGGAAGAGCGCGGCCGAATTCGCGGCCGATCAGGCCCACAAGCATGGGCCGGTCGAGGAGAGGCGTCGAGCCGGGGCGGGCCCTATCGGGCGGTCCAGCTATCGTCGATCATTTTGATGACCGCCGAGAAGTCCTTGCCCGCGCCGCCCCGGTCCGCGAAGCGGGCGTAAATCTCCTCGGCCTGGCTTCCCATCGGCGTGTAGGCGTCGACGCTCTCCGCAGCCTCCATCGCCAGCCGTAAGTCCTTGAGCATCAGGGCGGCTGCGAACCCGCCTTCATAGTCGCGGTCGGCGGGAGTCTCCGGCCCGACCCCGGGCACCGGGCAGTAGGTCGTCATCGACCAGCACTGGCCCGACGCCTTCGAGGCGATGTCGAAGAAGGTCTTGGGATCGAGCCCGAGCTTCTGGGCCATCACGAACGTCTCGCAGGTCGCGATCATCGAGGCGCCGAGCAGCATGTTGTTGCAGATCTTGGCCGCCTGGCCGGATCCGGGCCCTCCGGCATGGATCACCGTCTTGCCCATCTTCTCGAGGATCGCCTCGGCGCGTGCGAAGGCTTCGTCGCTTCCGCCGACCATGAAGGTCAGCGTGCCCGCGTCCGCGGCGGCGATTCCGCCGGAGACCGGCGCGTCGACCATCTGATAGCCCTGGCCTTCGGCCTTCTCGATCTCCTCGCGCGCGGTGGCGACGTCGATGGTCGAGCAGTCGATCAGGATCGCGGACTTGGGCGCAGTGCCGATCACCGCGGATTCGTAGACGTCGCGGACATGCTTGCCGGCCGGGAGCATGGTTACAACCGCCTCGGCCTTCTTCACCGCCTCGGCGGCCGAGCCGGCGCGCTTGCAGCCATGGCTTTCGGCTTTCTCCAGCGCCGCCTCGACCAGGTCGTAAGCGATCACCTCATGACCCGCCCTGGCGAGGTTCGCCGCCATCCCCCCGCCCATATTGCCGAGCCCGATAAATGCTATCCGTGCCATTTTACCCCTCTTCCTCTCCCCTTGCGGGAGAGGGATGCGAAATCTTGGTGAGCGCAGCGAACCTAGATGAAGCTGGGTGAGGGGTGGCGCTGCTTGCAGCGCCGCGAAGCTTCGCTTCGCACCCCTCACCAACTTCGCCTAAGCGCACTGCGCTAAGGCTACGTATCCTCCCCCACAAGGGGGGAGGAAAGTCTATCGCCCCGTCCACTCAGCCTTCCTCTTATCGACGAAGGCCGCCATCCCTTCCTTCTGATCCTCGGTCCCGAACAGCCCATGGAACAGCCGCCGCTCGAACACGATGCCCTGCGCGAGCCCGGTCTCGAAGGCGGCGTTGACCATCTCCTTCGTCGCGATCGCCGCGAGCGGCGCCATCGAGGCGATCGCCTGAGCGGTCTTCATCGACTCCTCGACGAGGTCCGCGGCCGGAACCACTCTCGCCACCAGTCCGGCCCGCTCCGCTTCCTCGGCGCCCATCATCCGGCCGGTCAGGCACATCTCCATCGCCTTGGCCTTCCCGATCGCCCGGGTCAGGCGCTGCGATCCGCCCATTCCGGGCGTGACTCCGAGCTTGATCTCGGGCTGGCCGAATTGCGCGCTGTCCGCGGCGATGATGAAATCGGCCATCATCGCCACCTCGCAGCCGCCGCCCAGCGCATAGCCGGCCACCGCCGCGATCCACGGCTTGCGGGTCGCGGTCACTCTCTCCCAGCCCTGGAAGAAATTGCTTCCGTACATCTCCGCGAACCCCTGGTCGGACATCTCCTTGATGTCGGCCCCGGCCGCGAACGCCTTCTCGCTTCCGGTCAGGACGGCGCAATGCTGGCTGTCGTCCGCGTCGAAGTCGGCGAAGGCGTTGATCAGCTCGGCCAGCACCTGGCTGTTCAGCGCATTGAGCGCCTTGGGGCGATTGAGGGTGATCAGAGTCACCGCCCCTCGCTGCTCGGTCAGGATGGTTTCGTAGTCGGGCATGTTCACCTCTCGTCATCCCAGCGAAAGCTGGGATCTCACTTCCTCTAATACGGTGCCCAAGAAAACCGAGATTCCAGCTTTCGCTGGAATGACGGTGGGGCTCAAATCGGCGTCCACTCCTCCCCCTCGGGCATGGGCGCGAAGATGGTGTCGATCATATGCTCGCTGACGCCTTCGGGCGACGGCGGATTCCAGCGCGGCTGATTGTCCTTGTCGACGAGAAGCGCCCGGACGCCCTCGACGAAATCGTGCCGCTGAACCACCCGGGTCGCGACCGCATATTCCTGGCGCATCTCATGGCCGAAATCCGGCATTCGGGCGCCGTCATAGAGCAGCCGAAGCGATACCTTGCAGGCCTGGGGGCTCTTGGCGCGAAGGATCTCCAGCTGGGCGAGGGCCCAGTCCGACCCGTCCTCCTCGAGCGCTCCGAGCACCTCCTCGAAGCTGTCGGCGGCGAACAGCCGATCGATATCGGCGAGCCGTGCTTCGATCTTCGTCTCGGGCGGAGGGGCGGTTGCGCCTTCCAGTATCTCCTCGAGGCGGCCGGGCTCGCGGGCGATCCGCGCCTTGACATCGTCGAGCGCGAGCGAGGGGATGTAGTGCGTGGCAAGGCCGAGCAGCCGGCATTCCGCGCCGTCGAGCCTTGCCCCGGTCAGCGCCAGATACTGGCCCACGCGTCCCGGCAACCGCGGAAGATACCAGCCGCCGCCGACGTCCGGAAACAGGCCGATCGCGGTCTCGGGCATTGCGAAGCGGCTGTTCTCGGTGGCGACCCGGTAGCGGCAGGGCTGGGAGATTCCGACACCCCCGCCCATCGTGATCCCATCCATGAAGCTGATTGTCGGCTTGGCGTAGGTGAAGAGCAGATGGTTGAGCCGATATTCCTCGTGAAAGAAGGCGCGCGCCTCGGCCCCGTCGCCGGCGCCGCTCTCGGCGAGCATGACGATGTCCCCGCCCGCGCAGAAACCTCGCCCCGAGGCGTGATCGACGGTCACGATCTCGACCCGATGATCCTCGCGCCATTCGAGCAGGGCCGCGCTCATCGCGCCGCACATGTCCCTGGTCAGCGCGTGGATCGCCTTTGGCCGGTTCAGCCGGATCCGCCCGGCCTTGCCGGTCACCAGGGTGATGATGTCGTCCATTAAAGCGGCTTCTGCGGAGGGGTCACTGTCGAAGCATGTCGCGGGCGATGATCACGCGCATGATCTGGTTGGTGCCTTCGAGGATCGAATGGACCCTGAGGTCGCGCCAGAAGCGCTCGATCGGATAATCCTGGAGGTAGCCGTAGCCGCCGTGGAGCTGGAGCGCCCGGTCGACGACCGAGCTTCCCGTGTCGGTCGCAAACCTCTTGGCCATTGCGGCGAACCGGCTCTTGTCGGGCGCATTCTCGGTCACCTTCACCGCCGCCGCATAGAGAAGCATCCGCGCCGCCTGGAGCTCGGTCTCCATGTCGGCGAGGGTGAACTGCGTAGCCTGGAAATCGGCGATCGGCGTCCCGAACTGCTTACGCTCCTTCGTGTAGGCGATCGCCTCGTCAAGGCAGCGTTGGGCGCCGCCCAAGGAGCAGGCGCCGATGTTCAGCCGCCCGCCGTCCAGGCCCACCATCGCGATCCGGAAGCCCTCGCCCTCGCCGCCGACAAGATTCTCGGCCGGGACCCGGACCTCGTCGAAATTGACCTGCGCGGTCGGCTGCGAATGCCAGCCGAGCTTCCTCTCCTGGGCGCCGAAGCTGACGCCCGGCATGTCCTTCTCGATCACCAGGCACGAAATGCCTTTCGGCCCGTCCGCTCCGGTTCGGACCATGGTGACGTAGACCTCGTTCTCGCCGCCGCCCGAGATGAAGGCCTTGGAGCCCGATACGACATAATCGCCGCCGTCCCTGACCGCGCGAGTCTTGAGCGCCGCCGCGTCGGAGCCCGACCCCGGCTCGGTCAGGCAATAAGAGCCGATCCGCTCCATCGGGATCAGCGACGGCAGATATTTCTCCTTCACCGCCGCCGAACCGAACCGGTCGATCATCCAGCTCGCCATGTTGTGGATCGAGATGAAAGCCGAGGTGGAGGGGCAGCCATAGGCCATCGCCTCCATGATCAGGGCCGCCTCGAGCCGCCCGAGTCCGATCCCGCCGCTCTCCTCGGAGACGTAGATCGATCCGAAGCCGAGCTCGGCAGCCTGGCGGATCGTGTCGCGCGGAAAGATATGCTTCTCGTCCCACTCGGCGGCATGCGGCGTGATCGCGTCGGCAGTGAACTGCCGCGCCATCTCCTGGATCTGGCGCTGCTCGTCATTGAGGTCGAACTGGGTCATGCGGTCCCCATTAGCGTCATGCTGGACTTGATCCAGAGCGGATGAACTCGGGAGAGGCGAAAATGCCGCTCGCCGAGACCCTCCGGTCTTCCTTTCCTCGTCATCCCGGACTTGATCCGGGATCTATGAACACGGCCCGCGCCATACCCCTACGGCGGTGTTCATGGATCCTGACTTTCGTCAGGATGACGGTTTAGGCGATTGCCTCGATCTCTGCCTTCGCCTCGGCAAACGCCGTTATCGCCCGCTCCAGTTCCTCGCGGCTGTGGCTGGCCGAGATCTGGGTGCGTATCCGCGCCTTGCCCTTGGGGACCACCGGATATGAGAAGGCGATCACGTAGATGCCTTTGGAGAGAAGGGCGTCGGCGAGCGCGGTAGCGCGCCGGGCGTCGTGGAGCATGACCGGGACGATCGGATGGTCGCCGGGCAGAAGCTCGAAGCCGGCATCGGCCATGCCCTGCCGGAAGAAGCGCATATTGTCGCGGAGCCGCTCGCGCAGATCGTTTCCGGCGGCGGCCAGCTCGACCGCCTTGGCCGCGCCCGCGACCATCGCCGGTGCCACCGTATTAGAGAAGAGATAGGGGCGCGAGCGCTGGCGGAGCAATTCGACGATCTCTCGTTTCGCGCTGGTGAAGCCCCCGCTGGCGCCGCCGAGCGCCTTGCCGAGGGTGCCGGTGATGATGTCGATCCGGTCCATCGTGCCCGTATGCTCGGGCGTTCCGCGGCCGCCCGGCCCCACCGCGCCGGTCGCATGGCTGTCGTCGACATGGACGAGAGCGCCGTAGCGCTCGGCGAGCTCGCAGATCCGCTCGAGCGGCGCGATATAGCCGTCCATCGAGAAGACGCCGTCGGTCGAGATGAGCTTGAAGCGTGCTCCGGCCTCGTTGGCGGCTTTGAGCTGCACTTCGAGGTCGTCCATGTCGGCATTCTTGTAGCGGTAGCGGCTGGCCTTGCAGAGGCGAACGCCGTCGATGATCGAGGCGTGGTTGAGCTCGTCCGATATGATCGCGTCCTCGGCGCCGAGCAAAGTCTCGAACAGCCCGCCGTTCGCGTCGAAGCAGGAGGGATAGAGGATCGTGTCCTCCATCCCGAGCCACTCGGACAGCTGGCCCTCGAGCTGCTTGTGGATCGACTGGGTGCCGCAGATGAAGCGGACCGAGGCCATTCCGTAGCCCCAGCGCTCGAGCCCTTCCGCGGCCGCGGCTTTCACCCGCTCGTCCTGCGCAAGTCCGAGATAATTGTTGGCGCAAAGGTTGATCACCTCCTCGCCGGTCTCGACATGGACGTGCGAGCCCTGCGGGGTCGTGATCACGCGCTCCTTCTTGTAGAAGCCCGCCTCGCGGATCGCGTCCAGCTCGTCCGCGACATGTTGCTGGAAATTGCCGTACATCCTGTCCTCGCTAGCTCGGCCGGTCAGTCCCAGCGCAGAACGACCTTGCCGGTATTGCCCTGGAGCATCGAATCGAAGCCGCGCTCAAATTCCTGGTAGGGGAGGCGGTGTGTGATGATCGGCGACAGATCGAGCCCCGACTGGACCATCACCGACATCTTGTACCAGGTCTCGAAAATCTCGCGGCCGTAAATGCCCTTCACGGTCAGCATGTTGAAGATGATCTTGTTCCAGTCGATCGCCATGTCGCCGGAGGGGATTCCGAGCATCGAAATCTTGCCGCCGTGCGCCATGTTCTCGAGCATGTCGCGGAATCCGGAGGGATTGCCCGACATCTCCAGCCCGACGTCGAAGCCCTCGGTCATTCCGAGCTCCTTCTGGACGTCGGCCAGTTTCTCGCGCTCGACATTGACCGTCCGGGTCGCTCCGAGCTTCGCGGCGAGCTCGAGCCGGTAATCGTTCACGTCGGTGATGACGACGTGGCGGGCGCCGGCGTGGCGGGCAACCGCGGCGGCCATCGCCCCGATCGGGCCGGCGCCGGTGATCAATACGTCCTCGCCGACCATGTCCCACTGCAAGGCGGTGTGAACGGCGTTGCCGAACGGATCGAAGATCGAGGCGACGTCGAGGTCGATCCCGTCGGCATGGTGCCAGACGTTGGCGTTGGGGATGACGATATATTCGGCGAAGGCGCCCGGCCGGTTGACTCCGACTCCGCTGGTATAGGGGCAGAGATGACGGCGGCCGGCCATGCAGTTGCGGCAGCGCCCGCAGACGATATGGCCCTCGCCCGACACGATCATTCCCGGCGAGAAATCGTTCACATTCTCGCCCACCTCGACGATCTCGCCGACGAACTCATGGCCCACCACCATCGGCACCGGGATCGTCTTCTGGGCCCATTCGTCCCATTTGTAGATGTGCAAATCGGTGCCGCAGATCGCGGTCCGCTTCACCTGGATCTTGACGTCGTTGATACCCGGATCGGGCTCCGGAACGTCCTCGAGCCACAGACCGCGCTCGGCCTCCTTCTTGACGAGGGCTTTCATCGGGTGGGCCCGGCGGAGAGACTGCCGATGCGCCGGCGCACCAGGCGAATGGAGGTGGTTTTGAACTGTGTCATCGGCACCCCTTAACGTCATGCTGAACTTGATTCAGCACCTATGAACACCTCATTGTGAGAAAATGGTCCGGCTGCCGTGCGCCTACATTCTCGCCAGCAGGCGGAACGGCACCATCTATATCGGGGTGACCTCGGATCTGATGGCTCGCCTCCACAAGCATCGGACCGGCGGCTTCTCCGGATTCACGTCGAAATATCGGGTGTCTCGCCTCGTCCATTTTGAGATGTTCGAAGATATGGATGCGGCCATCACGCGAGAAAAACAGCTGAAGAATTGGCGGCGCGCTTGGAAAATCGCGCTCATCGAGGAGAACAATCCGACGTGGGATGACCTCGCGATCGCCTTGGGCTTCGAAGCCATCGCGGCGCACCCGGCTACGCGCACGCCGTCTCATCTTCGTCATCCTGACGAAAGTCAGGACCCATAAACACGGTTTCTGGGGAGTAGAGCCGACTTCCGCGTCACCCTGAAAACGATCGTGTTCATAGGTCCCGGATCAAGTCCGGGATGACGGCCTTTATGTGCCCGCCCGCCTCAGCCCAGCTTCTTCATCACATCCCCGAACAGCACCTCGTCGCTCGGCAGCGTCTTCGGCACTGCAAGCGGCTTCGACACCCAGGTCTCGTTGATCAGGTCGCGCCAGGTGATGTTGTTGTTGGTGCCGTTGCCGCCCCACGAGCCGCAGCCCAGCGAGAAGGTCTGGCGCATGCCGTTCCACAGATTGCCGCTGTTCGAGGCCGCCTGGGGCTGGTTGACCATCACTCGCGATGTCCGGGTCGCATTGGCGAGCTTCATGATGTTCTCGTCGCTTCGCGAATAGATTCCGCAGCTGTGGCCCTGGCCCTGATAGGCCTGGATCTCGTTGGTGAGGGCGATCGCCTCGTCGATATCCTTCACCTTGTAGAGCGCCATCGTCACGGTCAGCTTCTCGCCCGAGAAGGGGTGATCGGGTCCGGCGCCGGTTTCCGGCACGATGAAGAATTTCGTGCCTTCGGGAATCTCGAATCCGGCCATTCCGGCAATCGCCTCGGGCGGCTGTGCGACGATCTTGGCGTTGAGAATCCCGTCCTTCCACAGGACGGCCTGGAGCTTCGCCTTCTTCGCCTCGTCGAGGACGTAGCCGCCCTGCGCCTTCAGCTTACCGAGCATCTCGTCATAGATGGGCTCGACCAGAAGAACGCTGTTGTCGGCCGAGCAGGAAGCGGCGAAGTCGAGGGTCTTGGAGATCCGGATCTTCTCGGCCGCATCGTCGAGATCGGCCGTCTCGTCGACCGTGATCACCGCATTGCCGACTCCGACGCCGAGCGCGGGCGTTCCGCTCGAATAGGCCGCCTTCACCATCGGCCCGCCGCCGGTGGCGAGGATCCGGTCGCACTGGCGCATCAGCTCGTTGGTCTTCTCGAGCGTCGGGACCTCGATCCCGATGACGAGGTCGGCCGGCGCGCCCATTTTCACGATCGCCTCGCGCATCAGGTCGCAGATCATCTTGTTGGTCAGCTTGGCGCGCGGGTGCGGCGCGATGATGATCGAGTTGCGGCCCTTCACGGCGCTGATCGCCTTGATCACAGGAGTCGCCTCCGGGTTGGTCGAGGGGGACAGTGCGCCGATAACACCGACCGGCTTGGCGATCACGACGATCTCGCGCTCGGGATATTCCTCGATCACGCCGACCGACCTGTCGTCGATAATGTCCATCAGAGTCGCGCGGGTCTTTCGGAAGATCTTGAGATATTTGCCTTCCTCGTTGCCGAGCTGGGTCTCCTCGACGGTGAATTTGGCGATCTTCTCGGCCACGTCGGGCTTGGCCACGGCCCACACCATGGCGCGGATAAGCTCGTCGACCTGCTCCTGCGTGTAATCCTCGATCCGCGCCTGCGCCGCGCGCGATCGCGCCACCAGCTCGGCGATCTCCGCGGCCGCGGCCTCGGCTTCCTCGCTGGCGAAGATTCGTTCTTGCTTGCCCATCTTCAGAACTCCCGGCGCGCCCTCGAAAACCCGTCGGGCGCTCTCAATCAAATGTAGGGAGCCCCTAGCCAAGGCCAAGCCGAAATGCCAGTTGCCAATCCTCCCCGGGACGGGGAGGGGGACCAGCCGAAGGCTGGTGGAGGGGGCGGTGGAGTGGCTCGCAACCCCCTCCACCACGCCGCTTCGCGTCGCGGTCCCCCTCCCCGTCCCGGGGAGGATCGAAGGAGAATCGAATGAAGCTCGGATCGCTCAAGGGAAGTCGGGATGGCCGGCTGGTGGTGGTGAGCCACGATCTGGCCTGGTTCGCCGATGCAACCCACATCGCCCCGACCCTCCAGGCCGCCCTCGACGATTGGGATCGGGTGGAGCCGCAGCTTCGCCTTCTCGACACCGACCTCGCCCACGGAGTCATCCCGCGCGACCGATTCCATGAGCGCGAGGCGCTGGCGCCGCTTCCGCGCGCTTACCAGTGGGCGGACGGCTCCGCCTATGTGAACCACGTCCAGCTCGTCCGGAAGGCGCGCGGCGCCGAGATGCCCGAGAGCTTCTGGACCGATCCGCTCATGTATCAGGGCGCGTCCGACGAGATGCTTCCGCCGCGCAGCTCCATTCCATTGCCCGACGAGAGCTGGGGCTGCGACCTCGAGGCCGAGGTCGTGGTCGTGACCGGAGACGTCCCGCGCGGGGCGACGCGCGAGGAAGCGCTGGGCGGCATCCGCCTCGTCGGCCTGGTCAACGACGTCTCGCTGCGCAACCTCATTCCCGCCGAGCTCGGCAAGGGCCTCGGCTTCGTCCAGTCCAAGCCCGCCTCGGCGCTGTCGCCCGTGCTGGTCACGCCCGACGAGCTTGGGGAGAGCTGGAAGGACGGCAAGCTCCACGGCCCGCTGAAGGTCGACCTCAACGGCAAGCCGTTCGGCCGCGCCGACGCCGGCGAGGACATGACCTTCGATTTCGGGACCCTGATCGCCCACCTGGCGAAGACCCGGAATATCGGCGCCGGATCGATCATTGGCTCGGGCACCGTCTCCAACCGCGATTCGGACGGCGGCCCCGGCAAGCCGATCGACCAGGGCGGCCTGGGCTATTCCTGCATCGCCGAGGTGCGCACGGTGGAGACGATCCTCCAGGGCAAGGCGGCCACGCCCTTCCTCAAACCCGACGACCGGGTCCGCATCTGGATGGACGACGAACACGGCCACGCCATCTTCGGCGTGATCGAGCAGACGGTGGTGGCGGCTTAACTGCAATCGTCATCCCGGCGAATGCCGGGATCTCAGCCCGAATGAGTCACGGTGGGTCTCGCCGAGATCCGGCCTCCGCCGGGATGACGGGCGGCCCGTCACCCCACCTTCACCACATTGTCCCCGCTGTTGCGGTCGATGTAGAAATTATAGGGTCAACGCCGGCGTGGGTTGCTTTCGGCAGCGCTTGCAACTTCTTCGGCGCCGTTCAATCTTGCCACTGGACGCGCGCGGGGGCACAGCCCCGGTCATGAAAAAGCTCGCTCTCCTCCTTTCTCTCGCCCTCCTCGCCACCTCAGCCGCCGCGGTCGAGCCGCGCGAAGCCGCCGACCAGGTCAGCGAGGAAAGATTGCGGGCCAATGTGGAGAAGCTGGTGAGCTTCGGCACCCGCCACACTTTGTCCTCGCAGACGGATCCTAAACGCGGAATCGGCGCGGCGCTGAATTGGGCGGAGAGCGAGTTCCGCTCTTACGCGCGCGCCTGCGGCGGCTGCCTTCGGATCGAGCGGCCCTCCGACATCGTGACCGGCCGGCGCGTTCCGACCCCGACCAAAGTGACCGACGTGATCGCGATCCAGCGCGGCACCACCCATCCGAACCGAGTCGTCATCATCACCGGCCATATCGACAGCCGGGTCAGCGATCCGATGGACTTCACGAAGGATGCGCCCGGGGCGAACGACGACGGATCCGGCACTTCCGCGGTGATCGAGGCGGCGCGGGTGCTGTCGCGCCACAAGTTCGCGAACACCATCGTCTATGCCGCCTTGTCGGGCGAGGAGCAGGGGCTCCTCGGAGGCAAGATCCTCGCCGATTATGCCAAGGCGCAGGGCTGGGAGGTGATCGCCAACCTCAACAACGACATCATCGGCAACAGCTGCAGCTCCGACGGGGTCTGCGACGACGCCCATGTCCGTGTCTTCTCGGAAGGGCCGCGCTGGCAGGGGCATGAGGATCTGGCGGCCCGGCAGCGAAGCCTGGGCGGCGAGAACGACGCGCCCTCGCGCAACGTCTCGCGCTGGCTCGACCGGCTCGCCGACGACCTCAGCCTCGGACTCGACGTCCGCCAGATCTGGCGCAACGACCGGTTCGGCCGCGGCGGCGACCATACGGAATTCCTCAACGCCGGCTTCCCGGCGGTCCGAATCACCGTCGCGGTCGAGAATTACAATTGGCAGCACCAGGACCTGCGCACCGAGAACGGCATTCAATATGGCGACACGATCGACAGGATGGATTTCCCCTATCTGCGCAAGGTGACCCAATTGAATGTCGCCGCCCTCGCCGCGCTGGCCAGCGCGCCTCCCCCGCCGGCTCCGAGCGTGGAAGGCGCGGTCTCGACCGATACCATGCTCGCCTGGGAGCCGGTCAAAGGCGCCGACGCCTATATCGTTCGCTGGCGCCCGACCGATTCGGCCAATTGGCAGAACAGCCTCCGAGTCGATGGCACGAACGCCGCAACCTGTGCCGCCCGGCCCCCCGCGGCTCCGGCGAGCGGCCCGGCCACCCTGCGGTGCACGGCCGCCCTCAAGGGCGTCCGGGTCGACGACTGGGTGTTCGGGGTCTCCTCGGTCTCGAAGGAGGGCTATGAAAGCCCGGTTGCATCCGCGGTGCCCGGCGGCGCGTTCAGGCCCTACACCCCGCCGGCCCCGGCGCAGCAGTGAAGGACTGAATGGCAAGGAAACCACGCCCCGGCCTCCCGAGCCGAGAGCAGATTCTCGATTTCATCGGATCGAGCGACCAGCCCGCCGGCAAGCGCGAGATCGCGCGGGCCTTCGGCCTGTCGGCCGCGGACAAGGTCGCGCTCAAGACCCTGCTCCGCGACATGGCCGACGAGGGCCTGATCGACAGCGCCCCCGGCCGCGCCTTCCACAAGATGGGCGGGGTTCCCAAGGTCACGGTGCTCCGGATTACCGACGTCGACGATAGCGGCCAGGTCTGGGCGGTCCCCGAGCGCTGGGAGGCGGATTCGCCGGAGCCCCGGCTTCGAATCCTCGAACGGAAGGGCAAGGGCTCGGCCCTGGGCGTCGGCGACCGCATCCTCGCCCGCACCGAGCAACGCGGAACGGGCTATGCCGCCCATCCGATGAAGAAGCTGCTCAAGGGCAGTGAATTGGTCCTCGGCGTGGTTCACAAGGAAGGGGACAGCCACTGGCTTCGGCCGGTCGAGAAGAAGGAGAGGCGCGAGCTTCCGATCGCCGAGCTCGGCAATGCCCAGGCCGGCGATCTGGTTCTCGCCGAGAAGACCGGCCGTCCGCCGCGGCTCGCAGCCCGCGTCTCGGAGGTGCTCGGCGATCCCTTCGCGCCGCGAAGCTTCAGCCTGATCGCGATCCACAAGCACGGAATCCCGCACGAATTTCCGGACAAGGTGATCGAGGAAGCCGAGAGGGTGAGCCGGCTGCCGCTAGATCCTCCCCGGGACGGGGAGGGGGACCACGCGAAGCGTGGTGGAGGGGTCGGCACTGACTCCGCAGCAGCCCCTCCACCACTCGCCTCCGGCGAGCGGTCCCCCTCCCCGTACCGGGGAGGAGTGCGCGAGGATCTGACCCACATCCCGATCGTCGCGATCGACCCGGCCGACGCGCGCGACCATGACGATGCGGTCTGGGCCGCGCCCGACGACGATCCGTCCAACCAGGGCGGCTGGCGCGCGATCGTCGCGATCGCCGACGTCAGCTTCTATGTCCGGCCCGGCTCGGCGCTCGACAAGGAAGCCCGCAAGCGCGGCAACAGCGTTTATTTCCCCGACCGCGTCGTGCCGATGCTTCCCGAGTCTCTCAGCGCCGAGATCTGCTCCCTCAAGCAAGGCGAGGACCGAGCCGCCTTGGCCTGCCACCTCCAGGTCGGCAGGGACGGCCAGCTCAAATCCTGGCGATTCAGCCGCGCCCGGGTTCGGATCGCGGCCAATATCGCTTATGAGGATGCCCAGGCCGCGATCGATGCCGCGAACGGGGAAGAGCCGGTCGAGCCGGCTTCCTCGCCCTGCTCGATGCCCGAGATCGAGCCCGCTCCGCCGCCGTTTCCCGCCGAGTTGGTCGAGACGGCCCTGAAGCCGCTCTGGGCCTGCTGGCGCGCGCTCTATGCGGCGCGGGCGAAGCGGGCTCCGCTCGAGCTCGACCTTCCCGAGCGCCGGGTCATGCTCGACGAGAAGGGGCGGATACTCTCCGTCGCCCCGCGCGAGCGCCTCGACGCCCACAAGCTGATCGAGGATTATATGATCGCCGCCAATGTCGCGGCGGCCAAGGCGCTCGAGGCGAAGAAGGCGCCGGTCATGTACCGCGACCACGAGCCGCCGGGCCGCGAGAAGCTCGTCGCATTGAAGGATTATCTGAAGACGTTCGAGGTCGAGTTCGCGCTCGGCCAGGTCGTCCGCCCCTCCACCTTCAATCATATCATCGACCGGATCGGGGAGGCCGATTTCAAGCCGCAGATCATGGAGCAGATCCTGCGCACCCAGACCCAGGCTTATTATTCCCCGGAGAATCACGGCCATTTCGGCCTGGCGCTCGGCTTCTACGCCCATTTCACCAGCCCGATTCGCCGCTATGCCGACCTGCTCGTCCATCGCTCGCTGGTCCGCGCCTGGGGCCTCGGCCCGGAGGTTCGGGAGACCGGGCTGTCCGACGGCGAAGCCGAGGCGATGGAGGTGACCGGCGAGCTCATCTCGCAGCTCGAGCGCCGGGCGATGGAGGCCGAGCGCGACACGATCGACCGCTATGTCGCGGCCTATCTGTCCGAGCGGGTCGGCGAGCTGGTCGACTGCCGGATCACCGGCGTCCAGCCGTTTGGATTCTTCGCCACCGTCGAGGGGCTTGGCGGCGACGGGCTCGTCCCCGTCTCGACCCTCGGCACGGATTATTTCCGCTACGACGAGGCGAGCCAGACCCTGGTCGGCGACGACAGCGGTGACACCTATGCATCCGGCCAGCGGCTCAAGCTCCGGCTCGTCGAGGCCAATCCCGTATCGGGCGGGCTTAGGTTCGAGATCCCCGAGGCCACCGCCTATCAGCCGGCAAGGCAAATCCGCCGCGATGGCGCGGGCAGGATTCAGGGCCGCCGAGGCCGTCCGCCGAACGTCCGGCACAAGGGCGGCGGCCGGCGCCGCTGACGGCTTCATCGAACGCTCGGCGAGGCCGGTTGTCCGAGGGGAGGGGCGAATGGACGACCTGGCATTTCTGACGATCGAGGCGCTCGCGCCGCGAATTCGGTCGAGCGCCGTCTCGCCGGTCGCCTTGACCGAGATGATGCTGGACCGCATCGCCCGTCTCGATGGAGCGCTTCACAGCTATGCGGCGGTGACCGCGGACATCGCGCTCGAGGGCGCACGGAGGGCAAAGGAGGAGATCGGGGCCGGGCGCTGGCGAGGCCCGCTCCACGGAGTCCCGGTTGCGGTCAAGGACCTGATCGATGTCGCGGGCGTCGCCACTCGCTGCGGATCGCCGATGCGCCGGGATTCGATCGCCACCGAGGATTCCGAGGTCGTCGCCCGGCTTCGCGAAGCGGGCGCGGTGATCCTCGGCAAGCTCGCGCTCGCCGAATATGCCTTGTCGGGCTACCATCCGGACGAGCCGGTCCCGGTCAATCCCTGGGCCGCGGACCGCTGGCCGGGCACCTCCTCCAGCGGCTCGGGAGTCGCGGTCGCCGCCGGCCTCTGCTTCGCCGCGCTCGGCACCGATACCGGCGGCTCGATCCGCTTTCCCGCCGCGGCCAACGGCGTGGTCGGGCTGAAGCCGACCTATGGGTCGGTCAGCGTCGACGGCGTGTTTCCCCTCGCGCCTTCGCTCGACCATGTCGGACCGCTCGCCCGAAGTGCGGCCGATGCCGGGATCGTTCTGGCTGCCATCCGAAGCGGCTTCGCCCCACCCGAGCCCGAGTCGCCGGGAGCCGTCCTGGAGGGCCTGCGGATCGGCGTCGACCACGCCTACAACGAAGGTGTCGAGCCCGAGGTCGCGGCGGGGCTGGAATCGACGCTTCGACTCTTCACGGCCGCCGGCGCTCGGCTGGTCGAGGTGGAGCTGGCGCCGATCCGCGAAGGCGCCGACCTTTGGATGGCGGTCACCGCCCTCGAAGCGCTCGAAGTCCATCGCTCCACCTACCCCGAGCGCGCCGGCGAATATGGCGCCAGCTTTCGCGCCTTGCTCGATTTCGCGACGATCTGCCCGCCTGAGGTGCGGGACCAGGGCGAAGAGGCCCGTTCCCGCATTCGCCGAACGCTCGGCCGGGCTTTCGAAGCGGCCGATCTCATCGCCTGCCCTGCCATGATCGGCCTCCCGCCGCCCGTCTCGATCCTCTCCGCTCAGGCCATCTTGCCGCCCGAGGCGATCGCCGCCGTCCTTGCCTTCTCGGCGCCGTTCAACTTCGCCGGCAATCCGGCAATCGCCTTCCCCTGCGGCCTTTCCGGCGGAGGCCTCCCGCTCAGCGTCCAGCTCGTCGCTCCGGCGGATGGCGAGGCGCTGCTGGTCCGCGCGGCACGCGGACATGAGCGGCTCGCGCCTCCGATCGGTCCTCCGCCCGGCTTCGGCGCCTGATCCGACCGGAACCAAGCCCACGCGCTCGGCATTGCGCCTCCGCAACGGAACGGAGGATGGAATGCCGCGCCTTTTCAAGAACAACGGCCTCACCATTGTCCTGATGCTTCTCTTCGCGGGGAGCCTGATCGGGCAGCTGCTGACCGGGTGGCGGGTCGAGAATGAGGATTTGGCGCGCCACGGCGAGGCCGCGATCACGCTGGGACAATATGCCGGCGATTCCAGCTTCATCTCGGCGGTGTTCGAGAATTGGGAGAGCGAGTTCCTCCAGATGTCGGCCTATGTCGTCCTGACCGCCATCCTGATCCAGAAAGGCTCCGCGGAATCGAAGGCGCCGGACGAGCCGCCGCGCGATTCCGATCTCGATCAGCAGGCCAGGCGCAAGGACGCTCCGGCGATATTGAAGGCCGGGGCGGTGGCGCGCTGGCTCTATGCCCGCTCGCTCGGGATCACCCTTTTCCTGCTCTTCCTGGCGTCGTTCGCGGTTCACTGGATCAACAGCGCCGGTCACGCCGCCGACGAAGCGGCGCACCATGGCGAGGAGGCGCTCGGAGTCATGGCCTATCTGTGGGATCCCCAGCTCTGGTTCGAAAGCTTCCAGAACTGGCAGAGCGAGTTCCTTTCGACCGCGGTCCTGGTCGTGCTCTCGATCTTCCTCCGCCAGGCCGAATCGCCCGAATCGAAGCCGGTCGCGGCGCCTCATTCGCAGACCGGCGCCTGATCGCCGGTCCGCTCGAGCTGTATTATTTCGATAAAACAGCGAATCCGTTCTGCAAACGGCACGCGGACATATATCGAGGGATTCCAGCCTCCTCTATTCTTGCCCGGCAAGTCCGGAAGAGGAGAAAGACGATGACGCGCAAGATTTTCGCAGCCCCGATCGCGGCTCTGGTGCTGATCGCCGCCGCTCCCGTCCCGTCCGCGGCTCTGGCCGGCAATAGCGACCAGCAGAGCGCGACCGGCAGCCAGTCGCAGAAAGCGCGCACCGCCAAGGCCGAGCGGAAGATCTGCCGGACCTTCTACATGAGCGGATCGCATGTGAAGGGCGAGCGGCTGTGCCTGACCCCGGCGCAGTGGAAGGAGTTCAACGAGTCTCAGTCGGAGAATTGAGCTTCGAGGCGGGTGCCGCCACCCAATGGCGCCCGCAAGGGGCCGCGGAGCGCAAAGCGCTCGCGGCCCCTGTTTCCTTGATCGTAAAGTCGTCGGCTAGAGCTTCGGCAGGGTCACCCCGCGCTGGCCCATATATTTGCCGGCGCGGTCGGCATAGCTCGTCTCGCACGGCTCATTGCCCTGAAGGAACAGGAACTGGCACGCGCCCTCGTTCGCATAGACCTTGGCCGGCAGGGGCGTCGTGTTCGAGAATTCCAGCGTGACATGGCCTTCCCAGCCCGGCTCGAGCGGGGTGACGTTCACGATGATCCCGCAGCGGGCATAGGTCGACTTGCCGAGGCAGATGACGAGAACGTCGCGCGGCACCCGGAAATATTCGACCGTCCGGGCAAGCGCGAAGCTGTTGGGCGGGATGATGCAGCAATCGGTCTTCCGGTCGACGAAGCTGTTCGCGGCGAAATCCTTCGGATCGACGATGGCGGAGTCGACGTTGGTGAAGATCTTGAAATCGTCCGAGACCCGCGCGTCGTAGCCGTAGGAGGACAGGCCGTAGCTGATCGTGCCGTCGCGCCTCTGGCCGTCCACGAACGGCTCGATCATCCCGTCCTTCGTCGCGCGCTCCCGGATCCAGCGGTCGGACATGATGCTCATCGCCCGGTCCTCGTCTCGAGCATGCGCCCGCCGCAGCCGTGAAGCTCGCGGCCGCTGAGCCGGACCCGGACCCGGTCCTCGAACCATTCGCCACGCGATCCGCGGCACGGCTCGGCGCGCGCCTCCACCAGGATCACCGCGGTCCCGTCCGCGGATTCCCAGCTTTTCACGCCGTCGACGGTGCGCGGCAGCACGCGCCTGTAATCGTGGCTGGTCAGCTTGCCCTTGCCGCCCTCGGCCGGTGCAAGAGCCAGGACGATCTTGTCATCGCCGATCGTGACCATCCAGAACGGATCCTGGCCGAGCGCCGAATAACGGACGTCGCGGGCGGGGCTGTAGGGGGCCTGGCTCCCGGCGCAGCCGGCGAGCAGGAAGAGGAGGAGCGGGGCTGGCTTCATCGCTTCAGCTTTCGCCCGTCCGAGCCGTCCCCGCAAGTCTCGAACTCGGCGGCCTTCACTTGATGTGGAGCACGCAGATCAGGGTGAACAGCCGCCGGGCCGTGTCGAAGTCCATCTCGATCTTGCCGTCGAGGCATTCCTGGAGAAGCTCGGCCGCCTCGTTGTGGATGGCGCGCCGGGCCATGTCGATCGGCTCGATCCCCCTTGCGCCGTCGGAGCGCACCGCCTTGAAGTAGGAATCGCAGATGGCGAAATAATCGCGGATCGGCCGGCGGAACCGGGCAAGGCCGAGCCGGACCGTCTCCAGCGGCTCACCCGCCTCGTCGGACAGGTCGATGACGAGCCGATTGTCCTCCACCCTCAGCCGTACCCGGAACGGACCCTCATGGCCCAGGGCATGGAAATGATTGCCCTCGAGAAGGTCGAAGATCGCGACCTTGCGCTCGCGCTCGATATCCTCGTTGCGGCGGATGATCGTCCGGTCGTCTAGCTCGACGTCTATGATCCGCGGGTCCGCCATGCCGCTTGTTAGCGGGTGCAGCATGGTCTTGCCAGCGCCGCCGCGCCCGCCCGCACCGATACAGATTCGTCCCCAGTTCCTTCCCCGGCAACCTTTTGCAGCCGGCCGGAATCGCTACCGGAAAGCGGCCCGCCGGGTTAGGGTCCGGCCATGGCCAACCCGCTCGCTCTGATCGATTCTCCGCCCGCCGCCGACGCGCCCGCTCTGCCCCAGAACGTCGAGGCAGAAGGGGCCCTGCTCGGCGCGCTGATGATCGACAACCGGCTCGCGGAGGACATCCAGCTCAAGCTCCGGCCCGATCATTTCCACGAGCCGCTCCACGCCCGGATCTACGAATCGATCCTCAAGCTGATCGACCGCAACATGATCGCGAGCCCGGTCACTCTCCGGCCCCTGTTCGAGGCGGACGAGGAGATGAAGGAGCTTGGCGGCCCGTCCTATCTCGCCCAGCTCACCGGAAGCGGCGCGGCGATCATCGGCGCCCGCGATTTCGCCGAGCAGATCTACGAGCTCGCCTTGCTGCGCGCACTGATCGGGGTCGGCCGCGAGATGGTCGAGAGCGCTCTCGACACCAGCGAATCGGTCGATCCGCTCGGCCAGATCGAGGCGGCGGAGACCGCCCTCTACCGGGTCGCCGAGGAAGGCGGCGGCGAGGGCAATGTGAAGAGCTTCGCCGAGGCGACCCGAATGGCCGTCCAGATGGCCGAGAAGGCGCTGAACACGGGCGGCGGCCTCAGCGGAGTCACCACGGGGCTGGACGGGCTCAACACCCGCACCGGCGGCCTTCACCACAGCGACCTGACCATTCTCGCCGGACGCCCCGGCATGGGCAAGACCGCGCTCGCCACCAACATCGCCTTCAACGCGGCCCAGCGCTACATTCGCGACATCGAGGACGGAATAGCCGGCGACAAATCGGCGGGCGCCGCAGTCGCCTTCTTCAGCCTCGAAATGTCCGCCGACCAGCTGGCCACCCGAATCCTCGCCGAACAGTCCGGAATCCCGTCCGAGAATCTGCGCATGGGCAAGATCAGCCAGCAGGATTTCCGCAACCTCGCCCGGGCCGCCGCCGAGCTCGAATCCCTGCCGCTCTACATCGACGACACGGCCGGTCTCACCATCGCCGCCCTGAGGACCCGTGCCCGGCGCCTCAAGCGCCAGAAGGGCATCGGAATGATCGTCGTCGACTATCTCCAATTGCTCCAGGGCACCGGCCGGAACAGCAACGAGAACCGGGTCAACGAGATTTCGGAGATCTCGCGCGGCCTGAAGACCCTCGCCAAGGAATTGAACGTGCCGGTGCTGGCCCTTTCCCAGCTCAGCCGCGCCGTCGAGCAGCGCGAGGACAAGAGGCCGCAGCTCTCGGACCTGAGGGAATCGGGCTCGATCGAGCAGGATGCCGACATCGTCCTCTTCGTCTACCGCGAGGAATATTACGTCCAGTCGCGCGAGCCCAAGCGGCCGATCGAGGGCGACGACGCCAAGGTCCACGACGCCCACCAGGAATGGGCGCGCGACATGGAGCGCGTCTACGGTCTTGCCGAATTGATCATCGCCAAGCAGCGCCACGGCGCCACCGGCAAGGTGAAGCTGAAGTTCGAGAGCAAGATCACGCGCTTCTCCGACGTGGTCGACGAGGGATATCTGCCTGAGGCCCGCGGCTAAAAGCCGGGGCTAAGCCATTGTCTTCGCTTCCGACGGGCCCGAGGGTCCGGACTCACTACCGGCAACGGCCATGACGTGGCGGAGAGGCGGTCATGGTTAGGAGCGAGGAGGGAGCGATGAAGATTCATC
>DATDAS010000005.1:0-38744 GCA_036525315.1 Allosphingosinicella sp.
CTCGGAGACGCCCTTGATCGCGGCGACGGTCTTCGTGAGGTAGCCCGGACGCTCGGCGAGGAAACGCTTCAGAGTCGCCGCGAAAATCTCCTCTTCCTCGTTGGTCGGCTCGAACAGGGCCTCGCCGGCCTCGACGCGCGCGCCCCACAAAGCGAACATGGTGGCGTCGCCGCCGTCGTCGAGGATCATGTTGCAGGTCTCGTCCTGGCCCCAGTCGAAGATCCGGGCGGCATAGTCCCAATATTCCTCGAGCGTCTCGCCCTTGACGGCGAAGACCGGAACGCCGCTCGCGGCGATCGCGGCGGCGGCATGGTCCTGGGTCGAGAAGATGTTGCACGAGGCCCAGCGCACCTGCGCTCCGAGCGCGGTCAGGGTCTCGATCAGCACCGCGGTCTGGATCGTCATGTGAAGCGATCCGGTGATGCGCGCGCCGGTCAGCGGCTTGGAGGCGCCATATTCCTCGCGCAGAGCCATCAGGCCGGGCATCTCGGTCTCGGCGATCTCGATCTCCTTGCGGCCGAAATCGGCGAGGCCGATGTCGCGGATCACATAGTCGTCGAAACGGGTTTGGGGCTGCGTCGCCACTGGCGGTCTCCTGGATTCGAAAAAGAAAAGACCGCCGTTTAATGGGGGCGGCCGCTGGCCAGCTTCTAGCCGCAACCACCCCGAGATGCAAATATAAAGATATCTTTATATGCGGCCTTTCACGTCATCCCGGCGAAGGCCGGGATCTCGTGGAGAAGGTCCGTAACCGCCTTGGGTCGAAGCTTCGAACCCCGCGGGAAAAAGCCTGTCACCGCTGCGCGAAGCTGATCGGGGCGGCGGCGACCCCGGCCGATCAGATCGGATTACCCAGGGGAGCGATGCCTTCGAGCAATTCCTGCTCGATCCGCGGCGCCTCGCCGCTTTTCCACAGAGGTACCCGGTTGACGATCCGATAGAGGAGAGGTCCGCCGTCCGGCCGGTCGCTTCGCTCGAAGGGAATGGGGATGCAGACGAACTCGGTCTCGAGCGAGTCCGCGGTCGCGCGCACCGTGGCGAAGCCATGGCTCCCGAGATCCGCGAACTTGAGATGGGGAGCGAGCGAAGCATTGCTCAGCGCGAGCGAACGGGCGACGTCGTGGCTTCGCTGAAGCTCGAGCGACGCTCGAACGCCGTGGCGGACCGTCATGTTGAGCGCCGGCTCCATCGTCCCGTCAGGCCGGTCATGGAGCCAAAGGGCGCGCAGGGGCTCCTCTTTCTTCATGGTCAGGCTGACGACCTCGAATGTCCCCTGCGCGGAGATCGATCCGGTGACGAACTCGACGCCGACCGGATCGAAGCTCTTCGGCGGAAGCGACTCCGCAACGAGACCGGCCCAAAAGGCGTGCCTGTCGCCGGCGACGATCGCGAGACCGGTGATCTTCTGCTCGCGCACCAGGCCGCAAATCTCCGCCTGCTGGGCGAAGTAACCGCCCTGGATGACGCCGTAATCCTTGGCCGGCCAGGGCCCGGAGACGATCCCCGACGGAAGATTCTGAAGGTCGGCCCGAGAGAGCAATGTGCCGAACGAATGGCCCCAGATCTTCCAGGTCGCGCGCGAGCTCTTCAGCCGGTCGAGGAACCAGGCCTTCTGTACGGCGCCCAGGTGCTGGTCGGGCGAGCCCTCGCGGCGCGTATTGGGCAAATCCTCCCCACCGTATCGGATCGTCGCCGGCGGATTGCCCCCCGCATAGGCGCGGCCCGAATCCACGATCTCATAGGCCTCCTGCGGGATCATTCCGCGATACCCCTTGGGGATGATCGGACCGGGATCGTAGGGCCCTGAAGCATAGCTTCTGTTGTCGGTCAGGATCAGGTCGACATGGCGGCCCCAGCGCAGCGCGCGATAGACTGTGAGGCTTCGGAGCGCGGCGAGATTGTTGGGCTCGAGCCCAAGGCCCATCTCGTCGAACCTCTCGAGCGGTGCGTCGCTGACCTCGGGAGCGTCGAAGCGGTCGAGCTCATATCCCTTCGCCTGGCGCACCCGCGCCGGCTGATATTCCCACCAGGCCTGGTTGGCGAAAACCTTGCGGGTCTGGCCCGGCTTGATCTCGCCGCCGAACATCTCCTGGCTCTGGAAGCCCTGCCAGGAAAATTCGTGATTGTCCCACATGCACACGAACGGCCAGCGCGCACGGGCGTCCTGGAGATCGGGATCGGTGAGATAGGCGCGGTAGGCGGTCCTGTAATCGTCGAGAGTCGAGGGCAGATGAAAGGCGCCCATCTTCCGTCCGTTCGCATAGCGGATGAGATCGCGAAGCCGCCTTCCGCGCGACACGCCTCCGGGGCTGTCCTCGGGATAGAAGACGAGCTCGTAGATGAAGTCGCCGAGATGGAGGACGAAGCCCAGCCGCTCCTCCGCCGGGCGGGCCTCGTCGTCGAAGATCATCCGCCGCCAGGCGTTGAGCGCTCCCTGGGTCGGGTCCTGGCAGCTCACGAAGGCGAAGCGGACCGGCCGCTTATCCTCGTCTTCCGGCGCGGTCAGGGTCCGGCCGACCCGGCTGCCCTGCCCTTTCTCGTCGACGAAGCGGAAGAAATATTCGCGCGCCGGCTTCAGCCCGCCGGCGAGGAACCGGCAGGTCCAGTCGGTCGCCGCGCCGAGGCCGACCCGGCCCCTTGCGGCGATCCTTCGAAAATCCGGGCGCTCGCTGATTTCGACGGTCAGCTCCCGGGCGGCATTGCCGTCGACCGGCGGGCGCCGGGTCCACAGGATGATGCTGTCGGAGGTGGGATCGCCCGAGGCGACTCCCTGCGGATAGAGCTCCCGCCGTTCGGTCCAGGGCGCGGCGCGCGGGCGGGCGCGAACGCCCCCATGAGCCGCCGCCATGCCCAGCGCCGCGGCCGAAGCGACGAACTGCCGGCGATTGAACAAGGGCATCGGACCACCCCCCGGTTAAGGCACGATTACACTTGTACGCGATAAGCGCGGCCGTTCAAGCCATAGAGCGATACGCGCCCGCCGGAGTGGGCTCAGGCCGTCCCGAAATCGGAGGTCAGAAGCCGCGGATCGATCCCGGCGCTCTTGAAGGCGGTCGACCACCGGCTGTTGACGTCGCATTCGTAGAGCAGGGCCTCGTCGCCCGGAGTCGCGAACCAGCCGTTGCCGCACAATTCCTGCTCGAGCTGCCCCGGGCCCCAGCCGGCATAGCCAAGCGCCGCGATCCAGCGCGTCGGCCCCCTGCCCTCGGCGATGGCGCGAAGGATGTCGAGCGTCGCGGTCAGGGTCCAGCGGTCGCCGACCTGGATGCTCTCGTCGCCGCCCCAGTCGGGCGAATGGAGCAGGAAGCCGCGCTGCGGCTCGACCGGCCCGCCGAGATGGATCGGAACGTCGGGCGCGACGCCCGGCGGAATGTCCAGCTGGCCGAGCAGATCGTGGAAGCCGATGCGCGGAACGATCCGGCCGAGCCCGATCCCGAGCGCTCCATTCTCGTCATGGACGCACATGGCGATCACGGCTTTCTCGAATCGCGGATCGCCGATGCCCGGCATTGCGAGCAGCAATTGCCCGGACAGGAAGGGCGGCTGATCCATCGGAACCGCTATAGGGACAGGCGCGCCGCTCGCCAAACCTATCCCCGCCCCGCCGGGCTTGTTAAGGAACCGGCCAACCCTATCCAGCACGGAGCTTTTGCAATGGCGATTCAAGTCGGCGACCGACTTCCCAAGGTGAATTTCGCAAAGGCGACTCCGGAAGGGCCGCAGCCGGTCGACAGCGAGGATTATTTCCGCGGACGCAAGGTCGCGCTCTTCTCCGTGCCCGGCGCCTTCACCCCGACCTGCTCGGCCCGGCACCTTCCCGGCTTCGTCGAGAAGGTCGACGAATTGAAGGAGAAGGGCGTCGACGAAATCGCCTGCACCGCGGTCAACGACGCCTTCGTTCTCAATGCCTGGGCCGACAGCGCCGACGCCCAGGGCAAGGTGACGATGCTCGCCGACGGAAGCGGCGAGTTCGTCCGCGCGATCGGCCTCGACGCCGATTTCTCCAAGTTCGGAATGGGCCCGCGCGGCCAGCGTTTCTCGATGCTCGTCAACGACGGCGTCGTCGAGCAGCTCAACGTCGAGGATCCGGGCGCCTTCAACGTCAGCAGCGCCGAATATATGCTCGAGCGGCTCTAGGCCCATCGACATTCGGGGAGCCATTCCCGGCCGTCCTGCACTCAGCCTCCCTGCGCGCGTGGGGAGGGGGACCACCCGCAGGGTGGTGGAGGGGCTAAATCCCAACTGACAGTTCCGTGATTTCCGAGAGGTCGAACGTGCCGTCGACTGGAAAACGCCCTAAATCTCCACGACCTCGCGAGCCTCGAATCCCGCCTCGCGCGCCGCGTCCCGTTCGAGGGGATTCTCGCCCACGAAGAGGATTCTGTCATCCTCGCCGCAGCGGCGGCGCGCCTCCTCGAACAGGTCGGGCGACGGCTTGGGGTCAAGATCGGGGAAATCCCCGCTGTAGATCCGAAGGGCGCTTTCGAAGAACCGGAGAAGCCCCGCCTCTTCGAGGGCCTCGTCCACCGCCTCGCCACTCTCCCCGCCCGTGTTCGAGATTATTCCGAGCCTCCTACCCTCGGCCGAGAGGCGCTCGAGCAGGCCGACGGCCATGTCGAGCGGCTGAAGGCTAAGGCGCGGCGGATTGCCCGCCATGGATGCGGTGACGAGCGTGTCCCCGAGATCGAAGAAGATGATGGTGACCGGCATTGAGCATGTCCCGAAGGGCGGGTTGGCACGGGCGCCGGCCGGGCTTTCGTCGAGCGGCGCCTGCCCGCTTTGGCACGGCACCCGCGCGATCCGCGTGATGCCCGTCACGGGACCCCATTTACATGCCGGGCCCGCGTGCCGGAAAGCGAGGCGCGGCTTGCTGACGTCGGGGTAACCCCCGACAGAAATAAGTACAGCCTGCCCCGGATTTGCGACATGGCCGGGCGATGATCGGCACAGACAGGATGTTCGACGCGATCGTGCTCGGCGCCGGCGGGGCCGGGCTGATGTGCGCGGCGGCGGCAGGTCAGCGCGGCCGGCGCGTGCTGCTGATCGACCATGCCGACCGGGCCGGGAAGAAGATCCTGATTTCCGGCGGCGGGCGATGCAATTTCACCAACATCCACACGGCGCCGGATCGCTTCCTGTCCTCCAACCGGCATTTCGCCAAGTCCGCCCTCGGCCGGTACCGGCCGGAGGATTTCATCGCTCTGGTCGAAGAGCACCGGATCGCCTGGCACGAAAAGACGCTCGGCCAGCTCTTTTGCGACGGATCGGCGCGGCAAATCGTGAACATGCTGATGGAGGAATGCGCGAAGGGGCAGGTCCGGATCTCGCTCGGCAAGCCGATCGGCGCGGTGACCCATTCCGACGGCCTCTTTTCGGTGCGCTACGGGGACGAGATCGCGCAGGCGCCGGCTTTGGTGATCGCCACGGGCGGGCCTTCGATTCCGAAGATGGGGGCGACCGGATTCGCCTACGATCTGGCTCGCCAGTTCGGACTGAAACTGGTCGAGCCGCGGCCCGCCTTGGTGCCGTTGACCCTGAGGGACGAAGATTTGCTGTTCCGCAACTTGTCGGGAGTCTCGACCGAGGTGGTCGCGCGAGCGGGCAGGATGGCGTTCCGCGAGGCGGCTTTGTTCACCCATCGCGGCCTTTCCGGGCCGGCGATTCTGCAAATCTCATCCTACTGGCGGGGTGGCGAGGAGATCGGGATCGACTTCCTTCCCGGCCGGGAAGCGGGCTGGGCCGTGGCCGCCAAGCGCGCGCGGCCGCGGACCCATTTCCATACCCTGCTTGGCGAAATGCTGCCGGGCAGGCTGGCCGAGGCGCTGGCGAAGAAAATCGGACTCTGGGGCGAGCTCGCCAATCTGACCGACGACGCCTTGCGCGGCGCGGAGCGCGGGCTGGCCGACTGGCGGTTCCGGCCGAACGGGACCGAAGGCTTCGCCAAGGCGGAGGTGACGGTTGGCGGGATCGACACGGACGGCCTCTCCTCGCAGACCATGGCGGCGCGGTCGGTGCCCGGCCTCTATGCAATCGGCGAAGCGGTCGACGTCACGGGGTGGCTCGGCGGCTATAATTTCCAGTGGGCCTGGGCCAGCGGCTGGGCCGCGGGGCAGGTTTTGTGATTGGCTTTTGTCGCACCGTCCGGCGACTGCGATTTGTCCGGGATGCGTGATATGCGATCCCGGCTGGGCTAAGGCTGCGGCGTGGATGCCGCCGGGGGATGCTTTCGACGTGACACGCCTCGCGATCGCCTGGTTCATGGTCCTGATGGGGATTGCTCTGCTCGGCCTGCTGGTCGCGCCGGCCGCCCGCGCCCAGAGTGTGGCGGAGATCGCGCTGACCTGCCGAAAGGTCGGCGACGTGCCGAGCCGGACGGGCACGGAGCGGTTCATCCGGATCGACCCCGCCGCCGCCGAAAAACTCGCGCAGATCGGGCTGAACCGGGCCGCGATCTTCGACCGGATGGCGGAGACATCGATCCCGGAGACGATGGGCTGCTGGGCAATGCCGGTCGGCAATTTCGACAGCCAGCTCATCTCGGTCGGGATGTCGCAATGGAATTACGGCACCGGCAGCCTTCAGCCCGTGCTCGAGCAATGGCGGGACAGCTTTGGATCGCGCCGGCGCTTCCGCAAGGCGCTCGCCGCTCTCGCGCCGACATACGGCGCGCTGCTCTTCTCGAAGGATTGCCGGGCGGTGCCTGTGCGCGAGCCGTGCCGGGCCGGGATCCTGGCGGCGCACGATTCGGAGGGGCGGCTCAATCCGGCGATCGCCGCCGAGCTGATCGCGATCTTCGAGAGCGATTCCATGCTCCAGGTGCAGGCCGACGCCTATGTCCGGCTCTTGCTGTT
Organism: Allosphingosinicella sp.; assembly: GCA_036525315.1. Lineage (GTDB taxonomy): Bacteria > Pseudomonadota > Alphaproteobacteria > Sphingomonadales > Sphingomonadaceae > Allosphingosinicella. The sequence continues at coordinate 6,852 of DATDAS010000005.1, forward strand.
CGTGCGCGGCGAATTGCTGCGCGTGTTCCCGTCCGGCCCGATCACCATACGCAAGGTGCGCTGGGCGATCGACACGATCGTCCAGCAGGGGCGGTTTCCGGCGGACGAGGATATCGCCCGGATGCGCCGCAAGCTCGCGGCGATGCCGGCGGAGGAAAGGAGGCCGCGGCTGCGCGCGATCTTCGCCTGGTACGAGGCGCTTTCCCGGACGATCGACCAGGACGGGGTCGGGCGCGACTTCGCCTGGAACGTCGAGCAATGGAGCTGCATGATCGATCGCGGGCAGATCGATGCGGAGCAATATGAGCTGCTGCACCTCACCTTCCTGAGAAGCCGCACCGCGGTGGGAAATAGCGGTCGGTGGCAGGCTTTGACCTTCTCCAGGCGCGGCAAGATCATCCTGGGAATCGGAAGCGTGAGCGGGGTGCGGGACGGGGAATGTTCGACCGGCAATTACGGTGACAATGCACTCAATTGAACGTCCAGCCTGACGATGCGATCTATGCCGGCCGGCCCGCCTCCCGGCACTCATGAGAGCATCGTGCGGAAAAGTGGGAACCGGTTTTCCGCTTAAACGATGCGGCGACAAGGGTTTAGAGCAGCGGCGCGATTCAGAAATCGCGTCCGATGCTCTAGATGGTCCGGCTTTCCGCCCCTCTCCCGTTCTCCGCGCCTACGATTGCGTAAAGCGCCCCGCGCCCTCCCCTCATTGATGTCCCATTTCTTCGGCCGAACGACGGCTGGCCGGGCCGTCACAGGCCGCGCCGTCCCCGCCGCTGTCACCAAATGCAAAGCTGCTGGCACCAGATGGACAACCACCGGCGCTACCGGCCGCCAAGTTCCCGCCTACAGGATTACGCGGGAGATATTCATGGTTTTTGGGGTTCGGTCTGTACATTTGGTCAGCACATTCGCGCTTGCCGCGGCATTGATTGCGGCTCCGGCGCACGCCGCCGACGAGGAGTCGGCAGCGCCCGACTCGCAAGCCGGCGAGGCCGCCCCGCCGGCGGACTCAACCAATCCCCAGGCGCCGGCCGAGTCCGGCGCCGCGGCCGCCGATCCGGCCGCCGACGAAGCGACGATCACCGTCACCGCTCAGCGGCGCGAGGAGAATATCCAGCGCGTTCCCATCTCGATCGCGGCCTTCTCGGACGAGGCGCTCGAACGCGCTAACATCTCGACCGTCCAGGATCTCGGCCGGGTCGCCCCCAATTTCCAGGCGACCAAGGGCGTCCAGTCCTCCTTCCTCCGGCTCAACGTCCGGGGCATCGGCGCCGCCGGCAACACGACGATCGAGCCGAGCGTCGCCGTCTTCGTCGACGGAATCTACGTTCCGCGCGCCGGCGCCGTCGTCGGCGCACTGATGGACATGGAGGGAATCGAGGTCCTTCGCGGGCCTCAGGGCACCCTGTTCGGCCGAAACGCGAGCGTCGGAGCGCTCTCGCTCCACACCGCCGTTCCGAAGGACGAATTCGCCGCCCGGCTCACCGCCGAGGTCGGCAATGGCGACCGCTACCGCACCGAGGGCTTCGTCAACGCGCCCATCTCCGACAATGTCGCGATCCGGGTCGCCGCGATGAGCCAATGGTTCGGCGGCTACTGGACCAACCGGCTCGACGGGAAGCAATATGGCGGCCAGGACGAGCAGGCGATCCGCGCCAGCCTCCGCGCCGATTTCGGCAATATCGAATGGATCGTTCGCGGCGACTATAACCGCGCCTCGGGCGACGCCTTCACCAATCTCGATTTCGATTCGTCCACCGTCTCCGCCGCTCAGCTCGCCGGCCTCCGGACTCGTCTCGGCGGCCAGCTTCCCGACACCGATCTGACCGACCGGGTTCTCAACCAGCACGTCACGGCCGATCTCGACGACCGCCAGCTCGGCGCCTCGAGCACATTGTCGCTCGATGTCGGCGGCGGCACCGTCCGCCTGATCAACTCCTATCGCGACTGGAAGAACGACCAGCTCGACGGCGACGTCATCTTCACCCCGGTTCCGATCGCCTCGCGCACCGGCGAGTATCGCTCGAAGAGCCACAATCACGAGCTCCAGTTCATCTCGCCCAGCCGGACCTGGCTGAACGGCCATCTCGACGCCGTCGCCGGCCTCTATTTCTTCTCGGAGGATTACCGGCTCGACGAGCAGCTCCACATGAACAGCCAATATTGCAACGCGCTCGTCCCGGCCGGGCCGGGCCGGACCGCGTGCAACGGCTTCCTGACCGCCAACGGCGGGCAGAACGCCGCCGACCAGGACGTCTTCCAGTCGGTCAATTCCTATGCCGCCTACGGCCAGGCGACCTTCTACCTCAACGACAATTGGTCGCTGACCGGCGGCGGCCGCTGGACCCGCGACGAGAAGAGCGGCTCCTACGCCCAGCGGGTCACCAATCCGTTCATCGTCCCGTTCCGGGCGCCCGAGGTTCTGACCTTCCCCGATCTGGCGGAAGAGCGCTTCACCTATCGGGCGAGCCTCAACTGGCAGCCGACCCGCGACGTCATGGTCTTCGCCAACCATTCGACCGGCTACAAATCGGGCGGCTACAATTCGGGCGGCGGCTCGCCGGCGCTCTCCACCGTCGATCCCGCCGGAAACCTGATCTCGACCCGGCGCCTGTTCGGCCAGGAGACGGTCAAGAATTACGAGCTCGGAGCGCGCACGACCTGGCTCGACCGCGCCCTCACCGCCAACATCACCTTCTACCGGATGGACATCAGCGGCTATCAGGACCGGGCGTTCGACGGCACCAGCTTCACGATCCGAAACGCCGGCAATCTTCGCCAGCAGGGCTTCGAGCTCGATCTCGTCGCCGCTCCGACGAGGCATCTGACCTTCACCGGCTCGCTCGCCTACCTGGATTCGGCGTTCACCGACTATCGCAACGCGCCCGGCCTTCCCGGCATCGGCGGAACCCAGGATCTGACCGGAAAGCCGGTGACCTTCTCGCCCGAATTCCAGGGCAGGCTTGCGGTCGACTGGAACGGAGACATCGGGTCGAGCGGCCTCGGCTGGGCGGTCAACGGCAACGTCTCCTTTATCTCGGATCAATATATCGGCCTCGTCACCGACGCCAATCCGCAGACTCTTCAGGACGGCTACGCCCTGCTCGGCGCCCGGTTCACCGTCCACGGCGCCGACGATCTCTGGTCGGTTTCGCTGTTCGGAAACAATCTGACCAACTCCAATTACTCGCTCGGCGATCTCTACCAGGTGCTCGACGCGCAGCTCGGCCTTCGCAACGGAGTCTTCCCGGGCAGCACGGCGGTCCGCCGCCTTCACTCGGATCCGCGTACCTACGGAATCTCGGGGACGGTGCGCTTCTGATTTAGGGTCCTGTATCCGACCCTGGAGGCGGCGGGCGGGATCTTCCGCATCGCGTCCGCCGTCTCCGAATCATTCGAGAGCATCGTGCCGGAAAGCGGGCACCGGCTCCCGGATGAGAGACTTCAAAGCACACCCCATTTTCCCTTGTGGGGTGTGGCCCTGGCGAGCCTCTTGGCGAGCCCGGGCAGTGATCGGGCCGCCAGGTTCGTGCCGGACATGGCCGCGAACTTCCGGGGGGTTGGTTTGCGCCCGGTCACGGGAGAGGGGTCTGCGAGCAAGAGAGCGCGCAGGCGTCTTCAGCGGTCCTTCGACGTCGCCAGGGCGTCGCAGGGCAGACGCCAAGCCGCCCCGGCCGCGGACCCCTCTCCCTATTCTCTTCGGCGAGCCTCGTTGCAAAAAAACCCTCTCCCCTTGCGGGAGAGGGCTGGGGTGAGGGGTCAGCGGCCGGATCGGCTCGATGCCGAGCCGGGCGCTCTTCGAGCGCCGTACCCCTCACCCAGCTTCGCCTAAGCTCGCCAAGTGGCTCGCCAAGGCTGCGCAACCCTCTCCCGCAAGGGGAGAGGGAATCCGCGCTTTTTCGTCACCCCAGCGAATGCTGGGGTCCAAGCGGCGGTGCGGGCCTCGAAGGCGGCTTGGATGCCAGCATTCGCTGGCATGACGGGGGAGAACAGCTCACCCCAGCTCGAGCAGCATCTCTTCCCAGAGCCGGAAGCCCTCCGGCCAGTCTCCGAAACCGGCGGCCGGGTTGAGGTGGCCGACGTCGCCGGCATCGTGAAGCCGGGCGCCCCAGGCGCCGGCGAGCGCCTCGGTCCTGGAATATTCGGCGAGCGGATCGTTGCGGCTCGCGACGACGGTCGCCGGGAAGGACAAAGGCCAGCGCGGGATCGGCAGCCAGCCTCCGCCCACGATCTCGTCCATCGTCGGATAGCCTTCCGGCATCGCCGACTCGACGTCGGCCGGAGCGACGAGCAAAGCGCCCGCGATCGGCCTCGTCGGCGCCCAGTCCCAGAACACGGTGGTCAGCACTCCGGCGCTGTGCGCGACGAGCAATACGTCGCCCTCGATTCCGGCCAGCGCCTCGTCGAGCGCCGCGACCCGCGCCTTTCGGCTGAGCTTGTTCTCGGTCAGCGGCTCGACGGTGCGCGAGCCCGGAATCCGCTCGGCCATGAGCGTCTGCCAATGGTCGGCGACATGGTCGCGAAGGCCCGGGACGAACAAGGTGGTGATCGAACGGGAGTCGGTCATTCTCTCTCCTGGAGGCTAAGGGTCCAGACCCTAGACGAGGCCGGTGACGAGCGCGGCGAAGACGATCAGCGCGATGAACAGGGTTTCGGCGATCATCAGCAGCACCGGCTTCCAGCCCAAAGCGAGGATGTCGCCGAGCCTGGTCTTCACTCCGATCGCGGCCATCGCCGCGACCAGGGCCCAGCTCGAAAGCGCCGTTCCGGCGTCCCGCACCGCGGCGGGGATCGGGACCAGGCTTCCGATCGCGACCAGGAGCATGAAGACGAGGACGAACCCCGGAAGAAGTGGCGGGCGCTTGCCGCCCTCGGCCGGGCCGTAGCGCCGGGCGACCAGTCCGGCGACGAGGACGGCGGGAACCAACATCGCGACCCGAAGCAGCTTGACCAGGGTCGCGGCATCGCCGGCCTCGGGCGAGATTCCGTAGCCCGCGCCGACCACCTGGGCGACGTCGTGGATGGTGCCGCCGATGAACAGGCCGGCATGGACCGCGTCGAGGCCGGCCATCGCGGCGATCGTCGGATAGAGGATCATCGCAAGCGTCGACAGGGTCGATACGCCGACGATGGTGAAGGCGGTCGCCCGCTCCTTCATCGGATGCGCCGGAAGCGCCGCCGACAGCGCGAGCGCCGCCGAGGCTCCGCAGATCGCGGTCGCTCCGCCCGACAGCAGCCCGAACAGCCGGTTGAAGCCCATGGCCCAGGCGAGCAGGACCGAGAAGACGATCGTCAGCGTGACCGCCGCGGCGGTCAGCGCGACAGGACCGACTCCAAGCTCGGCGATCTGGCCGGCGGTGATCCGGAAGCCGAGCAAGGCGACCCCGATCCGAAGCACCTTGCGGCCGGCGAGATCGAGGCCGGGCCGGCAATTCTCCTGGTCGCCGAGGAAGTTCATCGCCATTCCGAGCAGGAGCGCGAACAGCATCACCGGCGCTCCGTAATGCTGCGAAAGGAAGGTCGCCGCCGCGGCGATGACGAGGCTGGCGACGAGGCCCGGCCCCACCCGGCGCGGGGTCTCGAGCATCGCCTGGAAGCGCATCAGGCGGGGCTCGAAGCGTTGGCGGCGAGGTCTTCCGGATAGCTTCGCCGCCCGATCCAGAAGAGGATCGCGGCTGCGACGGCTGCGACCGGAGTGATTGCGAGGGCGTCCGCGAGTGCCCAGGAATCGGCGAGCCGGCCGGTCAGGATCGGCCCCGGCGCCAGGCCCAGGGCGTTGTTGGCGACGGTCAGGGTGGCAAAGGCGGTGGCGTGGATCCGGGCCGAGGTGAGGTTCGCGACCATCGCACCGGCCGGGCCGCAGCTTGCGGCGGCGAAGAAGGCGCCGACCGCGAGCGCTCCAAGCTGCGCCGGCCCGGGCGGCAGTGCGAAGGCGAGCCCGATGGTCAGCGCGCAGGCGATGCAGCAGGCGATCGCGACGTCATATTTGGCCGTGTCGCGGCGTTTCGACAAACGGTCGCTGACCATCGCGCAAAGCACCATCCCGGCGCCGCTCGCGGCGAGGAAAAGCGCGGCGCGCTGCCCGGCCGCGCCGATGCTCATCCGGTAGGTATCGTGGAAATAGGTCGGCAGCCACGCGGTCAGCGCGCCGGCGACGTAGAGCTGGAAGCCGCTTCCCAGATAGGCGAAGACCAGGGAGCGGCGCGCGAACAGCCCCTTGAGCGAAGGCCGCTTGCGCTCGAGGTCGCCGGCCGAATTGCCGAACCGGTCGGCAAGCGCGGCGGTGCGCTTCTCGCCGATCAGCAGCGGATAGATGAAGGCCAGCGCAAGCCCGGCGAGCGCGATGACGATGAAGGCGGCACGCCAGCCATGGGCGTCGGCGATCCGTCCGCCGAGTCCGACTCCGAGCACCTGGCCGAGCAGTCCGCCGGCCATGAAGGCGGCGGAGAGCGTCGCTCTCAGGCTCTTCGGGAAAACGCTGACGACGACCGCGATCCCGACGCTGCCGTAGGCGGCCTCGCCGAGCCCGAGGAGCAGCCGAGCCGCGAACATCTCCTCGTAGGAGCGGGCCATTCCACAGGCGAGGGTCGCGATGCTCCACAGCATCGCCATCAGGGTGATGCTCCGGATCCGCCCCCAGCGGTCGGCGAGCAGCGACAGCGGGAATGTGAGCAGCCCGACCGTCAAGGCGACGACTCCGCTCAATGCTCCCAGGCTGGTGTCGCTGAGCGCCCATTCCGACTTGAGCAACGGAAAGACGGCGTTCAGCACCTGCCGCGCCATGTAATCGGAAATGAGCAGCCCGAAGGTGAGCGCGAAGACGACCCAGGAATAAAAGGTCGGCCGCGCGGTCTCGGCCGGCGCGGGCGTCGGCAGATCAATCGATAGGGTGGGCACCTGCTCTAGGCCGCGTAGCGCACCGGCAGCGCGCGCTGCCCGCGCTCGCGGTTGGGCGGCATTCCGAGCTTGGCCAGGGTCTCCTCGACGCTGTTGTACTGGACCCCGATCTTGTAGATCTCGCGCGCTTCCCGGGCGGTGGCGACCTCGCGGCCGAGCTCCCGGGCGATCCGGACGATCTGCTCGATCTGCTGGACCGACGTCATCTTGCCGCCGTCGGGGCCGTAGAGCGTGTCCTCGTTGCCGCAGCGCGTGTGGAGCCCCATGCACATCGCCATCACGTTCAAGGGCAGCACGTTGCGCATCACCGATTCCGCGGTGATCGTCGAACCGTCGGGGGCGCGGCGGATGAACTCGATGAAATTGTTCGGATTGGGGCCGTCGAAGCCGCCGCCGATTCCGATCCAGGTGAGGTTGAGCGGTCCCTTGTAGAGGCCCCTGCGAACCAGCCTCTCGACCGTCTCGAGGTCGGGCATCTTGGTCAGCTGGAAATGGGGCTGGATTCCGGCGCCGGTCAGCCGCCGAAGATGCTCCTCCACCCATTCCGGGCCGGCCGGCACGACCATCTCGCGATAGGCGCGATAGGTGTCGGGGCGGGCGAGGCTGGTCTCGCCATATTCGGCCTCGGATATCAGGTCCATGATGTTCATCTGGGTCGTGTTGACCGCGATGGTGACCTGGTCGGGCTTGGGATCGAGCTCGGCGAGCATGTGGCGCGCGTCGTCCGAAAGCCACTTCGCGTCCGCGCCTTCGCCCTCGGGCGCGAAGGAGATCGAGCCGCCCACCTGGATGATCATGTCGGGAACCCGCTCGCGGACCATCCCGAGAAGCTCGTTGAACTTGGACAGCCGCTTCGAGCCCTTGCCGTCCAGCTCGCGGACGTGGAGGTGGAGAACGGTGGCGCCCGCATTGTAGCAGTCGACGGCCTTCTGCGCCTGCTCTTCCATGGTGAGCGGAATGTCCTCGGGAAAGTCGTCGACCTCCCATTCCGGCCCGTAGGGGGCGACGGTGATGACCAGCTTCTCCTGGGTCTCCGGGAGCAGGGAATCGTCTAGGAACTGCATATGGATTGCTCCTGCTTGCTTGGGTCAGTCGGGTTTTCGGGTCGGGCGGTCGCCGACGATGCTCGCCCGGTCCATCTTCCGGACCGCCGGGCCATAGTCCATCACCGCATAATGCTGGGTGCAGCGATTGTCCCAGATTGCGACGCTGTTCGGCTTCCACCGCCAGCGCACCTGATATTCGGGGATCGCCGCCCGGCCGATCAGCCAGGCGAGCAGGTTCGCGCTTCCGGGCGCGAAATCCTGGCCGTAGCGGACGTTCTCGGCGGTATGGAAATTGGTGAAATGGGTGGCGTAGCCGCTGACGTACAGCACCCCCTCGCCTGTCTCCGGATGGATCGAGACCACCGGATGCTCGGCGTCGGGATAGCGCGCCTTGAGCGCCAGCCTCTGCTCGATCGGAAGCCGGGCGCCGAAGGTCGCTTCGATCGAGTGGCGCGCCCGGAGCCCGCCGATCGTCGATTTGATATGGTCGGGCAGCTCCTCATAGGCGCGGCCCATGTTGGCCCACATCGTGTCGCCGCCGACCGGCGGACATTCGAGGCATCGCAGGACCGCGCCCATCGGCGGAATCTCGCGCCAGGTGGCGTCGCAATGCCAGGCATTCTCGAACCGGTCCTGCGGCGAATCCAGATCCTTGTAGATCCGGACCAGCCCCGGATGGTCGGGGTCGCTTCCGACGACGGGATGGTCCTCGAGCTCGCCGAACCGCGCCGCGAAGGCGACATGATCGGCCGGACCCATCGCCTGGTCGCGAAGGAACAGCACCTTGTGCCTGAGCAGCTCTTCCCTGATCGCTCCGAACAGGTCGTCGTTGACCGCCGCCTCGGCCAGATCGACTCCGTGGAGCTCGGCGCCGATGTGGGCGGTCAGAGGCTCGACTCGCATCGTCCGCGCTCCTCAGACCACGAAGATCGACGAGCCGGTCGTCTGACGGGCCTCGATCTCGCGATGCGCCTGGGCCGCGTCCTCGAGCCGGAAGCGCTGGTTGATCTCGATCTTGATCCGGCCGGCGGCGACATGGTCGAAGAGCTGGCCGGCAAGGTCCGCGCGCTCCGCGGGATCGGCGATATAGTCGGCGAGCGCCGGGCGGGTGACGTAGACCGAGCCGCGCATTGCGAGCTGGAGAGCGTCGATCGGCGGCACCGGACCTGACGAGGTTCCGGCGCAGACGAGCAGGCCCCGTTTCTTGAGCGAGGCGAGCGATCCCTCGAACGTGTCCTTGCCGACCGTGTCGATGACGAGTGGAACGCCTTCGCCTCCGGTCAGCTCGCGCACCCGGGACGGGAAATCTTCCTCGCTGTAATTGACGACGACGTCGCAGCCATGCGCCAAAGCGACCGCGGCCTTGCGTTCGCTCGAGACGGTTCCGATCACGCGCAGCCCGAGGATCTTCGCCCATTGGGAGACGATCAGGCCGACTCCGCCGGCGGCGGCATGGAGCAGGATCGTGTCTCCGGCTTTCAGCCAGGGGCAGATTCGAAGCAGCAGATAGGAGGCGGTGAGACCGCGCATCGTCATCGCCGCCGCGGTTTCGCAGCCGATCGAATCGGGCAATTTGATCAGGCTCGCGGCGGGCATGACCCGTTCGGTCGAATAAGCGCCGAGCGGGCTTCCGGTATAGGTGACCCGGTCGCCCGGAGCGAAGCCGGCCACGCCTTCGCCGACCGCCTCGATGACTCCCGCCGCCTCGACTCCCAGGCCGTTGGGGAGCGGCACCGGATAATAGCCCATCCGGAAATAGATGTCGGCGAAGTTGAGGCCGATCGCCTCGTGCCGGATCCGGACCTCGCCCGGCCCCGGCGCGCCCACTTCGACCTGCTCCACCCGCAGCACGTCGGCTGAGCCCGCTTCGTGGAAACGTATCGCAATCGGAATCGTCATCAGCTTCTCCAGGACCTGCGGATAGGCCCGATTGCGATCCCGGATTTAACTGTTCATGACAGATTTTTCCGATCTCATGACCTCGGGAGAGATGGCTGGAGCAATGGTAGATGGCTGAACTCGTCCGTGTCGCGGCGCTGACCGGCTATCTCGAAATTGTCGGCCAGCTCGGTCTCGACCCGTTGCCCCACCTTCGCGAGGCAGGGCTCAGCCGCGACATGCTTCTCAATCCCGAGCTGATGATCCCGGCCCGGGCCGCGATCCGCCTCATGGAATCGACCGTCGAGGCATCGGGCTGCCAGACTCTCGGGCTTCGCATGGCCGCGTGCCGCGGCCTCGCGGATCTCGGAATGATCAGCCTTCTCATCGCCCACCAGCCGACCTTGCGCGCCGCTCTGGACACCCTCGCCCGCAACCGGCACCGGATGAACTCGACCCTGGTTCTCAGCGTCGACGAGATGGGCGAGGCGGTGGTGCTGCGCGAGGATTTCGCGCTCGATCCGCCCGTCTATTCGCGCCAGGCCTCGGACCTCGCGATCGGAGTCCTCGCCCGGATGTGCGGGTCGGTTCTCGGCCCGGACTGGCATCCGGAATGCGTCTGCTTCAGCTATCCCCGCCCCGAGCGGGACTTCGAAATCTATCGCCGGCTGTTCGGCTGCCCGGTCCACTTCGATTCGGAGTTCAACGGAATCGTTCTCGATCCGGCGGACCTCGACCGCGCCAATCCCCGCGCCGAGCCGGCGCTCGCGCTCCACGCGACGATGCTCATCGAATCGGTGATGGCCGAGGAGCGGGCGACCCTGACCCAGGAGGTCGAGCATGCGATCCTGAAGCTGCTGCCGTCGGGAAAGGTCTCGATCAAGGCGATTCCGGCCGCGCTCGGAATGAACCTTCGCACCCTCCAGCGCGGCCTCGAGGCCGACGGCACCAGCTTCACCGAGATCCACGACCGGATCCGGGCCCAGCTGGCCAACCAGCATCTCGCCAACCGCCGCATGCGCCTCACCGACATCGCCGATCTCCTCGGCTATTCCTCGCTCGGCGCGTTCACCCGCTGGTACGGCCAGACCTTCGGCGCGACTCCGTCCTCGGCCCGCAAGCTGCTCTGCGGACGGCAAGCCCACGAGCATCTCGCCGGCGAGGAAGCGGCGCGGTGAGTTGAAGGACATTCGTGGCGGGATTGGCGGGCTCTACCGCCGCCGCCTCTTCTCCCTTTTCCAGTCGAGCTCGGACGGCATCGGAAGCCTCGTCTCGGTCGGCGGATCGTCGACCAGCTCCAGGTCCGGATAGCGGATCTTCAGCTGCCGCTCGTGCAGGCAGAGCAGGCAGACCATCCTCTTGCGGACGTCCTGGAAGCGGTCCTGCCAGCCCTTGCGGTGGAACAGCCACCAGAGCGCGCTCGCCTCGAAGACCGTGACGTGCCGGCATTGGCTGCAGGTCAGCTTGACCGACCTGTGCCGGATCGCCGCGTCGAACAGGTCGCGCAGCGGATAGGCAGTCGGGAGGCCGGTCATTCGGGAACGAATAGCGAACATCGGCCGGGCTTGGAAGCCGCCGCCGCCATGCTATCCTCACCTCATGTGCAATCTCTACCGCCAGCGCGCGACCGAGAATCTGGGCCGCCTGTTCGAGGCCCGGCCGTTTGCCGACCAGCCCGAGCTCAAGCTCGACATCTATCCCAAATATGATGCCTGCGTGGTTCGAAAGGAATGGCCCGAAGATGCATCTGCCCGGGGGGCAGATCATCCGGGCCATGGCGAGCGGATCCTCGAGGTGATGGCCTGGGGGATCATCGCCACGATGAAGGGCAAGAGCGGCAAGCCGATCCAGAAAGCCGTCACCAACGTTCGCAACCTGGACAGCCCGTTCTGGAAATCGACCATCGCCAACCCGGCTCAGCGCTGCCTGGTCCCCTTCACTTCCTTCGCCGAGCCCAGGCCGGGCAAGGACCCCGAAACCGGCCGTCCGGCAAACTGGTGGTTCGAGGTGCCCGGCGAGGAAGTCTGCGCCTTCGCCGGCATCTGGCGGTTCAGCGAGGGCCGAAGGCGCTTCGCCTTCCTCACCTGCGAGCCCAACCCGCTCGTCGCTCCGCTCCACCCCAAGGCGATGCCGGTCATCCTTCAGCCCGAGGATTACGACCGCTGGCTCGACGGCGAGGCCGCGGACGCCTGCTCGCTTGCTCAGCCCTTCCCGAGCCAGCTGATGGCGGTAGGCTGAAAGTTAGCGAAGCTGACTGATGGATGCCGAAGTGCAACACTGAAATCCTATTCTGATGCCACGCTACGGCTCTAGGATATCGCCTATTACAGAATAGGATTCCTTGTGGTACGGCCCATTGGATGGACCATGACCAGAACACCCTTGTCCTCGCCGGTGCTGAATATGATTCTGCCACCGGCACCTTCATAACCCGCGCGCCGGCGTCCGAGCCCGCGCCCGATCGCCTCGCATTCGATCCGGTCCAGCTTCGCGCTCGGCTCGACGGCTGGACTGCGGACAAGCAGCGCGCCTTCGTCGAGGAATTGGCCGAATGCGGAGTGGTCAAGGAGGCCGCGGCCCGGGTTGGGATGTCCGAGCAGTCGGCCTTCAACCTGCGCCGCCGCCCCGGCGCGGAAAGCCTCAACCTCGCCTGGGAGGCGGCCGTGCGGCTTGGCGCCGAAAGGCTTCGCTCGCTCGCCTATGAGCGTGCCGTCACCGGCACCGTGAAGCGCACCTATTACAAGGGACAGGTCGTCGGCGAGGACCGGGTCTACGACAATCGCCTCCTCGTCTATCTGCTGAGCAAGACCGAGCCCGTGGCGGACAGGTTCGTCGTCCGCAACGTGGCGCGAAACTGGGAAAGCTGGATGCAGGCCATCGAGGACGGCCTCGACAAGCCGATGCCCCCGCTCGACTCCGGTGAGGAGTGCCCGGTCTATCTGACCGGGGAAGGCGAATGGTGGACGACGTTTCCGCCGCCGCCCGGATTCGAGGGCCGCGAGGTCGTTCCCGAGGAGGAAGGTGACGAATATCAGCGCGAATGCACGGCGGCCGAGATCGAGGCGATCGAGAAGGCCCAGGCCCGCGAGGAAGCCGAGAAGTCGCGCCGCCGCGATCTCTATTTCAACCCCGACCGGATGAGGCTCCGCGCCGGACGTTAGGCTAAACTTACTAAACTTCCGCGGCCGGAACGGGACGCGCGGCTCTTTGAAATCGTGGAAGACATATGCGCCGCCGGCCGGCCGCGCCTCAGCGGCCGCCGAGCGGCCGCACCACCTCGTTCGCGAAGCGCTCGGCCTGGTTGGCGAAGACCTGGAGGTTCACCGCCAGGTCGCCACGGATGAAGCCGTAATCGCCGGTCAGATAGCGCTGGAGGGTCAATCGTCCGTTCGCGGCCACGAACGCCTTCGCGAAGGAATAGCGGCGATTATACCGCTCGATCGCGGCGGCGACCCGGGCCGGAGGCGTTCCGGCCGGCGCGTTCCAGCTCGACTGGATTCCGAGCCCCCGGCACGCCAGGCCGTCGCCGCTGCACGAAAGCAGGCTGATCACGGCGCGCCGGTTGTTGGCGAAAGCGACTGCGATCACCGGCCGCGCCGGGTTCGTCCCGCTGCGCTGATGCCGGGCGCCGATCGCGGTCAGCACCTCCTCCACCGTCGCATGGTTGAAGGTCGGCCGGACCTGGCTGTTCTCCGGGGCGCGGGGGTTCCAGGTTACCTGCGCGCCGGCGCTTGCGGAAAGCCCCGCGGCGGCACAGGCAAGGAGCCGAAGCTCAGCGCGGTACCATCGCATAGTCGACATTGACCGTGATCCGGGTTTGAAGGACCCCGGATTCCACGCTGGGTCCGAGGATCCCGGCATTCAGGCTGTTGGACCCCATCAGGGACATATCGCTCCCTTCGCTGAGCTGAAGCACTCGCACGATCCGCATTCCGAGGGCATCCGCATAAGTCTGCGCCTGCTCGCGGGCGGCGGCCACCGCCTTTCGGCGCGCTTCGCGCTGCGCGGGCCGAGGGTCGGAAAGCGTGAAGGTCGGGCCGTCGACGCTGTTCGCGCCTGCCTCGAAAAGGGCATCGATCAGCTCCGGCGCGCGGGCAAGGTCGCGGATCCTCAGCTCGAGCATGTTCTTCGCCACATAGCCGGTGATCCGCGGTGCGCGCCCTTCCCGGTCCGCTTTGTCAGAGTCCATCTGCGGCTCTACCGAGAGGCTGCTGGTCTGGACGTCCCGCCGCTCGACCCCCAGGGCCCGCACCGCCGCCAGAAGCCTCTCGGCCACTGCATTGTTGGCGTTGGTCGCTTCCCGCGCCGTCCGGCCGATGGTGACCGCCCCGACGTCCAGCCTCATGACGTCGGGGGTCGACACATGGCTTCCCTGCGCATCGACCCGCAGCAGCGCCTCCCCGGGGAGGAGACGCGGCTGGGGAACCGGATCGGACTGCGCCGAAGCCCCATGGGGGATCGCGGCGGCCAGCGCCGCCGCGATGGCCGCGCGCGCTACCAGCCGCACCGCCGGCCCCTGTTCTGCGTCTGCAGCCAGGTCATGAGCGGCCGGAAATATTCGACCATCGCGTCGCCCGACATTTCGCGCGTGCCGGTGAAGGCCTCGAGGGCGTCGGGCCAGGGCTTCGACGCGCCCATCGCGAGCATGGCGTTCAGCCTTCGGCCGACCTCCTTGTTGCCGTAGAAGGAGCAACGGTGGAGCGGCCCCTTCCAGCCGGCCTGGTCGCAGGCGGCCTTGTAGAACTGGAACTGGAGGATCCGGGCGAGGAAATAGCGGGTGTAGGGAACGCTCGCCGGGACGTGATATTTGGCGCCCGGATCGAAATCCTGCTCGGTGCGCTCGACCGGCGGGGCGATCCCCTGATATTGAAGCCTGAGGTCGTTCCAGCCCTTCTCGTAATGGGCCGGAGGGATGTCGCCGCTGAACACCCGCCAGCGATATTTGTCGACGAGCAGGCCGAAGGGCAAGAATGCGACCTTGTCCATCGCCTGCCTGAGCAGGAGCCCGACGTCCTTGTCGGCCGAAGGCACCTTGTTGCGCGGCAGAAGCCCGGTCTGGACGAGATATTCGGGCGTGACCGACAGGGCGATCATGTCTCCGATCGCCTCGTGGAAGCCGTCGTTCGCGCTGTCGAGATAGAGCAAGGGCTGCTTGTTGTAGGCCCGCTGGTAGTAATTGTGGCCGAGCTCGTGATGGACGGTGACGAAGTCGTCGGCATTGACCTTGGTGCACATCTTGATGCGCAGATCCTCGACATTGTCGACGTCCCAGGCCGAGGCGTGGCAGATCACCTCGCGGTCGCGCGGCGCGGTGATCATCGATCGGGTCCAGAAGCTTGCCGGAAGCGGCGCGAAGCCCAATGAGCTGAAGAAGCCCTCGCCGGTCCTGACGATCTTCTCGGGCGTATATTTCTGCGACGTGAGCAATTGGGTCAGGTCGTAGCCGACGTCGCCGGCGCCCTTCGGCGCGACGATGTCGTAGATATTGCCCCATTCCTGCGCCCACATGTTGCCGAGCAGGTCGGCCCGGATCGGGCCGCTCTCGGGCTGGACGCCGTCGCCATATTTCTCGTTCAGCTCGGCGCGCGTGAAGCAGTGAAGCTCGTCGTAGAGCGGCTTCACCTCGGCCCACAATCTGTCGGTCATGGCCGCGAACTCGTCGGGCGGCATGTCGTAGCGCGAGCGCCACATCGCGCCGGTGTCGGGATAGCCGAGCTCCTTGGCGCCCTGGTTGGCGATCTCGATCAGCCGCGCATAATCGGCGCGCATCGGCCGGCCGACATTGGTGTGCCAGCTCGTCCACATCTCCTTGAGCTGGGCCGGATCGCGGACCGTGCCCATCTTCTCCTCGAGATCGTTGCCGGTCATCACCTGGCCGTTCAGGGTCCCCCGCCCCTTGCCGTAGGTCGACTGGAGCCGGGTCGCGATCGTGTTGAGCTCGGCGGCGGCGCCCTCGGTGGTCGGCGCCGGAAGGACGAGCGCTCCGCGCAATATGTCGAGCTTGCGCCTGGTGTCGTAATCGAGGCCCTGGACCTCGGCGAACCGCGCCGCCTCATTGGCATATTTGACCGACTTCTCGGTGCCGATCGTCCCGAAATAGGCGGCCAGGGCGTCGGTATCGTCGGTGATATAGGTCGAATTGACCCACTGGGCGCGCGAGTTGATCACCGCGAACTCGGACAGATCCTTCTCGGCGGCGGCGACGAAGGCCCTGGCGTCCTCGACCGTCGGCGCGGCGGCGCGCGCCGGCGCTTCGGAGACCGCGACGGGTGCCACGCTCGATTCGGCGGTGTCGGCGGAGGCGGTCGCGCAGGCGGCGAGGCAAAGAGCTAGGGCGATGGACGAGACACTGGCTTTCATGGGGAAGCATCCTCGTTTCTATGGAGATGGCGCGCTATTGAACCCACCCTCCGGGAGGGTCAAGCCGCGAGGAAATCGGCGATCGCTCGTCCGAGATCGGGCCTGGTGACCGCGCTCATATGGTTGCCCGGAACCTCGACGAAGCGCGCGTTCGGAAGCAGTGCCGCCAGATCCTCGGCCTCGCCATTGTCGTGGTCCTCCGCGCCCTGAAGGACGAGCGTGGGCAACTCGATCGCCTTGAGCTCCCCCTCGCTCGTGTCGACGAAGCTGTCGAGCAATGGAAGGAAGGCCTGCGGATCGCCGCCGGTCGTCTTCAGGAAGGCTTCGGCGAGCCACTCCGGCGAGCCTCGCTCGTGCGTCCCGAGGCCGGTGAGGATGCGCCGGAAATGGTCCGATCGCCCGCCGGTGTCGAGCAGTCCGGAAAGGCCCATGCCGCTGACCACCAGCCGCCTCGGCCTGGCGCCAAGCACGACCATGCGGACCGCTGTCCGGGCGCCGAGCGAATAGCCGCCCAGATAATATTCATCGAGGCTGAGATGCTCGACCAGCGCGAGCGCGTCATGGGCGAGGACGTCGGGCGGATAGGAAGCCGGATCGTGCGGCTTCGCGCTTTCGCCATGCGCGCGCAGATCGGGCATGATGACCCGGAAGGCGCGGCCGGCAATCTCGGCCGCGTGGCCGAACCTGATCCAGTTGGTGTCGGCGTCCGAGAACAGGCCGTGGAGCAGCACGACCGGCCATCCTTCGCCGAGCTCATGCCAGGCGAGGCGCGTTCCGTCGGGCGCGGCGAAGTGGTGACTGGATATTTGTGGCTCAGCCATGAGCCACGGTCACTTTCGTCATTGCGAGGAGTGAAGCGACGAAGCAATCCAGCTGCCGCGAACGGCGAAACCGGATTGCTTCCCCCGGATCAGGTCCGGGGTCGCAATGACGGAGAGGTTCAATCGGGGACTTTGCCAATGGCTTTTATCCAGCGCTCCTTGAGCGGCTCATATTGATCGGTGCGATATTCGGGCAGCCCCTCGGTCGAGATCCAGGCGCGGTGCATGCTCTCGACTCCGAAATGATGCTTGGGGCGAAAACGCGACGGATCGTCGAACGATGCAATGGTGAGATCCATTATCTCCCCGTCGGGAAAGGCGAAGCCGAGCGAGGTGCCGCATTCGCGGCAATAGGGCCGCTGGGCGATCGGGGAGGAGACGTACCAGTCGGGCTCGGTCTTCCAGTCGATCGCGGCCTTGGGAACGTTCTTGAACGCGATCGAGATGCTGCCGGTGGCGCGCTGGCACATCCGGCAATGGCAGAGATAGGCCTCGTCGTCCTCGATCTCGGCCTCGTACCGGATGCGTCCGCAGGCGCAGCCGCCGCTCATCTTGTCGCTCATGACCGATCCTCCCGGCGCCCCTATAGTCAAGAGCCGGGGGCGCCGCCAATTCGAGCGCAACCTTTTCGGAGCGGGTCCATTGGACGTTCGGACTCGAAAGGAATGCGCCATGCCCGGCCACAAGATAGCGATCCTCGTCGGAAGCCTCCGCAAGGACAGCATCAACCGAAAGGTGGCGCGGTCGATCTGCGCCTTCGCCGGCGACAAGCTCGATTGCCAGATCGTCGAGATCGGCGAGCTTCCGCTCTACAATCAGGACAGCGACTCCGATCCGCCCCAAGCCTTCACCCGCTTCCGCGAGCGGATCGCCGCGGTGGACGGGATCCTGTTCGTGACCCCTGAATATAATCGCGGGGTCCCCGGAGTGCTCAAGAACGCCATCGACGTCGGGTCGCGCCCCTACGGCCACAGCGTCTGGGACAGAAAGCCGGCCGCGATCGTCAGCGCCTCGCCAGGGGCGATCGGCGGCTTCGGCGCCAACCACCAGCTCCGCCAGGCCTGCGTCTTCCTCAACATGCCGGTGATGCAGCAGCCCGAGGCCTATCTCGGCCATGTCGGCGACGACAGCTTCGAGAGCGACGGCTGCCTCAAGGAAGGCGGATTGAAGGACGTGGTCCTGAAGCTCGCCGCCGCCTTCGCCGACTGGGTCGACATGATCCACCGCTCCCGCCGCCTCCTCGCCGAGGACATGGCTCATTCGGAGCAGGCGGAGAAGGAAGCGGCGCTGAGCGACGGCTAGGCGGCGGCCGGCAGGGCACGTCCGCACCTTTGTTGCCGTGCGCTTGTCCGCGTGCGACAAAGTCTGGATGAGAGTGCTCATCCTGCTGCTGCTCATTTCGCTGGGCGCATGCGCCCGCTCGTCCGCAGATTTGGGAGCCCAGGACCCGCTTATGGACGGTCCCGACGACCTCGGCGTCGACGGTCCTCTCATGGACCCTGCGGAAGCGGTGGTCGCAGTTCAGCAGTCGCCGAAACCCAGTCGCCCGGTGCCTACCATCGCCTACTTTCCTGAGTCCTTCTACGAGCCGTCGTTGCAGTGCGATGAAAGGGTCGGCGGACTCCAACCCGTTCTCAGCGTCGTCGAGAAGAGTTGGTATCCCGAGCAATTGGACGCGGCCGGTGAGCCTTCGCTCTATCTTCTTTCCCAGACCAACCGTCCGCGCGGGCAGGAAAGCCTGCGCTTCACTTGGCTACCGACTTTCCACCATCCCGTGGTCGTGCGGATCGAGACGCTCGACGATGGAAATCAAAAGCTAATTGCGACGCGGTTGTCCGGCGAGGGTGGATACGATCCGGGCGAGGTCAGGGATCGTATTGAGAGGATGCTTACGCCGGCGGAGTCTCGCCGCCTCGAGAAAGTGCTGAATCAAACGCGGATATTTGGCCTCCCGTCGACGCTCTGCGCAGACGGGGGCGCCGATGGTGCCCAATGGATCTTCGAGGCAGCAGACGCGAGCGGCTATCATTTCGTCCATCGGTGGTCGCCGCGAAAAGGCGAAGCCCGCAAGATGGGCCTCTTCCTTCTGTCCCTTACGGGCTGGACGTTCGAAACGGTCTATTGAGCCGTTGTAGATTTGAGAACCGCCGGCCGGCGGTTCCGCAGTGAGAGACCGAGCACAATCAGGGCACCCAGGGCCGCCAGCGCCATGTCCTTCTGCGCGTCCCAGATGTCGCCCTGCTGGCCGTTATAGGCCGCGGCGGTCGGTCCGGCCGCCATCAGGGTCAGCAGCCATTCGAACATCTCGTAGACCGCGCCGACCGCCAGCACGCTCTCGAACGCGATGTAGAGCGAGACCCGGCGCGTGAGGCCGAAATGGCGCTCGAGCACCTCGCGGACCGGCAGGACGGTGAGCAGGCCGTAGGAGAGATGGACCAGCCGGTCGTAATGGTTGCGCGACAGGCCGAACGCCTCGCTGATGCCGGTGCCGGTCAGCGCTCGGGCGACCTGGTCGTAGGGCACGGCCGAGTAAGTGTAGCGGCCGCCGATCGTGTGGAGCGCGAGGAAGGCTATGAGGCAGCCGAGGGCCGCGTTGGAGATCGGCCGGCGACTGAGCGCGAAAGGCGCGGCGAGCAAGGCGATCAAGGTCGGGACGTGATGGAGCCATGCGGTCTTCGGGAACGGCTGATCGATCTGGCACAGGAGGAGAAGCGCGCCGAGCCCGGCGAGCATCGCCCACTGCGCTCGCGGGAGGTCAGGCAGCACCGCCCCCTTCATCCCGTCTTGCCCAGCGCCAGACCAGCCCGTCTTCCGGATCCATCACCTCGCCGGAGCAACTGAAGCCGTTGCGGCGAAGCGCGCGAGTCGATGCATTCTCCTCGGGCAGGGTGTGGGCGATGACCGTCGGCACTCCGGCGTGGAACGCGATGTCGGCGAGCGCGGCGGCCATCGCCGTCGCATGGCCGCGCCGCTCGAATGCGGGGAAGGTCATGTAAGCGATCTCGACCTCGCCCTTCTCGCTGGGCGCGGACTTGAAGGCGCAGGTGCCGACCGTGTCGGGTCCAACACCGGCAAGATAGCAACCCCAGGGCTCGGGCCTCGGATCAGCGGTCAGCAGGCCGAGAGTCTGGGCCAGGAGCGCGCGGGCTTCTTCCGTCTCGCCGCCGAAGCCGGGCGCCAGCTCCTCGACCAGCGCCTCGAGATCGTCGGCAACGCCGATCGGCCTGAGCTTCACGACAAACGTCCCGCCTTGAAGTGCCGCGATGCAAAACCGACCATCATGTCAGACACTCCAATTTTCGATTGAGCTGCCAGGAGTGTTCAGCGCGGCTCTAAGGGCTGCCACGGCGCGCGACGGAAATCCCAAACGCCCGTTCCATTGCTTCGAGTAATTTTCGATGCCCACGTCACGCTCTACGCGCTCCGCCGCTGCAAGAATTGCCTGCGCGATCTCATCGCCCGAGTCCAATTCGACAATGAATTTCCGCTCCAATTCAAGAACGCGGTGCCAGTTTGGCGGACCGCCCCCTAATTCGCTTCCCTCTACGGCGCTGAGTCGGCGACCGGCTTTCAAGGCGCCATCGTCCGAGCACCTGCTCTCGGCGACGAGGATGGTTGAACCAGGCTCATGGAAGAATTGCGCGAACGCGAATCCCCGGTTGGTTGCTACGTCGATTCCGAGCCGGATGAGATCGTCCAGCACGTCACTCAAATATGATATGTCATTGATTTCATGGCGCTGCGTTTCATCGCGAATGATGAGATCCGCCCATCCTGCCTCGCCAAGCACAAACTCGATCTCCAATTGCGAGGCCGTCGTCACGCCGCCTTCTGGAGATGCTTGCGGCCCAGCAGCTCGGCGATCTGGACGGCGTTGAGGGCCGCGCCTTTCCTCAGATTGTCGGAGACGCACCACAGGCTGAGCCCGTTGTCGACGGTCGGATCCTCCCGCACCCGGCTAACATAGGTGGCATATTCGCCGACGCACTCGACCGGCGTGACGTAGCCTCCATCCTCCCTCTTATCGACGAGCAAGATTCCAGGCGCCTCACGCAGGATGGCCTGGGCCTCTTCCGCGCTGATCTCATTCTCGAACTCGATATTGATCGCCTCGCTATGGCCAACGAAGACCGGAACGCGCACGCAGGTCGCGTGCACCTTGATCTTCGGGTCGAGGATCTTCTTGGTCTCGACCACCATCTTCCATTCCTCCTTGGTCGATCCGTCGTCGAGAAACTCGTCGATATGGGGAATGACGTTGAAGGCGATCTGCTTGGTGAATTTGGACGGAGCGGTGCCGTCGCCGACGAAGATGTTGCGGCTCTGCTCGAACAGCTCGTCCATCCCTTCCTTGCCGGCGCCCGAGACCGATTGGTAGGTCGCGACCACGACCCGCTTGATCACGGCGGCGTCGTGGAGCGGCTTCAGCGCGACCACCATCTGCGCGGTCGAGCAGTTCGGATTGGCGATGATATTCTTGCGCCGGTAGCCGTCGATCGCCTGCGGGTTCACCTCCGGCACGATCAGGGGCACGTCCGGGTCCATCCGGAACAAGGACGAATTGTCGATCACCGTGCAGCCCGCCTTGGCGGCGACGCTCGCATATTTGGCCGACACCGCGGAGCCGGCGGCGAACAGGGCCATGTCCCAGCCGGAGAAGTCGAAATGCTCGATGTTGCGGACCCGCAATTCCTCGCCGCTGTCGCCGAAATCGATGACGTCGCCGGTCGAGCGCGGAGACGCGATCGCGGCGATCTCATCGAGCGGGAATTGACGCTCGGCGAGGATGTTCAGCATCTCCCGGCCGACATTGCCGGTCGCGCCGACGACGGCCACCCGATAACCCATTTCACCATCTCCGATTGCTGGGCGCCGCCCGTATCGCAAGATCGGCGCGAAATCGATATGGCGTCGCCATTCGGGGGGACAAGGGTCCAGTCTCACCACCGGAGGCGGTCGTGACGGGCTGGCATTTGTTGTCCGGCTAGGAGAGAGGAGGGAGCGATGATGATTCATCGTGACCGATCGAGCGACGACGTCCGGGCGGCAAAGGACAGCCCGCCGCTTCGCGGTCGGCCGGAGAAGGTGGCTGGCGGCGTCGGTCACCTCGGACGGGCTGCCCAGCCCGTCCTTCGGCACCCTCCTATCCAGCCGCCGTCTCCGGTCGATCCCGGCCACCTCCGGTAGTGAGACTGGACCCTCGATGAAAAGACGCGCTTTGTTATTGGCGGCCGGCCTGCTCACCTTGCTGCTTGCTCTGGTGTTCAAAGGCGGCCTGCTCGAGCTTCCCGATGTCCCGACCGCAGCGCCGGGTCAGTTCGACACCCAACGCGCGCTCTCCCGCCTCGAGCGCATCCTCGGTCCCCAGGTCCCGCACCCGATCGACAGCGATGCGAACGACGCCGTCCGCGACCGCCTCCTCGCCGAGATGCGCGCGATCGGCCTGACGCCGCGCGTCGAGGACCGGTTCACCTGCAACGGCTCTGCCGAGGGGCGGACGATCGCATGCGCGCGGGTGCGCAACCTGGTCGCCACGACCGGCCCCACCCAGGGCCGGCATCTGCTCCTCGTCTCCCATTACGATTCGACGCCCGCCGGCCCCGGCGCGGCCGACGACGGGATCGGCGTGGCGACGATGCTCGAAACGGCCTTCCTGCTCAGGAACGAGAAGCTCGCGCGCCCGGTCACCTTCCTGATCAACGAGGGCGAGGAGACGGGCCTGATCGGCGCCCGCGCCTTCCTCGACGGCGATCCGGTCGCCGGCCGCGTCGATTCGCTGATCAACCTCGAATCGCGCGGAGTCACCGGCCCGGCGATCATGTTCGAGACGAGCCGGCCCAACGGTCCGGCGGTCGCGGCCTTCGCCCGTTCCTCCGCCCGGCCGGTCGCCAACAGCATGACGACCGATTTCTACCGCCTGATCCCCAACTCGACCGACGTCGCCGTGTTCGAGGAGAAGGACTGGACCATCCTCAACTTCGCGGTGATCGGCAACGAGACCCGCTATCACAGCCCCGGCGACGATTTCGCCGCGCTCGACCCGCGAAGCGTCGCGCATATGGGCGTTCAGGCCCTCGCCACGGCCCGAACCCTCGCCCGCTCGCCCGCTGCGGCGGAGGGCGACCGCCTCTATGCCGATATCGCAGGCCGGATTCTGGTCGACTTCCCGGTGCCGGTCGGCTTGGCGCTGCTCGCCCTGCTCATCCTCCTGTTCCCCTGGCTGTGCCGGCGCCGGCCCGGTGGAATCGGGCGCTCGGCGGCGGCGATCGGCGCCGCGATGCTCGGATCGCTCGCCGTCGCCTTCGTGGCCCAGCTCCTTCTCGGCCTGGTGCGCCCCGGCGCCTGGTGGCGCGCGTGGCCGGAAGCGGCGGGGGCCGGAGTCTATGGCGCCGCCATCGCGGTCTCATTGCTCGCCATCCTGCTGCTGGCGCGGCCGATCGCCCGCGACCGGCTTCGGGCCGCCTTCTGGCTGATCTTCCTTCTGCTGGGCGCGGCGATCAGCTTCGTCGCGCCCGGAGCCGCGATCTTCTTCCTGCTCCCGCCCATGGCCGCCGCCGTCGGCATGCTCGCCGAGGAGCGCCGGCCCGGCGCCGAGCGCGTGGGCGCGGTGCTTGCCTGGCTGATCCTGTTCCTGACCTGGGCCCCGCTGCTCGACCTCACCGAGACCCTGCTCGATATGGACGCCGCCTGGATCTTCGCGCCGGTGGCCGCGCTCATCCTCATGCCCGCCCTGATCGAGCTCAAGCCGCTCGCGACGCGCCTTCCCGCCCGGACCCTCACCATGGCCCTCGCCGGTCTGGCAGCGCTGGCCTGGGTGCCCGCGCTGGTCGCTCCGGCTTATTCGAACGACCGCAAGCAGGAATTCGTCATCGAATATGTGCGCGACGCCACGAAGGGGGATGCGCGCTGGATGGTGATGCACGACGGCGCGCCGCTACCGGCCGCCTTCACCTCGCTCGGCCGCGCCGAAGAGGGCCTGGAGGTGCCATGGTCGACGCGGAAGCGCCGGGCATTTCCGGCGCCGGTCCTGCCGCTCGAAGCGCCTGCCCTCGATCGGATCGGCGAAATGCCGACGCAGGGCGGCCGGATCGTCTCGCTGCGTCTGATGGCGCGCGGGGCGCAGGTCGTGCGCCTTCGATTCGAGCCGGAGGCGGGGCTTCGTTCGGCCCGGACGGGCGGATCGGCGCGGCGTTTCGGCAAAGGCGGAAAGGAGGACGACTATGTTCTTCGCTGCCACGGCCGAAGCTGCGACGGACTTCGGATCGACCTCCACATCGCGGGCAGCGCGCCGGTAGAAGCCATATTGGTCGGGACCCGCTCCGGCCTGCCCGCCGAGGCCGCGCCACTGGTCGAATCGCGACCGGCGCTTGCCTCGCCGCAATATGTCGCCGATTCTTCGATAGCGGTCGCAACCGTCCGGTTCTGAACGAAAAAGGGCGGCCGTTCACCGGCCGCCCTCGATCATTTCGCTCGAGCTGCCGATCAGGCGTCGGCGGTCTCGGTTGCCGGCTTGGGAGCCGCCTTGACGTCACCGCGCGTGTCGCGGCGCTCGGCGATACGGGCGGCCTTGCCGGTCCGTCCGCGCAGATAATAGAGCTTCGCCCGGCGGACCGCGCCGCGGCGGACGACCTCGATCGATTCGACGTTGGGCGAGTAAAGCGGGAAGACGCGCTCGACGCCCTCGCCGAAGCTGATCTTGCGCACCGTGAACGAACTTCCGAAGCCCCGGTTGGCGCGGGCGATGCAGACGCCCTCGTAATTCTGGACCCGGGTGCGCTCCCCTTCGACGACCTTCACGCCGACACGCACGGTGTCGCCGGGGCGGAATTCGGGGATGGTCTTGTTCGCCTTGAACGCCTCGATGGCCTCGGCCTCGAGCTGCTGGATGAGATTCATGTCTAGTCGCTCTCTTTTTCGTGCCGCGCGCCAGAGGGCGGTGGCCTGCGTGCGTCCCCATGACGCTCGATCAGGTCCGGCCGCCTTGACCGTGTGTCGGACGCCGCCCGGTCTTTCCGCCAGGCCGCGATCCTCGCATGATCCCCCGATCGCAGCACTTCAGGGATCGTGCGCCCTTCCCATTCAACAGGTCGGGTATAATGAGGGTATTCGAGGAGGCCCGCTTCGAAGCTTTCCTCCTCACCGCTCGAAGCCGCGCCCATTACGCCGGGGAGCAGCCGAATGCAAGCATCGAGCAGGGTCAGGGCCGCCGGCTCGCCGCCGGAAAGCACATAATCTCCGATCGATACGGGCCGGATCGGCCGCGCCTCGAACAGCCGCTCGTCGATTCCCTCGAAGCGCCCGCACAGGATCGACACACCAGGCCCCGCGGCAAGCTCCCGCACCAGGCTCTGGCTCAGCGGCTCCCCGCGCGGCGACATGGCCAGCATCGGCGCGTCCGGGCGGCGCTCCAGCACATGATCGACCGCGGCCGCCAGCACGTCCGCCCGCATCACCATGCCCGCCCCGCCCCCGGCCGGCGTATCGTCGACCGATCGGTGCCTGTCCGTGGCGAAATCGCGGATCTGCACCGCCTCCAGCGACCATATTCCGTCTGCCAGCGCCCGCGCGGCCAGGCTATGCCCCAGCGGCCCCGGGAACATGTCTGGGTAGAGCGTCAGGATCGTCGCCGCCCAGGTCATGAATCGGTCCAGTTCTCGATTTGGAGACCGGCAACGTCCGCATAATCGCGCTCGTTATTGGTGACGACTGTCAATCCCAGCGACAGCGCATGGGCGGCGATCAACCTGTCGAACGTCCCTCGTCGGAATGGGATCGAAGCATACGTCCGGGCTGCATTCTGGTCGAACGGCAGAACCGGAATTGCGCGAAAGAAAGCATCCAGCTTGGTCAAATTCTCTTGATCGTCCGGAGCAACTCCACGCGCCACCTCGGCATAAGTGACCGCCGAGGCGACCACCGTTCCCGGCCTGAATTGCGCGATGCGAAGGGCCGCCGGGCTCCCAGCATCCTGCAGTACGTAAATGCAAATATTCGAATCGAGCAGGTAGAGCGGCTCAACCACGCTTCAACAGCTTTCCTTCCCAATCGAGGTCCCGGGGCTCCATGATCCGGTCCTCGGGTCGCAAAGGCTTCAGCCAGGGCATCGATCCGGCGATTCCGGTCAAATCGATTCTTTCCTCCTTCTCGACCGGCTCGAGAATGTAGCGGCCGGCTTCCTCGCGCACGCGCATCTCGGTACCAGCTTCGACGCCCAGCGATTTCGGAAGCCGCACCGCCACCGAATTGCCCGACTTGAACACCTTTGTCGTCCTGGTCATTGCCTGCTCCGTATATACAGCCTGTATATACATTGCTCGCAGCATTTCAATGTGGAACCATAAGCGCGCCATGGCGCTGAGCCGCTCATGAGCGAGGAGGTACTCGACTGCCTGGTGATAGGCGGCGGCCCGGCGGGGCTGACCGCGGCGATCTATCTCGCCCGCTTTCACTTGCAGCTCCAGGTCGTCGACGCCGGCAAGAGCCGCGCGAGCCTGATCCCCTGCACCCACAATCATGCCGGCTTTCCCGACGGCATTTCCGGGCAGGAGCTGATCGACAGGATGAAGGAGCAGGCGCAGCGTTACGGCGCTTCCATCGCGAACGGACGCGTGACCCGGCTCGAGAAGGTCGACGGCGTGTTCGAGGCCGAATGGGGCGGAGGGCCGGTTCGGGCCAGGACAGTGCTCCTTGCCACCGGCCTCAAGAACCGCCGCCCCCCGATGGATGAGGAGCTTCACGACGAGGCTCTGGCGCGCGGCCTGATCCGCTATTGCCCGATCTGCGACGGCTATGAGGTGACCGACAAGATGGTGGGAGTCATCGGCAGCGGAAGCCACGGAGTCGCCGAGGCGCTCTTCCTGCGCAGCTTCACGCCGCACATCACCCTGATCGCGCCGGACAAGGCGCTCGAGGTCGACAAGGGCGACCAGGAGAAGCTTCGCGCCGCCGGGATCGAGACGGTCGACGGGCCCTGCGCCGCGGTCGGGGTCCATGGGGACTGCATCGTCGTCGATACGGCGGAGGGTCATTATACCTTCGACAGCGTCTACCCGGCGCTGGGCTCCGACGTTCATACCGAGCTTGCCGGCCAGGTCGGCGCCGACCTTTCCGGCGATACGGGATGCATCCCTGTCGATTCGCACCAGCGCACCTCGGTCCCCGGCCTCTACGCCGCCGGCGACGTCGTCCTCGGGCTCGACCAGATCAGCCATGCGATGGGCGAGGGCGGAGTCGCGGCCACGACGATCCGCAACGATCTTGCCCGGGAGCGGCCGTTCCTGCGTTGACTATCGCGAGGCAGATCGGCTCGCCTCGGCCATGCCGGACGTTCAATTGGCTCCAGTTGCGGCGACTCTGAATTTGGTGGCCACATAGGCGGGGCCGGCAGGCGTCATCCTCAGGTCGATCCGCACTTCTTCATCCGCGGCGACGATCCCGACGTCCTTCTCGCCATCAGGCAAAAGGATGATGCAGCGCTTGCCGATCCACACGTCGACTCCCGGCCACGACGAGGACGGGTTCTCGGCACGCTCCCGAGCCCAGCGGCACAGAGTCTGATAATAAGGGGCTTGCCTCCACGCGGATGGGAAGCCCGGATCGATGCAGGCCGCGAGATGGCCGGTCGAAGTCACCATCAGCGCGAACTTGGCCCGGTCGGGCCTCCATTCGGGCCCGAGCCTTTCCGAGAACATCCATTCGCAATAGAAATCGCGGCACCCCGCGGGGCGCGTTTCGTAGATCGAGCATCCCCTGGAAGGCCGGAAATGCGCGCACCAGGTGCCCGCGGCCTTGCCCAGTTCGACCACGGCCACCGTCTTGCAGCACAGCGCGCAGCTTCCGCAGGTGCGGCCCTCTACCGGCACTCGAGAAGATGCCGGCGCCGACGCGCCGCCATTCGGCGTCGGACGGGCCAATGGGGACGTTGCCATCCCTCAACGTCTAACATTCGCCCTTGGCGGCATCAAACCGCCGGGATTCCGTCCAGCGATCAAGGGATAGACGGTCCTCGCCCCGAGGCGTCCAGGCCGATCACCTGCGTGAATCAGGCAAGGAAGGCCGGATCGGCGACGATCCTGCCCTCGACCAAAGCGGCGATCGGGTCCCGGAAGGGCACCATCGTCCGCCGGCCGTCGGGCCGCTCGATCTCCAATATGTCGCCGGCACCGAAATTCTCGACCGCGGCGACCTGGCCCAACGGCTCGCCGTCCGGCCCTTCGCACGCCAGGCCGATCAAATCGGCATGATAATATTCGCCCTCCCCGAGCGGAGGCAGAGCCGAGCGCGGTACCGTGACCAGGCTTCCGCGCAATTTCTCGGCGGCGGTCCGGTCGACGATCTCCGCGAACCGGGCGATCGCTCCGGCCGAGCCCGGCTTGACCGCGGCGAGGGTCAGCGGCGAGCCGCCGACCATCACCTTGTCGTAGCGCTTGAGGCTGTCGACGCTCTCGGCGAACAGCTTCAGGCGCACCTCGCCGCCGACGCCATGGGCTCCGGCGACGGCGGCGAGTGCGACCTGCTCGTCAGGCTTCATTCGGCCTTTTCGGCGCCTTCGGCCGGAGCGGCTTCCTCGGCGCCCTCGGCGGGATCGGAGGCGGATTCGCCCTCGTTCGTCGCCTCGTCGGAAGCAGTGGCTTCCTCGGCCTGCTGGTCGGAGGCTTCCGCCGCCGGCTCTTCGGCGGCCGGAGCAGCTTCTTCAGCCTCGGCTGCGGGGGCGGCTTCCTCGGCGGCCTGCTCGGCGGGCGCCTCTTCGGCAGCCGGAGCTTCCTCAGCAGCAGCCTCCTCGGCGGGAGCGGCCTCCTCGGCGGCCGGAGCCTCCTCGGCGGCGGCTTCCTCGGCAGGAGCAGCTTCCTCGGCGGCCGGGGCCTCCTCGGCGGCAGCCTCGGGCGCCGAAGCCTCGGCGGAGGCGCCTTCCTCAGCTGGGGCGGCCTCGGCGGCTTCCGGGGTAGCTTCCTCGATCGCCTCGGCGGCGACCTCTACGGTCTCCTCCTCGGCGGGAGCCGCGGCGGCCTCGGCCTCGCGGGTCGCACGCTCCTCGGCGCGCTCCTTGGCCTTGTCGCCCGGCTCGCCCTTCTTCGGGTTCGACCGCGCCGGACGCTCCATCACACCCGCCTGGTCGAGAAAGCGAAGGACCCGGTCCGACGGCTTGGCGCCGACCGACAGCCAATGCTTCGCGCGGTCGGCGTCGAGCTTGACCCGCTCGGGGCTGTCCTTGGGGAGAAGCGGATTATAGCTTCCGATCCGCTCGATGAACTTGCCGTCGCGGGCATTGCGAGCGTCGGTGACGACGATCTTGTAATAAGGGCGTTTCTTCGCGCCGCCGCGGGAAAGCCTGATTGCCACTGCCATTTTATAAATCCTTTCGTTTTTTGATCTGGATCCCCGCCTGCGCGGGGATGACGGCTGAAGCCGTCATTTCTTGATGAATTTGTCGAAGCCCGGAGGCAGGTTGAACGGCGTGTTTCCGCCGCCCGGCCCGGGAAGTCCGGGCATTCCGGAAAGGCCGCCGGCATCGGGTCCGCCAATGCCGCCCATTCCACCCATTCCGCCGCCGCCGAACATGGCCGCGAGCTTTCCGAAGCCGCCCATCTTGCGCAGCTTCTTCATGGCGCCGGCCATCTCCTGGTGCATCTTCAGAAGCTTGTTCACGTCCTGGACCGTCGTTCCCGATCCCTTGGCAACGCGTATCTTGCGCTTCGCGTTCATCAGCTCGGGCCGGCTCCGCTCCTTGGGGGTCATGGAACCGATCATCGCGTCCATGTGGACGAGGATCTTGTTGTCCAGGTTGCTCGCGGCCATCGCCTGCTGAGCCTTCTTCATTCCGGGCAGCATCGCCGCCATGCCGGAAAGGCCGCCCATCCGCTGCATCTGGGCGAGCTGGCCGCGCAGATCGTTGAGATCGAACTGGCCCTTGGCCATCTTGCGCGCGAGCGCCTCGGCCTCCTCGACCTTGATCGTCTCGCTGGCGCGCTCGACCAGGCTGACCACGTCGCCCATGCCGAGGATCCGGCCGGCCACGCGGCTCGGATGGAAGGGCTCGAGCGCGTCGATCCCCTCACCCATGCCCGCGAACTTGATCGGCTTTCCGGTCACCGCGCGCATCGAAAGCGCCGCGCCCCCGCGTGCGTCGCCGTCGAGGCGGGTGAGGATCACGCCGGTCAGCTCCACCTGCCCGGCGAAGCTGGAGGCGACGTTGACCGCGTCCTGGCCGGTCAGCGCGTCGACCACCAGAAGCGTCTCGGCCGGGCTGGAGACCTCGGCGACCGCCTTCATCTCGTCCATCAGCGCCTGGTCGACGTGGAGCCGGCCGGCGGTGTCGAGCATCAATACGTCGAAGCCCTGAAGCTTCGCGGCCTGGAGCGCCCGCCGCGCGATCTCGACCGGCTGCTGGCCGGGCACGATCGGCAGGGTCGCGACTCCGGCCTGCTTGCCGAGCACCGCGAGCTGCTCCTGGGCGGCCGGGCGAGCCACGTCGAGCGAGGCCATCATCACCTTCTTGCGCTCCTTCTCGGAGAGCCTCTTGGCGATCTTTGCGGTGGTGGTGGTCTTTCCCGACCCCTGGAGGCCGACCATCAGGATGATCGCCGGCGGAGTGACTTCGAGCTCGAGCCCGGACGCCTCGGCGCCGAGCATCTCGACCAGGGCGTCGTGGACGATCTTGACGACCTGCTGGCCCGGCGTGACGGAGCGGAGAACCTGCTGGCCGACCGCCTGCTCGGTGACCTGGTCGACGAACTGGCGAACGACGGGAAGAGCGACGTCGGCCTCGAGCAAGGCGATCCGGACCTCGCGCATCGCGCCCCTGACATCGGCCTCGTTCAATGCGCCGCGGCCGCGCAGGCGGTCGAAGACGCCGCTCAGACGGTCGCTCAGGCTCTCGAACATGCTCGTCCTTCCCAGCAAACGAAAAACGCCGGCGGGCGAAACTCGCCGGCCAGCGCGCGTCCTTCGGACGCTCTCAAATCACCCGTCATCGGGATGTGGGGGCGCATAGCCGCAAGGGCAAGCCAAGGCAAGGCTGCGGCCGCCCGCGTTAAAAAAAACGCGGCGATCCTAACCTTTTGGACACCATCGGCGAGTATTCGAGTCTCAACCTGTCCGAATTCTGTCTGACGGGGGTGGGAGAGTGGACGCTCCCGTAACGTGGAACAGGAGACCGGAATATGAAGATTCTTCGCAAGCTGATGCGCAATGAGAAGGGCGCCACCGCCATCGAATATGGCCTGATCGCCGCTCTCATCGCCGTCGCCGCCATTGCGGCCATGCAGGGCCTCGGCACCCAGCTCAACACCACCTTCACCAACGTTTCGACGGGCATGAAGGGCGGCTGATTTCGGCTTAGGCTGAATCGGAAGGGCGGCGGAACCTGGGTTCCGCCGCCCTTTTCTTTGCCTGGCCGTGCGGCGCAGGTAGAGGATTGGGCGATTGGATTGAATCGCCCGATGCTGTCTATCAGCGCTCCCAGGCGACCAGCAACGCGATGAAGGCCAGTCCGAGTAGGCCTGGAAAGGCGACGGCCAGGACGAAGGCCAGGCGCTGCGCGCGACGGTAGAGGGCAAGCCCGAGCGCCGGCCCCGCGGTCAGGGCGTAGAGGAATGTCACTGCGATCCCGATCAATCCGTCGAGATCGGCGGTCGCCGGGTCGGATCCGGCGAAGAGCGACAGGCCGAGGACGACCAGCCAGGCCGCGGTGCCCATGGCGGCGATCAGGATCGTCGCCTCGCGCACCGCGCTACCGCCTCGATCCTGTTCGGGCCGGGGAAACGGCCGTGAAGGCCTTCCTCTGCATCCGGAGCTTCGGCATGGCCGGATCGCTACACCAGAAGAGCCGGCCTGTCGCGTCCGGGGGCGCGAAGGCGGTTCGGGAGGCGGCGGGGCCGGCCCCGCCCCGC
>DATDAS010000006.1:0-30466 GCA_036525315.1 Allosphingosinicella sp.
CCGTCAGCCCCGCCGCCTCCGCCGGCCGCGCGCGGCGATTCGAGAGGGGCGCGCGAGGAAAAGAACCAGGACCAGCTCGCCGCGGCGGAGGGAAATCTGACGGTCACCGGCTCGCGGATCCCCCGGCCCAATCTTTCGACCAGGGCCGCGGCCACCGTCGCCGAGGCGGAGCCCGACAGCGGCGAGGGCTCGCTCATCGTCACCGGGGCCCGCACCAGGGCCGCGGGGCGCGGCGACTGGAACGCCTGCACCGTCGAGGATCCGAGCCGAAGCCTTTCCGGCTGCCGCCACCTCGTCGATCCGAAGGCGCGCGGAACGGCGGGCCAGGCGTCGGCGCGGCTCGCCGAAGGGCTGTCGAGCGCATGGCAGGGCGACTATCGGGAGGCCATCGGCGCGTTCGACCGCGCCGTCGCCGCCGCTCCGCAATCGGCCTTCGCCTATCTCAACCGCGGGCTCGCCAGGAAGCGCGACGGCGATCTCGACGGAGCGCTCGCCGATCTCGACCGCGCCGTCCGCTACGCACCGCGCACCGCCCGGCTCTATTATCAGCGCGCCCAGATCCTGCGCCAGCGCGGCGACGAGAAACGCGCCCGCGCGGACGAAAGGCGGGCCGCCAATCTCGATCCGGATTACGAAGCGCTGGTGCGCTGAACTACCTGAGGCCCCGATAAGGCTCGCAGGCGATGCCGTCGCCGTCACCATCCATCTCGGGACGATATCCGGGTTCGCCCGCATAGAGCGGCGCCACGCCGGCCGCTCGCGCCGCATTGCACCCGGGATAATGGGCGCCCGGCGCCGGTGTGTTCCTGCGAACCAAACCCTGCGACACCGCCGCTTCCACGGCAGCCGTACGGATCAGCGTGGGGCCGCGATCACTGGCGGCCAATCCGATCGCCAAGCCGCCGACCATTGCCGCCCCGAGGGTTGTGGCAATGTAGGACCGCCACCGCCGGCGCCGGCGCTCGCGGTGGTACGGGCCGATCTTGATCGGAACCGCGCGAAAAGGTTTTCGGAACCCCATCGGCCCAAACTATCAGTCAATGGTGAATCTGACGTTGAAGCGGCGATCGTCTGTCCGGAAGCCGTCCGCCGACGCGGCTTTGCAATGGCCCTGGACCGCCTGTAGGTTCGCTCAGCTCGAAAGGGGTGGGAAATGAACATGTTGATCCAATTGCTCATGGCGCTCGCATCCGCCGCGACCCCTGAACCGGCGGTCTCCGCATGGCAGCTCGAGTCCGCCACCCAGCTCCTCTACGGCGGACGCGAAGCCCCGCTCTACAGGCTGGACTGCGCGGGCCCCGAGCTCGTCGTGACCCAGTACGGAGTCACCCAGCTTCTCGACATCCAGCAGAACAAGCCCGTCGGCGATAGTGAGGGAACGGCCTTGCCGGCCGGCGCCGCGTTCATGGCGCTCGCGACCGACAAGACGGAGCCCAATTTGATTCCGGCCTCCGCGGTCCGCAACGCCCGAACGGGCTGGGACATGACGATCCGGCTTCCGAAGAACGATCCGGCGTTCCTCAGCATGCCGAGGGCGAAGTTCGTGTCCGTATTCACTACGGGCTACACGACCGCGGTGACTTTGGGGAAAGAGGACCGAAAGCTCCTGGCGACCTTCGTGGGCCAGTGCAGCGCCGGAGCCTAGCTGAATCGGCCGGCGGCCCACTTCAGCCAGTCGGCGGCGCTTCGGTCCGATCGACCAGCACCCGGCGGACGAAATCCCTGCCGAGCTCCAGGCCGGCCATGTCGACGCTGTGGCCGAGCCCGGCGGATACATGGGAGCCGACGTCGAAGCCCAGCCGCTCGAGCTCGGTCTTCGCTTCCTGATAGGAGGAGATCGAGATGACCTCGTCCGCGCTTCCGTGGAGGAGCAGGACGGGCGGCTTCGTGTGAGGATCGCGCGACAGGCTCTCCACCTCCGCCAGCATCCCCGAATATCCTACGATGCCGGCAATCCGGCGCGCGCGGCGAGGCCCGACGTGAAGCGCCATCATCGTGCCCTGGCTGAAGCCGACGAGCACCAGCTGCTCCTCGGTGAGGCCGTAACGCTCCAGTTGCTGGTCGATATAGGCATCGAGCACAGGCGCCGCCCGAGCCACGCCAGCCGCGCGCGAAGCGCGGTCCCGCGTCGAAAGGTCCCACCACTGGTAACCGCCCGGAAATCCGGGGACCTGCTCAGGTCCGTTCGGCGCCAGAAACAAGGCATCCGGCACCGCCTGATGCCAATAGGGAGCGAGGGAGATGAGGTCGTTGCCGTTCGAGCCATAACCATGGAGGAGGATGACGAGCTGACGCGCCTCGCCGCCGGAGGCGGGAGCGAGGCTTGGGCCGTCGAGGGCGGGGAGGGGTGTCATTGTCATCTCCGGGTCACCACGTGCTCCGGCCTCGTCGGGTAAATTAAATGCACTGTCATCGTAATTCCACACTGTCACTGTGCTTCGGATGACGATATCGTTGCGTAGTCAACGACCCGGAACAACGGATTGCCGGGCGAACGGGCCTGGCAAGTCGCTCTCCGGCGGCCTTGAATGCCCTAGGGCGAGGCTGTTCTGCAAATGCGAGACCTAAGCCGCTGAAACAATAGAACATTTCGTGTATCCTGTTGATTTCACCTAGATTCTTGCCGCTTAGACCCGAAGCTGCTACCATCGTGTAGGGGTCGGGGGACAAAGGAGAGCGATCGATGACCGTCTCTCCGGACGATGCAGGCGGCAAGCTCCAGGTCCTTCTCAAGCGGCTCGGTTACGCCGACGATCCCGACTATCGCACCGACACGAGCGGGCTGGAGTCGCCGCAACTCCGCTATGTCTTGGACACTGCATTCGAGCGCATCAGTGTTGTCGGCGCGCTCTGTCCTCGCGCACCCTTGGCGGGGGACGGCCTAGGGGGAGAGAGTGGAAGGTGCCTTCCGGTTGTGTACGTTGTGGAGGCCCATGACGCTGACGATGCTGGCAGGAGGCACCGCGCCGTCTGGTCCCAATCCGTTGTCCCACAGATTATTATGGCTCTGCCGGGCGGCTTCTACGTCGCTAATGGTTACGACTACCGCCAGGCCGGGCCTCTGCATCCTTGGTCGGAGCTCGACGGGCAGGATCTGCCGGCCACTTTGACGCCGCTCACCGCGATCGCGATCAGAAGCTCGGCGTCGTGGAGTAACTTCGCGATCGGAAACCGCGTGGACACGCGGATCGCGCGCGACATTCGCAATCTGAGCGCGAAGGTGCGGAACGAACAGGACGCACTGCGCAATCGCCAGGATGTCGTGAACACGTTGATCGGGCGGCTCCTCTACCTCTACGTCCTCATCGATCGGCGGATCGTCGATCAGGACTGGGTGGACGGAATTGTTGATGACAGAGATAGTCGCCTGTGCCCGACCATCCGGCTGGATGAGGGATACGGCAGTGATCAACCTTATCCGAAGCAATGGCCTGCCGAGGAGGTATGGCACCTATTCGACGCTATTGACGAGGTACTGAACGGTTCAGTGTTCCCGATCCAACGGGCGGACCGGAAACTGGTCACCAGCGAGGCCATGCACCTTATCCGTCGTGTCCTGCGCTCCGATGAGGCGGATGAGGGGGGAAACCAACAATTTGCGTTCATCGACGTCGACTACTCGACCATCCGCACCGAGACCATATCCGCCATTTATGAGTGCTTCTTTGAAATGGAGGCCGCCGGCCAGAGGAAGCAGCACGGCGCCTTCTACACGCCGCCGTTCCTCGTCGACTATGTCCTCCAGGAGGCGGATCGGATTCGTGCCCTCGAATCGAACTCTAGGGTGGTCGACCCGGCCTGTGGATCGGGCGCCTTCCTGGTCGCCGCGTACCGGCACATCTTGGAACGGCTGCGATGTAAAGGCACGACGCTCGATGTCCGTACTCTGCGCGCCGTCCTGACCGACTGCATCCGGGGAATTGAGCTCAAGGAGCAGGCGGCAAACGTCGCCCGCTTCAGCCTTTATCTAACCATGCTCGATTACCTGCCCGGCAGGACGTTGGCCTCGCTTCACAAAGAGCTCGGCGAGGAACGGCTGTTCCCTGACCTAAGCGCGAACGTGGTGACGCAGGATGTCTTTGAGCTGCTACCGTCCAACTTCCAGCGGGAGGCGACTCACGTCCTTGGGAACCCACCGTGGAAAAAGGCGCAAGCGGACACGCCTGCATTTTCGTATTCCATGAGACTGATTCGCGAGATGAACGACTCTGTTGTGGACGAACGATCCTTGGCCGAGCTGTTCTATTGGCGCGGGGTGCGCGACATCGCAGCGCCGAAAGACGCAGTGATCGCATTCGTGATCCCTACAAAGTGCTTTATCGCGCCGGCAGCCAATCACTTCCCGCACGCTGTCGCGAGCAGGACTCGCATTCACGGCATCGTCAACCTGACCAGTTTCCGCCGGAAGCTCTTTCAGGAGGCCGAAGAGGCTGCGATGGTAATCTTCGCTTCCCCGGAACCGCCGGACACCGGCGCGTCCGGCTGGCGCTTCTCGCCCAAGCTGTCCAGCCAGCCCATCGGCAGGGACGGCCGACCTTGGGCGATTGTTATCGACCGCGGTCAAGTGGAGCATTTCCATCAGACCGAGCTGCTGATCCAAGGCCACCAATGGTATCGGGACCTGCTACTCCAACCCCTGGACCGGCGGCTCGCCAACGCCTTGGAGACGACCGGCCGGATGGGCCGCCTGCTCAATGTAGGGCAATTTCTCCGCGTATCGGGGATGCACGTCACCGTTGGCGAGACCCACTTGCGAACGGGCCTGCCCAGCGAATACGTGCTCGGCACCTCTGCGAGCAACGACTACCGTGTCCGCCTCGGGCTGCGCGACCCGGCCCTACTCCGTGACGACGAGCGGGAGACGCACGGCACATACGAACTGCCTGATTATATGTTCGACCGGCTGTCGGACCGGATGAAGACAATGTTCGGCGGGCCCACCATGCTGTTGCCCAGATCGCAGGCCGGCGCCGACGTAGTCGGCCGCGCCGCCTACAACGCATCGATTCAAGGCATTTATTTCACCGACGATACCGTCCCCGCCGACCGGCGACGGGCGGTGCTCCAAGAGTTCAGCGCCTACCTGCGCACCGCCGTTGCGCGCTATCTCATCTCTGTCTTTGGGCGGCAGTGGATTGCCGATCAGCGCCGCTTCGAAACGCCCGATTTAAAGCAGTTGCCATTTCCCTACGCTGACTATCGCGAGTTGCTCGACATGCCTGTGTCTGGCTTCATCCATGACGGACGTTTCAACGAGGAAGAATTCGCGAAATTCGCGGCGGATCGGTTCGGGGCGCCCGGGATATTCGTGCAGGCAGTAGCGGAGCACCGGAAGCTCCGTGAACCATTCCAGAATGGCAAGCGGGCATCGAGCGCCGACACTCCGGTCGACCATCATCACCTCCAAATCTACGAGGCCGCCATCGACAGCGAGCTTCGGCAACTCCTCGCCGGCACCCCGCTTGAGGTGCGCTCGTTCGATGTGGCGGGTCCTCGACGCGAGGTGCAGATCGTCCTGGCGCCGGACCCGTCCGGTATTCCCCCGATCGAGGATCCTGTTCCGCTCGCGGACCTCGCCTCGGAAGCATACATCGACCTTCGCGACCACGGGACGTTTGCGGTTGCAAGGATCTTGAAGCCGGACTCGGTTACGGCGTGGACCGCTGAGCGAGCTTACTCTGACGCGGTCGGCGTTGCCCACCGGATCATGGCTGGATGAGCGAAACCAGAGCTCATTCGAAAATCGCGCCAAGCGTTCCCCGTAGCGAGGGCTATCTCGGATCCGTTCGGGCTGTCGTTTGGGAGACGTTCCTGGTCAATGTCGTAGCCCTTCTAAAGTCGGCAGCACGTCGCA
This sequence comes from Allosphingosinicella sp., assembly GCA_036525315.1. GTDB lineage: Bacteria > Pseudomonadota > Alphaproteobacteria > Sphingomonadales > Sphingomonadaceae > Allosphingosinicella. Next base: position 5,855 of record DATDAS010000006.1, read on the forward strand.
TAAGCCGGGGCGAGGAGGGGTTCGACTACCAATCCCGAAAAAGCTGGTGGGGATCAGGCAGCTATCCAGTCCTAAACGGTCATGTCCGTTTGCCGCTTGAAAACTCAATTACGGATGCATTGGCGAGGGCCTGCGAGGCGATCCGCCGCGGGAGGCGGCCGAACCACTTCCTAATCGAGAAGCAGATTTTCATCGCGCAACAGCAACCTCGCGAGCAGCAGGCCCAGCTAGGCGACACAGCTTACAAGACCGATATCCAGATCGCGTCCAGTTCGCTTCACTATCTGGATCTACGCATAGAGGCTAAGCGCATCCTCGGCGGTGGTGACGTGACGGACTATTGCGGAGAGGAAGGGCTCATGCGCTTTGCCCACGCCGAACCATATACCAACCAGCCAGTCGGCATGATGCTGGGTTATATTTTTCGTCATGACGACGTCCATTGGCAAGCCGAGATCGAGGGGCGGGCAGTCGCGAACGGCGCTACCTGCTTCGGTACGTTGCGCGCCGGCCGGTGGATCCTTCCAAGCTGCACCGTGACGTCGCCGACCGTCGGGGAGGTGCTGGTCATACACCTGTTGCTCCCGTTTGAAAGCAAGCCCAGCGCACGTGAAATGGATAGAAAGGGCGAAAACGGTTCGTGCGTGCAGGGCTGAATATCATCAGTTCGCACGGATCGCATCGCCTGCCACGAGATCAGAGCGGCGTCTGATTTTGGGGGATGTACGGCAGGCGAACGACCTGGAGGTTTCGCTCGGCAGGAGTGTAGTCCAGCCCAGTGATGTAATGGACCGCGAGGCTGTCGGGCAGGAAACGCAGTGTTACTGGTCGCGGGTCAGGGTCTAGGGCAGGCTCGACGGTAGGTTCCCACAAGTCGAAATCATCATCGGTGGCCTCTGAGGCCTGCGCCGTGTCACCAGGCGCTACGCCTTGTTCGGACGGCGCCCCCTCGGCCTCGCGGATCGTGATACTGTCGTCGCCGTCCTCCTCATCCTCGTCCCACCAGCCAAAGCCGATATCCACATCAAGATTGGAGTCTCTAGCCCAAGGCTCGACCCGGGCCGACGGATTGAACAGGACCAAGTTGCGCTGGTTGCCGCCAGCCTGAACTGAACGATAGACCATGCCGTCGAGGCGGAGACGCTGGGCGATATAGTCGGCGATCATCTGGGTGGGCAGGTATCCAAATGCCTCGTCGCGCGGCAGCACCGGGCGGGAGATTTCTTCCCCAAATCGCCGAAGGAAACCTGCGCGCTCGACCCTCCTATCGAAATCCGGATCGAAGATGTTGCCCTCGACCACCGCGAAGCGAAGCAGATCGAAATCGAGCAGCCGCACGGATCGCACTAGGTCGAAGCTCGCAAAAACTGCATGCGCGCCGACGGGTGGGCGAATCTCGGCCCGACACGTCGGGATATCGAAGGCACCGTAGAAGACCGCGACACCGGCTGCGTTCATACGCCCCGGCGACGCGGTACCTGCGGGCGGGGGCCCGAGTTCGGCGGCGGGGTCGAGAAGATAGCGAAGGATATCGTTTTCGTCATACGCTACGCGGCCTCGAACGAGTCGGGCGCCGGCATCGCCGGGCGCCAGTGTGCGGACCACCGGCTCGCCCTTGTAATCGGTATAGCTGTCCAAGCCTTGGAACAGCTCGGCGAGCCAACTTTCGGCGGTGGGATTGAAGAACCGTGCTGAGCCGCGGATGCTTTCCTTGAACTGCACCCAGCGCTTGCGTTCGCCTGTGCGCTCAAGGGGCGTTTCAATGAAGCTGGCCTCGTAGATGTTCGGCTCGCCATCGACACCCGCGGCCCAAGAATTGGCGTCGACAAAATGCTCCTGAATTGCGTCGGCAACCTCTTCGGAAAAGCCGGCCTCGCGCGCAATGATTTCGGATAGCTCTCGCCTTCCTCGAGTTCGTCAGGCTTGTAGTGGTCCAGCATGGCTGCATCGATGCGATTTGCTAAGTCGTCGAACGCAAGGCCCTTGCGGCGTTTTCCGCACTGGCAGCAGCGACCGCGGGTGCCGGAGCGCATCTCCGCCGCGAGGAATGGATTGCTTACGCAAGCGTGGCAAAGGAAGCTAATAGTCATGGTGCTGCGACCATAGTCACACGAACAGCGCACGTCATGGACTCGCGCAGTCTCAGAAGGGATTGCGAAGCAGTGCGACCATTTTAGGCGGCTGACTCGCCGTGAACGCGGCTTTCGTGTCCACAGCCGTCAACTAAGTTGGCGCCGCGTTAATCAAGGCTATCGCTGACCGCCGGGCAGCGACAGTGTCCGCGAAGCGGTGAAAGCTGAAACGCGCTTTCCTGCAGGCACTCACTTTCGACGCTTAGCGGCTACGGGATTCCGATGACTAATTTAGATCGCGTCAATGGCGACGCAATTAATAATTGGAGATCAAAAATGTCAGTTTGCGAATTTTATCGAGGTTATCGGATTGAATACCGCAATCGATTCCGGCGCGCGTTTATATGGCCTGCGAATTCTAGCCTCGCGATAGAGAGGATTCCAACAGCCACTATCGCCGAGGGACCAGACGTGCTGCGAGCCCGCGCCTACGCGACAATCGATGCCGATATCGACGACTAACGCGTTCAATTAGTCCTGCAACCTTAATGCCACCGCGTTCATGAACCGGGCATCGTCGCCCTTCGCCAGCCACGGCGCTTCCGCCGCGATGGCGCCGAGCAGGTCGGCGAGCCCGTCCATCTCGGCCTTGGCGTAATTGCCGAGGACGTGCTTCGTCACCTTGTCCTTGTGGCCGGGGTGGCCGATGCCGATGCGGACCCGGCGGAACTCGTTGCCGATATGGGCCTCGGTGGAGCGAAGGCCGTTATGGCCGGCGGTTCCGCCGCCGACCTTCACCTTGACCTTGAACGGGGCGAGATCGAGCTCATCGTGGAAGATGGTGACGTCGGGGATGCCCTTCTTGAAGAAGCGCATCGCCTCGCCGACCGAACGGCCGCTGTCGTTCATGAAGGTGGCGGGCTTCAGGAGCAGGATCCGCTCGCCGCCGATCCGGCCCTGCTGGGCCCAGCCCGAGAAGCTCTTCCTGGGCGGGTCGAAATCCCAGGTCTCGGCGATCGCGTCGACCGCCATGAAGCCGACATTGTGCCGGTGAAGCGCATATTGCGCGCCCGGATTGCCGAGGCCGACCCAGATCTGCACCGGTTCGAAATCCCAATCCCCCGCCGCTTCGCCCGTCTGGCCCGGAACCGCCACCGGGCGAGGACGCCCGAGCAGCTTTCCGAACAGACCGCGGAGAAGCGGCAGGGGCATCGGGTTCAGCTCGCGGCTTCCTCGCCGCCTTCGGCTTCGCCGCCTTCGGTCGGCTCCTCGGCCGTCTCGGGCGCCTCGGCTGCCGCAACCTCGGCCGCGGCGGCGTCCTCGGCATCCATCTTCAGCGCCGAAGGCGCGACGATGGTGGCGATGGTGAAGTCGCGGTCGGTGATCGCCGATGCGGAGCCCTTGGGCAGGGTGACCGCCGAGATGTGAAGCGAATCGCCGATGTCGAGGCCGGCCAGATCGATCTCGATCTCTTCCGGAATTTCGGCCGCGTCGCAGACCAGCTCGAGCTCGTGCCGGACGGCGTTGAGAACGCCGCCGCGCTTGAGGCCGCGCGAGGCTTCCTCGTTGACGAAGCGGATCGGCACGTTGACGTGCACCTTGCTGTGCTCGGAGATGCGCAGGAAGTCGACATGCAGCGGGCGGTCGGTGACCGGGTGGAACTGGACGTCCTTCGGCAAGGTGCGCGCGGTCGGGCCGTTGGCGACGTCGACCATGACGACGCTGTTCATGAAGTGCCCGGTGTTCAGCATCTTCATCAGCGCCTTCTCCTCGACGTGGACCGCGAGGGGCTCTTCCTTGTTGCCGTAGACGACGGCGGGCACTCGGCCTTCGCGACGCATTGCCCGGGAGGCTCCCTTGCCTGCCCGGTCGCGCGTCTCGGCCGACAGCGTAAGCTGTTCGCTCATTTGCATGTCTCCAAAAACTGGTGGTTCAAAGCTCCGCCGCTCACGCCTCCAGGGATGACCATGAACGGGGAGCGGGGCCTATAGGGGAGGGGCGCCGAATTGGCAAGGAGAGGGGGAGGGCGCGGGTTTCGAGCCTCCAAGGCACGCGCCGCCGAACCGGGCCAGCCAGAATCAGAAAGAGGGTTCGCGCGGAGACGCAGAGGCGCGGAGGGTCCGAGGTTCCGGCGCCAGCCGGCATAGTCTGTCCCTGTCGATTCCGGCCAGCCAGGAATTCCGGCTGACGCCGGGACAAAGCTCAGACCCTCCGCGCCTCTGCGTCTCCGCGCGAACCATTGCTGCGTGAGGGATCGGCCCGAAGTAGGAGTAAGAGAAGGAAGTACGAGTAAGAGAAGATGGTTTCACGCGAAGGCGCGAAGGGGCCGCGTCTTGTGGGTTTGAGCGTGAGCATTCGGCAAGCCCAGTCGAAAGGGGTTCGTCAGGGCCCGCTCGCTCGATCCCATTGTGGACTGGAGCACCGCGTGCGACATCCTTCCGCCAAGAGACGGGGAGGCGAGATGGAACGGCTGGTCGTCGTCTGCTGGCTGATACTTGCCGCGGTCCATGCTTCACCCGCCGCGGTCCTGTTCAGGCCCGCTTTGACCGAGGCCCTGTATGGCGTCCCGCCAACCGGACCGGCCGGCCTGCTCGTCGTCCATCGCGGTGCGCTGTTCCTGGCCGTGTTCGTCGTGGCGGTGTTCGCGGCCTTCTCGCCGGAGGCCCGAAAAGCGGCGACGCTGGTGGTGGGCATCAGCCTGGCCGGCTTCCTGATCCTCTATACGATGGCCGGCGCTCCGCAGGGGCCGACGCGAACGATCGCCGTCGTGGACGCTGTGGCGCTGCTGCCCCTGGCCTATGTCACGTGGAGCGCCTGGCGGGCCGAGGATTGAGGATTAGACAGGAAGAGGGGAGGGCACTTACCTCCTCTCCCCGGCGGGGAGAGGATTGAGGTGAGTGGGTCCTGCGGCTGAGAACAGTCTCGTACGTTGGACGCTCGCTGACGCTCGCTCCCCCTCACCCTACCCTCTCCCCCCAGGGGAGAGGGAATTTTACCTCAACGTCGATGGCTGGAACATCACTGAACCCGCTTCGTCTTCAGCCCCTTTTTCGCCAGCATGTCCTGGACCGAGTCCCGGCCGGCGAGGTGGCCGGCGCCGACGGCGACCATGATCGTGCCCGGCTTTTCGAGCCTCTTCTCGAGCCATTCGGCCCAGGCGGCGTTGCGCTGCGCGAGGAGCCGCTCGCGCAGCACGGGCGAGAAGTCGACCTGCTCGTTGAAGGTCGCCGCGATGTCCTCGACGTCGCCGCTCGACCAGGCCACGGTCATCCGCTCGAACAGGCGCTTCATCTCGGCCGGGTCGTCGAGCATTCCGGCCAGGAAGGCGCGCTGCGCGTCCTCGGGCAGTTTATCGAAGAAGCCAAATTGCTGGGCAATGGTCTCGAGCCCCTCGATCGGCTTTCCGGCCTGCTTGAAGCCGGCGTGGAGGCCGGACTCGACGCCCGCGTCCGGATCGAGCTCGAGCCGCTTGAAGGTGACTCCGATCAGGGCCATCGCGGCGGCCCAGGTCTCGAGCCGGTCGAGGGCGACCGCGGGTATGCCCGATTCCGCGATCATCTCCCGAAGCTCGTCTTTCTTGTCCTCGGGGACCCTGTCCATGATCGGGGGAAGGCCGGGCGAGACCCCGAGCGACATCATCGTGCCGGCGCTCGCCGCCGGATCGCCGATGTCGCCGATCTCGGTGACCAGCGTGGAGGATTCGGCGATCGCCTCGTCGATCTTCGCGCTTCGCCAGGCGTAGCCCTTCGGCAGCAGATGGAAGGTGCCGAACAGATAGATTCTGGTGTCCGAATCCGAGAGGACCCACATCGCCGGCTTCGGCCCGGCCGGCGCCTCGGCCGCGGTCGTGGCGCAGCCGTACAGGGCGAGCGCGGCGAGCAGTCCAAGCTTCTTCATCCCGTCGATCATCGATCCACCCTCGTCACCTGGAGGCCCCTCCGCGCGAGCATGGTCCGGACCGAATCCGGCCCGCCGAGATGGCCGGCGCCGACCGCGAACAATATGGTTCCGGGCTTCTCCAGCCTCTGCTCGAGCCAGCCGGTCCAGGCGCGGTTCCGCCGGGTCAGGAGGGCCTCGTACAAAGCGGGCGGGAAATCGTCGAACGCGCTCCGGGCCATGGCATCGAGCTCGCCGCGCGCCCACATCCTGTCCTCGTCGTCCGACTGGGTGAGCTCCTCGGGCGTTCCCTCGCTGATCGTCTCGATCAGGAGGTTCGCCTGCTCCTCGGCCGGAATTGCGTTGAGCGAATCCACGACCAGTCCGGGATTCTCGACGCTTCCGATCGGCTTGCCGGATTCGCGGAAGACCCGCTCGAGAACGTCCTCGACTCCGGGGGCGTCGGCGGCATCGTCGGCGCCGTAGCTCCCGAGCAGCTGCGACATTCCAAGGGTCATCGCCGCGGCCCAGGTGTGCATCCCGTCAAGATATTTGATCGGGATTCCCGAGGCCTGGATCGCCGCCTTGAGCGGCTTGCGATGCTCGGGCGCGACCCGGAACAGGATCGGGCTCGGCTTGTCGAGCTGCATCCGCCGGTGCGCGTCCGAATAATCGCCTTGGCCGGGCGCCTCATAGGTCTCGACGATCAGCTCGTCGGCCTCGGCGATGATCCGATCGATCGCGGGCGAGCGCCATTTGAATCCGGGCGGGAGGACGTGGACGGTTCCGAACAGGTAGATCTTCGTGTCCGAATCCGAGAGCAGATAGATGGCCGGGCTCGGCGCGTCCGGGCCCGCGGACGCCTTCGCGACCGGCGCCTGGGGGGAGGGCGCGCGCTCGGCCGCGGCCGCCGGCGCCGACAGCGCCAGGGCCAGGCCGATGAGCCCGAGCGGGCGGATAAAGGCGAGCAAGTTCAAGCGCATGGGACGTCGTGGAGCCTCCCGTTCGAGACTCGGAGACAGTGGCGCTTTTGCCCTTGCGGGTCAATCGGCACCGGTTCGCTTGACCCATGAATGGGCTTGCGCCAAGGCGGCCCATCTGCCCCAGGCGAAGTCGAAATTCCGTGGATTCCGAAAGCCCGATCAGCTTCCAGTCCCTGATCCTGACCCTCCACGAATATTGGAGCCGGCAGGGCTGCGTCATCCTCCAGCCCTACGACCTGGAGATGGGGGCGGGCACCTTCCATCCGGCGACTGCGCTTCGGGCGCTCGGCCCCGATCCGTGGAGCGCCGCCTACGTCCAGCCCTGCCGCCGGCCGACCGACGGCCGCTACGGCGAGAATCCGAACCGGCTCCAGCATTATTACCAATATCAGGTGATATTGAAGCCGAGCCCGCCCGATCTCCAGGCCCTCTATCTCGGATCGCTCGCGGCGATCGGGATCGATCCCCTGAAGCACGACATCCGCTTCGTCGAGGACGATTGGGAATCGCCGACGCTCGGCGCCTGGGGCCTCGGCTGGGAGGTCTGGTGCGACGGGATGGAGGTGACCCAGTTCACCTATTTCCAGCAGGTCGGCGGCTACGAATGCCGGCCGGTGTCCGGAGAGCTCACCTACGGGCTCGAGCGGCTGGCCATGTACGTCCAGGGCAAGGACAATGTGTACGATTTGGATTTCAACGGCAAAGGCGTGACTTACGGCGACGTCTTCCTGGAGAATGAGAAGCAGTTCAGCGCCTATCATTTCGAGACCGCGGACACCGAGAGCCTTCTCCGGCGCTTCCGCGACGCCGCCGACGAATGCCGGCGATGCATAGACTCGAAGCTTCCGCTCCCCGCCTACGACCAGGCGATCAAGGCCAGCCACATCTTCAACACGCTCCAGGCGCGCGGCGTCATCTCGGTCGCCGAGCGCCAGGCCTATATCGGCCGGGTCCGCGACCTGGCGAAGGGCGCCTGCCAGGCCTGGGTCGAGAAGAACGGGTGGGCTGATCCTCCCCGGGACGGGGAGGGGGACCGCGCGAAGCGCGGTGGAGGGGGCGGCACGGACCGCGATAATCCTCGTCACCCCCTCCACCAGCCTTCGGCTGGTCCCCCTCCCCTTGCAGGGGAGGATCTATGAAGCCGCGTCGACCATCCGATCCTCCCCGGGACGGGGAGGGGGACCGCCGGCCGAAGGCCGGTGGTGGAGGGGGCAGCGAGCAACACGCGCCCAGCCTTCGCCGCCCCACCGTCTATGCCGCGAGAAAGCTCCGGCGCAAAATGAGCTTGCCGGAAGTCTTGTTGTGGCAGCGCCTCCGCGGCTCGCCGCAAGGCCTTTCCTTCCGAAAGCAGCACGCGATCGATCCCTACGTCGCCGATTTCTATTGCGCCGGACCGAAGCTCGTCATCGAGATTGACGGCGTGGTCCATAATATGGGGGATCGACCGCAGCGCGATGAGGCGCGCAACGAATTTCTCCAGAGCAAGGGATACCGGCTGCTGCGGATCGCGGCCGATGAAATTCTGAAGGATCCGGATCGCGTGGCCGACTCGATCCTTGCCCATGCGGCCGACCCCCTCCACCACCGCGCTGCGCGCGGCGGTCCCCCTCCCCGTGCCGGGGAGGATCTGGGATGAGCGACTTTCTCTTGGAGCTCCTGTCCGAGGAGATTCCCGCCCGGATGCAGGCGAAGGCGGCCGCGGATCTCGAGCGGCTGTTCGCCGAGCGGATCGGCGAGGCGGGGCTGAAGGCCGAGGCGATCGAGACGTTCGTCACGCCGCGCCGGCTGGCGCTGATCGCGCGCGGGCTTCCGGATGCCACCGAGGCCGTCTCCGAGGAGATCAAGGGGCCCCGGACAGGCGCTCCGCCGCAGGCGCTGGAAGGCTTTCTTCGCAAGACCGGGCTCGGCCAGGACCGGCTCGTCGAGCGCGACGGGATCTGGTTCGCGACGGTCGAGCAGCCGGGCCGCGCTGCTTCGGCGATATTGGCCGAGGCGATTCCCGCCATCGTCCGCGCCTTTCCCTGGCCCAAGTCGATGCGCTGGGGCGCGGACTCCGCCGCGGCGGAGAGCCCGCGCTGGGTCCGGCCGCTTCGGGGCATCGTCGCTTTGCTGGGCGACGAGGTGGTCGATTTCGAGATCGCCGGACTAAGGTCGGGCGCGGCGACGGTCGGCCATCGCTTCCACCATCCGGGCCCGATCACCATCGGAGGCGCGGGCGACTATGTCGAGAAGCTTCGGGCCTGCCACGTCATCGTCGATGCCGAGGAGCGCAAGAGCCTGATCCGCAAGGGCGCCGCCAAATCGGGCGGTCGGAGCAGGATCGTTCCCGACGAGGGGCTGGTCGCCGAGAATGCCGGGCTGACCGAATATCCGGTGGCGTTGCGCGGAAGCTTCCATGCCGATTTTCTCTCTCTGCCGGCCGAGCTCATCCAGCTGACCATGCGGGTCAACCAGAAATATTTCGCCCGCGAGGCGGACGGCAAGCTGACCAACCGCTTCGCCTTCATCGCCAATATCGACTCCAGCGATCCGGACGCGATCGTCGCCGGCAACGAGAAGGTGCTCGCCGCGCGGCTGGCCGACGCGAAATTCTTCTGGGAGCAGGACCTCAAGGTCCCTCTCGCCGAGCAGGCGAAGAAGCTCGGACAGATCATATTCCACGAGAAGCTCGGCACCATGGCCGAGAAGGTCGAACGGGTCGCCAAGCTCGCGGAGTGGCTCGTCCAGGAGAGGCTGATCCCCGGAGTCGACAAGAAGGAGGTCGTCACTGCCGCTCGCCTCGCCAAGGCCGATCTCGTCAGCGAGCTGGTCGGCGAGTTCCCCGAATTGCAGGGCGTGATCGGCGGCTATTATGCGCGGGCCCAGGGCCTTCCGGATTCGGTCGCGGCCGCGATCGGCGATCATTACAAGCCGGCGGGGCAAGGCGACGCGGTGCCGACCGGCGCGGTCACCGTCGCGGTCAACATCGCCGACCGGCTCGACACTTTGGTCTCCTTCTTCTCGATCGGCGAGAAGCCCACCGGATCGCGCGACCCCTTCGCGCTTCGCCGGGCCGCCTTGAGCTTTCTCCAGCTACTCACCGCGTCGGGACTTCGGCTGCCGCTCGGCGACGTGCTGACCCAGGCTGCCGTGCTCGTCATCCTTTCCAGGCTCGGAGCCTTGTCGTCGGTCACCTTCCCGAACCTTCTCGACGAGGATGACGACGAGCATGAGATCACCGCCCAGGTCGGCTCCTTCACCTATCGTCACGGCGACCATGTCGTCGTGCGCTGGGATTCGGCGCTGACCCCGACGCTCGAGCGCGGCAAGGTGATCGAGGAAGCGACCGATCTGCAGGAGCAGGTCTTCGCCTTCCTCGCCGACCGGCTCAAGGTCCAGCAGCGCGAAGCCGGGGTTCGGCACGATCTGATCGACGCGGTCTTCGCCGTCGGCGAGGAGGACGACGTCGTGCGGCTGCTGGCGCGGGTGAAGGCGCTCCAGGATTTCGTCGAGAGCCCGGTCGGCGCCGACCTCCTGACCGGCTATCGCCGCGCGGCGAACATCCTGCGGAAGGAAGACTGGCCGCCGCGCGAACGCCAGCCGATCGTGGCCGCCCCCGATTTCTTCTACACGCCCCAGCAGGAAGAACTGGATCTCGACGCCGCGCTCGACGCCGCCGTGCCGCGCGCCAGGGCCGCGCTGGCGGAAGAGGATTATGAGCGCGCGATGAAGGCGCTGGCGTCGCTGAGACCGGCCGTCGATGCGTTCTTCGACAAGGTCACCGTCAACGACGAGGATCCGGAAAAGCGCGAGACCCGGCTCAACCTGCTCGACCGGATCCGCAACGCGGTCGAGGACGTGGCCGATTTCTCCAAGATCGAAGGCTGAATGAGCGCGGCCGACCCCGCGCCGAGCTACGTATACCGCTTCGGCGGCGGGGTCTCCGAAGGCGGCAGCGACCGAGACTTGCTCGGCGGCAAGGGCCTGAACCTCGCCGAGATGGCGCGCATCGGCCTTCCCGTCCCGCCCGGCTTCACCATCTCGACCGAAATGTGCGCCCGCTTCTACGCGGAGAATGGGAGCTTCCCCGAGAGCGTCCGCGAGGAGGTGCGGGAAGGGATCGCCCATATCGAGCGGGTGACCGGCAAGACGTTCGGCGATGTCTCCGACCCGCTCCTGGTCTCGGTCCGGTCCGGCGCCCGGGTCTCGATGCCGGGCATGATGGATACGGTCCTCAATCTCGGGCTCAACGACGAGACCGTGGAGGGGCTCGCCTCGGTCTCCGGCGATCCGCGCTTCGCCTGGGACAGCTATCGGCGATTCATCCAGATGTATTCCGACGTGGTCCTCGGGCTCGATCACGGCCGCTTCGAGGAAGCGCTGGAGATCGCCAAGGAGGACAAGGGCGTCCATCTCGACACCGAGCTCGAGGCCGGGGACTGGCGATCGCTGACCCGTGACTACAAGGCGCTGGTCGAGGAATTGTGGGGCGAGCCCTTCCCGCAGGACGTCCATGAGCAATTGTGGGGCGCGATCGGGGCGGTTTTCGGATCCTGGCAGTCCGAGCGCGCCAGGGTCTATCGCCGATTGAATTCCATCCCCCATGATTGGGGAACCGCGGTCAACGTCCAGGCCATGGTGTTCGGGAACATGGGCGAGAGCTCGGCGACGGGGGTCGCTTTCACCCGCAATCCCTCGACCGGTGAGCGCGCTTATTACGGCGAATATCTGATCAACGCCCAGGGCGAGGACGTCGTCGCCGGGATCCGCACGCCGCAATATCTGACCCGGAGCGCGCGCGAGGCCGCCTCCGCCAAGGCCGCGTCGATGGAAGAATCGATGCCGGAAACGTTCACCGAGCTGGCCCGGGTCTTCGACCTGCTCGAGCGCCATTATCGCGACATGCAGGACATCGAGTTCACGGTCGAGCGCGGCAAGCTGTGGATGCTCCAGACGCGAAGCGGCAAGCGCACCGCCAAGGCGGCTCTGAGGATCGCGGTCGAGATGGCGGGGGAGGGGCTGATCGGCGAGGAGGAGGCGGTGCTCCGGGTCGATCCGCAGGCGCTCGACCAATTGCTCCACCCGACACTCGATCCCGCCGCCGATCGCAACGTCATCGCAAAGGGCCTTCCGGCCTCGCCCGGCGCGGCCTGCGGCAAGGCGGTGTTCGACGCCGACACGGCCGAGCGCATGGCCGGGGCGAACGAGAAGGTGATCCTGGTCCGGATCGAGACCTCGCCCGAGGACATTCACGGAATGCACGCGGCGAAGGGTATCCTCACCGCGCGCGGCGGAATGACCAGCCACGCCGCGGTGGTCGCCCGGGGCATGGGCCGGCCCTGCGTCAGCGGCGCCGGCGGCCTGGCCATCGATTACAAGGCGAAGAAGATGCGGGTCGGCGGCCACGAGATCGGCGAGGGCGACGTGATCACCATCGACGGCTCGACCGGCGAGGTGATGATCGGCGCGGTCCCCACCGTCCAGCCCGAGCTGGTCGGCGATTTCGGGACCCTGATGGGCTGGGCCGACAAGGTGCGGCGGCTCGGAGTGCGCGCCAATGCCGAGACCCCGGCCGATTGCGCCACCGCGCGCGAGTTCGGCGCCGAGGGCGTCGGCCTGTGCCGCACCGAGCATATGTTCTTCGATTCCGAGCGGATCTCGAACGTCCGCCGGATGATCCTGGCCGAGGACGAAGCGGGGCGCCGGGCGGCCCTGGCCGACCTTCTGCCCGCCCAGCGAAGCGACTTCGCCGAGATATTCCGGATCATGGTGGGGCTTCCGGTCACGGTGCGCCTCCTCGATCCGCCGCTCCACGAATTCCTGCCGCACGGCGAGACGGAGCAGGAGGAATTGGCCGCCGCGACGGGCACCAGCGTCGAGGCCCTGAAGCGGCGGGTCTCCGACCTTCACGAATTCAATCCGATGCTTGGCCACCGCGGTTGCCGGTTGGGGATCACCTATCCCGAGATTTACGAGATGCAGGCGAGGGCCATCTTCGAGGCCGCGGTCGCGGTGGCGAAAGAGGGCGGCGAGGCCCCGATCCCCGAGGTGATGGTGCCCCTGGTCGCCACGCGTGCCGAGCTCCGCATCATCCGGGCGCTGGTCGACCGCGTCGCCGCCGAAGTGTTCGAGGAACAGGGCGCCTCGGTCGATTATCTTGTGGGGACGATGATCGAGCTTCCCCGAGCGGCCTTGATGGCCGGCCAGATCGCCGAGGAAGCGCAATTCTTCAGCTTCGGAACCAACGATCTCACCCAGACGACGCTGGGCGTGAGCCGCGACGACGCCGGTCGCTTCCTCACCGACTATGTCGAGAAAGGCATCTTCGCCCGCGATCCGTTCGTCAGCATCGACGAGGAGGGGGTCGGAGAGCTGATCTCGCTCGCCGCCGAGCGGGGCAGGAAGGTGAAGCCGGATCTCAAGCTCGGAATCTGCGGCGAGCATGGCGGCGACCCCGCGTCGATCGCCTTCTGCGAGAAGACGGGACTCGATTACGTCTCGGCCTCGCCTTATCGAATCCCGATCGCCCGGCTCGCGGCCGCCCAGGCGGCGCTGCGGCGCAGGCAGGCGGAGGAGGGGCTGGGGTTGTGACGATGCCGCGTCGCCGGCCACTTCAACCCTCCCCCTTGATGGGGGAGGGAAGGGTGGGGGTGACCGTCGAGACCCGCCAAGACCTTTTTCGAACGCCACCCCACCCCAACCCCTCCCCATCGAGGGGAGGGGCTTTAGAATTTCATCCGTGAAAAGCTGGGCCCGCTACCTGCTCTGCGCGGTGGCGGGCATCGTCGCCGGCTCGGGCGCGGCGGTATGGACGGTGAAGTCCGGCGGCTTCGGGAGCCAGGCGCGGATCGGGCCCTGGCGCACCGGCACAGACTTCGGGAGCAGGGACGCCGGCGCATACACCCGGGCGGTCGTCGCCCGGAACGGCCTTCTCGCACTGCCGGCGCGCGAGGCGCGTTACTATACCGCCGCGAGCGACGATGAAGGCCGGCCCCTGGAAGGCCGCTGCCGCTACCGGATTACGGGCGGTGCGGCAGGCGGCGCCTGGTGGAGCCTGACGCTCTATGGAAGCGACAATTTCCTCGTTCCGAACGAAGCGAATATCTGGTCGGTGGGAAGCGCGGCTTTGGCGCCGGCCGAGCGGAAAGCGTGGACGATCCTTGCCGCTCCCAACCGGCAGCCGGGCCATTGGCTTCCCACCGGCGGGGTCGAGAATTTCGACCTCACCTTGCGGGTCTATCTTCCCGAGGGCGGCGGCGCCTCGAACCTTTCCCTCGAACGTCTTCCGCGCATCGCGCGCCAAAGCTGCGCGGGATGAGGCGCTGGATCCTTCCCGCCGCCTTGGGAATCGCCCTGGCGATTCTGTCGGGGCTGTTCCTCCTCCACGCGACCCCGAGCTTCCTGATGGGCGTGGCGATGGGGCGGCTCGACAAGGCCGGAGTCAACCTCTTCGCGCACGGCCCGCTCGCCAGCGACAAATCGCGCGCGATCGTGCGGCCGAGCCCGGACCTGGCTTATTCCTCCTGCCCGTTCGACCTGTCGAAGGGCCCGGTGCTGATCGACGTGGCGCCCGCGCCCGCGCCTTACTGGTCGCTCTCGGTCTTCGATCGGCGAACCGACGTGGCCTTCGTGCGCAACAATCGCGACTCGCGGGGAGGGGCGATCCGGATCGCTCTCGCTCGGGAGGGCCAGCAGGTGCCCGCCGGGATCGAAGCGGTGCGTCTCGACGACGACCGCGGGATCGCTCTGGTCCGGATCCTTGTGGAGAGCAAGGACAGGTTCGCCGCGATCGACAAGGCGCGCCGCGCCTCGGTCTGCCGGCCGCTATGACCCACCACCGTCATTGCGAGCGGAGCGCAGCAATCCAGTACGGAGGAGATGTCGAGCTCGGCAGCTGGATTGCCGCGTCACCCGGACAAGTCCGGGCTCCTCGCAATGACGAGGGGAGGGTGAGCTAAACCGGCTCGCCCGGATCGCGCCGGTCGCCGACTCGCCGGTCGCCCGCTCTGCGCTCGCCTTCGCGGCGCTCGGCTTCGAGGCGATCGATCTCGGCCCGGTCCGACCGCGCGGCGGCGTTGCGGAGCGTATCCATCTCCGCGGCCTCGCCTCGGAGCCGCTTGTTCTCGGCCTCCAGGGCGGCGGAGCGCTTCTGCTCCTCGCGGTAGCGGCGCTTCCATTTGCCGCCCGCCATCATCGCCGCTCCGACGACGAGGCCGAGCAGGAAGATAAGGGCTACGATCAGCCACTGGTCGTTTGTGAAGGCGATCATCGTTCATCCTCCGGAGCGGATACGGCCCGCGCGGATAAATGAGCGCGGCGGCGGGATGTTCCGCCCCCGTGCCGAATTTGGCAACCTAAGATTTCATCAGATTGTCTGAGATCGAGCAGGCGGCCGGGCCGAGGATGACGATGAACAGCACCGGAAGGATGAACAGGATCAGCGGAACGGTCATGATCGCCGGAAGGCGGGCGGCCTTCTCCTCGGCGCGCATCATGCGCTCGTTGCGGAACTCGGCGGAGAGGACCCGAAGGGCGCTCGCCAGCGGCGTTCCGTATTTCTCGGTCTGGATCATCGTGGTGACGATCCCGCGCACCGAATCCAGGTCGATGCGGTTGGCCAGATTCTCGAAGGCCGCGCGCCGGTCGGTCAGGAAGCCCAGCTCGATCGAGGTCAAAGCGAACTCGTCGCCGAGCTCGGGATAGGCCTTGCCGAGCTCGCGGGCGACGCGGTTGAACGCGGCGTCGACGGTCAGTCCGGCCTCGGCGCAGATGACGAGCAGGTCGAGGGCGTCCGGGAGACCCTTGCGGATCATGGCGGTGCGCTTGTTGACCTTGTTCTTCAGCCAGATGTCGGGCGCCTTGTAGGAACCGATCAGTGCCGTCGCGACCGTTCCGTAGCGCTTGAACGCGCCCCATTCGGGGAAATAATCGAAGACGTAGACCATCAGTATGACGATGGTTCCGACCACGATCGGAAGCACCAGGCGGGCGAAAATGACGACGAAGGCGAGGTCCTTCGAGCGGATTCCGGCCTGCATCAGCCGGCGCTGGGCCTTCTCGACCTGCTCGTCCTGGACCATCTTGAGCGAGCCCAGGAAGGAGCGGACCTTGTCGGCCACCTCGTTCTTGTTGGTGATGCTCTTGCGCCGCCGCGAGGTCGACGCGACGATTCCGGCCTTGAGCTGCTCGCGGCGCTCGTTGAGGGCGCGAACGCGCTTGGCCATCGGGTCCTTGACCGTGGTCGCGGCATAGGCGGCGAGCATCACGCAGAAGGTGGCGACGGCGGCGAGGAAGGTCGCCACCATGATCACGTCCACTCCCAGGATGGTCGGTCCCTGTTCGGGGTTCATCGCCTCTTCGCTCCTAGATCTCGAAATCGACCATCTTGGCCATGATGAACACGCCGATGCCCATCCAGACCAGGCCGCCGCCGCCGGCGATCATCAGCCTTTCGTCCACGAAGAAGCCCTGCATGTAGGCGCCGTTGATGAACCAGATCAGCCCGAACACGATGAAGGGCAGGGAGCCGACGATCCAGGCCGAGGCCTTGGATTCCGACGACATGGCCTTGATCTTGAGCTTCATCGCGGCGCGCTTGCGGAGCACCTCCGAAAGGTTGGCGAGGGTCTCGGCGAGGTTGCCGCCGGTCTCGCGCTGGATCGCCAGGGTGATGGTGAAGAACTGGAATTCGGGCGTGCCGAGCCGGTCCGCGGTCTCCTGAAGAGCCACGTCCATGGTCCGGCCGATCTTCATCTTGTCCGAGACCTGTCGGAACTCGTCCTGGATCGGGCCGGGCACCTCGTCCGCCACCACTCCGATCGTCTCTGAGATCGGAAGGCCCGAGCGAAGGCCGCGGACCATCAGGTCGAGCGCGTCCGGGAACTTGGCGTTGAACTTGGCGATCCGCCTCTTGATCAGCTTCCCGACCAGGAAATGGGGGAAGCCGACGCCGAGGAACAGGCCGACGAGAAGCGCGAGAAGGATCGGAAGCCCCTTCAGCCAGAGGAGAAGGGTGACGATCACGAACAGTCCGAGCGAGCCCAATGCATATTGCGGAAGGGTCCAGCTCTTCCCGGTCTGCTGGAGACGCGCACGGAGCAAGGCCGGATTGGGGATGAAGCGCTGTGCGAAGCCCTCCATCCGGGTCTCGTTCCGGTTCTGCAGGATGCGCTTCATCTGCGCCTGGGCGGCGACTTCGGTCGATTTGCTGTGGCGCTCGCGGACGCTCTCGAGACGCCGGTTCTGCGCCTTCGAAGCCGAGGGGCCCGCGAACGCGAAATAGCCGAGCCCGAGCGTCGCGAGCAGCCCGGCAAACATGATCAGCATCGCAAAGCTCGGCACGGGCTTTCCTCTAGTCCTTCGTCATGCGGCCGGGGCCGCGGCTTCGCTCATGCGCGTCGGAAGTCCGCCGGTCAGGCGGCCTTTTCCTTCAGCCTCTTGGTCATGAGCGACTTGATGTTGAGCTTTCCGAGAAGCGAGCTCGGGCCTTCGGCCGACTCGCCGCCTTCGCCGTCGGCCCCGCCTTCGACCGTTGCGACCGTCATGGTCACAAGCTGGTTGAACGGCTGGGCCATCTTGGCGCCGGTGGCGATCTTGGCGAGCGGCTGGCCGAGCTTGGCGGCCTGCGAGGAGGCCTTGATGTCATAGGGGATGACGATGTCGACCTTGCGCTCGATCGAGGTCTCGAAATCCTTGCGGGTGATCTCCTGGACCCCCGAAGCGACCTTGTTGGCGACGATCAGCACCCGTGCCTGCGGCGCGTTGGCCTTCAGCCAGGAGATGATCCGGATCGCGTCGCGGGTCGCGGCGAGCGTGAACTCGACCACCAGGATCGCGACATGGACGTCGTGGACCAGATGCGGGTGCTGGACCAGCATGGGCCTGGGAAGATCGAGGATCGTGCTTTCGAAAGCGTTCCTGATCTCCTCCTGGAGCTGGAAGAAGGCCGATCCGTCGGTCATCATCGGCTGGTTGATCGGCGCCTCGGCGGAGAGGACGCACAATTTCTCGGTGGCCCTGACCATTGCGCGCTCGATGAACAGGCCGTCGATCCGGCTCGGATTCTCGATCGCGTCGGTCAGGCCGCGTCCGGGCTCGAGGTCGAGCGCCAGGGCGCCGGTGCCGAAATGGACGTCGAGGTCGAGCAGGGCCGTGGTCCGGCCGATCTTGTCGCCCATCAGCCACGACATGGAGGTTGCGATGGTCGAGGCGCCGACCCCGCCCCGGACTCCGATCACCGCGGCCATGACGTGCGGGCGCTCGCTCGCCGGCTCGGCGATCCGAGGACCGGAAATCGTCATCTGGGCATTGGCGAAGCAGTCGCGGATCTGGTCGGGCGAGAAGGGCTTCAGAAGATAGTCCTGGATTCCGCTCGCGAGCAGGTCGCGATAGAGCCTGACGTCGTTCACCTGGCCCGCGGCGATGACGACCGTGCCCGGCTCGCAGACTTCGGCGAGCGAGTTGATGTCGTTGAGCGGATCGCCCGATTCGGACAGGTCGACGAACAATATGTTCGGGCTTGCCGAGACCGAAAGGGTCTGGACCGCGTTTCGAAGCCCGCCCTTGTTGACCTTCTCCGGAGCCCAGCCATGCTCGACCGCGATCGGCCGAAGAAGCTCGGCGGTCGCCTCGTCGCAGACGAAGGCCGCGAACGGGTCGCGGAGCGCTGCGCCCCTGGATGCGTGAAACGGCGCGTTCATCGTCAATTGCCTCCACTCGAAGCTTCGGTCAGGCCCTTCTGTCCGGTGGGCGGAGCCTCGCGGTAGACCTTGATCGCCTTGGCGGCGTTGGCCGCGTCGGAAGTCGAGCTTCCGTCCTGGCCGAGGACCAGGTCGGAAGGATCGGCGATCATCGCCGCGAGATTGGAATTGGTGGCGCAGCCGTAATTGGGCGAGTTCGAATTGACTCCGCCCCTGCCGGTCCAGTTCGGACAGGAGGGGACGCTCGCACTGCTTCGGCTGACGATCACCCGGACCGAGCCCGGCTGGACCGCGCCGTTGGTGACCGGGGCTCCGTCGCGGAGCAGAAGGCCCCATTCGGCGGCGACCCGGGCGACGTCCTCGCGCGCCTGGGTCGGGCCGTAGGGCTCGTCGATCCAGACCCGGTCGCCATAGCCAAGCCCGAGCGACGCGAACCAGGCGTGGAGCCGGCCGCGCTCGACGGCGGAAAGCCCGTCGCCCTGGGTGTTCAGGTCCAGCGCGAAATCGGTGCGCTGAACGACCGGCTGATGAACGGAATAAAGGGTTCGGTTGCCCTCGACCCGGCGCTTTTTCGCGTCGGCGGGAACCGCGCTGACAGCGACCCCGATGAGAAGGAGGGCTGCGATCGACTTGCTGGGTGCCATCTTCAATACGTCCTTTCGAGCGATCGCGAACATCAGAATGAGAAGCCCGGAGTGGCCGAGCCCTGCTCCTGGCGGGTCGCGGTCTGCTGCGGCTCCTGGCGGCGAGCCGGCGCCGGCACGGCCGGCTTGGCCGGGGCGCTTCCGATCACGCCGATTCCCGGGGAGCCCTCGGGCCCGGCCATGACCGGTCCCGGCCTTCGGGCGGCGGCGCCGTTGCGGCCGTTCTCGTCCCTGTCGAGCAGGACCTGCTCGACCGGGCTGGTGCCGCGATAGCCGTCGGTGGGGAGCACGATGTCCTGGGCGTTGACCGGCCGGACCAGATAGGGGGTCACGACGATGACCAGCTCGGTCTCGTTGCGCCGGAAGCCCTTGGACCGAAACAATGCGCCGAGGATCGGCAAATTGCCGAGGAACGGCGCCCGGTCGACGCTGTTGTTGCCGCTGTTCTGGAGCAGGCCGCCGATCATGAAGCTCTGGCCGGAGCCGAGCTCGACCGTCGTCTCGGTGCGTCGGGTGGTCAGCGCCGGTATCTCGACATTGTTGAGGCGGACCGCGCCCTGCGAGGTGAGCTGCGACACTTCCGGCCGAACCCGCATCGAGATCCGGCCTCCTTCGAGAACGGTCGGAGTGAAAGCCAGGCTGACGCCGTAGCTCTTATATTCGACGGTCGTGCCGTTGTTGCTCGACGTGACGATGGGGAACTCGCCGCCGGCGAGGAAGCTTGCGGTCTCACCCGAGACGGCGGTCAGGTTCGGCTCGGCAAGAGTCGTGACCAGGCCGTTGGTCTCGGCGAGATCGAGCGCTCCGAGCAGATCGAGGCCGAACAGCTTGCCGGCGCCGAACAGGGACGTGCCGATGTCGGCCGGAGTCACGACGGTGCTCCCGACCGGACCCGAGGTCCCGGTGCCCAGGGGACCGCCGGGCGAGAATTGGGGCGAGAAGTTTCGGCCCTGGCCGATTCCGAACTTGAAGCCGCTGGTGAAGTCGGCCGACAGCAGGTTGAATCCGATGTCGCGCGCGGTCGACCGGTTCACCTCGGCGATCTTCACCTGAAGCATGACCTGCAGCGGAGTGGCGGTCTTGAGGCGGCTGATCACCTGGGTGCCCTGGCCGACGAAGGCCTGGACCAGGCGGTTCGCTTCCTCGACGTCCGCCGGGGAGGAGACCGTGCCGGTCAGAAGCACCATTCCGCTGACCGTGCGCGCCTGGATCTGCGCGTCGGGCATCGCAAGGCCGAGAAGCTCGTCGACCGATCCGATATTGGTGCCGACCGAGACGTTGGCCGAATAGACTGTGCGGCCGGCGCGGTCGGTCGCGAAGACGGTGGTCTCGCCGGGCCCTTTTCCGAAGATGAAGATCTGGTTGGCCGAGCGGACCTGGACGTCGGCGATCGCTTCGTTGGCGACGAAGATGTCGCTGATCGGAGCGTCGAGCCTGACCATCCGTCCGGTGCCCGCCGAGAGCGTGATCGTGTTGCTCGGGCGGACCGCCGGGGGCTGGGCCATGGCCGGCGCCGGCAGCGAGGCCGGGATGCTGGCCGCCAGGACCGCCGCTATGGCGGAGCCGAGCGAGATCCGGCTCGTGATTTTCGTGGTGCTTATCATTTACTTGGCTCCCACCGGAACGACGGTGACATTGTTGCCGCGAGCGACCCGGACGACCGGACCGGACGGCGCGACCACGACCGTGGTCGGGGCCGACCCGCCGGACGGGGCGGAGCCGCCGCCGGCCAGGCGATCGGATTGCGGAGCGGCCCTGGGCGGAACGCTGCCGCGCTGGAAGCGCGAGACGTCGGAGCCCGTGGTGACCGTGGTGCCGGTGTCGATCGGGCGGTTCGCGATTTCGATCAGCATCCGGCGCTCGGCCTTCGGGTCCGCATTTTCGGGCACCGTGACCTCGCCTGAGGCGATCGCTCGCTCCAGCTCGGCGCTATTGTCGGCGAGCGAGCGAAGCGACAGCGAGAGCTGGCCGATCGTCTGGGCGACGGCGATCTTCTCGGCGATCTTGGGCGTCGCCTCGAGGGTGACGGTCGAGCTGTTGACCACGACGGGCTTTCCGTCCTCGCCCTGGGCGGACATGCGCTGATCGGTGGCGAGCACGCGCATGTTGCGGAGGATCGTCTCGGAAACCCTGAGCGGGGGGCCGTCGCCGCCGCCCTCGACCGTCTGGGTCAGGACGAGGTCGACCCGGTCGCCCGGGAAGACGAAGCCGGCGACTCCGCTGGTCACCGAAACCGGGACGGTAATGGCGCGCATGCCCGGGCCCAACGCCGCGGCGAGGAAGCCGCGCTCGCCCGGCTTGATCAGCGATCCCGTGGTGAACGGCTGGCCCGCGGTGATCTCGGAGCGGACGACCGTTCCGAGCAGATCGGACGGGTTCGCGTTCTGACCCTTGATGTAATAGGCCGGCTGGACGAGGCCTTCGGGCCACATCTGGAAGCGGAAGGATTCGGCATCGATGATGGTGCCGACGGGGAGGGAGCGCGTGGCGACGAGCACCTCGGGGCCTACGGGCACGGCCGGCGACGCTGTCGCCTGGGGCGCGCTTGCATCGCTGAACATGTTCTTGGCCATGATGGCCGTCACCGCCGCGACGATCAGTGCGCCAACCAGCAGCACGAGCTTTTTCACATCCATGGCGCTTTTTGCCTCCTGCCCGCTCTTCGAAAAGCAGGGCCTACCATTCAGCTAAATTGGTTAAGAAACCGTTCGCTAATCAGCCAGAAACCGGCGAACGCGATTGCGATACCGTAGGGAATTTCGAGCTCGCCGCCCGGCTTCGAAAGCCGGTGGCGGATGACCATCGCCAGCGTGAGCAGGCCTCCGGCGAGCGACATGATGACGAGAAGCTTGAGAACGGCGCCGGGCGGCAGCCACAGGGCGATCGCCGCGACCAGCTTGACGTCGCCCCCGCCCATCGCTCCGAAGCGGAAGGCGATCGCGAACAGGCCGAAGACCAGAGCCGCGACTCCGATCTGCATCGCCATGTCGGGCCAGATCGCCAGGCCGCTCACGAACCAGAAAGGGATCGCAAGCAAAGCGATGGCGATGTTGAGCTCGTTCTTGATGGTCCGGCTGCGCCAGTCGCTGACGGCCGCCACGACGAGCGCGGCGGCGAGAATGGCGATCAGCCCCCAGGAAATTCCCCCCTGCATGGGTGCGAGCACTAGACGGACTGTCTTTAAGAACCGTAACCGCCGAAGCATGTTGGTAAATCGAAGGGCCCACCCGGCCGGAGCGACATTCGGCACCTGGACGGCCCCGGACGGCTGGGTCCATCGCCGCATGGACTGGCCGCAGGCCGAAGGGGTGAAGCCGCGCGGCAGCTTGCTCTTCGCCGGCGGGCGCGGGGATTTCATCGAGAAATATCTCGAGGCGTTCGGCCAGTGGCATCGGGAAGGCTGGAACGTCACCGCCTTCGACTGGCGCGGACAGGGAGCGTCGCGCGGCAAGGAGGAGAACAAAGAGTCCCACGGCCTCGACCGGCTGGTCGAGGATCTCGGCGCGCTCGTCTCCGAATGGAGCGAGTCCGGCCCCGAACCGCATGTCGCCGTCGCCCATTCGATGGGCGGACACGTCCTGCTCCGGACGCTCGCCGAGCTGAGGCCCAGGCTCGCCGCGGCGGTGCTGGTCGCGCCTATGATCGCAATCAACAGCGGGCCGATGCCCGCATGGAGCGCGTCCTGGCTCGCCACGGCCATGTCGGCCTTCGGCTGGGCGGGCCAGCCGGCCTGGCACCAGCCGCGCTCGCCGATGCCGGCGGGATCGCTCCGTCAGTCGATCCTCACCGGATGCCCCGAACGCTATGAGGACGAGCTTTACTGGTGGGAGAAGCAGCCCGGATTCAATGTCGGCCCGCCGAGCTGGGGCTGGCTCGACGCCGCCTACCGCTCCTCGGCCCGATTCACGCCGGCCGCTTTGGGCGGGATCTCGGTGCCGGTGCTCTTGCTCGGGACCGCGAAGGACAGGCTGGTCAGCCCCGCCGCGATCCGCCGTGCCGCTTCGCTCATCCCCGGCGCCGAGCTGCATATGTATCCCGACGCCGGCCATGAGATATTGCGCGAGCGCGACGAAATCCGCCTCGACGCCCATGCCCGAATCGCGGCTTTCCTGGAAAAGCACTCGGGGCGATGAGGCGCTTCGAGGTCGCGATCGTCGGCGCCGGGATCGCCGGAGCGAGCCTTGCCGCCGAGATCGCGCCGCACCGCTCAATCCTCTTGCTCGAGGCCGAGGACCGCCCCGGCTATCACAGCACCGGCCGCTCCGCCGCCTTCTGGGCCGAAAGCTATGGCGGCCCGCTCATCCAGCCGCTGACCAGCGCATCCGGCCCGTTCCTCGCGGAGCACGGCTTTCTTCGCCATCGCGGTGCGCTCCATCTTGCGGATTCGGAGGGCGAGGCCGTGCTGGAGCGCATGGAGGCGTCACAAGGCCAGGTTTCGCTCGAACCGATGGATCGCAAGGCGATCGAGCGCATGGTGCCCGGAGTGTGGCCGGGCTGGGACCGCGCCTTGTTCGAAGCGAGCTGCGCCGACATCGACGTCGCCGCGCTGCACGCTTACTACCTGAAGACGGCACGCCAGGCCGGCGCCGAGATCGTGACCGGCGCGCGCGTCACTCGCGCGGATCGGAAGAGCGATGCCTGGGTGCTCGAAACTCCCGCCGGCGATTTCGAATGCTCGATCCTCGCCAATGCAGCCGGCGCATGGGCGGACGAGGTCGCAAGCCTGGCGGGTGTGCCGACGATCGGAATCGTGCCGCATCGCCGAACCATTGCGCAGCTGAGCGTCGATCCGCCGGCATCCGCCGATCTCCCACTCGTGATCGACGCGCGCGAGCGTTTCTATTTCAAGCCCGAGGCGGGCGGACGCCTTTGGGTCAGCCCGCACGACGAGACCCCCTGCGAGCCCTGCGACTGCGCGCCCGAGGAGATGGACGTCGCCGTCGCCATCGACTGGCTCGGGCAGGTCGTCGAATGGCGGGTCGAGGCGGTCGAGCATCGCTGGGCCGGCCTTCGAAGCTTCGCCCCCGACCGCCTGCCGGTCTACGGCTTCGCGGCCGGCCGCGACGATTTCTTCTGGTGCGCGGGCCAGGGCGGCTTCGGAATCCAGACCGCCCCGGCCGCGGCCAGAATGGCCGCGGCGCTATTGCTCGGCAGGGCTGGCGAGGGCGTCGATCCCGGGCCTTATCTCGCCTCCCGCTTCGCCTGACCGCCACCCAAACCCGCTCATCCTTGCATATTGGATTGAGGACAGGCGCGTGATGTGATGCGCTTTGTCCGTGTGGTCGAGGTCATGACCTCGACCACACGGGGCGGACGGGTCGTGCCCATCCTGGAGCTATAGGCTCGTTACTCAGCAAGG
>DATDAS010000007.1:0-2693 GCA_036525315.1 Allosphingosinicella sp.
GACGAGAAGAAGGCCGACCAGGCCGCGGTCGACGCCATGCGCACGTCGCTCAATTCGCTCGCCATCGACGGCACCGTGGTGATCGGCGAGGGCGAGCGCGACGAGGCGCCGATGCTCTATATCGGCGAGAAGGTCGGCTCCGCGCAGGGCACCGGCCCGCGCATCGACATCGCCCTCGATCCGCTCGAGGGCACGACGATCACCGCAAAGGCCGGTCCCAATGCGCTCGCCGTCCTCGCCATCGCCGAGCAGGGCTGCCTCTTGAACGCGCCCGACGTCTATATGGACAAGCTCGCGGTCGGCCCCGGCTATCCCGACGGCGTGATCGATTTGAACAAGAGCCCGTCCGACAACATCCGGGCGATCGCCGCGGCAAAGGGCGTCGATCCGTCCGAGATCATCGCCTGCGTTCTCGACCGCCCCCGCCATTCCGAGCTGATCGCCGAGCTTCGCGGGCTCGGCTGCGGGATCATGCTGATTCCCGACGGCGACGTCGCCGGAGTCATCGCGGTCACCGATCCCGACACGACGATCGACGTCTACATGGGCTCGGGCGGCGCCCCCGAGGGGGTCCTCGCCGCGGCCGCCCTCCGCTGTGTCGGCGGCCAGTTCAAGGGGCGCCTGCTGTTCCGAAACGACGACGAGCGCGGGCGCGCGGCCAAATGGGGCGTCGAGGATCTCAACCGCATCTACGATCTCCACGATCTCGCCAAGGGCGACGTCATCTTCGCCGCCACCGGAGTCACCGACGGCTCGCTCCTCGAGGGCGTGAAGCGCCGCAAGAATTGCATCACCACCGAAAGCGTCGTCATGCGCGCCTCGACCGGCACCGTCCGCTGGGTCAAGGGCGAGCATCGCCACGAGCCGGGCAGAGGCTACAACTGACTTCATGCCGTCACTCCAGCGCAAGCTGGACTCCATGACGGGCATTGTCCTCATGCGAATCTGATCGACTTCCTTCGCGTCTTCCTGTCCTTCGCTTCCTTCGCGTGACACCATTTTCTGCAGTTTCAGTTCACGCGAAGAGCGCGAAGGCACGAAGAATGCGGGCCACGCGCATACGGAGATTCACCCAGCCCCGATAATGGGATAGGCATTGGACGTGACCTCATCCTCCTCCTTCGTCTGCGGCGTCTCCTCGTCGGTGCTCGGCCAGCCCTGGCGCTGGCGCGGCACCGCCGGCGACACCGCCGACGAGCATTTCCAGCCCGACGATCTGGTCGACCGCCTCCTCCTCGCTCGCGGAGTCGCGCGCGAGGATCTGGAACGGCAGCGCCGTCCGACCATCCGCGAATTCATGCCCGATCCGAGCATCTTCCGCGACATGGACCCGGCCGCTGAGCGCCTCGCCGACGCGGTCGAGAGCGGAGAGGCGATCACCATCTTCGGCGATTACGACGTCGACGGCGCCACCTCGGCCGCCTTGCTCATCCGCCTCCTCCGCCAGCTCGGCGCCGACCCCAAGGCCTATATTCCGGACCGGCTGATGGAGGGCTACGGCCCCTCGGGCGAGGCGCTCGTCCGCCTGGCGAGGGAAGGGGCCCGGCTCATCGTCACCGTCGATTGCGGCGCCCAGGCCTTCGAGGCGCTCGACATGGCGCGCGAGGCCGGCGTCGACGTCATCGTCGTCGATCATCACAAATGCGCGTCCAGCCTCCCGGCCGCCTTCGCTCTGGTCAATCCGAACCGGCTCGACGAGGCAAAGGATGCGGCCGCTTTCGGTCATCTTGCAGCGGTCGGAATGGCCTTCCTTCTCGGCGCCGCCCTCGTCCGAACGCTGCGTGGACGCGGCTTCTTCGCTGGCCGCGAGGAGCCGCGGCTAGTCGAATTGCTCGATCTGGTCGCGCTCGGAACCGTCGCCGACGTCGCCCAGCTTCGCGGCCTCAACCGCGCCTTCGTCACCCAGGGCCTCAAGGTCATGGCCGGCCGCCGCAACGTCGGAATCGACGCCTTGCTCAACGTGGCGCGGCTCGAGCGCGCGCCGACCTGCGCCGATCTCGGCTGGGCCCTGGGCCCCCGGATCAATGCCGGCGGCCGGGTCGGAAAGTCCGATCTCGGGGTCCGCCTCCTCACCACCGAGGACAAGGAGGAGGCGCAGGGGATCGCCGCCGAGCTCGAGCTCCACAACCAGGAGCGCCGGGCGATCGAGACCCTCGTCTGCGACTCCGCCGAGCTGCTTTGCGCGGCCCAGGGCAATCGCGCCGTCATTCTCGTCGCGAGCGAGGGCTGGCACCCCGGCGTGATCGGGATCGTCGCCGGCCGCCTCAAGGAGAAACTGGGCCGCCCGGCGATCGTCATCGCGATCGGCGAGGACGGGCTCGGCAAGGGCTCGGGCCGCTCGGTCGCCGGAGTCGATCTCGGCGCTGCGGTTCTCGCCGCCAAGGAGAGCGGCCTCCTCGTCGCCGGCGGAGGCCATGCGATGGCGGCCGGGCTCACCGTCGAGCGCGCGCGGATCGACGCGCTCGCCGATTTTCTCGACGAAAGGCTCGCCCGCGACGTGAGCGACGGCCGCGATTCCCGCGCCCTCCTCCTCGACATGATCCTCGCGCCCGGCGGAGTCTGCCCCGATCTGTGCGACGCTCTCGAGGTCGGCGGTCCCTATGGCGCCGGCTGGCCGGGCCCGCGAGTCGCCGCCGGCCCGGTCCGGATCGTCAAGGCCGACGTGGTCGGCAACGGCCATCTCCGGCTCGTCG
>DATDAS010000008.1:0-5537 GCA_036525315.1 Allosphingosinicella sp.
CAATGTCGAGCATCTCGTCCTGCTCGCGGGCGCCCTCAATGGCACCGGCAACGGCCTCGCCAACGCGATCACCGGCAACGGCGCCAACAACATGCTCAACGGCATGGGCGGAGCTGACATCCTGTCGGGTGGCCTCGGCCACGACACCTACATCGTCGACAATGCGAGCGATGTGATCGTCGAAGCCGTCGGCGGCGGTAATGACAGCGTCCAGGCCTCCACGACCTTCACGCTCGGCGACAATGTCGAGTATCTGACCCTGACCGGGACGGCCTCGATCAGCGCGACGGGCAATGCGCTGAACAACATCATCAACGGCAACGGCTCCGCCAACTTCATCGTCGGCGGCCTCGGCGCCGACTTCATGACCGGGAACGGCGGAGACGACACCTATTTCGTCGACAATGCGTCCGACAAGGTGTTCGAGAGCGCGGGCGGAGGCACCGACACGGTCAGCAGCGGCGTCAACTGGACCCTGGGCGCGGAGGTCGAGCGGCTGGTCCTCACCGGCACCCTCGAGATCAACGGCATCGGCAACGATCTTGCCAACATCATCACCGGCAACGGGTCGGCCAATCGCCTGGACGGCGGCATCGGCGCCGACACGATGCAGGGCGGCCTCGGCAACGACACCTACATCATCGACAATGTCGGCGACGTCGCCACCGACACCGGCGGCCTCGACACGGTCCAGAGCAGCGTCACCGTCACCCTTCATGCCAGCATCGACAATCTGATCCTGACCGGGGCCAATGCCATCGACGGCACCGGCAACGGCCTGTGGAACGTGATGACCGGCAACGGCGCCGCCAACACATTGGACGGGGGCATCGGCAACGACATCCTGAACGGCGGGCTCGGCGCGGATACGCTGATCGGCGGGGCGGGCCACGACACCTACCATGTCGACAATGTGGGCGACCAGGTGATCGACACCGGCGGCGGCAACGATCATGTCCACAGCAGCATCAGCTACACGCTTGGCACCGACCTTGAATATCTGACGCTTACCGGCACCGCGGTGAGCGCCACCGGCAATGCCAAGAACAACCTTCTTTACGGCAATGCCGGCAGCAACGTCATCGACGGCGGGCTTGGCGCCGACACGATGGTCGGCGGCCTGGGCGATGACATCTATTATGTCGAGAACGGCTCGGACCAGATCACCGAGCATCTCAATCAGGGCACCGACACCGTGATGAGCTCGGTCCACCATGCGCTGCGCGGAAACATCGAGAACCTGACCCTGATCGGCACCAACGCGGTCAGCGCCACGGGCAACGAGCTCGCCAACGTCATCACCGGCAACAGCGCCAGCAACGTGATCAGCGGCGGCCTCGGCGCCGACACGCTGTCGGGCGGCGGCGGCAACGATATCTACCAGTACCGGTTCGTCACCGAATCCACCGCGGCGTCAAAGGACCAGATCAATGGCTTCAACGCGGGCGACAGGATCAACCTGTCGATCCTCGATGCCAATACCGGGACCAGCGCCAACAACGACGCGTTCACGTTCATCGGCGGCAATGCGTTCAGCAACACCGCCGGCGAGCTTCGCGCCACCGAGAGCGGCGGCGTGTGGACGATACAGGCCGACGTGAACGGCGATGGGCTCGCCGATCTTACCATCGGGCTCACCACCGAGGGCGGCTACCTGATCGGGGCGGGCGACTTCGTCTTGTAGCGGGGCTCAGGTTCAAGCTCGCTCGGACATTGCCCCTCGACGGCAGAGCCGCCTACAAAAGCGCATGCTCGGACCGACCCTCGAAACCCCCCGACTCATCCTCCGGCCTCCCCTCGAGGAGGATTTGGACGGCTGGGCGGCTTTTTCCGGCGATCAGGAAGCGACCCGCTACATAGGCGGCCCGCAGCCGCGCGCGACCGCCTGGCGCTGTATGGCGACGATGACCGGATCCTGGGCGCTCAAGAGCTTCGGCATGTTCTCGGTGATCGAGAAGGAAAGCGGCTCATGGATCGGGCGGCTGGGCCCCTGGCAACCGGAAGGCTGGCCCGGAACGGAGATCGGATGGGGCCTCAGGCGCGAAGCCTGGGGCAAGGGCTATGCGACCGAGGGCTCGTCGGCCGCGATTCAATGGGCCTTCGACACACTCGGCTGGACCGAGGTGATCCACTGCATCCACCCCGACAATCGCGGATCCCAGCATGTGGCCGAGCGGCTCGGATCGACCCTGCGCGGACCCGGGCGGATGGCGCCGCCGTTCGACGAAATCCCGACCGAAATCTGGGGCCAGAGCCGGGACCAATGGGAGAAAAGGCGCCGGTAGCAGCTGGTGGAAACCAGCGCCGTTTCGTTGCACGCACTGGTCCCCGGCCCTAGAGCATCGGACGCGATTCCTGAATCGCGCCGCTGCTCTAAACTCTTGTGGTCGCATCGTTTAAGCGGAAATGAGGCGCGGCCGCCATGCCCCCGGCATGGCTGTGGATTGCCGGGGGCAATCCACACCGCGCTCATGGTTCCCACTTTTCCGCACGATGCTCTAGCCGGGAAGAGATCGGCGGAGGGCACTCCATTCTTCAGGCTGGCCTGGCGCCAACAACAGACGAGATCGGGGAAATCCCTGCACGCTCCCATCGCTTCGAAGCGGGCGGGACGATCGGATTAGAGCATCGGACGCGATTTCTGAATCGCGCCGCTGCTCTAACCCTTGTTGCCGCATCGTGTAAGCGGAAAACCGGTTCCCACTTTTCCGCACGATGCTCTAGTCAGACCAGCAACAATGTCGGCACCCCAACCAGTGGGCCCGCCTTGGCCAGCCTTCGATCGAGCGTGTACACCGTGGCGCCATGCTCCGACGCAGTCGCAAGGTGAAGGGCATCGCCGGCGCGAAGCCCAAGGCCGTGCTGATCGACAAATCTGGCCGCGGCCCTGAATTGCGCGCCGGTTACCGGCAGCACGGTAAAGCTATCGGCTATCAACTGGTTGAACATCGCGAGCGCCGCGGCGCGCTCCTCCAGATCGATCTGCCCCGTTCTAAACTTGATCGCCATGGCCGACGAGGTCTCGGTGATGCTCCAATCGCTTATCAGAAGCTGGCCCGGTTCCTGCTCCGCCAGCCACTCCTGCACCCGGGGCGTCACGGCCTCGTTGGAAAGGGCCGCGATGACCAAGGAAGTGTCCAGATAGAGCATCAGTAGCGATCGCCGTCCCTCATGGATCGCACCAGATCCGATCCGCCCTCGGCCTGGAGCCGCATGGTCGACGTGAGGGATTGGAGCAGTGCAGCGTCGATCTTCTTGCGCGGTCTCTCCGCCGCCACCAGCCGGGCCACCGGCTTCCCGCGGCGTGTGATGTCGATCGAACCGCCCGCCTCGACCCTATCCACGAGCTCGCTCAAATGGGCCTTGGCTTCCGCCAGACTGATCGCGTCCATGCCATGCTCCTGACCATGTAGTTGGTCATATAGCCGGTCCGGCTCGAGATTGCCAGAGCCGGGCTATCGCGATTTGGCAGCGATCCAATCGTCTATCTTGCGCTCCAGCACGGCCAGCGGAAGCGCGCCCGACATCAGCACCTGCTCGTGATATTCGCGGATGTCGAATTTCGGGCCGAGCGCCTTTTCGGCGCGGGCGCGCAGCTCGCTGATCTTGAGCTGGCCGATCTTGTAGGCGAGCGCCTGGCCGGGAATGGCGATGTAGCGCTCGGTCTCGGCGGTGGCGTTGCTCCGCCCGCGCGAGCTGTTGTCGAGGATGTACTGGATGGTTCGGTCGCGGGTCCAGCCCTTGGAATGGATTCCGGTGTCGACGACCAGGCGGATCGCCCGGAACAGCTGGGAATCGAGATAGCCGAAATATTGATAGGGATCGGAATAGACTCCGAGCTCGCGGCCAAGGGTCTCGGCATAGAGGCCCCAGCCCTCGACGAAGGCGGTGTTGCCGCCGAAGCGCTGGAAGCTCGGAAGCGATTCATTCTCCTGGGCGAGGCTGATCTGGAAATGGTGGCCCGGCGCGCCTTCGTGGAGATAGAGGGTCTCCATGTTCGGGGTCGTCCGCGACGGGAGATCGTAGGCGTTGAAATAGAAGATTCCCGGCCGCGAGCCGTCCGGAGTGCCGCTGTTGTAGGAGCCGCGGGCCGCCCCCTTCTCGGTCAGCGCCGGCACCGGCCTGATCTCGAGCGGCGCCTTCGGCAAGGTCCGGAACAGGCGCGGAAGTCCGAGATCGACCCTCTTGCCGATCGCGACATAGCCCTGCTGAAGCGCCTCGCGCGATTCCGGCTTGAACTTCGGATCGGTCCGGATGTGCTCGAAAAAGAGCTTCAGAGTGCCGGTGAAGCCGACCTGGCGCTTCACATCCTCCATCTCGGAATGGATTCGCGCGACATTCTCGAGCCCGATCCGGTGGATCGCGTCGGGTGTCAGGCTGGTGGTCGTGTTGGCCTCGACCAGATAGGCGTAGAGCCTGTCGCCGCCCGGCATGTCGTGGAGCCCGACGGTCGGCCGGGCCCTGGGCAAATATTCGTCGGCGATGAAGGCGCGAAGCCGGGTCAGAGCCGGGCGGATCTCGTCGCGGATCGAGGCCGAATAAGCGGCCCTGAGCCGCGCCCGGTCGGCCGCCGGGACAGCGGCGGGAAAGGCGGTGAGCGGCTTGTAGAAGCTGCTTCCCTCGACGCCCTCGGCGAGCAGGGCGTCGAGCTGCTCGACCACATTGTCCATGACCAGTCGCGGCTGGACGACGTTGGCGGCGAGGCCTTCGCGCATCCGGACGATCGAGGCGTCGAGCATTCGGACGTAATCGTCGATGCGCGTGAGGCCGTTCTCGTAATCGGCGACGGTCGCGAACGGCGCGACGCTCTCGCCCGCGCTCAATTGCGCGAACTGGGCGTGGAAGCCGTTGAAATGGTCGATCGGCCTCACCCGGGTGAGAGCGAGAAGATCGGGCTGGAGGCCGCGAAGATCGAGATCGCGCTGCCATTTGAACACGTCGTAGGAGATCCGCTCCGAAGGGGTCAGCGCGGCGCGGTCGATTCGGGCGAGCGCGGCGAGATCGCCCTCGGCGGCGGAGCGCTCGGCCTCATAATATTCGTCGGAGAGGAAATCCCCGAGCCGGCCGGCATAGCGCATGTCGCCGCGCACGAGCGCGTTCAGCGGATTGCGGACGAGGCTCGCCTCGTCGCTCGCGGCGAACAATGCGGCGAGGGCCTGCGAGGGACTTTGGGCGGCGGAGGCCGCCTTTTCCGGCGGCGGGACCGACTGCGACGCGCAGGACGCCAGGACGAGGATCGAAACTAGAAGAAGGGCCTTTTTCACGTCTCGTCTCCCGCTGCCACGTGCCGTCCGGCTGCGCAGCCGTGCGCGAGAGCGGCCCCCATGTCAAAGCGGTCCTTCGATACGCCGTTTCGGCAAGCTCAACGGCTACTCAGGATGAGCGGAAATCATTTCCCACCGCTCATCCTTGCATATTGGATTGAGGACAGGCGCGTGATGTGATGCGCTTTGTCCGTGTGGTCGAGGTCATGACCTCGACCACACGGGGCGGACGGGTCGTGCCCATCCTGGAGCTATAGGCTCGTTACTCAGCAA
>DATDAS010000009.1:0-120311 GCA_036525315.1 Allosphingosinicella sp.
GGTCAGCGCGCCGCCGAATATGCCGGCCGCACCGAGAAGCCCGCTTCCGCCGAGCATCAGCGCCAGCAAGACGCCCATGAAGGAAAGGCTGACCAGCGTTTCGAACGGGGATCGGCAGATCACCCAGTAAGCGCGCAGGAATTCTGCCGAGGCGAGGTTCACGATCATCATGCGGCATCCTCAATTGGGCATTCGAAATGAAGACACAGGTCCGCGGCGGACGGGACCGGCACAGGGCGCCCGCCCTGCAGAGTCAGGATGCGGGCGCCGAGCGCGTTCAGAAGCCGGCGATCATGAGTCGCCGCCAGGATCATCCCGCCGGCGGCGCGGTATTCCGCCACCAGGCCCAGCAGATCGTCGATGCCGCCCTCGTCGAGGCCGTTGCTGACTTCGTCCAGAATGAGAAGATCGGCTTCCGCGGCAAACGCCATGGCGAGGCCGAGCCGCATCTTGAGCCCCGTGGACAGGTCGCCCGCCGGCTTGGAGCGATGGCCGGCAAGGCCCAGCCGATCGAACAGATCGTCCCGGCGCCGGCGAAGCCCGCCGCCGGACTGTCCGAACAGGCGCGCCATATAGGCATAGTTCCGGTCGGCGCTGAGCTTCGGCATCAATCCGGGATTGCCCTGCCAGATGCCCGTCACCAGCGGGACCTTGCCCGCGCCGACGATCGCACGGCTGCCGCGCGACCAGCCGCAAAGGCCGGCGGCGGCCCGCAGCAAGGTCGATTTGCCGGCGCCGTTGCCGCCGGTCAGGCACAGGCTTTCGCCCGCGTGAAGGGTCAGGCTGACGCCCGCGAGGATCGTCTTTCCCGAGGCCTCTACGTGCAGATCCTCGACGATCAGTTGACGGCGCATTCGATCCACGGCCGGCCCTCCTCCATCCTGGCGATGCTGTAGCCGCTCATCGCGGAGACGAAGCGGTTCGAAACCGAGGTGCCGCGCCGCATCATTTCGATCTTGCCCGACAGGTCGGATTCGGCGCCGGCAAGCGCGCGCAGCGCGTTGAACTGCATGCGGTCGCAGGGGTGATGACGGGCGAAGCTCTCGAGCAGATCGCGCGCGTTCCCGTCGCCGAAATGAGCGGCTATATCGAGCAGCGCTTCGGCCGACGTGTTGGTCATGATGCCGGCCACCTCGCCACGGTCCACGTCGAACCGGTACTGGCTCAGAAACGGCTGGGTGGGCGACGATTCCATGATGTTGAGCGACACCGACATCTCGTCGGCCGGCAACTGGTTGTGGACGTCGCGATGGGCGCGATAGAGCATGACCTTGCCCTGATCGAGGCGCGACCGCCCGGTGAAACGCAGATCGACCTTCTCCCCGACGAAGCCGACCACGTCCTCATATTCATATTCGTAATAATCGCTCCAATAGCCCGGCCCGAGATAGCCGACGGTGAGGAACGAGAAATTATGATCGTGCGGCACGTGATAGAAAAACGGCGATGTGCCGCTCGAACGCATGACGCTGTCCTGGGCGGACGGCCAGAAGTTCGCCCGGAGAAAGTATTTCGACGAAGCTCGATGGATCATGATGACCTGGGAGCTGTAGCGGTTCTCACGGGTCTGATAGGAGCAGTGGTCCTTGAGCTCCTTCACCGCGATGTCCGTCAGGAATGTCGGATTGTTGCCGAGCCCTTTGAGCAGCGGCGCGGCGGCAGCGAAGCTATCCTCGTCCGCCGGATCGAAGCGGTCGCAATTCAGCGCCTCGATCACGTCGCCGAGTTCGAGCGGAGATTCGTCGGCACACGGGATTATGCGAGGCATGGCTGCGCTCCTTCGGAAACGGGTTGGTGGCGTTGGAGGCCGCCGAGCACTGCCGAGGCAGCCCGCCGCACATCCGGATGCGGGTCTTCGCTCGCCAGCCTTTCGAGGTGAGGCAGAGCGGCGGGCCCGTCGAGGCCGAGCAGCTCGCGCATGACATGCCAGCGAACGAAGAAATGCGGGTCGTCGAGAAACTGCTCGATGACCGGAAATGCCTCCGTGCATTTCATCTTGCGCAGCAGGGTCGTGATCATCTGAACTCGCGACGCAACCTCGTCGGTCGCGCTCGCCCCGACATAGCGCAGGGTCGCGGAATCGTATTCGGTAGTGAGCTGTACCTTCCCGCGCTTCACAGTCCCCTGGAGCAGCAGGATATCGGAGGTCGCATGCTCGATCACGTAGCTCTGGCGACGCCCATCGAAGACCAGGACGTCGCCGTCCTTCAGCTCGCGTTTCCCCACGGGCCAGCAGGTGGGCGCCTCGGAAGAGTTGTGCGCGTCGCCGACGGCGGCGGCTTCCCAAAGCGAGATCGTGGCGCCCCCCGCCTTGATGAACTTCAGGACGCTGTGATGACCGGTGAAGCCGATCGACGTGCTGCCCCGAGCCACGCCTTTTTTCGCCGCCAGCTTGGTCACGCCGGTGACGCCCAGGGCGATGGACACGCTGCTGTCGTCATAAAGGAGCAGGCCCGAATGGATGTCGCTGTTCAGCGCCGCGAACGGCGGCTCGAAGAAGCGATCGCGGCGCAGCTCCGCCAACAAGCCGTCGATGGCGGCCTCGATCCAGTCGTGGTCGGCGAAGAGCTCACACAAAGTCTCGACGACAGCTTCCCCGCTGTCCGCGGTATGGCGGAAAGCGTCCGCGACCTTCCGGAAGCTCGGGCTGCGGCTCCAGGATTGGGCAAATGCGACCGCCGCGGCGCGAGCGCCGGCCTGCCGGCTTCTGTCGGCACACCAGTCGCGAAGTTCCTTTTCTATGATCATTTGCCACCCCACTCCAACGGCCGCAGAAAGTGTTCGGCTGGATGCCACAAGTGAGCATCCAGCCGAACAAAGTATCCGGCGATTACTCCGCGATATAAATCGCGACGCCGATCACGACGCCCAAGCAGAGCGGGCCGCCGACTTCCTCCTGCGTGGTCGAGCCATGGACGCCAACCTTGGTGTCCAGCTCAGGAAGCGCCTCAACATTGATCTGATACATGTTCATTTTCTATCCCCTTGATTTAGCCATTGTTGGCGTAACCAGAGCTAGATCATTTTTTCAGAAGCGAAAGTTAAAAGTTTGTAATGTTTAAGAGAATCTATTCTGTAAAACCTGCAGGCACAGCTCTCCCGTTACCGGAGCCGCGTCCAGACCATTTCGCCGTACAGACGCCGCCTGCGCGCCTCGGCGACCTCCGGTCGAAAGAGGCGCCCTTGAGGCGCAGCCATCATGTGAGCCCCCCGGGCCCCGCAACCGCTTGATACTAAAACATCTTTCATTACGCAAGATGGTTAGAATCGGCGGATTTCCGAAGAAAACTCGATTTTCGAGACGGAAAGTTTCGATACACTGTCGAAACATTGCGAATCGGTAGGCCAGTTCATTCGGAATGCTGAATCATCATTCTATTATGCAACTTAATACTTGATCTCAAGAGTCCGAGTGACGGTTGATATTGCCAGACCAAGCAGACGCAGGCTCCTTCGGAACATCTCGCTGACCACGTGCCTGGTTTGGCGCATCATGCGCATGGTCCGGCGACTCAATGGGAAGAGTTAAGGTGGGACAGGGTCAGACTTTCCTGTCGTCCTCGTCGCCGTAACTCGGCTTGCGCTCGTTGTTAGCGCCTCGCTTGCGGTCCTGGCAGAGCGAATGGCCAAGGTCGATCATCACCTTGAAGCGGCCAGCCTGAAGGCCCGCTTGCGCCAAAAGCCAATTCTTACAATTATCTGCCCCAGCTGCGATTGACCTAGATCTGGTCGAGGTGTTTCTCGGCGGTGGGAGCGAATGAGGGAATGACGGGACTTTCGCGCTCATTTCCCCTCTCAAGGTCCGACAGCTTCCCGCCCCGCCATTTGGTCCGACCTCGCTGAGATTTTTTCACACGACGCAGGAGATGCGGCGCAATTCTGCGCCAATTCTGGCCTTACTTGGTAAGCGGAGAGCGAAGCAGCTGGAAATGGCCGCTCGGCTTGTTAATGCGCGGCACCCCGAAGTCCTCGCAGATGCGCACGAACACGGTAAAGGCGAATATCTCCCTGATGGTTTTGCCGCCGCAGACGGCCGATCACCAGGGCGTTGCGGCCCGTCGCTGGAAGATGAGGTTGAGGGCGTCCCCGGTTTCCATCGGCACGCCGTCACCCTCCCAGTAGAGCGGCGGCGCCTTGGCGGGGCTGGCCCTTGTGTCGAGGCACGGCGCGGCGAGGCCGGCCAGGCGTGTGGCGACGGCGCCGGACGCGTCGGGCTTTGCCTGCCAGTGCTGCCACCAGACCACATAGTCTTCGCTCGCTCTGACGATCGCTCCGTCCAGCCCCGACGAGGGTGCGGAGCGGAGCGCTTGGGCGGCGTTCGACAGGGCGGCCAGAAAGGCTTCGGCCGTCATCGCCGCCGGCCTCGACCCGACGAAGATCTCGGTGGTGCCGGACTGCCAGTCCGCCGTCCCGTCGAGCAGGTGGGCCGGCTTGCCGGCGGCGAGAGCGCCGGTGAAGGGTTCGGGAAGGGCGGCCGAGGAGCGCTCGCCGTCGAACAGGGCGCCGCCGATGAGCCCGAAGGCGCGGCCGGCCGCGCTTCGGGGCGTGCGGTCGGCGACGGGCCTGCTCTCGAATGCATCGAGGCCGACGGCGTCGGGGAGGGCCGCTTCCTTGTCCTCGGGCAGCAGAGCGGCGAGGCAGGCGGTCAGGCCGAGCGGGGACTGGAGGTTGACCGCGCACGGGACGAGGATCCGGCCCATGCCGTCCTGCAGGGCGTCGTGGGAGATTGCGCCGCGGAAGCCGCTCCAGACGCGCACGGCACCGGGCTCGACCTTGACGAGGCCGGGGGTGGCGGAGGGGCCGTCGTGGCGCCATTGGCGAACGCCCCAGCCATAATCCTGGAGCTCGGCGCGGAGGCGCTGGATCCTGCGCCGGTAGAGCTTGTCCGAGCTGACCAGCAGATTGCTTCGCCAGACCGGGAGCGCGCAAGCCTTGAGCTCCTTTTCCATATGACCGACCCGTTCGTCGACGTCGAAGGCGAGCTGGGGCGGCAGGCGGACCGCCTTGTTGCGGACGGCGGATCCTTCGGCCTCGGGCAAAGGCTGAAGTTCGGGCGTGAATGGGCCGAGCGTGTCGCGGTCGCCGTAGATGGGCTCGCCGGCGATGATCGTGGCGAGCACGTCCCTGTCCTCGGTGCCGAGGAAGGTTTCGTGCGGATTGTCGCTCTCGATCGGGCTTCGAAGGATGAAGAAATCGGCGAGGGCGCCTTCGGCGATCCGCCCGGCATGGTCCATCCCGAGGCAGCGGGCGGCGTTGATCGTGACCATCTCGAATATCAGGGCGTCGGAGACGGGCGATCCGATCGCCTGGAAGTAGGCGCGGGCGAACTTCGCTTCGTCCCAGACGTGCTTCGAGCCGCTCGGCGCCCAGTCCGAGCCGATCGCGACGTTGATCCCGGCGGCCAGGAAGGTCTCGACGTCGAGCGTGTCGCCGTAGAGGAGAAGATTGGAGACCGGCGACCAGATCAGGGAGATTCCGCGCTCGCGCAGGAAGGCGATGTGTGCAGGATCGCGGGCATCGATTCCGCAGCCGTGGACGATCGAGAAAGGCGAGCTTCGGACCGCCTGCGCGTCCCGCATCTCCGGCAAGCCCATGAACGCCTCGAACTCGGCTCGGGAATAAGGATCGACCCCCCGGTTCGAGCCGAAGCCGGAACGGCCCTCGGCCAAGTGGACGATGGTCGCCACCAGGGTGCCGGAATCGCGCGCCTTTCCATAGGACTGGATCCGCTCGGTGAGCGGGCGCGGAGCTCCGTCGGGACCGGGCTGGAAGAAATCGACCACCGACATGATCTGCCGGTCGGGCGGAAGGCCGAAATCCTCGGGCGCGGCCGTGTCGCGGCAGAGCAGGAGGCCGCCAAGCTTCTTCTCGGCGTCGAGCGCGAAATCCTCCTGGAGGATGGCCGTGCCGCCGGCGACGGCCTGAAGCTCGCCGAAGACGCTGATGATCTCGCGCATCCCCTCGCGCTTCGCGAAATCGCGCGCGAAGCCGCCGACATCCTTCTTGTAGGATGGGTCTCCGCGCCATTCGAAGCGGTTGGCGAAAGGCGCGTTCGGCGATCGCCACAGGGGCAGGAAATTGTAGGTGGCGTGGGTGTGGAGATTGATCAGGCCGGGGAAGATCCACTCGCCGCGCCTGGTCTCGAGGAAGCGGACGTCCTCGGTCCGGGCCGGGCGGCGGCGGCTTATCTCGGCGATCCGGCCGCCGCGCACGAGGATGTAGCGATCGCGCGCGATTCCGTCGGGAGTGACGATATCGCCGCGCAACAGCAGGGAGGCTTCCTGGCCCGGGAGCATGGTCCGGAAGGATGCATGGCCGAGCCGCGATTGGCAAATGATCGCTCCCTGGTTCGGGGCGCGCCGGGAACCGGGAATTGGGGATTGTCCGGATTGCGGCGGCCCTCCGGCAACCCCAGGATCAGCCGCGAGGCATGGTTTCGGGCGGCGGACGGCGCCCGTGCCGGCGCTCCGGGCTCGAAAACCGGATCGCCCGACGATGGGAGCAGCTTGTGCATCAGGTTCGAGCCGCAGCCCTGACCGGCTATGCCGACGTCGCCCGATCGGTCGGCCTGGATCCCTTCGCAATGCTTCGCCGGGCGAAGATCAGCGCGCTCTTCCTCGCGGATCCGGAGAACCGGCATTCGGCGGCCGCGATCGTGGATCTGCTCGAGGATTCCGCGTCGCGATCGCGCTGCGAAAGCTTCGGGCTGCTGATGGCGGAATATCGCTCCTTCGCGGACCTGGGGCCGCTCAGCCTGCTGCTCCAGCACCTTCCAACGACCGAAGACGTCCTTCGCGCCCTGATCGAGTATCGACGATTGTTGAACGACGTCATCACGCTCGAATGCGAGGGAGACGGCGAGGTCAGCGTGATCCGATGGGTCATCGCGCCGGGATACGGCAAGCCCCAGGTGATCGATCTCGTCGTGGCGCTCGGCTATCGAATGCTCGGCGCCGTCTCCCGCGGGGGCTGGACCGCGGAAGCCGTCCATTTCACCCATTCGCCGCCGGGGGACCTCGCCGTCTTCCGCCGGGTCTTCGCCGCCCCGATCGAATTCGACAGCGCGTTCAACGGCTATTCCTGCTCCTCCGCCGCGATGCGAAGCCCGACGTACGCGGCCGAGACGAAGATGGCGACGAACGCCCGAAGGCTCCTCGACCTCGTTCCGCTTCCCCTGGAATATGCGCCGGCCACCGATCGGGTGAGGCACGCCCTGGCCGTGCTGATCCAGGTCGGCAAGGCCAGCCTGGGACCGGTCGCCGCCAAGCTCGGGCAGAGCCCCCGAACGCTTCAGCGTCTGCTCTCCCTCGAGGGGACGAGCTTCGCCTGTCTTCAGAACGAGGTCCGCAAGGACTTGGCCCATCACTATCTCGTCAGCTCGAAACATACGGTCAGGGAAATTGCCGCGCTCCTCGGTTACTCTTCGATGAGTGCGTTCGGCCGATGGTTCGCGTCCCAATTCGGCGAGACTCCGATGGGCTGGCGCCGGGCCATGGCCGGCGAGGACCCGCCGGAGGCCACGACCGCAGCGAGCCTGGAGCTTGACCCGAGAGAGGGTTTCGCGGGGCATTTCAAGGGATCGCCGGTCGACTTCTAGGGGCCTCCTCGGCGATAGCGGCGCCCCTCCGCCCAAAAGGCCTAGTTCAGGGCTTTCTCGTAAGTGTGAGCGCCCTTGCTTCGGGGTTCTCACCGAGTGCGGTCGTCTCACAAAAGTCGCACTGACCCCTCTCGTGTAGGAACATTTACGCTCCGGTTCCCGTACGAGATGCCTAGAGCGAAATCGCGATCCGATGGGGTCGAATCGCCGCTCCGGGCTGCTGAATTGCCGCGGTTTCCGAGTGGTCGGTCGATTCCACCGACTGGAAACGCTCCAGCGGTGGCCATGGACCGAGGATTGCGATGCGTATCGATGCTCGGCGCGAAGCAGACCAGGAAATCGGAGACGATGGTTCCAGCCGGGGCATTGGCGATCGCCCCGCCGCGGCAGGCGGAACCGACGCGGCGGCCCCCCATCCCGTCACCGGCAATCTGTTCGCGGACGGCCTCCAGCGGGTGGACGACGGCCGGCCGGCCGCGCTGTCGAGCGTCAATCAAGGCGCGAGCGACACCAGGGCCGACGGCTCGGGAAATTTCCGGGTCGACGGCGAACATGGCTCGCTGACCGTCAATAGCAACGGCGATTACCGGTACATCCCTGTCTCGGCCATGGACGGGACTGAGGACCGCTTCGTCCTGAAGCTGACCGGACCCGACGGCTCCGGCGGCGACAGAATATTGACGATCGCATTCCTCGGCCGCGCCGGCGGCCCCCTCGA
Source organism: Allosphingosinicella sp. (assembly GCA_036525315.1). GTDB lineage: Bacteria > Pseudomonadota > Alphaproteobacteria > Sphingomonadales > Sphingomonadaceae > Allosphingosinicella. Next base: position 8,316 of record DATDAS010000009.1, read on the forward strand.
CCTTCCGGAAGGAGTCGGGCCCGAGGACGTGCGAACGGTCGGGCGCGACCTGGTCGTGACCCTGCCCGACGGCTCGCTCCTCATCATCATCGAGGGCGCGGCGTCCGCGCCGCCGAGCTCAGGCGGTAATTTCTGGGTCGAGCCAGGCGATATCGACGGACGGCCCGGCGAGGACGATGTCGGCGACCCGTACACGGTGAGCGAGCTCCTCGATCCGACCGAGCTCCATCTCGATCGGCCGCCCCGCGAGGAGGAGTTCATCTATCAGGGCGTCCAGGACCGGGCACCCGCCCTCCGCATAATCACTCCGGAGAATCCCGAGGGCTCCGCAAGCGCCTCCGCGACCGTCCGCGAAGCCGGCCTGCCGGCCCGGGGCGGCGAGCCGCCGGGGTCGGAATCCGGATCCGGATCGGAGAGTGTCGCCGGCACCATCGAGATCGGGCGCGGCGACGCGATCGCCGACGTCGCGATCAATGGCATTTCGATCATGGCGATCGGCCAGACCATCGCCGGCGCGTTCGGGATTTTGACCATCACCAGCATCTCCGCCGCGAGGATCGGCTTTTCCTATACGCTGAGCGACAACAGCCTGACGGAAAGCGGCGAGTTGTTCGAGATCGCCGTGACCGACGCCGACGGCGACGTCGCGACCGCGAGCCTCTCGGTGGCCATAGCCGACGATTCGCCGACGGCGCTGAGCGACAGCGCCGCGGTTCGCAGCAACGATTCGCCGATCACCGAGCCCAACAGCGGCGACGAGCCGAACATCGCGGCCGGCAACGTCGTCGCCGGCTCCGACATCGTCGGCGCGGACGATGCCAGGGTCAGTGCGATCGCCGCCGGCACCGGCGCCTTCATTGCGGTCGGAGCGGACGGCGCGACCATCGCCGGCCAGTTCGGGAGCCTCGTCATTCGCCCCGACGGCTCTTATTCCTACACCCTCGCCGCCGGCAGCCCCGGCAATGTCAGCGACCTCTTCACCTACGCGCTGACCGACGGCGACGGCGACGTCGCCACTGCGACCCTCACCATCGCAATCTCCGGCTCCGATGCGTTCCCCGACGTCGGGAGCGAACCGCTGGCCCAGCTGGACGACGATGCTCTAGCCGGCGGCAATCCGGGCGGCATGGGCGACGATATCGACTCCGCCAATCTCACTGGCACCCTTTCCGGCTCCGGCGGCGACGGCCCGCTCAGCTTCGCCTTCCAGCTGAGCGGTGCGCCGGCCGGATTCGCCTATGTCTCCGACGGCGCCGGCGGCGTGCTCGTCCGGCAGGGCGGGACCGATGTCCTCAGGATCGCGCTCGATCCGGCAACCGGCGCCTACACCATTTCGCAGATCGCTCCGATCGCTCATGCCGGCGGCGGGGGCGAGAATGAGGAGGGCTTCGAGCTTAGATACACGGTCACGGACGTTGACGGCGATACGGCCGTCGGAACCTTCGGAATCCTCGTCGACGACGACTCGCCGGTCGCGGCGGCCTCGACCCCCGTTCAGGTGCTGACGGTCGACGAGAGCGATCTCGCCGCCAATGCCTCGGCCAGCTTCACGGACCTGTTCGCCGTCGCGTTCGGGGCCGACGGCGCCGCCGGCCCGATCGCCTACGCGCTTGGACTGAGCGCCGGCCCGACCGGCCTCATCGACTCCCCCACCGGCAATTTCGTGGTGCTGAGCCTCGAGGGCGGCATGGTGGTCGGCCGAGCCGGCGCCGGCGGCCCGATCGCGTTCACCGTGTCGGTCGACTCGGCCGCCACCGTCACTCTCGACCAGCAGCGCGCTCTCGCCCATCCCGATCCGGACAATCCCGACGATCCGGTGACCCTGGCCGTCGACACCCTGGTCACCCTGACCGCGACGGCGACCGACAGCGACGGCGACCAGGCCTCGGCGACCGCCTCTATCGGCCTGACCTTCACGTTCCGCGACGACGGCCCGAACGTCACGGCCTCGACGATCCAGCCGGTCCTGACGGTCGATGAGACCATCCTGGCGGCAGAAGCCTCGGCAAGCTTCGCGGGCATATTCGCGCCCCTGTTCGGCGCCGACGGCCCGGCATCGTCCGGCCCGATCGCCTACAGGCTCGGAGCCGGCGCGGGCTCGACCGGTCTCATCGACACCGCCACCGGCGAGGCGATCACCCTGGTCCTGAACGGCGCCCTCGTCGAAGGCCGAACGGCGACGTCGAACCTGCTGGTCTTCGCCGTGTCGGTCGATCCGGCCGGAACCGTCACGCTCGACCAGCTGCGGGCCGTCATCCATCCCGATCAGGCCGATCCCGGCGACCCGATCAGCCTTGCCCCCGACAATCTGGTCACCCTGACCGCGACCTCGACCGACGGCGACGGCGACCAGGCCTCGGCGACCGCGGACATCGGCCGGAACCTCATTTTCGAGGACGGCGGGCCCAGCATCGCCGCATCGGCGACCCAGCCGGTGCTTGCGGTCGACGAGACGGATCTCGCGACCGACGCGTCGGCGAGCTTCGCCGGGGTCTTTACCGCCGATCCCGGCGCCGATGGCGCTGGCGGGCTGGCCTACGCCCTGAGCGCCGTGGAAGGGCCGAGCGGCCTGATCGACACGGGCACGGGCGAGGCGATCGACCTGATCCTGAACGGCGGGGCGGTCGAGGGGCGGACGGCTTTGTCCAACCTGCTGGTCTTCCGGGTCGCGGCCGACGGCTCCGGCACCGTCACGCTCGACCAGCTCCGTCCGGTCGTCCAACCCGGTACCTCCAGCCCGGACGGTCGGGTCACATTGGCGGCCGACGACCTCGTGACCCTCGTCGCGACGGTGACCGACGGCGACGGCGACCAGGCCTCGGCCACCGCGGACATCGGACGGAACCTCCTGTTCGAGGATGACGGGCCGAGCGCCGCCGCCTCGACCACCCAGCCGGTCCTGACCGTCGACGAGAGCGACCTGGCGGCCGACGCCTCGGCGAATTTCGCCGGGGTGTTCACGACGATTCCGGGCGCGGACGGAGCGGCCGCAACCGGCTCGGTCAGCTATGCGCTCGGCCTCAAGGCGGGTATCGACAGCGCGGTTCTGCTTGGCCTGGAAAACGGCCAGGTGGTCGGCCGCGCGGGCCCCGGCGGCCCCATCGTGTTCATTCTGAGCGTGGATTCGAATGGGACGGTCACGCTCGACCAGCGACGGGCCCTGGTCCATCCTGACGGCGCCGATCCCGACGATATCGTCACTTTGGCCGCGGACAATCTCATCACCCTGACCGCGACCGTCACCGACGCCGACGGCGACCAGGCATCGGCCACCGCCGATATCGGCCGGAACCTCCTGTTCGAGGACGACGGACCGATCGCGGCGAGCGACGCCGAAAGCATTGAGTCGGGTGCGTCCGTGCCAGCGACCGGCAACGTCATCACCGACGCGGAGGGCGACGGCGGCGCCGACGATGCGGGGGCCGACGGAGCGCAGGTGTCGGGCGTGGCGAGCATCAATTTTCCGAGCAGCCTCGACACCGATCCCGGCCCGGACTTCCTGATCGCCGGCCAATATGGCGTCCTGACCCTGGGCAGGGACGGCGGCTACAGCTACAGCCGCAATCCCGACACGCCCGGCGGGGTCAGCGACGTCTTCTCCTACACGCTGACCGACGGCGACGGCGACAGCGTCGCCGCGACGCTGACCTTCGCCATCGCCGATTCCTCGCCGATCACCGGCCCCAATCCGATCGTCGAGCTCGACGACGATGCGCTGGCCGGCGGCAATGCCGGCGGCGCGGGTGACGATGCGGATTCGGCTAGCCTCATCGGCACGCTGAGCGGCGCGGGCGGCGATATTCCCCTCACCTTCGCGTTCCAGCTGAGCGGGGCGCCCGCGGGGTTCGATTACGTCTCCGACGGGTCCGGCGGCGTTCTCGTCCAGCAGGGCGCCGTCACCGTCCTGACGGTAACGCTCGACACGGCCACCGGCGCCTATGCCGTCACCCAGCACAGGCCGATAGTCCATGCCACGGGTGGCGAAGAGAACGAGCAGGCTTTCACCCTCGCCTACACCGCGACCGACGTGGACGGCGAAAGCGCCGGCGGCACGCTCGCGATCGAGGTCGACGACGACAGCCCGGTGGCGACGGCCTCGACCAGCCAGCCGGTGCTGACGGTCGACGAGACCAACCTCGCCGCAGAAGCCTCGGCGAGCTTCGCGGGCATCTTCGCAACCGCGTTCGGCGCCGACGGAGCCGCCGCCGCGAGCCCCATCGCCTATGCGCTCGGCATCAATGCCGGAGCGACCGGCCTCGTCGACATCGCGACCGGCGAGGCGGTGAACCTCGTTCTCAACGGGGGCGTCGTCGAGGGGCGCACGGCGACGTCGAACCTGCTCGTGTTCTCCGTGTCGGCCGATGCCGCCGGAATTGTCACGCTCGATCAGCTCCGGGCGGTCGTCCATCCCGACCAGGCCAATCCCGGCGATCCGATAAATCTTGCCGCCGACAATCTCGTCACGCTGACCGCGACGGTGATCGACGGCGACGGCGACGAGGCCTTCGCGACCGCCGAGATCGGCCGGAACCTCGTCTTCAAGGACGACGGGCCGTCGGTCACGGCCTCGACGACCCAGCCCATTCTGACCGTCGACGAGTCCGACCTAGCCGCAAGCGCCTCGGCGAGCTTCGCCGCGGTCTTCGCCCCCTTGTTCGGAGCCGACGGTCCCGCCGCAGCCGCGGCGACCGCCTATGCGCTCGGAGTCAGAGCCGGCCCGACAGGCCTTGTCGACACCCTCACCGGCAATGAAGTGGTGCTGAGCCTGGAGAGCGGCCAGGCGGTCGGCCGTGCGGGCACGGGCGGTCCGATCGCGTTCACGCTCAGCGTGGACTCGGCGGGGACGGTTACGCTCAACCAGCAGCGCTCGCTGTTCCACCCCGATGCGGCCAATCCCGACGACCCGATCGGCCTCGCCGCCGACATGCTGGTCACCCTCATTGCGACGGCCACCGACGGCGACGGCGACAAGGCCTCGGCGACCGCCTCCATCGGCCAGAATCTGACGTTCCGCGACGACGGCCCCTCAATTACAGCCTCGACGACCCAGCCGGTCCTGACCGTCGACGAGACCAGCCTGGCGACCAACGCCTCGGCGAGCTTCGCGAGCGTCTTCACGCCCTTGTTCGGCGCCGATGGGCCGGCATCGTCCGCGTCGATCGTCTACACGCTCGGGATCAATGCCGGCTCGACCGGTCTTATCGACACCGCCACCGGCAACCCGGTGGAGCTCGCCCTCGAAGGCGGCCGAGTGGTCGGCCGGGCCGGCGCCGGCGGGCCGATCGCGTTCACGCTCAGCGTGGACCCGGCGGGAATTGTCACGCTCGATCAGCAGCGGACCCTGGCCCATCCCGACGCGGCCGACGCCGACGATCCGGTCAGCCTCGCTGCCGACAGTCTCGTCACCCTCACCGCGACCGTGACCGACGGCGACGGGGACCCGGCTTCGGCCGTCGCGGATATCGGCCAGAATTTCAGCTTCCGGGACGACGGGCCGAGCGTCACCGCCTCGACGACACAGCCGGTGCTGAGGGTCGACGAGACCGTTCTGGCGACCGACGCCTCGGCGAGCTTCGCGAGCGTCTTCACGGCGGCGTTCGGAGCGGATGGCGCAGGCCCTGTCGCCTACGCGCTGGGCATCACCGCCGGAGCGACCGGCCTCATCGACACCGCCAGCGGCGAGGCGGTGAACCTGGTCCTGAACGGCGCGATCGTCGAGGGCCGAACGGCGACATCGAGCCTGCTCGTCTTCACCGTCTCGGTCGATGCGGCCGGCATCGTCACGCTCGATCAGCTCCGAGCCCTGGTCGACCCGGACTCGGCAAGCCCCGACGATCCGGTCACGCTCGCCGCCGACGGCCTCGTCACCCTCACCGGAACCGCGACCGACGGCGATGGCGATACGGCCTCGGCGACCGCCGAGATCGGCCGGAACATAGTTTTCAGGGACGACGGGCCGTCGGTCACCGCCTCCACGACCCAACCCATTCTGACCGTCGACGAGACGGACCTTGGCGCCAATGCCTCGGCGAGCTTCGCCGGAATCTTCTCTCCTCTGTTCGGGGCGGACGGCCCCGCCGCCGCTGGCTCGATCGCCTATTCGCTCGGAATCACGACCGGCTCGACCGGCCTCGTCGACACCATCACCGGCAACATCATCGTGCTGAGCCTGGAGAGCGGCCAGGCGGTCGGCCGGGCCGGCGCCGGCGGCCCGATCGCGTTCACGCTCAGCGTCGACGCGGCGGGAACTGTCACGCTCGACCAGCAGCGCTCGCTGTTCCATCCCGATGCCGCCAATCCCGACGATCCGACCAGTCTCGCGGCCGACGCCCTCGTCACCCTGACCGCGACGGTGACGGACGGCGACGGCGACCAGGATTCGGCCACGGCGGATATCGGCCAGAATTTGACGTTCCGGGACGACGGGCCGGCTGTCACGGCCTCGGTCACCCAGCCGCTTCTGACGGTCGATGAGACCGACCTGGCGGCCAGCGCCTCGGCGAGCTTTTCGAGCGTCTTCACCACGGCGCTCGCCGCGGACGGCGCGGGCAGCATCGCATACGCGCTGGGCGTCGCGGCCGGCGCGAGCGGGCTCTTCGATACCGCCTCGGGCGAAGCGGTGAATCTCGTTCTAAACGACGGGGTCGTCGAGGGGCGGACCGCGACGACGAACCTGCTGGTCTTCACCGTCTCGGTCGATCCGGCCGGCAATGTCACGCTCGACCAGTATCGTGCCGTCTTCCATCCCGATTCGGCCAATCCCGACGATCCGGTCAGCCTTGCGGCGGACAGCCTCGTCACCCTGACCGCGACGGTGACCGACGGCGATGGCGACACGGCTTCGGCCGTCGCCAATATAGGCCAGAACCTCAATTTCCTGGACGACCGCCCGAGCGTCACCGCCTCGACCAGCCAGCCCATATTGGCGGTCGACGAAACCAATCTGACGACCAATGCTGCGGCGAGCTTCGCGGCCGTCTTCACGACCGCGTTCGGGAGCGACGGCGCGGGCAACATCGCCTACGCGCTGAGCGTCACGGCCGGCGCGAGCGGCCTCGTCGACACCGCCACCGGCGAGGCGGTAAATCTCGTCCTCAACGGCGCCGTCGTCGAAGGCCGTACGGCGACATCGAACCTGCTCGTCTTCACCGTGTCGGTCGATACGGCCGGCGCCGTCGCGCTCGATCAGCTTCGTGCCGTGGCGCACCCCGATGCGGCCAATCCCAATGATGCGATCAGGCTGGCCGCGGACAGCCTCGTCACCCTCACCGCTACCGCGACCGATGGCGACGGCGACCAGGCATCGGCGACCGCCGATATCGGCCAGAATTTGGTCTTTCGGGACGACGGGCCGGCGATCACGGCGTCAGCGACTCAGCCCAGCCTCATCGTCGACGAGAGCGAGCTGGCGGCGAACGCCTCAGCGAGCTTCGCGGGCGTCTTCACGGCGGCGTTCGGGGCGGACGGAGCGGGCGCTATCGCTTACGCGCTCGGAGTCTCGGCCGGCACAAGCGGCCTCACCGACACCCTGACCGGCGAGGCAGTCAATCTGGTCCTGAACGGCAGCGTCGTCGAGGGGCGGACAGCGACATCGAACCTGCTCATGTTCACCGTGTCGGTCGATACGGCCGGCACCGTCACGCTCGATCAGCATCGTGCGGTGGCTCATCCCGATGCCGCCAATCCCGACGATCCGATCAGTCTCGCAGCCGACACCCTCGTCACCCTGACCGCGACGGTGACCGACGGCGACGGCGACCGGGCGTCGGCGACCGCCGGTATCGGTCAGAATCTGGTGTTCAGGGATGACGGCCCGAGCGTCATCGCATCGACGACCCAGCCGACTCTGACGGTCGACGAGAGCGATCCGGCGATCAACGCCTCGGCGAGCTTCGCGAGCGTGTTCACCGCGGCGTTCGGGACGGATGGCGCGGGCAGCATCGCCTATGCGCTGGGCGTCACGGCCGGCGCGAGCGGCCTGATCGACACCGCCACCGGCGAAGCGGTCAACCTGGTCCTGAACGGCAGCGTAGTCGAGGGGCGCACGGCGACAACGAACCTGCTGGTCTTCACCCTGTCGGTCGACGCCGCCGGCACGGTCACGCTCGATCAGCATCGGGCCGTCGCCCATCCCGATGCGGCCAACCCCGACGATCCGGTCAGTCTCGCGGCCGACAGCCTCGTCACCCTGACGGCGACGGCGACCGATGGCGACGGCGATTTGGCTTCGGCAACGGCCGATATCGCCCAGAATCTGACGTTCCGGGACGATGGCCCGAGCGTCACGGCCTCGACGACCCAGCCCGTACTGACCATCGACGAGACCAACTTCGCCGCCAATGCCTCGGCAAGCTTCGCGGGCATATTCGCGGCTGCATTCGGGGCCGACGGAGCCACCGCTTCCGGACCGATAGCCTACACGCTCGGCGTCAATGCCGGAGCAACCGGCCTCATCGACACCGCCACCGGCGAGGCGGTGAATCTCATTCTCAATGGAACCGTGGTCGAAGGCCGCTCGGCGACGACGAACCTTCTGGTCTTCTCCGTCTCGGTCGACGCGGCCGGCGCCGTCACGCTCGACCAGCTCCGCGCGCTCCTCCATCCCAACGCATCCAACCCCGACGATCCGATCACGCTCGCCGCCGACACCCTGGTCACCCTGACGGGAACCGTGACCGACGGCGACGGCGACCAGTCCTCGGCCACCGCCGATATCGGCCGGAACCTCGTTTTCGAGGATGACGGACCGTCAGTCACCGCCTCGACGACTCAATCCGTCCTGACCGTCGACGAGAGTGATCTCGCGACCAATGCCTCGGTCAGCTTCGCCGAAGTGTTCACTCCCTTGTTCGGAGCGGACGGTCCCGCCGCCGCCGGCTCGATCGCCTATGCGCTCGGCGTCAGGGCCGGCTCGACCGGTCTCGTCGACACTCTCACCGGCAATGCCGTGGTGCTGGGCCTCGAAGGCGGACAGGTGATCGGCCGGGCAGGCGCCGGCGGCCCGATCGTCTTCACGCTCAGCGTCGACACGCCCGGTACCGTGACGCTCGACCAGCAGCGCTCGGTGCTGCATCCCGATGCCGCCAACCCCGACGATCCGATCAGTCTCTCGGCCGACACTCTCGTCACTCTGACCGCGACGGTCACCGACGGCGACGGCGACCAGGCCTCGGCGACCGCCGACATCGGCCAGAACCTCGTTTTCAACGACGATGGGCCATCCCTTGCCGCGTCGACGACCCAACCTTCCCTGACGGTCGACGAGAGCAGCCTGGCGGCCAATGCCTCGGCGAGCTTCGCGAGCGTGTTCACGGCGGCGTTCGGAGCGGATGGCCCGGGCAGTATCGCTTACGCGCTGGGCGCCGTGGCCGGGGCGAGCGGCCTCATCGACACAGCCACCGGCGAGGCGGTGAACCTCGTGCTCAGCGGCGCCGTCGTCGAGGGGCGGACAGCGACCACGAACCTGCTGGTTTTCTCGGTTTCAGTCGATGCGGCCGGCACCGTCACGCTCGATCAGCATCGTGCCGTCGTTCATCCCGATCCGGCCAATCCGGACGATCCAGTCAGCCTCGCGGCCGACAGCCTGATCACCCTCACCGGAACCGAGACCGACGGCGACGGCGATACGGCTTCGGCCACCGCCGATATCGGCCAGAACCTGATTTTCCTGGATGATGGCCCGAGCGTCACGGCCTCGACGACCCAGCCGACCCTGACCGTTGACGAGACCAGTCTGGCGGCCAATGCCTCGGCCAGCTTCGCGGGCATATTCACTCCATTGTTCGGAGCCGACGGAGCCGCCGCCTCGAGCCCGATCGCCTACACGGTCGGCATCAATGCCGGAGCAACCGGCCTCGTCGACACCGCCACCGGCGAGGCGGTAAACCTCGTCCTGAACGCGGGCGTCGTCGAAGGCCGAACGGCGACAACGAACCTGCTGGTCTTCTCCATCTCGGTCGACGCGACCGGCGCCGTCACGCTCGACCAGCAGCGCGCCGTCGTCCATCCAGATGCGGCGAACCCCGACGATCCGATCAGCCTTGCCACCGACAGCCTCGTCACCCTCACCGGGACCGTGACCGACGGCGACGGCGACCAGTCCTCGGCCACCGCCGATATCGGCCAGAACCTCGTTTTCGACGATGACGGACCGTCGGTCAGCGCCTCGACGACCCAGCTCGTTTTGACCGTCGACGAGACCGACCTCGCGACCAATGCCTCGGCGAGCTTCGCCGCCGTGTTCGCTCCTCTGTTCGGAGCGGACGGTCCCGCCGCCGCCGTGCCGGTCGCCTATTCGCTCGGAGTCGGGGCCAGCTCGACCGGCCTCGTCGACACCCTTACCGGCAATGCCGTAGTGCTGAACCTCGAAGGTGGGCAAGTGGTCGGCCGTGCGGGCGCCGGAGGCCCGATCGCCTTCACGCTCAGCGTGGACTCGGCCGGCACCGTCACGCTCGACCAGCAGCGCTCGGTGCTGCATCCCGATGCGGCCAATCCCGACGATCCGATCACGCTGGCGGCCGACACGCTCGTCACTTTGACCGCGACGGTGACCGACGGCGACGGCGATTTGGCCTCGGCCACCGCCGACATCGGCCAGAACCTCGTTTTCAACGATGATGGACCGGCCCTGACTGCGTCGACGACCCAGCCGAGCCTGTCGGTCGACGAAAGCAATCTCGCGGCCAATGCCTCGGCGAGCTTCGCGGGCGTCTTCACGCCGACGTTCGGGGCGGACGGCGCGGGCGACATTGCCTACGCGCTGGGCGTCACGACCGGCGCGAGCGGCCTCGTCGACACCGCCACCGGCGAGGCGGTGGTCCTGTCCCTGAACGGCGCCGTCGTCGAAGGCCGAACGGCGACATCGAACCATCTGGTGCTCTCGGTCTCGGTCGATACGGCCGGCAATGTCACGCTAGACCAGCATCGGGCCGTCGTTCATTCCGATTCGGCCGATCCGGACGATCCGGTCACGCTGGCGGCCGACAGCCTGGTCACCCTCACCGCGACGGTGACCGACGGCGACGGCGATTCGGCCTCGGCGACAGCCGAGATCGGCCAGAATTTCGTTTTCCGGGACGACGGCCCGAGCGTCACGGCCTCGACGACCCAGCCCATCCTGACCGTCGACGAGACCAACCTGGCGGCGAACGCCTCGGCAAGCTTCGCGGGCATATTCACGCCCCTGTTCGGAGCCGACGGAGCGGCCGCTTCGAGCCCGACCATCTATGCGCTCGGAATCAATGCCGGAGCGAGCGGGCTGACGGACACCGCCACCGGCGAGGCGGTCGACCTTGTCCTGAACGGCGGCGTCGTCGAGGGGCGGACGGCGACTTCGGATCTGCTGGTTTTCTCGGTGTCGGTCGACGGCTCGGGCAATGTCACGCTCGACCAGCAGCGTGCCCTCGTTCAGCCCGATACGGGCAATCCCGACGATGCGATCAGCCTCGCCGCCGACAATCTCGTCACCCTGACCGCGACCGTCACCGACGCCGACGGCGACAGCGCCTCGGCAACCGCCGATATCGGCCAGAATCTCAGCTTCGAAGACGACGGGCCGGTCGCCGTGGGCGATGTCGGCGCCATCCCCGCGGGCACGTTCGGTCCGGCATCCGGCAATGTCATCACCGACGCCGAGGGCGACGGCGGCGGCGACGATGTCGGGGCCGACGGCGCGGTGGTGTCGGCGGTGGCAAGCGTCAACGATCCGACCAGCCCCGACCTCGATCCCGGCCCAGACTTCCTGATCGCCGGTCAATATGGAATGCTCGCACTCAGCACCGATGGAAGCGCCACCTACACGAGGAATCCCAGCACGCCGGGCGAGGTCAGCGACGTCTTCACCTACACACTGACCGACGGCGACGGCGACAGCAGCACGGCGACATTGACCTTCTCGATCGCCGCAGCGGCGCCGATCGCGGGCGCCAATCCGCTGGTCCAGCTCGACGACGATGCGCTGGCCGGCGGCAATCCCGGCGGCGCTGGCGACGATGTCGATTCAGCACACCTAACCGGCACTCTGAGCGGTGAGGGCGGCGACGCGCCGCTCAGCTGGGCCTTCGATCTGACCGGGGCGCCGGCGGGCTTCACCTATGTCTCGGACGGCGCGGGAGGCGTGCTCGTCCAGCAGGGCGGACTCACCGTCCTGACCATCACGCTTGATTCGACGAACGGCGCTTACACGGTCGCCCAGAACGCGCCGGTCGCTCATGCCGCGGGCGGCGACGAGAATGAGCAAAGCTTCGTCCTTTCCTACACGGTGACCGACGTCGACGGCGACTTCGCCACGGGCACGCTCGACATCCAGGTCGACGACGATGGGCCGGTGGCGAGCGCATCGACGACCCAGCCAGTCCTGACGGTCGACGAGACCAGCCTGGCGACCGATGCGGCGGCGAGCTTCGCGGGCGTGTTCAGCACCGCGTTCGGGGCCGACGGCGCGGGCGACGTGGCCTACACCCTCGGCGTAAATGCCGGCGCGAGCGGGCTCATCGACACCGCCACCGGCGACGCCGTGGTGCTTACCCTCGAGAGCGGCCAGGTGATCGGCCGCGCCGGCGCGGGCGGTCCGATCGCGTTCACCGTGAGCGTGGACTCGGCCGGCACGGTCACGCTCGACCAGCAGCGCGCGCTGGCCCATCCCGATTCCGCCGATCCCGACGATGTGGTGAGCCTGGCCTCGGACGACCTCGTCACCCTGACCGCCACGGTGACCGACGGCGACGGCGACACGGCCTCGGCGACCGCCAATATCGGCCGCAACCTCGACTTCGGGGACGATGGACCCATCGCGACCAGCGATTCCGACGCCATTGCCGCTTCCACGTTCGGGCCGGCGACCGGCAATGTCATCAGCGATTCCGAGGGCGATGGCGGCACCGATTCGGTTGGGGCCGACGGCGCACTGGTGTCGGCCGTGGCGAGCGTCAACGTTCCGGCCAGCCTCGATACGGATCCCGGCCCGAATTTCCTGATCGCGGGCCAATATGGAATTCTCACCCTCGGGCAGGACGGAAGCTACAGCTACACCCGCAATCCCGACACGCCCGGCGGGGTCAGCGACGTCTTCAGCTATACCCTGACCGATGGCGACGGCGACAGCGACACGGCGACTCTGACCATCGCCATCGCCAATGCCGCGCCGACCGTCGGCGCCAATCCGCTCGTCCAGCTCGACGACGATGCGCTGGCCGGCGGCAATTCGGGCGGCACCGGCGACGATGTCGACGCGACCAATAGCAGCGGCACGCTGAGCGGGGCCGGCGGCGACGCCCCGCTGACCTTCGCCTTCCAGCTCACAGGCGCTCCCGCCGGGTTCAGCTACGTCTCCGACGGGTCCGGCGGGGTGATCGTACAGCAGGGTCTCGTCACCGTTCTGACGGTGACTCTCGATCCCCCCACCGGCGCCTATGCCGCCACGCAGCAGGCGCCGATACTCCATGCCGCCGGCGGCGACGAGAATGAGCAGTCGTTCAGCCTGGCCTACACGGCGACCGACGCGGACGGCGAAAGCGCCGCGGGCTCGCTCGACATCCAGGTTGACGACGACAGCCCGGTGGCGACAGCCTCGACCAGCCAGTCCGTGCTGACGGTCGACGAGACTGATCTCGCGGCCAATGCCTCGGCGAGCTTCGCGGCCGTGTTCACGCCCCTGTTCGGCGCCGACGGCCCGGCATTGGCCGGTTCGGTCGCCTATGCGCTCGGAATCAATGCCGGAGCGACCGGCCTCGTCGACACCGCCACCGGCGAGGCGGTGAACCTGGTCCTGAACGGGGCCGTCGTCGAGGGGCGGACGGCGACATCGAACCTGCTGGTGTTCTCGGTCTCGGTCGATGCGGCCGGCACCGTGTCGCTCGATCAGGCGCGGGCGGTGGTCCATCCCAATGCAGCCGATCCGGACGATCCGATCAGCCTCGCCGCCGACAATCTCGTCACCCTCACCGCGACGGTGACCGATGGCGACGGCGATTTGGCCTCGGCGATCGCCGATATCGGCCAGAATCTGGTGTTCGAGGACGATGGCCCGTCCATCACCGCGTCCGCGATCAAGCCGGTGCTGGCGGTCGACGAGACCGATCTTGCCGCCAACGCCTCGGCGAGCTTCGCCAGCGTCTTCGCTCCCCTGTTCGGCGCCGACGGACCCGCCGCGGCGGCCCCGGTCGCCTATGCGCTCGCAATCAATGCCGGAGCGACCGGCCTCATCGACACAGCCACCGGCGAGACCGTCAATCTGGTCCTCAACGGCGGCGTGGTCGAAGGCCGGACGGCGACATCGAACCTGCTGGTGTTCACGGTCTCTGTCGATCCGGCCGGCACCGTCGCGCTCGACCAGTCCCGGTCGGTGGTCCATCCCGATCCGGCCAATCCGAACGATCCCATCACCCTCGCCGCGGACAATCTCGTCACCCTGACCGCGACGGCTGCCGACGGCGACGGCGACACGGCTTCGGCCGTCGCCGATATCGGCCAGAACCTCATCTTCCGGGACGATGGCCCGAGCGTCACCACCTCGACCAGCCAGCCTGTATTGGCGGTCGACGAGACTGTTCTGGCGGCAGAAGCCTCGGCGAGCTTCGCGGCCGTCTTCACGACCGCGTTCGGGACGGATGGCGCAGGCGGTATTGCTTACGCGCTGGGCGTCGCGGCCGGCGCGAGCGGCCTCGACGACACCGCGACCGGCGAGGCGGTGAACCTCCTGCTCAACGGCGCCGTCGTCGAAGGCCGCACGGCGACATCGAACCTGCTCGTCTTCACCGTGTCGGTCGACACGTCCGGCGCCGTCACGCTCGACCAGCTGCGAGCTCTCGCCCATGCCGATCCGGCCAATCCCGACGACCCGGTGACTCTGGCCGCCGACACCCTCGTAACGCTCACCGCCACGGCGACCGACGGCGACGGCGATCCGGCCTCGGCCACCGCCGATATCGGCCAGAACCTCCTGTTCCGGGACGACGGCCCGAGCGTCACCGCATCGACTACGCAACCGGTCCTTTCGGTCGACGAGACCATTATCGCGACCAACGCTTCGGCAAGCTTCGCGGGCGTGTTCACGCCTTTGTTCGGCGCCGACGGCCCGGCATCGGCCGGTTCGGTCGCCTATGCGCTCGGAATCAATGCGGTCGCGACCGGCCTCATCGACACCGCCACCGGCGAGGCGGTAAATCTCGTGCTCAACGGCGCCGTCGTCGAAGGGCGGACGGCGACGTCGAGCCTGCTCGTGTTCACTGTGTCGGTCGACTCGGCCGGCACGGTTACGCTCGATCAGGCGCGGGCGGTGGTCCATCCCAATGCAGCCGATCCGGACGATCCGATCAGCCTCGCCGCCGACAATCTCGTCACTTTGACCGCGACGGTGACCGACGGCGACGGCGATACGGCTTCGGCGGTCGCCGATATCGGCCAGAATCTGGTGTTCGAGGATGACGGACCGGCAATCACCGCGTCCGCCGCCCAGCCGGTTCTGGAGGTCGACGAGAGCGATCTTGCCGCCAACGCCTCGGCGAGCTTCGCGGGCGTGTTCGCTCCTTTGTTCGGCGCCGACGGAGCCGCCGCGACCGGCCCCGTCATCTATTCGCTCGCAATCAATGCGGGAGCGACCGGTCTCATCGACACGGCCACCGGCGAAACGGTCAATCTGGTCCTCAACGGCGGCGTGGTCGAGGGCCGGACGGCGACATCGAACCTGCTGGTCTTCACCGTGTCGGTCGATCCGGCCGGCACCGTGACTCTCGATCAGCAGCGAGCCGCGGTCCACGCCGATGCGGCCAATCCGGACGATCCCGCCACCCTCGCGGCCGACAATCTCGTCACCCTGACCGCGACGGCGACCGACGGCGACGGCGATATGGCTTCGGCCGTCGCCGATATCGGAACCAACCTCGTTTTCCGGGACGATGGCCCGAGCGTGACCGCCTCGGCCACCCAGCCGGTCCTGACCGTCGACGAGACCGGGCTGGCGGCAGAAGCCTCGGCGAGCTTCGCGAGCGTCTTCACAACTGTGTTCGGGAGCGATGGCGCGGGCAGCATCGCTTACGCGCTGGGCGTCACGGCCGGCGCGAGCGGCCTCACCGACACCGGGACCGGCGAAGCGGTGAACCTCCTGCTCAACGGCGCCGTCGTCGAAGGCCGCACCGCGACATCGAACCTGCTCGTCTTCGCCGTATCGGTCGACACGGCCGGAACCGTCACGCTCGACCAGCTACGCGCGCTCGCCCATCCCGATCCGGCCAATCCCGACGACCCGGTAACTCTGGCCGACACCCTCGTCACCCTCACCGCGACGGCGACCGACGGAGACGGGGACCAGGCCTCGGCCACCGCCGATATCGGCCAGAACCTGCTGTTCCGGGACGACGGCCCGGGCGTCACGGCGTCGACGACGCAACCGGTCCTGACGGTCGACGAGAGCGCTCTGGCGGCAGAAACCTCGGCGAGCTTCGCGAGCGTGTTCGCTCCAGTGTTCGGCGCCGACGGCCCGGAAACGTCCGCACCGATCGCCTATTCGCTCGGAATCAATGGCGGCCCGACCGGGTTGGTCGACACCGCCACCGGCGAGGCGGTCATCCTGGCCCTGACCGGCGGAGCGGTCGAGGGGCGCACGGCGCTCACCAACCTGCTGGTGTTCCGGGTCTCGGTCGATTCGGCCGGCATCGTCTCGCTCGATCAGCAGCGGGCCCTCGTCCATGGCGATCCAGCCAATCCCGACGACCCGGCGACCCTGGCCGCCGACACCCTCGTCACCTTGACCGCGACTGTGACCGACGGCGACGGCGACGCAGTGTCGGCGACCGCCGACATCGGCCGGAATCTCGTCTTCGAAGACGACGGGCCTTCGATCACCGCCTCGACGACCCAGCCGGTGCTGGCGGTCGACGAGACGGATCCGGCGGCCAACGCCGCGGCCGGCTTCGCAGGGGTGTTCGCGCCCCTGTTCGGGACGGACGGAGCCGCCGCCTCGGGCCCGATCGCCTTCGCGCTCGGGATCGGCGCCGGCGCGACCGGCCTCGTCGACACCGCCACCGGCGAAACGGTGAATCTGGTCCTGAACGGAGGGATCGTCGAGGGCCGAACGGCGACTTCGGACCTGCTGGTGTTCATCGTCTCGGTCGGAGCGGCCGGCACCGTCACGCTCGACCAGTCCCGGTCGGTGGTCCATCCCAATGCGGCCAGTCCCGACGAACCGATCAGCCTGGCGGCGGACAATCTCGTCACTTTGACCGCGACGGCGACCGACGGCGACGGCGATACGGCTTCGGCCACCACCGATATCGGCCAGAATCTGATCTTCGAGGATGACGGGCCGGGAGTCACCGCCTCCGGCGCCCAGCCCGTTCTGACCGTCGACGAGACCGGCCTTGCCGCCGGCGCCTCGGCGAGCTTCGCAACCACATTTCTTCCCTCGTTCGGGGCGGATGGCGCGGCATCGTCCGACTCCATCGCCTACACGCTCGCAGTCACCGCCGGATCGACCGGACTGATCGACACGGCCACCGGCAACTCCATTCTGTTGAGCCTCGAAGCCGGCCAGGCGGTCGGCCGCGCCGGCGCCGGCGGTCCGATCGCATTCACCGTCTCGGTCGATTCGAGCGGCACCGCGACCCTCGTCCAGCAGCGAGCCCTGGTCCATGCCGATCCGGCCGCCGCCGACGACCCCCTCAGTCTGGCCGCCGACAATCTCGTCACGCTGACCGCGACCGTCACCGACCGCGACGGCGATCAGGCCTCGGCTGCCGCCGATATCGGCCGGAACCTCGTTTTCAGGGACGACGGGCCGAGCATCACGGCCTCGACGGTCCAGCCGTCGCTGATCGTCGACGAGACCATTCTCGTCACCAACGCCTCCGCGAGCTTTGCCGGAGTGTTCGCGGCGGTTCCGGGGGCGGACGGTCCCGCCGCGATCCCGATCTCTTACACGCTCGGCATCGATGCCGGTTCGACCGGCCTGTTCGACACCGCCACCGGCGAGGCGGTCGACCTGATTCTCAACGGCGCAATCGTCGAGGGCCGAACGGCGACATCGAACCTGATCGTGTTCACCGTCTCGGTGGACTCCGCCGGCACCGTGACTCTCGATCAGCAGCGCTCGGTGCTGCATCCCGATGCCGCCAACCCCGACGATCCGATCACGCTGGCGGCCGACGCTCTCGTCACCCTGACCGCGACCGTGACCGACGGCGACGGGGATCAGGCCCTGGCGACCGCCGACATCGGCCAGAACCTCGTCTTCGAGGACGACGGTCCGGTCGTCATCGCCTCGACGACCCAGCCCAGGCTGACGGTCGACGAAACCGACCCTGCCGCGAGCGCTTCGGCGAGCTTCGCCGATGTCTTCTCCACCGATTTCGGGGCCAATGACTCGGGAAGCGTGACCTATGCCCTGAGCGCCGTGGCCGGGGCGAGCGGCCTCATCGACACCGCCACCGGCGAAGCGGTGAACCTGGCGATGAACGGCGGCGTCGTCGAGGGACGGACGGCGCTCACCAACCTGCTCATGTTCACCGTGTCGGTCGATTCGGCCGGAATCGTGACCCTCGACCAGCAGCGGACGGTCGCCCATCCGAACGCGGCCAATCCGGACGATGCCGTCAGTCTGGCCGCCGACAATCTCGTCACCCTGACCGCGACCGCGATCGACGGTGACGGCGACCAGGCCTCGGCCAGCGCCGATATCGGAACCAACCTGACCTTCGAGGATGACGGTCCGGCCATCACCGCCTCCGGCATCCAGCCCGTCCTGACCGTAGACGAATCGAGCTTCGCCATCCTTGCTTCGACAGGCTTTGCTTCGGTGTTCACCACCTTGTTCGGAGCCGACGGCTCGGCATCGAGCCCGACCGTTTATGCGCTGGGTATCAATATCGGGGCGACGGGGCTGACCGACACCGCGACCGGCGAGGCTGTAAACCTCGTTCTCAACGGTAGCGTCGTCGAGGGGAGGACGGCGACATCGAACCTGCTGGCCTTCACCGTCTCGGTCGACGGCGCGGGCAATGTCACGCTCGACCAGCAGCGCTCGCTGATCCAGCCCGATACGGGCAATCCCGACGACGCGATCAGCCTTGCCGCCGACAATCTCGTCATCCTGACCGCGACCGTCACCGACGCCGACGGCGACAGCGCTTCGGCGACCGCCGATATCGGCCAGAATTTGAGGTTCGAGGACGATGGGCCGGTCGCGGTCGGCGATGTCGGAGCCATCCCGGCCGGAACGTTCGGTCCGGCATCCGGCAATGTCATCACCGACGCCGAGGGCGATGGCGGCGGCGACGATGTCGGGGCCGACGGCGCCGTCGTCACCGCGGTGGCGAGCGTCAACGTTCCGGCCAATCTCGATACGGATCCCGGCCCCAACTTCCTGATCGCCGGCCAATATGGAGTGCTCGCACTCGTCACCGACGGAAGCGCCACCTACACCCGCAATGCCGGCACTCCGGGCGAGGTCAGCGACGTCTTCACCTACACACTGACCGACGGCGACGGCGACAGCAGTACCGCGACGGTGACTTTCTCGATTGCCGCCGCGTCGCCGATCGCGGGCGCCAATCCTCTGGTCCAGATCGACGACGATGCGCTGGCCGGCGGCAATGCGGGAGGCACCGGCGACGATGTCGATGCCGCCAACCTCGCCGGCACCCTGAGCGGCGAGGGCGGCGATGCGCCGCTCAGCTGGGCCTTCGAGCTGACCGGGGCGCCCGCGGGCTTCGCCTATGTCTCCAACGGCGCCGGCGTGCTCATCCAACAAGGCGGAACCACCGTCCTGACGATCGCTCTCGACCCGGCCAACGGCGACTATGCGGTCGCCCAGAACGCGCCGATCGACCATGTCGCGGGCGGCGGCGAGAACGAGCAGGGCTTCGTCCTGTCGTACACGGTGACCGACGTCGACGGCGGCTTCGCCACGGGCACGCTCGATATCCAGGTCGACGACGATGCGCCGGTGGCGAGCGCCTCGACCACCCAGCCGGTACTCACCGTCGACGAGACCGTTCCGGCGGCCAATGCCGCGGCGAGCTTCGCGGGCGTGTTCGCAAGCGCGTTCGGGGCCGACGGCGCGGGCGATGTGACCTACACGCTCGGAATCAACGCGGGCGCGACCGGCCTCGTCGACACCGCCACCGGCGAGGCGGTCAATCTGGTCCTCAACGGCGGCGCGGTCGAGGGCCGAACGGCGCTTTCCAACCTGCTGGTCTTTTCAACCTCGGTCGATGCGGCCGGCACAGTCACCCTCGACCAGGTCCGGGCCGTCGTTCATCCCAATCCGGCCAACCCAGACGGCTTGATCAGCCTGGCGGCCGACAATCTCGTCACCCTGACCGCGACGGTGACCGACGGCGACGGCGATCAGGCCTCGGCGATCGCCGATATCGGCCAGAACCTCAGGTTCCGGGACGATGGGCCCAGCGTCACCGCCTCCGGCACTCAGCCCGTTCTGGCCGTCGACGAGACCGAGATGGCGGCGAATGCCTCGGCAAGCTTCGCCGCTGTATTCACCCCGATGTTCGGGGCGGATGGGGCGGCCGCGCCTGGTTCGGTCTTCGCCGCGCCCGGCGCCACGGTCATTTCGACCGGCCTGATCGATACCGCCACGGGCAACGAGGTGGTGCTCACCCTTGAAAACGGCCAGGCCCCCGGAGACGAGGTTACGGCCAATGCCGGCCCGACCGCATATACGCTCGCCGTCACGGCCGGTTCGACGGGCCTGATCGACACGGCCACGGGCAACTCCGTGCTGCTTGCGCTCGAAGACGGCCGGGTGGTCGGCCGGGCGGGCGCGGGCGGCCCGGTCGTGTTCGCCATTTCGGTCGATTCGGCCGGAACGGTCACTCTCGACCAGGTTCGAGCCGTCGCCCATCTCGATCCCACCAATTCCGACGAGCCTGCGACTCTGGCGGCCGACAACCTCATCACCCTCACCGCGACGGCGACGGACGGCGACGGCGATCAGGCCTCGGCGACCGCCGAGATCGGCCACAGCTTCACGTTCGATGACGACGGCCCGAGCATCCTTGCCTCCGGAGTCCAGCCTTCGCTCGTCGTCGATGAGACTATTCTCGCCGCCAATGCGTCGGCGAGCTTCGCTTCCTTGTTCACTGCCGCGTTCGGGGCCGACGGTGCGGCGGCCTTCGGCTCGATCGTCTACGCGCTTGGGATCGGTACCGGCTCGACAGGCCTGGTCGACCAGGGGACCGGCAACGCCGTCATTCTCACCCTCCAGGACGGCCAGGTGGTCGGCCGCGCGGGCACCATCGGTCCGATCGTATTCACTCTAAGCGTCGACTCCAGTGGAACAGTGACCCTGGACCAGCTTCGAGCGCTCCTCCATCCCGATTCTGCCAATCCCGACGATCCGGTCAGCCTTGCCTTCGATACGCTCGTCACCTTGACCGCAACTGCGACCGACGGCGACCGTGACAAGGCAATAGCGAGCGCCAATATCGGGCGAAGCCTCCTGTTCGAGGATGACGGGCCGATCATCACCGCTTCGGGCGTCCAACCCGTGCTGACTGTCGACGAAACCGACCTCGCCACCGACTCCGCGGCGAGCTTCGCCGGCCTGTTCACGGCGGCGTTTGGAGCGGATGGCGCCGCGGGCTCGATCGCCTATGCGCTCGGCGTCAATGCCGGCACGACCGGGCTTGTCGATTCCGCGACCGGCGAGGCGGTCATCCTGGTGATGAACGGCGGCACGGTCGAGGGCCGCACAGCCCTCTCGAACCTGCTCGTCTTCACCGTCGCGGTCGATCCGGTCGGCGCGGTCGCGCTCGACCAGGTTCGAGCGATCGTCCATCCCGAATCGGCCACCCCGGACGATGCGATCAGCCTTGCCGCCGACAATCTCATCACCCTGACCGCGACGGCGACCGACGCCGACGGGGACCAATCCTCGGCCAGTGCCGATATCGGACTCAACTTCGTGTTCGACGACGACGGACCGGCCGCGAGGAACGACATCGACAGCATCGCCGCCGAATCGTTCGGTCCGGAGACCGGCAACGTCATCACCGACGCCGAGAATGACGGCGGAGCGGACGATCCGGGAGCCGACGGCGGGGCACATGTGTCGGCGGTCGCCAGCGTCAACCTTCCCGACAGCGTCGACACGGATCCCGGCCCCGATTTCCTGATCGCCGGCGAATATGGAGTGCTCATTCTCGGCCGCGACGGCGCCTACAGCTACACCCGCAATCCCGACACTCCGGGCGAAGTCTTCGATCTGTTCGACTATACGCTTGCCGACGGCGACGGCGACACCACCACCGCGACCCTGATCATCTCCGTGGGCGACGCGTTTCCCGCGGTCGGAGCCAATGCCCTGGTCCTGCTCGACGACGATGCGCTGGCCGGCGGCAATCCCGGCGGCCCCGGCGACGATGCCGACTCGGCCAATGCCAGCGGGATCCTGAACGGCTCGGGCGGCGACGCGCCGCTGACTTTCGAGTTCCGGCTGAGCGGAGCTCCCACTGGGTTCGACTATGTCTCGGACGGCGTCGGCGGAGTGCTCATCCAGCAGGGTGGATTCACAATCCTTTCCGTGACGCTCGATATCGCCAGCGGCGCCTACACCGTCACCCAGAATGCCCCGATCCTCCATGCGAGCGGCGGCGAGGAGAACAACCAAGGTTTCACCCTCGGCTACACTGTGACCGACGTCGATGGCGACAGCGCGGCCGGAACGCTCTCGATCGACGTCGACGACGACATTTCGATAGGGAGCGCCTCGGCCACCCAGCCGGTGCTGACGGTCGACGACACCAACCTGGCCATCGACGCGTCGGCCAGCTTCGCCAGGGTGTTCACGGCAGCATTCGGCGCCGACGGCGGCCAGGGCCCGGTAATCTACAGCCTGGGCGCGGTGGCCGGCGCCAGCGGCCTGATCGACACCGCGACCGGCGAGGCGGTCAACCTCATACTCAACGGCGGCGTGGTCGAGGGCCGAACGGCGCTCTTCAACCTGTTGGTGTTCACCGTCAGCGTAGATTCGAGCGGCCACGTCACTCTGGACCAACGGCGGGTGGTGGCCCATCCGGACACGGACAGTTCCGACGATCCGATCACCCTGGCGGCGGACAGCCTGGTCACCCTGACCGCGACCGCGACCGACGGCGACGGCGACGTGGTCTCGGCGACGGCCGATATCGGCCATAACCTGATCTTCAGCGACGACGGTCCGTTCGCGTCGATCGACGCCGACAGCATCCCGGCCGACTCGTTCGGGCCCGCGACCGGAAACCTGATCACCGACGCCGAGGGGGACGGCGGGGCCGACGATGCCGGCGCCGACGGCGGCGCCAGGGTCTCGGCGGTGGCGAGCGTAAACCTCCCGGGCAGCTTCGACATGGATCCCGGCCCCAACTTCCTGGTCGCCGGCCAATATGGAACGCTGACCCTCAACCGGGACGGCGCCTACAGCTACACGCGCGACGTCGGCACGCCGGGCGAGGTCAGCGACGTGTTCCGCTACACTTTGACCGACGGCGACGGCGACAGAGCCGTCGAGACCTTGACCATCTTCATCGGCGACTCGTCGCCGGTGGTCGGCGCCAATGAGCCGGTGCGGCTCGACGAGGATGTCCTTGGCGGCGGTAATCCGGGCGGCGTCGGCGACGATGTCGATCCGGTCAGGCTCACCGGAACTTTGAGCGGCGCGGGCGGCGACGGGGCGCGCAATTTCGCCTTCCAACTGAGCGGCGCGCCCGCCGGGTTTGGCTACATCCAGGACGGCGCGGAAGGGCTGCTCATCCAGCAGAGCGGAGTCACCGTCCTCACCGTCTCACTCGACCAGGCCAGCGGCGCCTATGCGATCGACCAGAACGCGCCGATCCTGCATTCCGCAGGCACCAACGAGAACAACCAGGGCTTCACGCTCGGCTACACAGTTACCGACGCCGACGGCGACAGCGCCTCCGGCACGTTCGCGATCGACGTCGACGACGATTCGCCGGTGGTGAGCGCATCGACGACCCAGCCGTTGCTGACGGTCGACGAGACCAGCCTGGCGGTCAACGCCTCGACGAGTTTCGCCCCAGTATTCACAATCGGATTCGGCGCCGACGGGGCCGCCGCGGGCCCGAACGGCTATTCGCTCGGAATCAATGCCGGCTCGAGCGGGCTGATCGACAGCGCCACGGGGAGCGTCGTGGTGCTGACACTCGAGGCCGGTCAGGTCGTTGGCCGAGCGGGGACCGGCGGGCCGATCGTCTTCGTCATAAGCGTCGATTCGAGCGGCACCGTGACTCTCGACCAGCAGCGGGCGGCGATCCATCCAAATGCGGCCAATCCGGACGATCCGCTGTCGCTGTCGGCCGACAACCTCGTCACGCTGAGCGGAACGATCACCGACCGCGACGGCGATACCGTCTCGGCGACGGCCGAGATCGGCACGAACTTCATCTTCAGGGACGACGGGCCGATCGCCGCTAACGACACCGACAGCGTCGCGGCCGGCCCGGCGACCGGCAACGTCATCACCGACTCCGAGGGCGATGGCGGCGCCGACATAACGGGCGCCGACGTCGGCCGGGTGTCGGCGGTGCGAAGCGTCAACATCGCATCCAATCTCGATACCGATCCCGGCCCGAACTTCCTCATCACCGGCAAATATGGCCGTCTCAGCCTCAACCAGGACGGAAGCTACAGCTACGCCCGCTTCGTGGGCACGTGGCCCGGGGTCAGCGATGCCTTCACCTACACCCTGACCGACCGCGACGGCGACCTCTCCACCGCGACCCTGACGATCACTCTCCTCGAAGATCTGACCGCGCCCCCCGAAGGCCTGTTCTCAATCCCGGCCCGCCAGACGGTCGGGCTGAACTCGTTCCTGGCGGACAATGGAGACCTGATCCGGATCGAGCCGATCGGCGCCGTTCGGCCTTTCTCAACTCTGTCGAACTTCCTGACGGAGATAAATCTGGGCGGCAACGGCCTCGAGAACAATGTCGACGCTCTTCATGTGCTGAACGACGGCCGGGTCGTTTTCTCGACCTTGAACGGCGAGCTCAGACTTACAGCCGGAACGGTCAGGCCCGATCCGCTGAAGGGCCAGATCGACGCCTTCATCTACGATCCGACGACGAACTCGTCGAAAATCGCGACCGGTCTCGCCGGTCTGGTCTTCCCAACGACTTTCGCGTCGTCGGAGAAGGACAAGCTCGATGCCCTGCACGTGCTCAGCGACGGCAGCACTATCTTCTCTCTCGACGGCAGTGGAACGCTGGGCTCCCTCAGTTTCGCCGGCAACGATCTGATCCACTGGAACGGAGTGACCGCGACCAGAGTGTTCCAGGCCTCGACCCAGCTGGTCGGGGCGAGACTCTATACGGGGGTGTTCGGCTCGCACACCCAAGTGGGAACGGTCAGGTCGGATATCGGCAACGAAATCACGGCGCTGCACGTGCTGAGGTTCGCCGCGGACGGAATCACGCCCGAGCGGTTCATCATCAATATCTCCAACGATCTCAAGAATGCCGCCAACGGCCAGGTCGTTCTAGACGACACCCAGTTGATCGAGGTCTTCCGCGACGGCGCCGGGATCTACTGGGTCAACAGCGTGCCCTATTTCGATTCCGGCGACAACAATCCGGCGGACACCGGCGAGGAGATCGACGCCGTCTGGCTCGGCGACTTCGAATCCCTGCCGCCGCTTCCGGATAATTCGCCCGCCGAGGGACTCTTCTCGATTCCCGCCCGCGATACCGTCGGGATGAATCAGCTCCAGGCGGACAATGGCGACCTGGTCCGGATCGACCCGGCCGGCGCCGTTCGGCCATACTCCGCTCTGTCGGTCTACCTCGCCGAGACGGTGCTGGGCGGCGCCGGCCAGGACAATAATGTCGACGCCATCCACGTCTATGCTGACGGCCGAATCCTCTTCTCGACCTCGAACGGCACGTTGAGGACCTCCGCCGGAACGCTCGCGCCCAATCCCCAGCTCGGCCAGATCGACGCGTTCCTCTACAATCCGGCGACTCACACGTCATCGGTCGCGACCGGCATAGCCGGTTTGGTCTTCCCGACGGCGTTCGCGACGGCCGAGAAGGACAAGCTCGACGCCCTCCACGCTCTGGAGGACGGAAGCGTCATCTTCTCCGTGGACCGAAGCGCGACCCTGGGCAGCCTCAGCTTCGCTGGCAACGATCTGGTTCACTGGGACGGGGCGACCGCGACCAGGGTCTTCCAGGCTTCGACCCAGCTCGTCGGCGCCAGACTCTATACGGGCGTGTTCGGCTCGCACACCCAGGTCGGAACCGTGAGGGCCGATATCGGCAGCGAAATCAGGGCGCTTCACGTTCTGAGCTTCGCCTCGGACGGAATCACCCCCTCCCATTTCGTCATCAATACCGGCGGGGACCTCAAGAATGCGGCCAATGGCCAGACCGTCCTCAACAAGACCCAATTGATCGAGATCTACCGCGACGACGCGGGAATCTACTGGGTCAACAGCAGGCCCTATTTCGACTCCGGCGACAACAGCCCGCTGGACGACGGCGAAGAGATCGACTCCGTCTGGCTCGGCGACGTCGACGCACTCCCGCCTTTGGCCATCCAAACCGGCGACGGAATCGAGCCCCCCGTCGCAACGGCGGGCATTCCCGACGGAGAGCAGGGCCCGAACGCGGAAGAGACCCAGGTGACCCAGGAAGACAGCCTCGGCTACCCGGCCCGACTGGCCTGGTACGCGGTCTCCGAACTGGTCGACACCGATATGCTGGGCAACGGCCAGCGACTGATCGCGCCGGATTCCGGCCAATCCGACCGGATAAGGTGGAATGCCTTCCGCTCACTCTGGGATTTGCGCCACCCCAGGTTGGACGAGCACAGGCTCGCGCTGCAGAACGATGCCATCGCGGCGAACGCGGCGGCCGCGGGAGCGTTGTCGGCACCGGTGACGACCCCGGTCTCGGAGGCGGAACCCAGCGAACCGGATCCGGCCGCCGGTGGTAGCGGGGGCGATGCCGCCAACGCGCCGGCGAATCCATCTTCGCTTTTGATCGGACCTCAGTCGGCCGACGCCGCGCCGATATTGGTCGGCAACCGGGACTTCGTCCGACCCGATGGGCCGATATCGAAGCTGACCGGAGACGATTACGCCAAGTCGCACCACGTCCTGACCGGCCCGCTGGCCGCGGATTCGCCCGCGCCGGGGGCGTTGCTCGACGACAGCAGCATGCCATTGCCGGCGACTACTCCACCGCCATACGCGGCCCAGCTCTCCGTGGCGGCGCTGCCGGCGGAGGCAGCAGCAGCAGCCGGGATCGGACCGGACGAAGGGACTCTCGTGGAGGTCCTGGCCGAAGCACTGGACTTCGGGGACGGTATCATGCCGAGCATCGATCAGCTGTTGAGCAGGAGCGGCGGCGCCCCGGCGGGGGGCGCCATCACGATCTCGACCCTGGCCGACACGCTCGTTCCGCTCGAAACCCTCGAGCCGCCATCGGCCGATGGTCCGGCCGCGGGCGCGGCGATGCACATGTCCGCCGTGCCGGCGTGGAGCATGCCCCATGTCGCGGCCTTCGACATGATGGCGATGACTTACGACGCCGCCGCGGCAGGGGTGGGAGCTGCACATGCCTGACGGGACGGCAAAGGCGTGAGCGCCGGCGGAGAAGATAAAACGGGGGGAACGGAGCGGGCCTGCAATCAGGGAAGAAGCATGGGCAGACAGTCGAAAGAGCGAGGCCTGACGGCGCTTCTGGGCGCCGCGATGCTCAGCCTGTTCGGGGCAAGCGGGGCAGGAGCGATCGATCTCAAGGACGCGGTCGAGGCCGCCCTGACGACCAATCCGGAAATCGCCCAGGCGGTCCGGAACAAGGAAGCCATCGAGTTCGAGCGCAAGCAGGCGCAGGGCCTTTATGGACCCCAGGTCAATCTCGATGCTTCGGCCGGCGGACGAAGGCTCGAGAACGCCACGAGGCGCGATCTCGACATTGCCGACGACGTGCTTTGGCCGGTCGAAGGCGGGATCCGGGTCGAGCAGCCGCTGTTCGATTTCGGCCGGACCCGGGCCGAGATCAGCCGCCAGGCGTCCCGAACCGACGGCGCCGCGCACCGGGTCGGGGAGCGGGCCGAGTTCGTCGCACTCAACGTGTCGCGCAATTATATCGACTATCTGCTTCAGCAGCGGATCCTGGCGGCCGCCGAGGACAATGTGCGATTCCACGAGCGGCTCGCCGGCGATCTTCGGCAGGGCGTCGACCAGGGATCGATCAGCATCGCCGACCAGCAACAGGCGGAGGAGCGCCTTCAGGCCGCTCGCGCGAACCTCACGGAAGCGCGGGAAGAGCTGGAAAATGCAAGCATCGCCTTCCACCAGCTGACCGGAGTCGCGATCGGCCAGCCGACCATGCCGCCTTCCCTGACCGGCAGCGTGCCGGGATCGATCGACGAGGCAATAGATGTATCGCGGGCGAACCATCCGCGCGTTCTGGAGGCCCTGGCCGATATCGACGCCGCCCGGGCGGAGGTCGCCGCGGCGCGCGCCGAACGCGCTCCGAACATCAGCGTCGAGGGCGGCGCGCGCGTCGGCGACGATGTGGACGGCTTCAAGGGAAGGACCGAGGATGTTTACGGCCGGGTCGTCATGTCGTGGAACATCTTCGACAGCGGCATAAGACGCGCCAGGATCAACGAGATGACCCGCCGCGAAGGCGAACGGCTCTCGAGGCTTCACGAGGTGGCGCGGCAGGCCGAGGCCGACGTTCGAACCGCATGGAATCGGCTCGAGAACCAGAGGAATCTGGTCGGAGAGCTCGAGCAGCAGGGGCGAATCTCCGACCAGCTGCTGGTCTCCTATCGCGAGCAGTTCAACGTCGGCCGGCGTTCGCTGCTCGACGTGCTCGATTCCCAGAACACGCGCTACAACGTTCAGGTGCGGGCCGAAACCGCGCGCATGTCGCGGCTCTACGCGGAGTATCGGGTGCTTGCGGCGTCCAATCGCCTGCTCGAGGCGCTCGGAGTGACTCCGCCGCCCGCGGCGATCGCGAACGCCCGCCAGGCCTACCGCGTGGCGCCGGTCGCGCCCGCCGAAGTGATGGAGCCCCGGTCTCCGTACCCGCCGGGCGAGTGAGGCGTGTACGTTAGCCCCAACCCCCGGGCGAGCAGCGCCGCTTCGATCGATGGAATCCTCCGGCCGGCCGCGCTTTCGGCAAATGATCCCGTGCTCGAATGCCTTGCCTATCTCGCCCGCGAGCACGACCGGCCGTCCTCTCATGTCCTGATCCGGGCCGGGCTGGCGCTGGATGAGGACGGGCGGCTGCCGTTCCACCAGATCGAGCCGGCGCTCGAGCAGATCGGCATGCGCGGCGAACCGACGCGCGGGAGCCTCGGCCGGCTGCGCAAGCCACGTCTCCCAGCCATCCTCGAGGTCGCCGGCGGCGGCGCGGTCGTGCTGCTCGACATCAGGGATCCGGACATGCTCCTGTTCGTACCCGGGGAAAGCGGGCCGGTTTGGGTGAGCCGCGCCCTCGTGGCCGCCCAGTTCGACGGCGCCGCGATCCTGGTCGGGGCGGATCCGACCCGGGACCGCGAGGCCGAACGGCCGTGGCAGAAGGCGAAGCGGTCGCACTGGTTCTGGAGCGAGCTTTGGAAGGTGCGCCGGTCGTTCAGGCACGTCGTCCTCGCGGCGGCGATCATCAATCTGCTCGCGCTCGCGGTGCCGCTCTTCACGATGAACGTCTATGACAGGATCATCCCCAACAGATCGGTGGCGAGCCTCTGGGTGCTGGCGGTCGGAGTGATCTTCGCTCTCGCGCTCGAATTCTCGCTGCGCCTGGCGCGCGCGAAGGTGGTGGACGAAGTCGGCCGCGAGCTCGACGCGCGCCTCTCCCAGAAGCTCTTCGAGAAGGTGATGAACCGGCCGCTCGCTTCGAGGGACGGAAGCACCGGCGCGCTCGTCCGCCGGGTCTCGGACTATGAGACGGTACGAGACTTCTTCGCCTCGACCACGATCGTGCTGATGGTCGACATGATCTTCCTCTTCGTCTTCCTCGTCCTGATCGGCTTGCTTGCCGGATGGCTGGTGATGGTGCCGCTCGCCGGAATCGCTCTGATGGGCATTGCCGGCTTCTCGCTTCAGAAGGCGATGGGCCGCGCATCGCTCGACGCACAGGCGGATTCGAGCCTTCAGCACGGCGTTCTCGTCGAGTCGATCTCCGGCCAGGAGACGCTCAAGGCGGCCTGCGCCGAGGGGCGAATGCTGGGGCGGTGGCGCCGCTACGCGCGGACGAGCGCGGCCACCCAGGAACGGCTCCGCGGCCTGGCTGCGATCAGCATCAACCTCGCCTCGCTCTGCCAGCAGTTGATCAGCGTCGGCCTGATCCTGGGCGGCTTCTACCTCTTCAACGCCGGCGACATCTCGATGGGCGCGATCATCGCGATCGTGATGCTCGCGGGCCGATCGCTGGCGCCAGTCGGCCAATTCGCATTCCTGATGACCCGCGCGCGCCAGGCGATCGTGACCATGCGCTCGCTCCAGGAGCTGTCCGAAGCGCCCGACGAGCGCAGCCAGGCCGCGCGCAGCGTGATCCCCGCGATCGACCGCGGCGAGATCGATCTCGAGCATGCGAGCTTCCGCTATCCCGGTGCCAGCCGCGATTCGCTCAGCGACATCTCGCTCAGCATTCGCCCCGGCGAAAAGATCGGCGTGATCGGGCGAGTGGCCTCCGGCAAATCGACTCTCGGCCGCCTCCTCTGCGGCCTCTATCCTCCCAGCGAGGGCGTCTATCTGATCGACGGCCTCGACAGCCGCCAGCACCTTCCGAACCAGATCCGAAAGGCGTTCCGCTTCGTGGGGCAGGATTCGGAGCTGTTCAGCGGCACCGTCCGCGACAATCTGGTCCTCGGATCGACCGGAGGCGACGACGACCGGCTGATCGACGCGGTCAAGCGCTCCGGAGCGCACCTTTTCCTCTCCCGTGACGCCTCGGGCTTCGACCTCCCCGTCGGCGAGCGCGGATCGCGACTGTCGGGCGGCCAGAGAAGCTTTCTCGTCCTTGCGCGCGCGCTGGTCGAGCCTTTCAGGCTGCTCTACCTCGACGAGCCGACCGGCGCGATGGACTCGCAGACCGAAGGCTGGTTCATCGACCATCTCGGGGACGCGCTTGATCCGGGGCAGACGCTGATCGTCTCGACCCACCGCAACGCCATGCTCAGAATCGTCGACCGGCTGATCGTGCTCGATCAGGGCCGGGTGATCGCCGACGGCCCCCGGGATTCGGTGCTCGCCACCCTGGGCGAGGCGGGCCGGAAGGAGGCAAGCGAATGAACGCCGCCATTCCCTCTCCGGCTTCGACCAGCCCGAATTTCGGCTTCGGGGCCCTCCTGATCGCCCTGCTCGCCGTGCCGATCCTGATCTCGCCGACTCCACAGCCGAACATTGCGGCGACGAAGAAGGCGCGCTCCGAAGCGGCTCCGATCCCGCCCGCGGCCAGAAGGCAGCTTCTCGAAGCCACGCTCGGCGAGCCGTCCCTGCTCCGGACCGAAGGCGACGCGGCGAAGCTGATCAACGCCACCCTGCCATTTTCCCATGCGCCGGTCGAAGCGGCCAATCCCTTCAGTCTGTCCGCGGAGGCGAGCGATGAAGAGCGGGCACTGCGCTGCCTCACCCAGGCCGTCTATTTCGAGGCCGGCTTCGAGCCGATCGAGGGACGCCGCGCGGTCGCCCAGGTCGTCCTGAATCGCGTCCGGCATCCGGCCTTTCCCAAGTCGGTGTGCGGAGTGGTCTACCAGGGCTCGGCCCTGCCCGGCTGCCAGTTCAGCTTCACCTGCGACGGCTCGCTTCGCCGTGAGCCCGCGGCGGGCGCCTGGGCACAGGCCCAGAGGATCGCGCGCGAGGCGCTTGCTGGCGCTGTATCGGCTTCGGTCGGACAGGCGACCCATTTCCACACCGATTACGTCGCCCCTTTCTGGGCGCCTCGGCTGAGCAAGATCCGCCAGATCGGGGCGCATATCTTCTATCGCTGGCCTGGAAGCTGGGGCAGGCGCGGCGCCTTCACGGGCCGCTATGCCGGCGGCGAATCCGTTCCGTCGGAGCCGGCCATTCCGGCCACGGCATGGGCGGCGCAGGATGGCGCGCCGGCGGTCCCCGATTTCCCGCCCGAGCGCCGCGCCGAAGACGATGTCGGCGGGAGGCTCGACGTGACCAGGGAATGGAGGCTGGCGATCCCCGATCCCGCCGAGCTGGGGAGCGCGCTCGCCGCTGTCGCCGATCGCCAGGCCGCGGCGCCGGCCGCCCCGGCCGAGGCAATTTCCGAGAAGCCTTCGGGCGGCAGCTGATCGATGAATTTCCATACCGACGAGGGCTTCGTCGCCGCCGAGCGGGCTCCGGTCCGAACCGCCGTGCGCGGCGCGGCCGATCGGATTCGGGGGCTTCACGGCCCCCGCCTGGTGATCGCGATCAGCGCATTCGGCTTCCTGGTCTTCCTGCTGTGGGCCTCGCTTGCGCAGGTCGACGAGGTCACGCGCGGGCAGGCCCAGGTGATTCCCTCGAGCAAGGTTCAGGTGATCCAGAGCGCCGAGCCGTCGACGATCGACGCCATCCTCGTTCGCTCGGGTCAGCGGGTGAGGCCCGGGCAGCTTCTGGTGCGGCTCGACGACACCGAATCCTCGTCAGCGCTCGGCCAGATCGAGGCCGAGAACCGGTCCCTGGCCGCGCGCGCCGACCGCCTCGCAAGCGAAGGGCGGGGAGAAAGCGGAAGGTGCGCGGCCGGTCCCGACGGGACGGTGCCCGCGGCCTGCGCGGAGGAGGCAGTGCTGCAATCGGTTCGAGCGTCCACGCTCAGAAGCCGTCTGGTCGCGCTTGGCGAGTCGGTCGAGCAGCGCCGCCGCGAGCTCGGCGAGGCCCAGGCCAATGCGGAAGGGCTTCGCAACAGCCTCGCATTGGCGCTCCGCCAGGTCGAGATGCTCGAGCCGCTCGCCGCCAAATTGATCGTCCCGCAGACCGAGCTTCTCCAGGCGCGCCGCGAGGTTGCCGACCTGCAAGGGCGCCTGAACGCGGCCGGGCAGACGATCTCGCGGGCGAGCGCCGGCGTGCGGGAGGCGCAGGCACTGGCCGCCGAGGCCAATCTCCAGTTCCGCCAGGAAGCCCTGAACGAGCGCAGCCAGATCAGCGCCAAGATCGCCGTCAACGCCCAATCCCTGCGCGGCGCCGCCGGCCGCCTGGAACGAAGCGAGATCCGATCGCCGGTCGACGGAATCGTCAACGACGTCCAGGTCACCACGGTCGGCGGCTTCGTCAATGCGGGCCAGAAGATCATGGAGGTCGTGCCGCTGGGCGAGAAGCTGCTCGTCGAAACCCGGGTGAAGCCGAGCGACATCGCCTTCATCCAGGTCGGCGACCGGGCGCTGGTGAAGGTGACCGCCTACGACTTCTCGATTTACGGCGGCCTGGACGGGCGTGTGGTTCAGGTCTCCGCGGACAGCATCTACGACGAGAATGCGGAGGAAGCCTATTTTACCGTCATCGTCGAAACCGACAGGGCCCATCTTCTCGCTCGCGCGCGCGAATTGCCGATCACGCCCGGAATGATGTGCGACGTAGAGATCATAACCGGCCGCAAGAGCGTTCTGGCCTATTTGCTCAAGCCGGTCCTGAAAGCGCGCGACGAAGCGCTGCGCGAGCGCTGATCCCGCGGGTGCGCCTCCCGTAAGCCTTTACTCAGGCCGGCAATGGCGGAGGGGGTGGCGAGACGAGCGCTTCGTAAGCGGCCTCGGCGCACCTGACGAAGTCGGAATAGCGCCACGCCACGTCGTCGAAGGCAAGCAGATCGCCGAGCTTTACCGTGATCCGGCTGTCGGGATCGCGCCCCGCCAGCTTCGCGGCCATTCTCGCCAGGGCTTCGATATCGGCCTGTTTGTGAGGATCGTTCATGGGTCAGGTGAATACAGGCCCGGTCATCCTGATGTTTTCCAAGGGGCGCCGTAACATCGCCATTCCGCGCCACGCGCATCGGTGGCCTCCCCGCGCAGTTGCCGGGCCGAAGGCCGAAGCGGACCTCTTTCAACCTTCCCGCGTTAGATGGCTCATGTGCAAATTGTGTTAGTGCCTGGGTGGCCAAACTATGTTAATGGCAGGGCCCAGAGCGGCAGTTGGACTAGGTGTATGCACCCTGAGGTCCGCCGGAGTGAAATGAGCTCAGAGCTCCCGCTCGACGCACCTGCGTCCGCGCCCACGAGTGAGTATCCCGAAGCGCCGACCCAGCCGAAGCCTCCTTGGGCGGCGGAGCGCGCCGGACTCATCGACATTTTCCAGCGAGTCATCGACGGCCTGCCGGACCAGATCGCGCTGGTAGACGAGGCCTGGAACATTCTTGCCGTGAATCCGGCCTGGATGACGACCTCGACATTATACCCTTCCGACGAGCTGATTCCCGGAAGCAACTATCTGGAATTTTGCCGGCGCAAGACGGCGGAGGGATATTCGGCGGCCGCCGAGGCGATGGAGGGCGCCGAACGAATTTCAAGGCGGGAGCAGGACGCATTCAGCTTCGTCTACCAGGGCGTGGACCGCTGGGAGGGCATAAGCTTCCAGACCTGCATCAGGCGCCTTGCGGTCGAGGACCGGATATTCGCGACGGTCACCCGCCGCAACGTAAGCGAGCTCGTGGAGCTCCGGCAGTCGCGCGAGACGTTCAGCGATTTGCTGGTCGAATGCCAGGCCGACGAGCGGCGCCGGGTCGCAAGCGACGTTCACGATTCGACGATGCAAATCCTGGTCGCGGTCGGCCTCTCCCTCGGGCGGTTGAGGGGTCAGAGCCAGCCGGATGCGCGGGACACTATCATGAACGAGGTCGAGGACCTGCTGTCCGACGCCCAGAAGGAGCTTCGCTCCATCGCCTTTCTGGCCCACCCGCCACTGATCCGGGAGATCGGGTTTAGCGGCGCGCTTCACGTTCTGATCGAGGGATTCGGGCGCCGCACGGGGCTGAATGTCTCCCTTCGGATCGATGCCCAATTGGACGATCGGTGGCGCCATGCCGAGGTCGTTTTGTACAGGGTGGTCCAGGAAGCGCTTGCAAACGTCCATCGGCATGCAAACGCCAGGGAAGTGACGGTTCGACTTGTCGTCAGCCCGCGAGACATGCTCCACGCCCTGATCATGGACGACGGCGTCGGGATCGCGTCCGGCGCTCGCAGCGGCGTGGGCCTGGAGAGCATGCGAGCCCGCCTGAGAGAGCATGGAGGGCGCCTCTCCATCGGCAGGCGTCCGCCCGGGACGATCATCATCGCGAGCCTGCCGGCACAGCCGCACCTTCGGACGACGGGCGACCTGCAGTCTTTATGCCAATAAGCGGATCGGCCGACCGATCCGATCGAAGCCCACGCCGCCAGACGCCGCTGTCCCTCGCCGAAATCTTCCGGGCCGCGCGACGGCAGGGCCGAATTGCGCCCGCCGGCCAATCCCTTCCTTGATCGGGGACCGCCGGGGGGGCATCAGGAAGGCGAATGGGGAACAGGCGCCACGGGGGCCGGCAGGGCGCCGCTTCTTCGCCGCGACCGGGAGAACGACCATCGCCGATCCGAAGGCCAATCTGATGTGGGGCGGACGCTTTGCGGGCGGACCGGCGGCCCTGATGCGCGAGATCAACGCCTCGATCGGCTTCGACAAGAGGCTATGGCGCGAGGATATCGCGGCGTCGAAGGCGCATGCGGCGATGCTCGCGAAGCAGGGCATCGTCGGCGCCGGGGATTGGGAAGCGATCGCCGCCGGGCTGGACGGAATCGCCGGCGAATATGACACTTCGGGAGTCGCCGAGGATGCGGCGCTCGAGGACATCCACATGCATGTCGAGCATCGGCTCGGCGAGCTTGCCGGGCCGGCCGCGGGGCGGCTTCACACTGCGCGCTCGCGCAACGACCAGGTGGCGACCGATTTCAGGCTGTGGGTGCGCGGCGCGATCGCCGAGGTGGACGGGCTCCTTGCCGCCTTCCAGCGCGTGCTGGTGGCGCGGGCCGAGGAGCATGCCGAAAGCGTCATGCCCGGCTTCACCCATCTGCAGAGCGCGCAGCCGGTGACCCTGGGCCATCATCTCATGGCCTATTACGAGATGCTCCGGCGCGACCGGTCGCGCTTCGCGGATGCCCGCGCGCGGCTCAATGAATGCCCTCTCGGCGCGGCCGCGCTGGCGGGAACCAGCTTTCCGATCGACCGGGACTCGACGGCCTCGGCGCTCGGCTTCGACCGGCCCTGCGCCAATTCGCTCGACGCGGTGTCGGACCGCGACTTCGCGCTCGATTATCAGATGGCTGCGACCCAGTGCGCGATCCATCTGTCGCGGCTTTCCGAGGAATTGATCATCTGGGCGAGCCAGCCGTTCGGTTTCCTCATCCTTCCCGACGAATTCTCGACCGGCTCCTCGATCATGCCGCAGAAGCGCAATCCCGACGCGGCCGAGCTGGTGCGCGGCCATTCGGGGCGGATCGCCGGGGCGATGGTCGCCCTGACGGTGACGATGAAGGGGCTCCCGCTCGCTTATTCGAAGGACATGCAGGACGACAAGCCGCCGGTCTTCGAGGCGCACGATCTGCTCGTGCTTTCGCTCCAGGCGCTGGCCGGGATGGTCGAGAAGTCGGGGTTCGATCTCGCGAGGATGCGGGCGGCGGCCGAGACGGGGTTTTCGACCGCGACCGATCTTGCCGACTGGCTGGTGCGCGAGGCCGGGCTGCCGTTCCGCGAGGCGCATCATGTCGTCGGACGGGTGGTGAAGCTGGCCGAGGAGCGAGGCGTAGGCCTGGCGGAGCTCGATCTCGCCGCGCTGCGGGAGGTGGACGGGCGGATCGGCGAGGGGGCGCTTCGGGTGCTCGGGGTCGATGCGTCGGTGCGGAGCCGGACCAGCTATGGCGGCACCGCGCCCGAGCGCGTCCGCGAGCAGATCGCGGCGGCGAAGAGGGCGTTGGGGATTTAGTTCATCTTCCAGCCAATCGTCATGCTGAACTTGTTTCAGCATCCAGCTGGTCGAACATCGTGCCGGTGGAGAACTGGATCCTGAAACAAGTTCAGGATGACGTTCCAAGTGAGCGCTTGAGCCTTTTCCTCGGACGCCGAACCTCCTCACCCCTCCCTCTTCGCGGCGGGGAGAGGGGGTTCAAGGTTGGCGGCGGTCTCGCTTGGCCGCGATCCGCAGCCTCAGCGCGTTCAACCGGATGAAGCCGGCGGCGTCGCGCTGGTCGTAGCCGCCGCTGCCTTCCTCGAAGGTGACCAGGTCCTGGTCGTAGAGCGACATGGGGCTGGTTCGGCCGATCACCGTGACATTGCCCTTGTAGAGCTTGAGGCGGACGTTTCCGGCGACATGCTCCTGGCTCCGGTCGATCAGGGCCTGGAGCATCTCGCGCTCGGGCGAGAACCAGAAGCCGTTATAGATGAGCTCCGCATAGCGCGGCATCAGCTCGTCCTTGAGGTGGGCCGCGCCGCGATCGAGCGTGATCGATTCGATTCCGCGATGGGCGGCGAGAAGGATGGTGCCGCCGGGAGTTTCATAGACTCCGCGCGACTTCATTCCGACGAAGCGGTTCTCGACCAGGTCGAGCCTGCCGATGCCGTTGGCGCGGCCGAGCTCGTTCAGCTCGGCGAGAAGCGAGGCGGGCGAAAGCGGGCGTCCGTCGATCGCGACCGGATCGCCGCGCTCGAAGGCGATGTCGATGACGGTGGCCTTGTCCGGCGCTTCCTCGGGCGAGATGGTGCGCTGGTGGACATATTCGGGCGCCTCGGCGTCCGGATCCTCGAGCACTTTGCCCTCGGACGAGGAATGGAGGAGGTTGGCGTCGATCGAGAAGGGCGATTCCCCCCTCTTGTCCTTGGAGATCGGGATCTGGTGCTGCTCGGCGAAATGGATGAGCTGCTCGCGGCTCGCGAAATCCCATTCGCGCCACGGAGCGATCACCCTGATGTCGGGCTCGAGCGCATAATAGCCGAGCTCGAAGCGGACCTGGTCGTTGCCCTTGCCGGTGGCGCCGTGACAGACGGCGTCCGCCCCGACCTGCCGGGCGATCTCGATCTGGCGCTTGGCGATGAGCGGCCGGGCGATCGAGGTCCCGAGCAGATACTGGCCTTCATAGACCGTGTTGGCGCGGAACATGGGGAAGACGTAATCGCGGACGAACTCCTCGCGCAGATCCTCGATGAAGATGTTCTCCGGGCGGATTCCGAGAAGCTCGGCCTTTCGCCGCGCCGGCTCGACTTCCTCGCCCTGGCCGAGATCGGCGGTGAAGGTGACGACCTCGGCGCGATATTCGGTCTGCAGCCATTTGAGGATGATCGAGGTGTCGAGCCCGCCCGAATAAGCGAGAACGACCTTGGTTGGTGAATTCATGGTCATTGATGGGTCCCGCAAAGCGAGCGAAAGCGCTCGGCCATGGTCTTGGGCGCATTTCCGTCGCGCAAGGCGAGGAACAGGGTGTCGTCGCCGGCGATCGAGCCGGCCACCTCGGCCAGCTGGGCGCTGTCTATCGCATGGGCGACGAGATGGGCCGAGCCGGGCGGAGTCTTCATCACGACGAGCTGGCCCGAGGCCTCGACCGAGCGGACCCACTCCGAGAGTATTCGTAGAAGCCGGTCGGCCGACCAGTCGCTGTCGCCGAGCTGCTCGGGCAGTGCATAGCTGAGCACTCCGCCGCGTTTGACCTTGACCGCGCCGAGCTGGTCGAGATCGCGCGAGACGGTCGCCTGGTTGACCTGGAAGCCGCGCTCGGCGAGCCGTGCCGTGGCCTCTTCCTGGCTGGCGAGAGGCTCTGAGCGGATCATGTCGGCGAGCGCGCGCTGACGCCGGGCGCGGGCGTCGGTCATGCGCCGAGCATCCAGGCCAGAGCGCCGCGGGCGGTGTGCATTCGGTTGGTCGCCTGGCGCCAGACGGCGCTCCGGCCGCTGTCGATCACGTCGGCGCTCACCTCCTCGCCGCGCCTGGCGGGGAGGCAGTGGAGGAACCAGGCATTGGCGCTCTTCGCCATCAGGGCATCGTCGACCTGATAGGGCGCGAAGGCCGCAAGGCGCGCTTCCGTCTCGTCGTCCTGGCCCATCGAGACCCAGACGTCGGTGTAGACGATGTGGGCGCCCTCGACCGCATCGGCCGGGTCGACGACCTGACGAACGCCGGGCGGCGGATCGCCGAGGCCGTAGCCCTCCGGGCTGGCGACCCCGAGCTGGACCCCGAGCAGCGAGCAGGCCTCGGCGAGCGATCGGCAGACATTGTTGTCGCCGTCGCCGATATAGGCGATCCGCGCGCCTTCAAGCGTTCCGAGCAAATGCTTCACGGTGAGCAGATCGGCGAGCGCCTGGAGCGGATGGGCGAAATCGGAGAGGAGGTTGAGGATCGGAGTCTCGACCGCGGCAGCCATGGTTCCGAGGTCGCGATGGTCCATGACCCTGGCGGCGATCACCGAATGATAGCAGGCGAGGGTCCGGGCGACGTCAGCGACGCTCTCGCGGACTCCGAGTCCGACCTCGTCCTTCTGGATGTAGACCGGGTGGCCGCCGAGCTGAACCACCGCCAGTTCGGTCGAGCTTCGGGTGCGCGCGCTCGGCTTCTGGAAGACCAGGGCGACGCCCTTCCCTTCCAGCGGCCGGCCGAGGTCGGGACGCTCGGACAAGGCCAGGATCGCCTCGAGCTCGGAGCGGCCGAGCTGGCCGATGGTGAGCAGATCGCCGCTCACCAGCTCGCTTCCTTCTTCACCATGGTCCCGATTCCTTCGTCGGTGAGCAATTCGATCAGCAGCGCGTGCGGCACCCGCCCGTCGATGATGTGCGCGCTTCCCACTCCGCCATCGACCGCGTCGGCGCAGGCGCGAAGCTTGGGGATCATTCCGGCGCTGACGCTCGAATGGGCGATCCGCTCGCGAAGCTCCGCCGAGGTCAGGCGCGGGACCAGGGAGCTTTCGTCCGAGACGTCCTCGAGAAGGCCGGGCGCGGCGGTCAGATAGACGATCTTCTCGGCCCCCATCGCCACGGCGATCGCCCGGGCGGCCTCGTCGGCGTTGATATTGTGCGGCTGACCCGCGGCATCGGCGCCGATGGTCGAGACGACCGGCGCGAGCCCCTCGTCGAGCAGGCGGGTCAGCACCGAGGCCCGGACGTGGGTGACGTCGCCGACAAAGCCCAGTGCGGAATCGCGCACGGTCGCGGTCAGAAGGCCGCCATCCTCCCCGGACACGCCGACCGCGACGGGATCGTCGAGCGCCTCGCGGTTGATCGTCCCAACCAGGTCGCGGTTGATCTTGCCGGTCAGGACCATCCGGACGATGTCGAGCGTGTCGGCATCGGTGACCCGCAGGCCGTCGCGGAATTCGGGGGCCTTGCCCATGCGCTTCATCAGGGCGTCGACCTGAGGTCCGCCGCCATGGACGAGAACGCAACGGACGCCGACGCTTCGGAGGAGAAGCACGTCTTGGGCGAGGGCGCGATCGAGCGCCTTGTCGATCGCCGCCCCGCCCAGCTTCACCACGACCGACTTGCCGGCGAAACGCTGGATGTAGGGCAAAGCCTGAACGAGGATCTGGGCGGTCTGGGACGGGGTCATCAGGACGTCTTCACATTCTCTTTGATGTAGCCGGGACCCAGATCGATCCCGATCGTCCGAGCCTCGCCTTTGCCGGCGCCGAGACCGACCTCGATAAGGATATGATCGAGAGCCATATGTTCGGCGACCTTCGCTTCGTCGTGCGCGATGGGAGCGCCGCCGCGGGAAACCGGGACCCCGCCATAGGCGACGTGGCTCTTGTCCGCGTCGAAGGCGACCCCGGCGGAGCCCGCGGCGGCAAGAAGCCGGCCCCAATAAGGGTCTGCGCCATGCCAACTGCATTTGACGAGATTGTTCTCGGCGATGTTCTTGGCCGCGGCCCGCGCCTCGGAGTCGCTTGCGGCGCCGGTGACTCGAAGAGTCACCATGCGGGTCATGCCTTCGGCGTCATGGGCCATCTGCAGAGTGAGATCCTCGCAGGCCTCGTGAACCGCGTCGGCGAACTCGCCGAGGTCGGCCGGGCCGCGCCGGCCCGAGGCCATCAGGATGACCGTGTCGTTGGTCGAGGTCGCGCCGTCGACGTTGAGGGTGTTGAAGGTGCGGTCCGCGGCGTCTCGCAAGATGCGCTGGAGATCGGCGTGCGGCACTTCGGCATCGGTGGTGAGGAAGGCGAGCATGGTCGCCATGTTCGGGGCGATCATTCCGCAGCCCTTGGCCATTCCGCCCAGGGTGAAGGTCGAGCCCCGGACGAGCGCCTCCTTGGTCCGGTGATCGGTGGTCAATATGCCCTTTGCCGCGTCGGCGCCGCCCTCGACGGAGAGCTTCTTCGCGAGCTTCGGCGCGGCCTTGAGGATGATGTCGATCGGAAGCGGAGTGCCGATGATCCCCGTCGAGCAGACGAGAACCGCGCCCTCTTGGGCGCCGAGCGCATCCGCGGCGGCCTTCGCCATCGCCTCGGCGTCGGCGAATCCGGGCGCTCCCGTTCCGGCATTGGCATTGCCCGAGTTGACGATGATCGCCGAGGCCTTGCCGCCGTTGCGGGCAAGCAGGCCGCGCGAAAGAACGACCGGCGGAGCGACGAACTTGTTCTGGGTGAACACCGCCGCGGTCGTGACCGGCCGGCGATCGTCGGTCGCGATCAAGGCCATGTCGTGGCGACGGCGCTTGATCCCGGCATGACAGCCGGACGCGACGAACCCTTGGGCTGCGGTCACACTCATTGGGATCCTCCCCGGGACGGGGATGCGCAGGTGCGCCGGGCCCCGCACGGCGCAGTCCTGTGTGGGGCACAGGTCGACCTGCGCATGGACCGCGACGCGAAGCGGCGTGGTGGAGGGGGGGTGGAGATGGACGCGGAGCCCCCTCCACCATGCTTCGCATGGTCCCCCTCCCCGTCCCGGGGAGGATTTATCGAGGCGACGAAATTCATGGATTAACCCCCGACCTGGGAAGCCCGGCCGTCTCGTCAAAGCCGAGCATCAGATTGGCGCACTGGATCATCTGTCCGGCGGCTCCTTTCACGAGATTGTCGAGTGCGGCGAGCGCCAGGATCCGGCCGGTCCGCTCGTCGTAGCGGGCGGTGACATGGACCGCGTTCGATCCGAGAGTCCATTTGGTCGAGGGCGGCCGGTCGGAAACGTGGATAAACGGTTCGCCGGCATAGGCCTCCCGGAGGATTGCGAGGGGATCGCAAGGGCCCTTCGCGACCGCGTGGCAGGTGGCGAGGATTCCGCGATTGATCGGGGCGAGATGGGGCGTGAACAGGATTTGGGCCCCCAGCACCATCTCCATCTCGGCCGTATGGCGATGGGTGAGAAGGCCGTAGGCCGTCAGATTCTCGTCGACGCTGTTGAAATGGGTCTCTTCCTTGAGCGCCTTGCCGGCACCCGACACGCCAGAGGCCGCATCGACGACGATCGAACCGGGCTCGATCAGACCCATGAGCGGATTCAAGGCGAGGATGGCCGAGGTCGGATAGCAGCCCGCCGCCGCGACCGCGCGCGCGGCGCGGATCGCTTCGCGATTTATCTCGGGAATCCCGTAGACGAAGCGGCCGAGAAGCCCGGGCGCCTGGTGCTTCTCCTTGTACCAGGTCTCATATGCCGACGAGTCGTCGAGCCGGAAATCGGCGCCGAGATCGACGAAAGGGATTCCGCGATCGAGGATCGAAGCCGCGATCTTCTGGCTGTGACCGTGGGGAAGCGCCGCGAAGACCAGGTCGACGCCGTCGAAAATCTCATCCGATATGCGCTCGACGGCGAGGTCGGGGTAATCGATGGCGAGGTGCGGGTGGACCGAGGCCAAGGCGGCGCCGGCGGCACTCTCACCCCCGAGCCGGACCGGCCGAAGCTCCGGATGGAGCGCGCAGAACCGAAGCAGCTCGCCGCCGACGAAGCCCGATGCGCCAAGGACCGCTACCCGAATCATGGGCCGTCCTATGCATAGATATGCATAGATATGCAATGAACGGCGAGCGGGCGCTGAGAGAAATCTATCCGCGCCGAAGAAAGTTCGCCGCTCGAGGGGTCAGGCCAGGACTATCTCATGGCCGAAATTGAGGCCGAGACGGCCGTCGCGCATCCAGCGTACGAAGGCGTGG
The DNA here is from genome assembly GCA_036525315.1 of Allosphingosinicella sp. Classification (GTDB taxonomy): domain Bacteria; phylum Pseudomonadota; class Alphaproteobacteria; order Sphingomonadales; family Sphingomonadaceae; genus Allosphingosinicella. Next base: position 51,354 of record DATDAS010000009.1, read on the forward strand.
AAAGGCGAGCAATCTTCGAACTCGACGATCAACGTCTCGCCGATGCGGGGCAGAATGTCGCATTCGACCATCGTCCCGCGCGATGAGATATTGATCACGATCGCCTGATAGGTTTGACCTCGAAAGTGGAGGGTGGCGACCTCGACGACGCCGACATGGCGTTCCTCCGACCTCTGCTCGACGAAGCGCGGCTGCTCGCGCTTGATTCGGATTCCGCCCAATCCCGGCTGAAAATAGCCCATCGCGACCTCTCGCCCTGCCCGATCGCGATCATGCGCCAGAGAAATTACCGAAACCCTAGCGACGCTTAGATCAGTTGCTTCCGCCGAAAAGTGCATAACCTGCATCAGAACCCGCCTTTGCATGAGGAACCCGCGCCTTTCCGCAGATGTTCGTTCCGGGTCAGCGGGCAGTGCGAGGGAAACGAATGCGATCGGAATCGGGCGGATCGGCGCCGCTGGAGCTTTGGGGCGGCGTCGAGTGCACGATCGTTCGGCTGGGTGAAACCTATCGCGATCAGAGCGTCGAGACCGGCCATGACCTTCGTCCGAAGGATCTCGACCTGATCGCAGGTCTCGGCATCCGGACGGTGCGCTATCCGATCCTGTGGGAGCGGGTGGCGCCCGACGGTCCGGACCGGTTTGACTTTGCCTGGACCGACGAGCGACTGTCGATGCTGCGCGAGCGCGGAATCCGTGTGATAGGCGGGCTTCTGCATCACGGCTCGGGGCCCCGATACACCGACCTGCTCGATCCCGATTTTCCGAAGAAGCTGGGCGAATATGCCGCGCGGGTCGCCGAGCGCTATCCCTGGATCGACATGTGGACCCCGGTGAACGAGCCGCTCACCACGGCGCGCTTTTCCGGCCTTTACGGCCACTGGTATCCCCACCGCCGCGACTATCCCGCCTTCCTTCGGGCGCTGGTCAACCAGTGCATGGGCATTCTGGAGGCCATGCGCGCGATCCGGGCGGTCAATCCGGGCGCGCTGCTGATCCAGACCGAGGATCTCGGCAAGACCTTCTCGACTCCGCCGCTTCGATACCAGGCCGATCATGAGAATGAGCGGCGCTGGCTCAGCTTCGACCTTCTGTGCGGCCGGGTCGACGAAGACCACCCCCTTCGCCGATTGCTGCTCGACGCCGGCATCGGCGAGAAGGAACTCGCGCAGCTGGCCGGCGGCGAGGCCCGGCCGGACATTCTGGGCATCAACCATTATCTGACCAGCGAGCGGTTCCTCGACCACAGGCTGGGCCATTATCCCTGGCTCGAGGCCGGCGGAAACGGCCGCGATTCCTATATCGACGCCGAGGCGGTGCGGGTGAAGGCGCTCGGCGGACGGACGGGCCTCGGGCCGCGTCTGAGGGAGGCTTGGGCACGCTACGGGATCCCGATGACAGTCACCGAGGTGCATCACGGCTGCACCCGGGACGAGCAATTGCGCTGGTTCGCCGAAGCCTGGAGCACCGCCGGCGAGCTGCGAGCGGATGGCATCGACCTTCGAGCCGTCACCATGTGGGCGGCATTCGGGACGGTGGACTGGCGTTCGCTGCTGACGGCGCGTGAAGGCCGCTACGATGCCGGGGCATTCGACGTCCGCGGCCCGGCGCCCAGGCCCACGGCCGTAGCGAAGGCGGCGGCAGCCTTCGCCCGGGGCGAGGATTTCGACCATCCAGCCCTCGATGCTCCGGGCTGGTGGCGGAGGCCGCAGCGCCTCTATCCGTGGAGCGGCTCGTGCAAGCCGCTGGGGACCGACGGGCGAAAGCTCCTGATCACCGGCGCGACCGGGACTCTGGGCCGAGCCTTCGCGCGCATCTGCGAGCATCGCGGCCTGCCCTTCTGCCTGACGCCGCGCGGCGAGCTCGATATTTGCGACAGCCAGTCGATCGAAAAGGCGCTGGAAGCTCACCGGCCCTGGGCGGTGATCAACACCGCCGGTTTCGTCCGAGTCGGCGATGCCGAGCATGAGCCGGATGCCTGCATGGCCGCCAATGCCGCGGGTGCGGAAGGGCTCGCGCGCGCCTGTGCCGAAGCCGGCGTGAAGCTGGTCGCCTTCTCGAGCGACCTCGTGTTCGACGGAACGCTCGGCCGGCCCTATGTCGAGAGCGATCCCTCCTCGCCCGAATGCGTCTACGGACGAAGCAAGGCCGAAGCCGAGCAGCTGGTGGGCGGCTCGTCGCCCGACGCCCTGATCGTCCGGACCAGCGCCTTCTTCGGGCCATGGGATCGGCACAATTTCGCCTGGCACGTTCTGACCGCGCTGAGCCGCGGCGAGAAATTCGAGGCCTGCGCGAACGCAAGGGTTTCGCCGACCTTCGTGCCCGATCTCTGCCATGCCGTGCTCGATCTGCTGATCGACGGCGAAAGCGGCCTCTGGCACCTCGCCAACCAGGGAGAGCTGAGCTGGCACGAATTCGCCTGCCGCCTCGCCGAGGGCGCGGGCTTCGATCCACGTGCGATCGTCAGGCTGGATTCTGCGCCCAAGGGGAGCACCGCGCTGACGAGCGAGCGCGGAATGACGATGCGGCCGCTCGAGCCGGCGATCCAGGCCTATCTGGCGGACGTGGCCGGCGCCCTCGGGACGCCGGCCAGCATCGCGGCCGAATGACTATTCGGCCGCTTCGGTCCAGATTCCGGGCCGGGGCCGCGCGGTGAGCGACTTGCGCCGGGCGTCGAGCTTGCGGAACGCCGACAGGGCCTGACCGACCACCTGGTCCATATTGTAATAGCGGTAGGTGGCGAGCCGGCCGACGAAGGTCACGTTCGGATTGGCATCGGCCAGCGCCTCGTATTTCTTGTAGAGCGCCTGATTTTCCGGACGCGGGATCGGATAATAAGGATCGCCCTCCGCGCTGGGATATTCGTAGGTGACGCTCGTCCAGGGATGGGTCTGGCCGGTCAGATGCTTGTATTCGGTGATCCGCGTGTAGGGCGTCTGCGGATCGGGATAGTTGACCACAGCGACCGGCTGGAAGCGCTCCTTCTGGACGATCTTATGCTCGAAGCGAAGGCTCCGGTAGGGAAGCTTGCCGAAGCGGAAGCCGAAATATTCGTCGACCGGACCGGTATAGACGATGTGGCCGGCCTCGATCTCGTCCATGATGTCGCGATAATCGGTCGACAGAAGCACGTCGATATTGGGGTGATCGAGCATCCGGTTGAACATGGCCGTATAGCCATGGAGCGGCATGATCTGGTGCTTGTCGCCGAAATAGCGGTCGTCGGTGTTGGTGCGGGTCGGGATCCGCGCGGTGACCGCCTTGTCGAGCTGGCTCGGATCGATGCCCCACTGCTTGCGGGTGTAGCCCTGGAAGAAGAGCTCGTAGAGCTCGCGTCCGACCGCCGATATGACCACGTCCTCGGACGTCCTGATCTCGCCGACCGGCTCGGCGCGCGAGGCCAGATAGGCCGCGGCTTCCTCGTCGTTCGCCAGATCGAGGCCGAACAGCGAATTGAGCGTCGTCCGGTTGATCGGGATGGGGACGAGCTGGCCGCGAACCTGGGCTAGAACCCGATGCTCATAGGGCCGCCAGGCGGTGAACCGCGACAGATAGTCGACGATCTCGTCCGAATTGGTGTGGAAGATGTGCGGCCCGTATTGGTGGATCAGAACGCCCGATTCATCGAGGTGATCATAGGCGTTCCCGGCGACGTGCGGACGCTTGTCGATGACCAGCACCTTCGAATCGTGCTGGCTCGCAAGCCGCTCGGCGATCACCGATCCGGCGAAGCCGGCGCCGACGACCAGATAATCGTAGCGCTTTCGCCGATTCTCCCCGGAAAGATTGGGGGCCTTGACGATGTTCGGTCCCGCGACCGGCACCGCGATCGCCTCCTTCACCAGCCCGGCCATGCGGGCGTAGGTGATGTCCCAGCTGAGGTTGGCCAGCCTGGAATCGACCTGGCGGAGCCATTCGTCCGAGCCGTGCGCAAGGGCGAAGGCATCCTCGCAAGCCTTGACGAAGGCCTCGGCGCCGTCGGCGATGAACACTCCGCCCATCTCGCCATAATGGCGGATCACGTCGGTGATCGGAGTCGAGACGACGGGGCGCCCGCCGGCGAGATATTCGGGGGTCTTGGTGGGCGAGATGAACTTCGTCGATTCGTTGATCGCGAAGGGCATCAGTGCGACGTCCCAGCCGCCGAGATAGGCGGGAAGCTCCTCATAGGTCTTCGAGCCGAGATAATGGATGTTGGAGCGCCGGGGCAGGTCGGCGGGATCGATCTTGACCACCGGCCCGACGATCACGATCGCCCATTCGGGATGGGCGTCGGCGAGCGCGGCGAGCAGATCGAGGTCCATCCGCTCGTCGACGACTCCGTAAAAGCCGAAGCGCGGGGTGCGGATCATCGCCTGATCGTCCGGCTGAGAATCCAGTGCGCGGGCATGGGCGAAATGGTCGCGGTCGACGCTCGACGGGAAGGGATGGATGTTCGGGTGCCGGTCCTTCTTGGCCTCGTAGAGGCTGTAGCCGCCGGTGAAGACGACGTCGGCGGTCGCCAGAAGCTCGCGCTCGAGACCGAGCAGCTCGGGCGGCGCGAAGCGGAAGTTGGCGAGTTCGTCCATGCAGTCGTAGACTGTGCAGGCGGCCTCGACGTCGCGCGAGAAAGGCAGCATCATCGGCGTGTAATACCAGCGGATGAAGGGCCCCTTCTCGCCCGCCAGGAACGCCTCGAGCAGCGACTTCAGGACCCCCTCGCGCTCGTCCGCGCCCAGGCTCTCGGGCAATGACGGGGTCACGACGACGACCCCGGTCTCGGCGCAGACCCGCACGCCGAGCGCCGGCTCGCATTCGGGGAGCGCGGCTTCCGGCTCCTCCCAATAGATGACCCGGCGCCCCTCGGCGAAGCGGCTCATCAGATGCTGGGGCCGCTGAAAAACGAAGTTCCACCGCAGGTGGGAGAAGCAGATGAGGACGTTATCGTCGGTGGGCTGGCGAGCGTTCTGGCCCTGCCCCGGCGATGAGGCGGTGGAGAATGTGATCAAGTTCGAATCCCTGTGTCGAGTGACTCAGGAATAACTGGTTGCAGTGCAGCAAAGTTCCGCCGAAAATCCGGGATTCTAGCTGATTTACATCAGCATAAGGCCGAATGTTGCGCTGCCGCGACGAATTCTACTTGTCGAGAGCCGCTTTGAGCTCGGCGAGCCACGGCTCGGCGGTGCCGTCCGAGGGCGCGCGCCAGTCGCCGCGCGGGCTGAGGCTTCCGCCCATCGAGACCTTGGGCGAATTGGGGAGCGCCGAGCGCTTGAACTGGCTGGTCTTGAAGAAGCGGACGAGGAAGATTTCGAGCCATTTGCGGATGGTCGGAAGATCGTAGGCGCGCTTGAGATGCTCGGGATAGTCGAGCGGCCAGCGCCCCGCTTCGGAATCGCTCCAGGCCTGCAAGGCCATGAAGGCGACCTTGCTCGGGGCCTGGCCGGCGCGGAGGATGTGGAACAGGAAGAAATCGTGCAGGTCGTAGGGGCCGATCTGGTCCTCGGTGCTCTGCATCTCCTCCTCGGTCGCGCCGGGCACGAGCTCGGGCGAGATCTTGGTCTGGAGAATATCGGTGAGGATCAGGTCGGTCTCGGCATCGAACTGGTCGGTCTTGACCGCCCAGCGGACGAGATACTGGATCAGGGTCTTGGGCACTCCGGCATTGACGCCGTAATGGCTCATATGGTCGCCGACTCCGTAGGTGCACCAGCCCAGCGCGAGCTCGGACAGGTCGCCGGTGCCGACGACGAAGCCGCTTCGCTGGTTGGCCAGTCGGAACAGATAATCGGTGCGCAGGCCCGCCTGCACGTTCTCGAAGGTGATGTCGTAGACCGGCTCGCCGCGGCCATAGGGATGGCCCATGTCCTTCAGCATCTGGAGCGCGGCCGGCTTGATGTCGATCTCCTCGCCGACGATCCCGAGCGCCTTCATCAGCGCCCAGGCGTTGCTCTTGGTCGTGTCCGACGTCGCGAAGCCCGGCATGGTGAAGCCGAGGATGGTCGAGCGCGGAAGGCCGAGGAAATCGCAGGCCTTGGCCGCGACGATCAAAGCGTGGGTGGAATCGAGCCCGCCCGAGACTCCGATGACGAGATGCTTGCCGCTGGTCGTGGTGAAGCGCTTGGCGAGGCCCTGGACCTGGATGTTGAACGCCTCGTAGCAATCCTGGTCGAGCTGCTCGGGCCGGTTCGGCACGAACGGGAAGCGGCGAAGAGCGCGCTCGAAGCCGATATCGGCGAATTTCGGCTGATGCTCGAAGCCGATCCGGCGGACCTTCGTCTCGGGATGGCCCGCGGCGACGGCATTGTCGTTGAAGGTGGGCATCCGCATCCGCTCGAGCCGGAGGCGCCGGACGTCGACGTCGGCGACCGCGAGCTCGGGCTCCATGTCGAACCGCCCGGTCTCGGCGAGCAATTCTCCGAGCTCGTGGATCGAGCATTGGCCGTCCCAGGCGAGGTCGGTGGTGCTCTCGCCCGGCCCCGCGGCGGCATAGAGGTAAGCGGCGCAGCACCGCGAGCTTTGCGCGGCGCAGAGCATGTTGCGCTCGCTGGCCTTGCCGATCGTGATGTTGGAAGCGGAAAGGTTGCAGAGGATCAGTGCGCCCGCCAGCGCTCCGACCGTCGAGGGCGGCTGCGGCGCCCAATAATCCTCGCAAATCTCGAGATGGAAAATGAAGTCGTCCAGGTCGCTCGCGGCAAAGATCAGGTCGGTGCCGAACGGCGCCTCCTGTCCCGCGACGCGCATGTGAAGGCCGGTCAGGCCGATGCCCGAGACGAACCACCTCTTCTCATAATATTCGCGGTAATTGGGAAGGAAGCTCTTCGGCACGACTCCGAGGATACGCCCGCGCGAGATGGCCAGCGCGCAATTGTAGAGGCGGCCGTTGCGGCGGAGCGGGGCTCCGACGACGAGCACCGGCGCCAGCTTCGCGGTCTCGCGGCATAGCTCGCCGATCCCCTGCTCGACCGCATCGAGCATCGCTTCCTGAAGATGAAGGTCGTCGATCGCGTAGGAGGAGATGTTGAGCTCGGGATAGACGAGAAGGTCGCAGCCGCGCTCATGTCCAAGCCTGGCCAGAGCGATCGCCTGCTCGACGTTGAATGCGACGTCGCCCGACGAGGCCGTCGGGCTCGCAGCCGCGCAGCGCACGAAGCCGTGGCGGTGGATCGCTTCGAAGGGCGGGGCCTTTCGGGCCATCACAGCATCTCCGTCATCATCTCGATCGCGACCTTCATGCAGGCGATACGGGTAGCACCTCTGCCGCCCGGGCCAAAATGCTCCTCGCGGTGAGCGGTCGCGCGGCCGGCGCGGGCGCATGCGAAATGGACGAGGCCGGGCTCCTCGCCGGAATCGGCGAAGCCGGTGATCGACAAGGCGATGTTGGCCCGGGACCGCTCGAGCGCGCCCTCGGCCATGGCGATCGCTACGGCTCTCGACACCGCGCCCTCGCGCTCGATCATGTCGGGCGCGATTCCGAGCATCTCGCACTTGGCCTCGTTCGAATAGGTCACGAAGCCGCGCTCGAAGGCGTGGGCGACGCCCTGAACGTCGGTGAGAAGCGAAGCGAGCATTCCGCCGGTGCAGCTTTCGGCCGTGGCGAGGAGCAGGCCGCGCTCCGAGGCCTTGGCGAGCAGGCGCCGGGTCGCCTCCTCCGTCTCGTTGGGGATGACCGGCGACAGGGTTTCGGTATCGTTCAAAACTTCATCCTCGGACGTCTCCGCGCCGGAACCGGCCCCTAGCCCCGAATGTTCCACCAACCAAACAAGGAGGAATTTCAATGGCCGAGGGCAAGCAGGACGCGACTCATCTTCTGATGGAAGATCATCGCAAGGTGGAGGGACTTTTCGAGCAGTTCGAGAAAGCGAGCGGCGACGGCCGGAAGGAGAAGATCGCGCGCCAGATCTGCACCGAGCTCAAGGTTCACGCCCAGATCGAGGAGGAGATTTTCTATCCGGCCCTGCGCGGCAAGATCGAAGGCGAAGATCTGGACGAGGCCTATGTCGAGCATGACGGCGCCAAGATGCTGATCAACGAGATCGAGGCGGGCGGACCGGACGACGATTTCTACGACGCGAAGGTGAAGGTGCTGAAGGAGCAGATCGAGCACCATGTCGAGGAGGAAGAGAAGATCCGCGACAACATCTTCCAGCAGGCCCGAGCCGCCGACGTCGATCTCGAGGCGCTCGGCGAGCGCATGGCGGCTCGCAAGCAGGAACTGCTGGCGCGTGCCGAGACCGAAGGCCTTCCACCGGCCGAGCCGGCGACCATGGGCTCGGTGGAGGCCTGACATGGGCAGGAGGGGCGCCGTCATCACCGGCATAGGCGCGGCCGCGGCCGCGGGCCTCGGCTATCTCGCGGCGCGCCTTTGGCGCGGCCGGCAGGACGGAGGCGAACTGAGCGGCCGCCCTGCATTGGCTGGAACGGGCGCGCACGGCGCGGTCGGCGAATCCGGCGCCGCGCGCTCGGCCGGGCCAGACGCGATGCGCGATCCGCCCGAGGATTGGGACAAGGTCGACCAGGCCGCGGACGAAAGCTTCCCGGCCAGCGATCCGCCCAACCTCAGCCCGCACGTGGATTAAACCGGGACAGTATATATTTTTCCCAGCGCCGGTCCGAACCTGGGACCATATCGAAAAATATATACTGTCCCTAATTACCGGGCCGGAGGGGAGGTTTCGCATCCTTGTCCGGCCCGGAGGCGATCATCGTCTCGCGCGCCTCGACCAGCTCGCGGATCGAGGCGGCGGTCCACCAGCCCCATACCAGGTGCGCGGCGATCATCAGGGCGTTGCGTCGGCGGGGATGCTCGGTGCCAGGCTCGAGGATGTTCACCGCCGGGATCCAGCCCATGTAGGAGGCCACCCAGACAGCGACTCCGGCGGCGGCCCCGGTCGGCTTGCTGGGCCTGGGATTGAGCGCACCGATCATCGCGCCGACGACGGCGCCATAGGCGAAGTGGGCGGCGGTGGTGAGATCCTTGGCCGCTTCGTCGGGCAGGTCGATCCCAGCCTTCTCCGCCGTGGCGTCGACGATCTCGCGCGGGGGCAGCGGGTAGCGCTCCCGTGCCGGCAGCTTCTCGTGCAGCCGCCGCATCGCCGCGGTCATCGCCATGGTGCCGACGAAGCCGGCAATCCCGCCGATCAGCAGCCTGCTTCCCAGTTTCAGACCGTCCCTCGCCAAGCCGAGCGCCTCCTTTGAGCACGGCTCTAAACGAGCGAACGCGGAAAAGTCGCCCCTGACTTTCCTAGAGATCGACCCCGCGCGCGATCGCCTCGAGCTTTCTGAGCCGCTCGCGGACGTCGGCGAGCTCGATCCGCGCGCCCATTTCGGGCTTGGCCTGCTCCTCGGCATCGCCGCGCGCGGCGATCTCCTCGCGCCGAAGCTCGAGCCAGCCCCGCCAGGCCTTGAGCCCGGCGAAGCAGAGGATCGATATCGCGGCGACGGCGCCGCCCGCCCAGACCAAGGCCGTCGCGGTTTCCCCCATCATCTCCTCCTCACTCGTAGCGCAAAGCGTGGATCGGATTGGCGCGCGCGACTCGAAGCGCGTGGCCGGCGATCGTTCCGATCGCGATCGTCAGAGCGAGCAATCCCGCGAGAAGGAAAGGCGTCGGCCCGAGCGTGATCCTGGCGTCGAAATCGTTCAGCCAGTCGCGCATCAGCCACCAGGCGACCGGCCAGGCGATCAGGTTCGCGACGATCACCGGCTTGGAGAATTGCCAGGCGAGAAGACGGACGATGTCGCGGCTTCGGGCGCCGAGCACCTTCCTGATCCCGATCTCCTTGGTGCGCCGCTCCGCGGTGAAGGCGGCGAGGCCGAACAAGCCGAGGCAGGCGACGATCACCGCGAGGACGGCAAAGCCCGCGAAGGTCTTCGCCCGCGCGTCCTCGGCCTCGTAGAGCTCCTGGACGACGTCCTCGCTGTAATCGGCGTTGAACGGTACCTCGCGGGTGATGCCCTTCCACACCCGCTCGACTCCCGAGCGGACCTGCGCGGGATCGCCATTGTAGCGGACCATCATGTGCGTATGGCCGCTGCGCGTATATTGGTAGAGCATCGGATCGAGCGGCTCGCGGACCGAGCGGAAGCGGCTGTCTCCCACCACGCCGATGATCGTGACCGGGACCAGGCCGAACTCGTTGTCGACCAGGGCCGCCTTGAACGACTTGCCCACCGCGTCCTTCGGGTCGTTGAATCCGAGCCTCTTCGCGGCAAGCTCGTTGATCACGATATTGCCGCCGCGGGCCGCCATTGCGCGCTGAGTCGAATCGTCCGGCGGGAACGGAAGAGTCATGTCGTCCATGACCCGATCCCGCTCGAACCAGCGCCCGGCGACCAGCTTCAGGCCCATTGCGTCGAAGAAGCCCGTATCGACCTGATAATTGCCGATCGTGACCGGCTTCGGATTGCCGGGGACCATCACGCCGGTGTTGTTCTGATTGTCGGTCGCCACTCCGATCGTGGTCAGGCCGACCGCGCTGACGCCCGGAACCCGGCGGGTCTGATCGGCGATGGTCTCGCCGAGCTCGAGCAGCTGATAGCGGTTCAGCTCCTGGACCTGGAGGATATGGTCGCGCTTGTAGCCGGGATCGGTGGTCCGGGCGTAGACCGTCTGGGTATAGACGATCGCGGTGCAGATGATCAGCCCGATCGAGACCGCGAACTGGGCGACGACGAGGACGTTGCGAAGCCGCCCCGAGCCCGATGCCTCCGCGGCGCTATTGTTGGCCTTCAACACCCTGGCCGGCTGAAAGTGCGAAAGATAGAAAGCCGGATAGAGTCCGCCGGCCGCGCCGACGACCAGGACGAGCAGGACGACCGGAAGGATCACCCCGCCCGAGCCGAAATAGTTGATCCCGAGATCCGCATCGAGAAACGCCGAGAGCGGCGGCAGCAGCAATTCGACCAGGGCAAGCGCGAGAAGCATCGCAAGGCCGGCGACCAGGATCGATTCGCCGAGAAACTGGGTGATCAACTGCTTGCGGTTGGCGCCGAGCACCTTGCGAAGGGCGACCTCCCGGGCGCGCTGGCTCGCCCGCGCGGTGGCGAGGTTGGTGAAGTTGACGCAGGCCATTGCCAGGATGAGCAGTGCGATGATCGTGAACATGACGATCGTGCGCCGCTCGTTGCCTGGAGTCATCGTCCCCTGCTGCGCCTTGCCGAGATGGACGTCGCGGACGTTGACGATGTGCCAGTCCTGCTCGTCGCCGGCGTTGAAGCGCGCCTCGCCGGCATTCTGATCGGGGATGCTGCGCTTCTCCCAGGCCTGGAGGCCCTGGCGGATCGTGTCGGGATCGCTTCCCGGCCGAAGCTTCACATAGACCCAGCCGCCCTGGCACCCCCAGCAATCGAAGAAATTGGGATTGTCGGCGTTGAAGGCCATGAAATCGATCCGCGCCAGGGTCGAGATCTTGAAATGGCTGTTCTTGGGAAGATCCTTGAGAATTCCCGTGATCCGAAGGTCGCGGGTCTTGCCGCGGCTGATGACGCTCAGGGTCCGGCCGAGAACATCGTCGGTGCCGAAGCGCCTGATCGCCTCCTCGCGGGTGAGGACGGCCGTATTGGCCTCGTCGAGCGCATTGCTGTCGCCGCGAAGCATGGGGAAGGGAATGACGTCGAGCGCGTTGCCGTCGGCGAACAGGAAATCTTCCATCGCCGCGGCCTGGCCATCCTTGACGAAGACGGGCTCGGTCGGGAGCAGGTAGACCTCCTGCTCGATCTGCGGGAAATCCTTCCTGAGCGCCTTGCCCGCCGCATAGGGCGTCATCTGGAGCTCGTTCTCCTCGCCGGTCTCCTGCGACTTGTACCAGCTCTGGACCTGGTAGACGTTCTCCGCTTCGGGCAGCCAGCTGTCGTAGCTCATCTCATAGCGGACGAAGACCAGGATCATCAGGCATGCGGCCATTCCGATGGCGAGGCCGAATATGTTGATGAAGGCATAGGTCTTGTTCTTGGCCAGGGCCCTGAGACCGACGGTCAGATAGTTGCGCCACATATTCTGGTCCTATTCGTAGCGGAGAGCGTGGATCGGATTGGCCCGGGCGACCCGGAAGGCATGGCTTCCGATCGTTCCGAGAGCGATTGCGAGGGCGATCGCCCCTGCCAGGAGGAATGGCGTCGGGCCGAGCGCGATCCGCGAATCGAAATCGTTCAGCCAGTCGCGCATCGCCCACCAGGCGACCGGCCAGGCGATCAGGTTCGCGACGATGACGGGCTTCGAGAATTGCCAGGCGAGGAGCCGGACGATGTCGCGGCTCCGGGCGCCGAGCACCTTTCTGATCCCGATCTCCTTGGTGCGCCGCTCGGCGGTGAAGGCGGCGAGGCCGAACAGCCCGAGGCAGGCGACGATTATCGCGAGCAAGGCGAAGGCGGCGAAGGTCTTGGCGCGGGCGTCCTCGGCCTCGTACAGCTCGGCGACGATGTCCTCGCTGAACTTGCCGTCGAACGGAGCGTCGGATGCGATCCGCTTCCACACGCGCTCGATGTCCGCCATCACCCGCTTCGGCTCGGACGTGTCGTAGCGGACGAGCATCTGATTGTAGCCGAGCCGGTTGAACCGGAACATGATCGGGTCGATCGGCTCGCGCACCGAGCGGAAGCGGCTGTCCTGGACGACCCCGATGATGGTGGCCGGAAGGATTCCGCCATAATCCGGATTGAAGGCGACCTTGACCTGCTTGCCGAGCGCGCGCTGCGGCGAAGCGAAACCCATCCTTTTGGCAGCGAGCTCATTGACGACGATGTTGATTCCGCGGGCGGCGAGCGCGCGCTCGGCGGCGGGCTCTTCCGGGAACGGAGTCGTCTCATCGTCCATTGGCCGGCCCTCGTCGAACAGTCGCCCGGCAAGCGTCTTCACCCCCATGGTCTTCAGGAAATCGGGGTCGATGAAATAGGTGCCGATGGTGACCGGCTCGGGGAGACCTGGAACCTGGACTCCGGTGCTCGAGCTGCTTCCGGTGGCGATCCCGATATCGGTACGGCCGACCGACACGACTCCGTCGATCCTCTGGATCTCGCGCTTGAGAGTGTCGCCGAGCGGGAGGAGCTGGCGGCGGCCGATCCCTTCGACCTGGATCAGCCCTTCCCTGCTGTAGCCGGGATCGACGGTTCGGGCGTGGACGGTCTGGGCGTAGACGATCGCGGTGCAGATGATGAGGCCGATCGAGACCGCGAACTGGGCGACGACCAGCACGCTCCGAAGCAGGCCGGTGCCGCTTGCCTCCGCCGCGCTCTGATTGGCCTTGAGAACCTGGGCCGGCTGAAAGCGCGAGAGATAGAAAGCCGGATAAAGGCCGCCGGCGGCGCCGACGATCAGGACAAGGAAGAGAACCGGAAGGAGCACGCCCTCGCTTCCGAAATATCGGATGCCCAGATCCGCATCGAGGAATGCGGCGAACGGCGGGACCAGCATTTCGACCATCGCCAGGGCAAGGAACATGGCAAAGGTCGCGACGAGCATCGATTCCCCGAGGAACTGGAGGATCAGCTGCTTGCGATTGGCACCGAGCACCTTGCGGAGAGCCACCTCGCGGGCGCGCTGGCTGGCGCGAGCGGTGGCGAGATTGGTGAAGTTGACGCAGGCCATTGCGAGGATGAGGACCGAGATGATCCCGAACATGACGATCGTCCGATGGTCGTTGCCGGGAGTCGCGGAGGCGTCCTGGGCCTCGCCGAGATGGACGTCGCGGACGTTGACCAGCCGGTAATCCTGCTCGTCGCCCGCGAAATATTTCTCGGTGCCGAAGGTTCGGACCGGGATGTTGCGCTTTTCCCAGGCCGGGAGCTGCGCGTGGATGCTGTCCGGATTCGTGCCCGGCTTCAGGACGACATAATACCAGCCGGACTGCCAGCCCCACTGGGTCAGGAAATCGGGTTGCTCGGCGCTATAGGTGACGGGATCGTAGCGGACGAGCATGTTGAACCGCATGTGCGAGTTCTTCGGCAGATCCTTGAAAACCGCCGTGACCCGGTGATCGACCGCCTTGCCGCGCAACATCACGGTCAGGGTCTGGCCGACGGGATCCTCGTTGCCGAACAGCTTGCGCGCCTCGGTCTCGGAAAGCGCGGCCGAGCCGACATCGGCCAGGGCCGTCTTCGGATCGCCTTTAACGAGCGGAAAGGACAGGACATCGAAGAAGGGGCCGTCGACGAGGGAGCCGTTGTCGACCGAGATGGCCTCGCCCTTGCGGAGCACGGTGAAGCCGCCGCTCGAGACGTAGACCATCCGCTCGACCTGCGGGAAATCCTTCTTGAGCGCCGGCCCCGACACGAACGAAGCCATCTGGAACTTCTGCTTCTCGCCGCTCTGCTGGTCCGTGTAGTTGGTCTGCCACTGATAGACGTTGTCGCTGTTCGGCAGCCAGCGATCGTAGCTCGTCTCGTAGCGGATATAGAGAAGGATCATCAGGCAGGCGGCGAGGCCGAGAGCGAGACCGAAAATGTTGATGAAGGCGTAGGTCTTGTTCTTGGTCAGTGCCCGGAGACCGACGGTCAGATAGTTGCGCCACATGGCTCTGGTCCTACTCGTAGCGAAGGGCGTGAATGGGGTTCAGACGGGCGACCTTGATGGCGTGGCCCGCGATCGTTCCGATCGCGATCAGCAGCGCGAGCAGTCCGGCCATGACGAAAGGGCCCGGGCCGAGCGGGATTCGCGAGTCGAAGCCGTTCAGCCAGTCGCGCATCACCCACCAGGCGACCGGCCAGGCGATCAGGTTCGCGACGATCACCGGCTTTGAGAATTGCCAGGCGAGCAGACTGACGATGTCGCGGACGCGCGCGCCGAACACCTTCCGGATCCCGATCTCCTTGGTGCGCCGCTCCGCGGTGAAGGCGGCCAGGCCGAACAGTCCGAGGCAGGCGATGACGATGGCCAGCAGGGCGAAGCCGGCAAAGGTCCTCGCCCGCGCCGCGTCGGTCAGATAGAGATCGGCAAGCTGATCGTCGGCGAAGGCGGCGTCGAACGGCACTTCGGGCGCCAGCTTCTCCCATACGGCCTCTACCTTGCGGCGAACCCCCTCGGGATCGGGCGAATCGTATCGGACGACGAGGCTGCGATAGACCCCGCCATCGTGATAGATCATCGCCTCGACGGGCTCGCGCAGCGAGCGGAAGCGCGAATCCTCCGCGACTCCGACGATCGTCACGGGCAGCATCCCATATTCGTCGGGGAGCTGGTTGACCTTGACCTGCTTGCCGATCGCCTCGGCCGGTGTCGCGAACCCCAGCTGCTTCGCGGCGAGGGCGTTGACGACGACGTTGGCGCCGCGCTGGGCGAGCGAGCGCATGGCGGCCTGGGCGGCGCCTTCCGGCTCGTCCGGAATGAAGGTGCTGTCGTTGGCGAACTGCCTCGACAGCTTCCGGCCGGCGAGCATCCTGATCCCCATCGAGTCGAAAAAATTGGGGTGGACGCTGTACCAGCCGATCGTGATCGGTCGAGCCCGGCCCGGGACCTGCACCGACGTGTTCAGGGTCGTGCCGGTCGCGGCGGTGATCGCCGTGCCGGCGGCGCGAGTGACGCCGTCGATCTTCTCCACCTCGCGGATCAATGTATCGGTCAGCGGGGCGATCTGTGCGCGGTTGAGGTTCGAAACCTGGACCAGCCCGTCGCGCCGGTAGCCCGGATCGGTGGTCCGCGCATATTCGGTCTGCGCGTAGACCACGGCCGTGCAGATGATGAGCCCGATCGAGATGGCGAATTGCGCGACGACGAGCACCGCGCGAAGCCTGCCGCTGCCGACCGGCTCGGACGACGATCTGTTGGCCTTGAGGACCGAGGCGGGCTGGTAGCGGGAAAGATAGAAGGCCGGGTAGAGACCGCCCGCCAGCCCGACCGTGAGCAGTAGGCCGATCACCGGCAGCAGGACTCCGCCTTCGCCGAGATAATTGAGCTGGAGATCGGCCCGCACGAAATTGGAAAGCAAAGGCAGAGTCAGCTCGGCAATGGCCAGAGCGAGAAGCATGGCAATGCCAGTCAGGAGGATCGATTCGCCGAGGAACTGGACGATGAGCTGACGGCGATTGGCCCCGAGCACCTTTCGAAGAGCGACTTCCCGAGCCCGCTGGCTCGCACGCGCGGTCGCGAGATTGACGAAGTTGAACGAGGCGATGCCGAGGATGAGCAGGGCCACGATCGTGAACGTGATGATGGTGCGAAAATCGTTGCCCGGCCGCTCCGGCTCGCCCTCGGCCTCGCTGAGGTGAACGTCGCGGACGTTGACGAGGCGCCAGTCGAACGCGTCGCCCTCGCTCACCTTGACGCCGCCGACGTCGACCGGCGGAATGTTGCGCTTCTCCCAGGCCGGGAGTTGGCGGTTGATCTCTTCGGGGTCGGCGCCGGGGCGCAGCTTGAGATAGACCGAGCCGTTGACGCAGCCCCAGCCGCATTCCGCCTTCTCCTGGTCGGAGATCCGGCTGACCATGTTGAAATACATGTGGCTGTTGCGCGGAAGGTCCTCGAACACGCCGGTCACCCGCATTTCCGAGCGCTCGCCGCGGCGAACGACCGTCAGGGTCCTGCCGACGACGTCGACATGGCCGAAGCGCCGAAGGGCCTCGCTCCTGCTGAGCGCGAGATCGTCGACGTTCGTGAGGGCCGAAGCCGGATCGCCGTGAACGAAGGGCAGCTTGAGGATCCGGAAGAAGCTCTCGTCGGCGCGAATCATCGGCGCAAAGCTCGCCTCGCCGCCCTTCAGGAAAACCGGCTCGGCGCCCTCGGCGCGGGCGATCGCCTCGATCTGCGGGAAATCCTTGGCAAGCGAGTCGGTGATGACCCCGTGAGCGCCCTGCTGCCGGCTGACCTGCCCGGTCTCGGGATCGGTGTGGATCGCCTGGACCTGGTAGACGCGCTCGGCGTCCGGTAGCCAGCTGTCGTAGCTGGTCTCGTAGCGGACGTAGAGCAGGATCATCAGGCAGGCGGCGAGGCCGAGGGCCAGGCCGAAGATGTTGATGAAAGCGTAGATCCTGCTGCGATTGAGCGCCCTGACGCCGGTCAGCAGATAATTGCGCCACATCGCGCCCATTTCCCCCTCGCCCTTTATCTTGCGCCCGCGGCGGCGGGCCGCCTGGCGACGATCTTGATCTCGGTGATTCCGCGGTCCGGGATCAGCCGGTCGACGTCGATTGCGGTCCAGGCGGGGATGTGCCCGGCCATGTACTTCTTCTGGACCGCCGACATGGCCTGGATCTGCGCATTGACGTCGGTGTGGAAGCTGGTGACGTCGACGACATCGGCCCAGCTCGTTCCGGCGCGCTTCAATATCGCGTCGATACGCGCGTAGGCGCCCTCGTAAGCCGCCTCGAGAGATTCCCCGTCGCGCTGGCCGACGACGACCCCCGAGAGGTAGACGGTGTCGCCGGCGACGATCGCATCGGCATAGCCGAGCTGCTCCTGGAAGCGGCGCTCGCCCTCATCCTCGGACATGAGGACTCGAGTCTCCGGCGCCTGCCCGGCGGCGGCCGCGGGCAGCAGAGCGAGGAGAAGGGCGATCGCCGATTTCACGCGGCGCGGCGCCGCTCGATCAGGATCTTGCCGTCGAGCATGTTGACGACCCGGCCGGCATAATCGGCATGGCCCGGCGAGTGGGTGACCATGACGATGGTCGAGCCTTCGCGGTTCAGCGCCTGGAGCATCTTCATGACCTCCTCGCCATGTTGGGTGTCGAGGTTGCCGGTCGGCTCGTCGGCGAGGATCAGCTTGGGATTGCCGACCAGGGCCCGGGCAACCGCGACGCGCTGCTGCTGGCCGCCCGAGAGCTGGCTCGGCCGGTGCTTGGCGCGGTGCGCGATCCCGACCTTGTCCATCACCTCCTCGACTCGGCGGCGGCGCTCGGAGGCGGGAACGTCGTGGTAGAGCAGAGCGAGCTCGATATTCTCCCGCACCGAAAGCTCGTCGACCAGGTTGAAGCTCTGGAAGATGAAGCCGATATTCTTCTTGCGGACCTCCGCGAGCTTGCCCTCGGGAAGGCCGGCCACTTCCTTACCGTCGAAGACGTAGGAGCCGCTGCTCGGGCTATCGAGCATCCCGATCACGTTGAGCAGGGTCGACTTGCCGCAGCCGGACGGGCCCATCACCGCGACGAACTCGCCGTCGGCAATGTCGAGGTCGATCCGATCGAGCGCGGTCGTCTCGACGGTGTCGGTCCGGTAGACCCGGCTCAGATCCCGCATTGTCAGCATAAGTTCGGCTCCTTCTCTATTCGTCGAGGTCCAGCCGATCCTTGTCGGCGAAACCGGTGTAGGGTGAGGTTATGACGCGCTCGCCGGGCTCGAGGCCTTCCAGCACCTCGATATGGTCGGCGTTTCGGCGGCCGAGCTTGACCGGGCGCTTGACCGCGCTTCCGCCGTCGGGCGCGACGACGAAGACGTAGGCGCCGCCGGTCTCGTTGTAGAAAGCGCCGTTCGGGATGAGCAGAGCCGGAGTCGGATCGCCCAGGGTCAGCTTGACCTGAAGGGTCTGGCCGCGCTGCAGGTCGGCTGGCTCCTGGCCGATGAAGGTCAAGTCGACCTCGAAGGCGCCGTTTCGGACCTGCGGATAGATTTTGGAGACCTTGGCGCGCCAGGTCTTGCCGCCGGTCTCGACCGTCGCGACCTGGCCGGGCTGGACCCGGCCGAGATAGAATTCGTCGACGCTGGCGACGAGCTTGTTTCGGCCCGCGCTGTCGATCTGGCCGAGCCGCTCGCCGCGGTTGAGCGACTGGCCGACCTGGATCGAGAAAGCGGTGAGCTGGCCCGAGACCGGAGCGCGCAGGTTGAGAGCATCCAGGGTGGCGCGGGCGATCCCGAGGCTTGCGTTGAGCGAGGCCGCGGACTGCCGAAGCTGCGCGAGCTGGCTGGACTGGAGCCGTTCGTCGGTCGCCTGGGTTCGGCGAAGCACGCCGGCCCGCTGACGGGCCGACTGATATTCGTCCTGGCTGTCGCGGACCACCTTGCCGGGGACAAAGCCCTTCTCGGCGAGCGGACGCTGCATCTCATACTGGCGCCGCGCCTTGTTCGCGATCAGATCGGCCTCGATGATCGCCCGCTCGTTGGCGAGACGCGTCTGCGACAGCGCAAGCTCCTGGCTTCGCATCGAGTTGATCTGCTGGGTGACTTCGGTCTGCCGCGCGAGCAGGTTCAGCTGAAGATCCGAGTTGGAAAGCTCGGCGAGAAGCTGGCCCTGCTGGACCATGGCGCCGTCCTCGACCAGCACCTTCTCGACCCGGCCGCCCTCGACCGCGTCGAGGAAGACGGTGACCAGGGGCGTGACCCGGGCGCGGAGCGGAAGGAAATCGTCGAACCGGCCGCGCTCGACCGTCGAGATGGTCAGCCGCTCGGCCGCGACGCTCTGGCTGTTGGCCGTGGGGGCGAACCAGTAGAAGAGAAGCGCAAGGACCAGGGCGACGCCCGCTCCGATCGCGATCTTCGCGTTCCTCGAAAGGCCGCTCGGAGCGACCTCGCGATCCATTGCGCCGCCGCTGGCCGGCCGCTCTCTGTCGTTCGATTGCATGCGTATGACGCTCATCTCATCCTCTGCGCCGTTTCCGGAGCAATCATCGTGCCAGCGGGCGATGCTCTGACGGGGCTCACGGACGGCGCGACTCGTGTCCGATTCCGGACACTGATGTCCGCCCGCGAACAGTTCAAAGGTGAATCGAGTCGCAGCCCATCACCAGGCTGGAGCTCCCGTCGGGGCACAGCGAAGCCACACGCTGGGTTTCGCCCGCGGTCGCGGCCGAAACCTCGACCGGCTGAAGCGCGGCCGACACCATCATAATCGCGACCATGGCCCATAAGGTGCCGCCGCCAATCGCCTCCCACTTATGCATCGTCATTCTCCTCACGGAAAATCCCCTCTCCGGTCCTCCCAGCAGGACGCGTGCCAAGTGGCGAAATGCGCGGATTTCCGCCGATTCCGGCATGGCGAGGCCGGTGCGGCCCTGTCCGCGAGCGGGCAATGTCCGTCCGCTTCCGGACGCCGTGTCCGCGCCCGGACGCTTCTGGCACGAAGTTTGATTGTCCGTTACCGGACATGAGAGGGAGCGGACAGTGACGAGACCATATGGGCGTTGCGTCATCATCGACGACGATCCGGACATTTTACTGTCGGCGCGGCTTCTGCTCCGCGAGCTGTTCGACACGGTCGCCACCTTCCAGGCGCCGGAGGAAGCGCTCGCGGCGCTGGATCGAGATGCGGCCGACGCGATCCTGCTCGACGCCAATTTCGGTCGCGGCGCGACCAATGCGACCGAAGGCTTCCATTGGCTCGGCGAGATCTTGAAGCGCGACCCCAGCGCCGTGGTCGTGATGATCACCGCCCATGGCGGAGTCCAGATCGCCGTCGAGGCGATGAAGCGCGGCGCCACCGACTTCGTCTCCAAGCCCTGGTCCAACGAGAGACTGCTGGCCACGGTGCGGACCGCCGCGGCTCTGCGCACTTCGCGCCAGGCCGTTGCCACCGAGCGCAAGCGCGCGGTCGCGATCGCCTCTCCGGCCGCGGGCGGCGAAACTCCGTTGCTGGGGGGCTCGGCGGCGATGCGGCGGGTCTTCTCGCTCGTGGAGAAAGCGGCTCCGACCGAAGCCAACGTCCTCATCCTGGGCGAGAACGGGACCGGCAAGGAGCTGGTGGCGCGCGAGCTTCACCGCCGCTCGCGCCGCGCCGAGGGCGTGCTCGTCTCGGTCGATCTCGGAGCGGTCGCCGAGAATCTGTTCGAATCCGAATTGTTCGGCCATGTGAAGGGCGCCTTCACCGCCGCGCGCGGAGACCGGGTCGGCCGCCTTCAGGCGGCCGAGGGGGGAACCCTGTTCCTCGATGAGGTCGGGAACCTTCCCCTCCACCTTCAGCCCAAGATGCTGACCGCTCTCGAGCAGAGGCAAATCGTGCCGGTCGGCGCCAACCGGCCGGTGCCGATCGACGTCCGGGTGATCGCGGCGACCAATCTTCCGCCCGACCAGCTCGCCGACGAAAGACGATTCCGCCAGGACCTTCTTTTCCGGCTCAACACGGTCGAGATCGAGCTTCCGCCGCTCCGCGAGCGACGCGAGGACATACCCATGCTCGTCGAGCATTATGTCGGGCTCTATTCGAAGAAATACGGCAAGCCGCCGCGCGAGATACCGCCGGACGTCTCCGCCGCACTGATGGACTATGATTGGCCCGGAAACGTCCGGGCGCTTCGCCACGCCGCCGAGCGCGCGGTGATCCTGGCCGCGAACGGGACGTTCACGGTCGAGGATTTCTCGCTCTCGCGGGCGGCCGCGCCCCGCCAGGCGGTCTCGACTCCACCGGCGGTCGGCAGCGACCTCAATCTCGACCGCGCCGAGAAGCAGATGGTCGAGCAGGCGCTCAAGAAGCACGCCTACAACATCTCGCTTGCCGCTTCCGAACTCGGACTCACCCGAGCCTCGCTCTACCGGCGAATGGACAAGCATGGGCTTTAGCCTGGCCTTCAAGGCGCGATTCCTGATCGGCCTGCTGTGGCGCCTCGCACTCACGCTGGCATTGGCATTCGGGCTGTTCGAGGCGATGCGCCGACCCGGGCTTGGAGCCGCCCGGCTGCTTGCCGGCGCGATCTTCCTTTGGTCGCTCTACGAATTGTGGCGCTACATCCAGCGCACCAACCGCGAGCTCGCCAGATTCCTCGAGGCCGTCCGGCTCGGCGACCTTTCGCAGAGCTTCGCGCACCGCCAGCAGGGCAGCGGCTTCACCGAGATCGGCGAGGCGCTGGACCAGGGAATCAGGGCGCTCCGCGAGGAACGGCACAGGCTGACGGACGCCAGCCGATTCTTCGAAGCGGTCCTGGACGATGCGCCGACGGCACTGCTGACGATCGACGGCGAAGGAAGGGTCGAGCTGACCAACAAGGCCGCGCGACGGCTGTTCGTCCGCCACAAGGGCGTCCGGATCGACGATTTCCGCGAATATGGCGAGACGTTCGCCCGGACCCTCGCCGAGGAGAGCGTCGGAAGCCCTAGGCTCGTCCCGCTCACCTTCGACGCCGTACCCCAGACTGCGATGGTCAGCGTCGCGGCCGTTCACCGTCTCGGAGGAATGGTGAGGGTCGTGGCCGTCCAGCCGATCCAGGGCGAGCTGAACGCGATCGAGATCGCCGCCCAGAGCGACCTCGTCCGGGTGCTGACCCACGAGATCATGAACTCCATGACTCCGGTAACGTCGCTCGCCCACACCGCGGCGGACCTGATGGCGGAGGCCGACAAGGGCGAGGATCCGACCATCACCGACGCCCGCGCGGCGGTCGACACCCTGTCGCGGCGGGCCGACGGCGTGATGCATTTCGTCGAAAGCTACAGGCAGATCAGCCGAACGCCGGAGGTCAGGCGGCGGGTGTTCGAGGTGCTGCCCTGGGCGAAAGAGCTCCAGGCCCTGTTTCGTGCCAGCGATGCATCGGAAGGCGTGGCGCTGGCCCTGACCGTGGAGCCGGAAAGCCTGCTGATGGACGCCGACCCGGACCTGATGTGCCAGGTCCTTCTGAACCTGCTCCGCAACGGCGCCGATGCCGCGCGCGGCCATTCGGAAGCACCGCAGATCAATATGCGCTTCGCCTTCGTCAGCGGAGGCCGGACCCAGATCGAGATCGCCGACAACGGGCCGGGCGTGGAGCGCTCATTGCGCAAGGACGTGTTCCTGCCTTTCTTCACCACCAAGGCGAAGGGAACGGGCGTGGGGCTGAGCCTGGCGCGCCAGGTCGTGCTCGCCCATCGCGGGTCGATCGGCCTCGGCGAGAGCGAGAGCGGCGGGGCGCTCTTTCGGATATTGATCTAGGCGGAGCCCGTGCCGGCGATCCGCTCGGCGACGCGCTGCGCTTGGACCCGTATGTCGGGCACCGCGACGCTTTCCCAGAAGGTGCCGCGCGTGACCGGACCGATCGCGTAGAGGCTGTCCGACGCTTCGCCGCCGGAATCGATCACCCGGCATTCGCGGTCCACGTCTATTCCGATGCGGTGACGATCCTGGCGAATCCGGCCGGCCCCGAGAAGATCCTTGAGCAAAGGCTCGCCGGAGCGGACGATGTCCGTCTCCGGTCCGGTGCAATTGAGGATCCGGGCGGCTCGGAAGGCCTCGACTTCATCGCTCCCGCGCGCCCGAAGCTCTACCGAAGCATGGTCTCCCGCGGCTTCCGCCGAGACCAGCCTGGCGGCACCGAGGACCAGCTTTCCCGACTGCCGGAGAGCCTCGATCCGCTCGAAGATGGCCGGTGCGATCTTGTGGCGGTGGACGTCCCACCAGGGGCGCAAATGGCGCAGAAAGCGGCGGCGTTCGGCATCGTCCGCAGAGCCCCATATGTCCTGAGTGATGGTTCGAAGCTCGTGCACCGCGCCGCGCCAGCCGATCTCCCCCGAGCGCGCGCGAATCCGGCGCAGAAGCGGCACGCAGGCGGAAGGAAGCGGACCGACGGGCGCGACGGTCGGCTCGCGCGCGCCGTGACCGCGCGGCGCCAGGCCCCTTCGCGACACCGCCACGATCCGGCCCTGGAATCCCGCGGCGTCGAGGGTGAGGATCGCGTCGACCGCGGTCAGTCCAGTGCCGAGCAGGAGGACCGTGTCGCTCCGGCCGAGACCGGAAGCGAACTCGCCGTCCCAGGGATCGTCCACCCAGAAGGCGCCCAGCTTCTCCGGATCGATTCCGCGCGGCGTGGCGGGCCTGAAGTTGCCGGGCGCGAGGACGATCGTCTCGGCGCCAACCGAGCCGCCCCCCGCGAGGCGAAGGCGGTTCCCGCCGGCCTCGACCGCCTCGTCGCGGACGGTCTCGATCCGGCCGCCCTCGGCCTCGATCATCGACGTCAGATAATCGCCGTAGAGCATTCGCGGCGCGAAATCCTCGGCGGCGCCGCCATGGCCGGCGAACCAGCGCAGGAAATGATCGGGGTCGTCGGGATATGCGCTCATCCGCCGGGCGGGCACGTTCAGAAGGTGCTCCGGCCTCTTCGTCGAATAAGCGACTCCGCGGCCCGGCTCGTGCGCGCGCTCGATCAGGACGATCCCTTCGACGCCCGACCGGAGAAGGTGAAGCGCCTGAAGGGTGCCCGAGGCGCCGCCGCCGACGATGGCGACTCGGGCGTCACTCATGCCTCGTCAGCCGCCTGCGCGAGCTCGGCGAATGCATCCTCCGGAATTGCGTCGGCGAGGGTCAGGCCGTCGAGGATCCTGGCCGTCTCGTCGCGAACCAGCAGCATGACCCGATGGAGCCGGCATTTATCCTCGCTGATGCAATTTCGGCACTTCTGATAAGCCAGCCGGCTGGCACAGGGCAGGAGGCCGAGCGAGCCGCGCGTGAGCCGGACGATCCCGCCATAGCTCACCTCCTCGG
The DNA here is from genome assembly GCA_036525315.1 of Allosphingosinicella sp. GTDB lineage: Bacteria > Pseudomonadota > Alphaproteobacteria > Sphingomonadales > Sphingomonadaceae > Allosphingosinicella. Next base: position 75,628 of record DATDAS010000009.1, read on the forward strand.
GGCGGCGGGCCAGCCAGTAGCCGCCCTCGCGGCCGCGGCGGCTCGCCACCAGGCCTTCGCGGATCATCTGCGACAGCATGACCGTGAGGAACTTGGGCGGGATGTTCTGGGCGGCCGCGATCTCGCTCAACTGGACCGGTCCCTCGCCGTAGCGATCGGCGAGGTGGAGGAGGGCCCGGATTGTATACCGCGTCCGTTGAGAAAGCATTCGGCCTCATGAACCCGCCCGCCGAGCTTGGCAACCGGTCAGCGGTTCGAGCCGGCCGCCTTGCGGAGGAAATGACCTGCGGACACGCCACGCATGAGCGCGAGGCGGTAGTTGCCCGTGACCAGATCGTCGTGCCACCCGCCCTCCGGCAACCTCTCCACCAGCCCGGCCAGACGCCTGGTGTCCAGAGCGTCGGTGGTCCCTTCGATCTCGGCGAAGCGCTCGACCTCCATCCGCAGGTCGTCGAGCCCGGCCGCAAATCCCTCGTGCCAATCGGCGGCCTGGTAGCCCTTGCACCGCTCACGGACGACTTCGGCGGGAAGCCGGTCTGCGAAGGCGCGACGGGCGAGCGAGCGAGGGATCCCGCCGGCAAGGAATTGCTCGGCGGGAACGGTCAGGCAGAATTCGATCAGCCGCCGGTCGGCTGTCGGATCGCGCATGTCGATGCCCCAGCCGCCGAGCCAGCCCTTCACATAATTGCCGGGATCGACCCGATCGATCGCCCAGAGGCGGGTCTCGACCGGATCGGAGCGGGGCCGGTAACTGAGGTCGAGTCCGCGCTCGGCGGCGCGCGCGACGACTGCGTTTGCGGCGACGCTGTCCGGATTGATCGCGCTGTAGCCGTGGAGACCCACCGGCTTTCCGCGCAGGCGCTGGACCATCCGCCAGGCCGGGGCAGGCAGATAGGGGCCAAGCGTCTGGGAGGCGATCGTTCCAACGCGCGTACCGTTGCGCAGGAGGCCGCCGATTTCGCGGCCGAGCCGCAACAGGCGCCCGCGGCGGAGCAATTGGGAAAGCAATTGCATGCCGTCATAGCTGATGCTGAGATTGCCCAGAGCGCCTCCCAGCAGGATCTTCAGGCCCCTTCGCTTCGCCTCCTCGGCGATCGCTTCGAGCCAGACCTCGTTGCACAGGTTCAGGACCGGACGCTCGAACAGGAAGAAGTTCCGATCGAGGTTCGAAAAAGGCGAGCGTCCGCCCGAGCGGATCAGCACTTGCTCCATGTTCGGATAGAGCGCGGCGACAGCCGCCGAGAGAGGGCCTTCGTCCGAAATGGCGTTGCGGATTCCGCCGGTATAGCCCTCTCGTGGGACGGAGGTGAACGCGGTAACCTTGCCGCCGGACGGAGCGAGAATTCGGGCCGCGGTCGCGGCGACGGTGCCGCTGTCGAGACCGCCGCTCAAATGGGCGCCGACCTCACGCTCGGCCCCGCGAAGCTGAACCGCCACCGCCGATTCGACCTTCTCGCGAAGGGCCTCTTCATATTCAGCGCCGGACTTGAGCCGAAGCAAAGTGGCCGGCGGATGCCAGTAGCGCCGAGTTTCGATCCCGTCCCTGGTGACGATCGCGATATGGCCCGGAATCAGCTTCTCGATTCCTTCGAAGAAGGTCTCGGAGCCGTTGTCGGGCATCAGCGCCAGGAAATCGGCGGCCATGCGCGGATTGGGCGCGACCGGCACGCCGTCGAGCGCGTGAAGGCCCTTCGGCATCGAAGCGAAGGCGAAGAAGCCGTCGCCGCGATGATAGTGAAGCGGGCGGTGACCGAGGAAATCGCGGGCGAGCAGAAGCTTTTGGGCGTCAGAATCCCACAAGGCGAAGGCGAAATAACCGGTCAGCCTGTCCGCCGCCTCCTCGTTCCAGCGGTCGAGCGCGCGCATCAGCAATGCGGCATCCGAGAGGCTGGCGGAGTCGGCCGGGGAGATTCCGAGGGCGGCGGCAAGCTCGGGCCTGTTGTCGAGGCGAGCGTCGGCGACGAGGATCCGGCTGCCGCTCACCTCCGGCCCCCGGTCGAAACCGTCCTCGGGCGTGAGGCGAAACAGGCGCCGGCCGAGCGCCGCCGAGCCGGCGGCGCGGCTTACGCCCGGATCCGGCGCATAGATTTGCTGGGCTCGAAGCATCCGCTCGCATTCGGCGATCGGATCGCCGGCGCCGAAGCTCCAATGGCCGGCCAGTGCGGTCACGGCCGCCAGCCTCCGCGGTCAGGCCCGGTCGGGCGCCGGCTCGGTAGCGACGAGGCCGTCGCGCTCGAGCTCGCCGACCATCTCCCGAAGCTGCTTCTCGCAGGTGTCGGAGTCGACGTCATATTCGCCGAGGAGGATCTGCTTGAGCTCGGAGAGACGGCGCGGCTGCTCGATCAGCGACCAGATGCGCGTGGCGGTGACGTTGAATCCGTAGCAGGTGCCCTTGTCGATGTGCAGGGCGACGAGCTCGCCGTCCACTTCCGCCTGGATCAGGCCCTCGCGCCGCGAAATCATCATGTCACCGGTCACAAATCGCTCCCCCTTCTCGGTATGGAAGCGCCGCTATCGCCGACGGCGCGGCTCACCGCAACCTCCGGCGGTTCGCCGCCGCGGCGTCCGGTTTGACAGCCACACCGCAACAGCGTTACGAATTTTCCAACGATTTTCGAAGGAAGGTAGAGCATGTCCGCAGCGCGCAAGGAACAGATGGCCAGTCCCTCATCGACCGAAGCCGGGCGGCTCGAATGGATCGAACCGCAGGTCCGCCGCCTCGAAGCCGCCGGCGCCGAGGATGCGGTCGGCCCCAATGTGGACGCGATCAACCCCTCCTGACCCACGCAGGCTGAATGCAGGAAAAAGGGGCCGCCCCGGACGGGACGGCCCCTTTCTCGTGCGCGAAACCTCTAACGAAGGCAGACCTTCCGGGCCGGGCCTCAGACGATGAAGTCGGGCGGCGGGCCAAGCGGCGGCGGCGATGCGGTCACGTCGAACACATAATCCTGCCCCGCCTGGTATCCGGCAATGCCGTTCTGGTCGACGATCAGGAAGTTGCTTCCGGCGCGGTCGCCCGAATCGGCGGTGAAGAACACTACCTCGTTCACGCCGAGGACCCCATTCATCGCCGAAGCCAGGTCGGCATCGAAGCTTGCCGTATCGAGCTGTCCGCCGTTCAGCGATTCGAAGCTGTCGTGCGTGCCGGCGAGGTCGAGCCTGTCGACTGAATAATCGAAGCCGACGAGAACGTCGTGGGCAAGTCCGGTCGATTCCGCCGCCGAGCCGTAGCGCAACGTGTCGCTTCCGGCTCCGCCGTCGAGCATATCCGCGCCGAGGCCTCCGAAGAGCAGGTCGTTCCCCGCGCCGCCGATCAGAATGTCGTTCGAAGCGCCCGCGAAGATGCGCAGGTGGCCGTCCGTTTCGTGACTGGCATCGAGCTTCATCGTCTCGCTGGCCTGGAGCTGACCGCCGTTGAAGGTGACCGTCAGGCCGGCGGCGACCAGCGCGTCGTCGGTGATGATGTCGTAATCGAACTCGGTGTCGGCGCTTCGGGCGTAGCGCGTGTCGGCCACCGAGGTGAGCGTGAAGTTCTCGACGTTGCGGACGAGGTCGGAATAAGCGGCATCGTTGAAGTCGATGGTGAAGTTGCCGCGAAGGAACAGGCCGTCGATCCCGGTGCCGCCGTCGACATGGTCGCCCGCCCCAAGCCGCCCGTCATGCGCGAAGAAGAAGACGTCGTTGCCGGCCCCGCCGGTGAGAAGGTCGACCCCCTTGCCGCCGTAGATCAGGAAGTGGCCGTTCGTCTCCGCTGAGCCGTCCACGGTCAGATCCTCGCCGACGAGAAGATTGCCGCCGTTGATCTTGAATTGGACGCCCGCGGCGACGTTCGAATCCAGGGTGGTGATGACGTAATCGTAGAGATTGCCGCCGAGATCGCCGAACTGGGTATTGGCGCCCGAAAGCAAGGACAGGGATTCGACACCGGCCATGTTGCTCGTGGTGCCGGTGCCGAGGACCAAGCCGCCGCTATAATCGCCCTGGATTGCGACCGTATCCGTCCCCGAGCCGCCGTCGACCTGGTCGTCCGGCCCGAAGGCCGCGCCGAAATAGAAGACGTCGTCGCCATCGAGGCCGGAGGCGCTGTCGGCCCCGCCCTGCTCGAGGCGGAACAGATCGGCGAAGAACGCGCCGTCGATGTCGTTGCCGCCCGAATCGCCGTAGAGCGCCTCCCCGGCCAGATTGACGCCGCCGACCGTGATCGTGACCGTGGCGGTGCCACCGGCGACGAGCCCGTAGGTGAAGCTGTCGATCGCGGAGGTGGTCCCGGCGGCGCCAGAATCCGGATCGACCAGATAGTCGAAAGCGCCGTTGGGATCGTAGACATAGGAGCCGTCGGCATTGAGCTGCAGCTTGGCGCCCGAACCGAGGGTGATGAGCTGCCCGACGTCAGTGGAGGAGCCGTTGACCTGGCCGACTTGCGGTGCCGGGCCGTCCACGTCGCCGTCATTGCCGAGAACGCTGCCGGCCACGGTCTGATTCTCGTCGGTGGCCGCGCTGTCGTCGGTCGCGAAGGCCGGATCCTCGGCCTGCAGCACCGAGGACGTGGCGATCGACTGGACCGAGCCGCCATCGCCGTCGGTCAGGGTGAAGCTGAGTGTACGGGTCGCCGTCGACGGGTCTTCCGAGACGTTTCCGAACGCGATCGAGCGCGTCAGCGCCTCGACGGCGGCAATGGTCGCGGAGGCGTTCAGTGCGACGACGAGCGGCGTGGATCCGTCGGTCCCGCCGGCGAACGTGCCGATGGCGACTCCGCCATATGAGACCGTGTTTCCGGCTACTCCGATCTGGCCGGCGCCATTGCCCTGATCGAGGATGGACAGGCGGTCGGCGGCGGTGCCGTTGGCGGTGAACTGGACCGTGAGAGTGCCCGTGTCGAAGTTCGGGGAATCGACGTCCGCGACCACCGCGTCCGGGGCAATCGCGGCCGGCGGGTCATTCTCGGCGATCACGACATTGGCCTCAGCGCCCATGAGGCCGAGAGTCAGGGTCGGCGCGTCGTTGACGCCTTGGTTCGTCACGGTGACCGTCGCGATATTCCCGCTGGCAAGACGATAGGTGAAGCTGTCGAGGCCGCTGCCGAGGCCGTTCGGATCGTAATCGAACGTTCCGTCGGCGCGCAGGGTAAGAAGTGCGCCGGAAGGCAGAATGATCTGATTGCCGACGGCCGCCGCCGAGCCGTTGACCTGGCCGACCTGGATGGCTGGCCCGTCGACGTCGCCATCAGGTCCGTTGCCATTGTCAGCGAACACGTCGCCAAGGATCGCCTGACCCTCGCTCGTCGAAAAATTGTCATTCTTCGCGACCGCCACATCATCGGTCTCGAGCACGGAAGACTTGGCGATGGCCTGGACCGAGCCGCCGTCGCCGTCGGTCAGGGTGAAGCTCAGAGTGCGGGTCGCCGTCGAAGGCGCTTCCGAGACGTTTCCGAACGCGATCGAACGGGTCAGCGCCCCAACGGCGGCAACGCTCGCGGAAGCGTTCAGGGTGACGACCAGCGGCGTGGAGCCGCTCGTTCCACCAGTGAATGTCCCGATCGCCACGCCGCCGTAAGAAACGCCGTTTCCGGCAACTCCGATCTGGCCGGCGCCGTTGCCCTGATTCAGGATGGAAAGTCGGTCGGCGGCGGTGCCGTTGGCGGTGAACTGGACCGTGAGCGTGCCAGTGTTGAAGTTCGTGGAATCCACGTCGGCGACGACCGCATTCGGGGCGATCGCGGCCGGCGCCGCATTCTCGACGATCACGACATTGGCTTGGGCGCCCATCAGGCCGAGCGCCATGGTCGGAGCGTCGTTGGCGCCTCCGATCGTCACGGTGACCGTCGCGGTGCTTCCGCCGCCGAGACCATAGGTGAAGCTGTCCGTACCGCTGGTCGGAGCGGCCGAGCCGGAAACGCCAAGCCCCTCGAAAGCGCCGTTGGGATTGTAGACATAGGTGCCGTCGGCGTTCAGCTGGACGGTCGCGCCCGAAGCCAGGGTGACGACTTGCCCGACATTGGCGGCCGAGCCGTTGACCTGCATCACCTGCGGCGAGGGGCCGTCGACGTCGCTGTCGTTTCCGAGGACGTTGCCGGTCGTTGTCCCGTTCTCGCCGGTGCTCGCGCTGTCGCTCCCCCCCACCGGGGCATCATCGACTCGCAGCACGTAGGCCTTGCCGGTCACCGTTATCGAGCCGCCGTCGCCGTCAGTGGCGGTGAACTTGACCGTTCGCGCGGCGGTCGAGGGCGTGTCCGAGACGTTGCTGAACGCGACCGCTCGAGTCAGGGCCTGGACCGCGGCTTGGCTGGCATTGGCATTGAAGGTGACGAGAAGCGGGGTCGAGCCGCCGGTGCCTCCGGTAAAGGTGCCGACCGCGATTCCGCCGTAGGTCACGGTAGTTCCGGCGACCCCGATCTGGCCGGCGCCGGTGCCCTGATGGAGAATGGACAGGCGATCGGCGGTCGTCGCGTTGGCGGACAGCTCGACCTTGAGCGAGCCCGTATTGAAATCGAGCGAGTCGATGTCGCTCAGGACCGCGCTGGGAACGAGCGCCGCCGGCGCGGCATTCTCGACATAATTGACGAAAGGCGGCGCACCGGCGGCATAAAGCGCCAATGTGGGGCCGTCGTTGATCGGAGTTACCGTAACGATCGCGTCGGCCTCGACCGCTCCACCGACGCCGTCGGCGATGTGGAACTCGAACGGGCGGTAAGGAAGCGGATTGTTGGCCCCGCTGCTGAATGTCACTGCCCGAACCAGGGCCTGCACCGCCTCGGCTGTCGCGGATGCGTTGAGGGCGATGACCATGTCCTCGCCGGCCGCGCCGCCGGTGGCGGTTCCGATCACGACGCCTTCATAGGTGACGTTCGCGCCGTCGAATCCGATCTGGTTGTCGCCGATCCCCTGATTCTGGATTCCGAGCTGGTCCTCCAGCATGTTCTTGGCGAGATAGGTCACCGTTACCGAGCCGCCCGCCAATGCGCCGAGCGACGCGAGGGAAACCGCAAGCGCGGGCGCGATTCGGCTCGCTGCTCCGTTTTCAACATAATTGCTGATCGAGTCGTAGCCGTCCCGGATCAAGGTCGTGCCCGACAGGGCGACTGGGCCGGACAGCGGATTCATCGCCGGCCCGCGCGCCTCGATGCTTCCTCCGTGCCACTCGACCCCCGCCGCAGAGGTGCCAACTCCGAACGCGGCGGCGTTGCCGACCGTGTTCTTCAGACCCAGGACGTTGCTGTCGGTTGCGACGAAGTTCGACGCGAAGCCCCCCGGCGAGGTGAAGAAAGCGACACCGATCGCTTCGCCCTGGAAGTAGGTGTCCACCGCCGTGCCTTCGGTTCCGTAGAACATGGCGGCCAGATTGTTGTGAGCGATGAAGGTGGAGTTGACCAGCTCGAGCCCAGTGGTCAGCAGGTTGCCGGCCACGACGAGGGCGGAGCCGCCGCCCAGCATCTCGACCCTGGAATCGATGATCCGGATATTGTCCATCGCGCGAACGTTCGCGGTCAGCTCGAAGCCGATGTCGCCGTAACCGTAGGCGACGGCATTGATGTAGGTGATGTTCCTGGAGCCGGTCAGCGGGTGGAAATAGGTCCCGACCATGTCGCCGTCGCCGTCTCCGGCGAAGATGTTGGTGAGGGTGATCCCGTCGGCGGCCATCTGCTCGAAGCCGATCGACGCGTTGTAGGTCGCGCAATCCTCATAGGTTCCGCTGGCATAACGGGTGAAATGGTTGGCGTCGCCCTGCGCGAAATGGGCGTAGCCCGAGGTATTGTAGACGTCGACCCGCTCGATGGTGAAGTTGGTCGCCTGGCGCATGAAGCAGCCGTGAAGCCGGAAGCCGTCGGGCATCAGCTTGTTCGCGTCGATGCTGAAATCCGCCAGCGTAACGTCCGTGGCGCCGAGATTGGTGTTGACCACGCCGTCATATTCGCCGGGATTGGGCCTGTCGAAATCCTCGGCCGCCCGGATGATGGTGAGATCCCGGCCGGCACCCGACAGCGTCTTGCCCGAAGGAATGGTGATCGGCGAATGGATGAGGAAGACACCCTCGCCGAGTATCACCTGAGTGACGGCTGGATCGGCTAGCGTCGCGTTGATGAGGGCAGCGACATCGGGAGCGCCGTCGCCCGGGTTAATCGTTACAACCGTCATGCTTTCACGCTCTTTTCCTCAAGGAAGGTGAGCGCCCACCCAGGCCGGCCGTTCGGCTCGGATCCCCCGGTTACCCGCCCATGCGCCGATGCTTGCCGTGATGCAAGTGAACCCGGCCTAACCGGGGCGGCTGTTCCGCCCGGTCCGACTGGGCGCGATCACCTTCCGGCCTGACCGAGCGCTCCCAAGTGTCTGCAAATAGGCGATTTCAGGTTGAGTGCGCAACCCCAAGCGGACAATCCACCACATGTCCGGCTGGTTTCGACGCCTATTGTGACGAACAACCGCCTGGCGCGCCGAACGTCCCGCGCGCATCGATCCGTTCAGAGCGCAGGCGGTAGATCTGGAAGACCGCGCGGAACAATGAGAACCACGAGCGCGGTGTAAATTTCCCCCGGCAATCCACAGCCATGCCGAGGGCATGACGGCCGCGCCTCATGTTCCGCTTAGACGATGCGGCAACGAGGATCTGGAGCAGCGGCGCTATTCAGACATCGCGCCCGCGGCTTTAGAGGAAGAAATCGCTCGCCGTGATCGGGTCGGAATCGCTTAGGACGAGGACGAGCTCGAAGTCGGCGAGGCCGTTGCCGTCAGTGTCCCCCTGGATCAGCCAGATCGGCCCGCCCGAATTCTCATAGCGAAGCTCGCCGGCATGGTTTCCGAAGGCGGCGGCGCCGATGAAGGTGAAGGCCTGATTGCCCCCAGCCAGAGTGTTGGCGTCGATCTTCGAGACATCGATCATGTCGCCATTGGCGAAATCCTGGATGCCGTCGCGTCCGCCGGGATTGGACTGGGCCGTGCTGTCGAAGCGGAACGTATCGTTGCCGCCATGGCCGTACATCGTGTCGGTGCCGAGCCCGCCGTAAATGACATCGTTGCCGGCACCGCCCTGCAACACGTCGTCGCCCGCGCCGGCGAACAGGCGGAACATGCCGTTCGACTCGTTGCTGCCGTCGAAATCCATCGTCTCGCCGGCCACCAGGCCGCCGCCATTGACCGTCATCGTCTGGCCGGCGGCCAGGAATCCGTCGTTCCAGTCTATCTCATAATCGAAGTCGCTGCCGCCGCTCGCGTAGCGGGTGTCCGTCGAGGAGGCCAAAGTGAGGCTTTCCACGCCGCTGATCGCGCCGTCCCAGGCCGGCGCGTCGAAATCGAGGACGTAGTCGCCGCGCAGGAACAGGGCGTCATAGCCGCCTTCGCCGACGAAAGTGTCGCCGGCCGCGAGGCGTCCGTCCCCGGCGAAGAAGAAGATGTCGGTGCCGCCGCCGCCGGTCAGATGGTCGACGCCATTGCCGCCGTAGATGAGGAGGCCGCCATCGGTCTCGGCCGCGCCGTTGACGGTCAGATCCTCGCCGACAAGCAAGTTGCCGCCGTTGATCTTGAGCTGGCCTCCGGCCGCGACGTTCGAGTTCTGGATGGTGATGACATAATCGTAGCGATTGTCGGCGGTGTCGCCGAAACGGGTGTTGCTTCCGGACAGGAGCGAGATGGATTCGATGCCGGTGAAAATCCCGCCGGTCCCGCCGGAATAATCGCCCTGGAGGACGATCGTGTCGATACCCTCCTCCCCCTCGACGAAATCGTCGCCGAATGCGGCGCCGAAATAAAAGATGTCCGCGCTGGCGCGGCCATAGACCTGATCGGAGCCGCCCTGCTGAAGCATGAAGATGTCCGGGTTCGGCGTGCCGATGATGACATCGTCGCCCGAACCCCCTTCGTACCGGTCGCCGGGAGAGCTCACGCCCTGGATCGTGATCGTCGCAGTCGCCGTGTCGCCCCCGGTGATCGTGTAAGTGAAGGTTTCGGTCGCCTGGCTGTTCGCAGCGCCCGAGCCATAAGCCGAAAGATCTTCGAACTGGCCGTTCGGATCGTAATCGAACGTGCCGTCGGCGCGGACCGTCAGCAATGCGCCGGACGCGAGAGTGATCGTGCTTCCGACATCGGCGGCCTGCCCGTTGACCTCGGTTACCTGGATCGGCGTTCCGTCCGGATCGTAATCGTTGCCGTTGCCGTTTTCGCCGAACAGATCGAAACCGGCCAGCGCCGAGTCGGCGTCGACCCCGAACTGATCGTCCTGGGCGATGGCCGGATCGTCGATCGTCGAGACGTCGATCGTCGCGGTCGCGGCCGCGGACGTGCCCCCTTCGCCGTCGGTGAGGATCCAGGTGAGGGTGCGATCGTCGCCCGTCATGCCCGGGCTGATGTTGAAATAGCCGATCGATCGCGCGACCGCCTGCGCGGCGCCCGCCGTCGCATTGCCGTTGAAGACGATCACCAGGGGCGTGAATCCGTCGGTTCCCCCGGAGAAGGAAGCGATCAGCTCCGGACCGACCGGATTGCCGTCTCCGTCCAGCCGCCCGGAATCGTAATAAAGCGCGCCCTCGCCGACGATGATTCCGGCAACGCCTTCGACGATCCCCAGCCGGTCTCCATCGCTGCCGTTGGCGCTGAATTCGATGGTGAGGGTTCCGCCGTCGAAATCGCCCGAGTCCGGATCGGTCACCGTCGCGGCCGGCGCGATCGCCGTCAGCGATTGTCCCTCATTGTAGGCGAGCAAGGCGGAGGTGCCCGAATCGGCGCCGTTCAGATCCATCTCGGGAGGCAGGCTTTCGGGCGTGACGTTGACGGTGATCGCATGCCCGTGCGGGGGAGTGCGCTCGAACGAAAGCAGGGTCCCGTAATAATTGCCCGAGACGAGGTCGAGATCGCCGTCCCCGTCGAGATCGACGAATGCGGGCGCCGAGAAATAGCCGGTGAAGATGCCGTCGAACGGATTGTCCGCGCCGGTCAGCTCGGTGAACGACCCCTCGTCATTCGCGAAGGCGCGCAGATCGCCATAGACGCCGCCGAGGACCAGATCGAGATCGCCGTCTCCATCGAGATCGACGAAGGCGGGGGTGCCGCCATAGGCCAGGATCGAATCGAAGGGATTGTCGGGGCCGACCAGCTCCGTGAAGGCGCCGCCGACATTCTCGAAAGCATGAACCGTGCCCCCATATTCGCCGACGACGAGATCGAGATCGCTGTCCCCGTCCAGGTCCACGAAGGCGGGAGCGGCCGCATAATCGACCAGGATGGAGCTGAACGGATTGTCCAGGCCGGTCCGCTCGGTGAAGGCGCCGCCATCGTTCTCGAAATATTGGAGCGCTCCGTAGGAGCCGCCCACGACCAGATCCAGGTCTCCGTCGCCGTCGAGGTCGACGACCGCCGGCCTGGCCACGTCATCGACGGACAGGCCGTCGAACGGATTTGCCGCATCGGGCACCCGCACGAAGTCGCCATTGTCGTTCGCGAAGATGCGGATGGCGGCATAGCCTTCGCCGACGATCGCATCGAGATCGCCGTCGCCGTCGAGGTCGGCGAAGGTCGGCGAGGAGAAGAAATAGACGCCCTCTCCGCGGAAGGGATTGGCGGCCCCCCTGAGCTGCTCGAAATGGGCGCCCTGCGCCGCGGCAATTCCGATGTCGGCCCCGAAGGAATCCCTGACGTTGACGATCAGATTGCGGCTGGGGGTCGGGTCGGAGCTTGCATTGGCGAAGGTGAGGTTCTCGATCACCGCCTCGACCGCTTCGGCGGTGGCGAAGCCGTTGAAGGTGACGAGGAGGGGCTGGCCGTCCCCGCCCTCATATTCGCCGATGACGATTCCGCCATAGGTGACGTCCGTTCCGGAGAGTCCCACCTGGCCGGGGCCGGGACCCTCGTCCCGGATCGCGACCAGATCCTCGGGCAGGATTCCGGCGACGGTCAAGGTGCCGCCGTCGAAATTGCCGTCCGGATCGGTCAGCGTGACGTCGCCGTCGAGCAATTGCGGAGCCGCGTTGACCAGGAACTCGCCGTAGGTGACCGACGATTCCATGTCGGCGAGCGCCGGCGGGTCGTTCGCGACCACCGTGATCGTCGCGACCGCGCTCGCGACGGCATCGGTCGCGCTCCCGTCGTCGACGGTGAAGGTGAGGCTGCGATCGAGAGTGGAGGGATCGTCGGAGCCGTTCGAGTAAAAGACGCTGGCCGTGACCGCCTCGAGCGAGCAGCCGCACGCATCGTCGTTGAAGGTGACGACGAGGGGCGTCCCGTTTTCGCCGCCCGTATAGGTCGCGACCAGTAGCCCGCCATAATAGATGTCGCCGCCGAACACGAAGAGATCGCTGGAGCCGCTGAATCCGGTGCCGATTATCTCGAGCTGATCGTCCGCGGTTCCGTTCGCCGTGAAGGCGACGGTCAGTACATAGCCGCCGTAATTGGCGGGCTGATCGGGATCGAAGACCAAAGCGAAGGGGGAAACGGCAACCGGATCCTGGCCTTCGCCGTAGACGATGGAAGTGCCGGTGTCGGGCGCGTCCGATCCGTCGAGATCGATGAAAGGCGCGTCGTTCACTTCGGTGATGCTGATCTCGGTGGTTACCGCCGCGCTGTTCGAGTCGCCGTCATTGACGGTCCAGCTGATCGTCCGCGCGGGTCCGGGCGCATCGCCGCCGGATTCGAAAGCTACCTGCCGAAGCAGGGCCTCATATTCGGCGAGCGTCGACGTGCCGGTGAAGCTCAACGTGCCGGTGAGCGAGCTATAGCTCCAGGATATGGTACCCGACGTGCCGGTCTGGGCGCCGGCCACGGTGAGCAGGTCACCCGCTTGCAGGCCCGCGCTGATCGTGACCGTGGCGCTTTCCAGATGGGTGTCGTCGCCATCCTCGACGGAAAGCGAGCTCGACAGAGTGACGCCGGAATCGTTCTCGGTATAGGCGGCCGAATCGGCCACGCCTGTGAGTGCAGCCACCTGATATTCTCCCCCAGGCCCACAAGAACGAAGCGCCCCGACCACGGACCTTAAGGATTGGTCAACCCGCGGTCGAGCCTCTTCGACGGGAAAATGGCGCTCCTTGATTGTCGGGGCGAATTCCGGGACATCACCGCGATGTCACGCCCCCTTTCCCCCCCGGCACCGGCTTCGGCCGAGCGGATGATCCTGACCTCCGGCGGCTTTGCGGACTGGCTCGCCGCTCAAGAGGTGAGCCTCGCCTTGACGACCTACCAGGCGGGCCGGCTCTTCTTCATCGGCCGGAAGCCTGACGGTGGGCTTCGGGCGCATGAGCGGCTGATCGAGCATTGCCAGGGGCTGTGGACCGACGGCAGCGATTTGTGGACGAGCGGCAAGCACATGCTCTGGCGCTTCCGCAACGACCTCGAGCAGGGCCGGACGACCGAGCGCGGCGCCGACCGGCGCTTCGTTCCGCGCGAAGGCCGGGTGACCGGCGCGATCGACATTCACGACATCGGCGTCGGCGATACCGGCGGAGGCGCCCGCGGGCCGATCTTCGCCGCCACCGCCTTCAACTGCCTCGCGACGATCAGCGACACGGCAAGCTTCCGGACGCTCTGGCGGCCTCCCTTCATCACGGCGACGGCCGGGGAGGACCGCTGCCATCTGAACGGGCTGGCGATGGACGGCGACCGGCCCGCCTTCGTCACCGCCGTCAGCCGCTCCGACGTCGCCGACGGCTGGCGCGACCGCAGGCGGGACGGCGGAGTGATCGTGGACGTGGCATCGGGCGAGATCGCCGCGTCGGGCCTGTCGATGCCGCATTCGCCCCGGCTTCGCGACGGACGGCTCTGGCTGCTCAACTCGGGACGGGGGGAGCTCGGCTGGGTCGACCCGGCCGACGGCGCGTTCACCCCCGTCGCTTTCTGCCCGGGCTATGCGCGGGGCCTCGCCTTCGCCGGCAGATATGCGGTGATCGGCCTGTCGCGGCCGCGGCGGAACCACACCTTCGAAGGGCTTGAGCTGGACGAGCGGCTGGCCCGCGCCGACGCAATCGCGCGCTGCGGACTCCTGATCGTCGACGTCGAGACGGGCCGAAGCACGGAGTGGCTGCGCTTCGAGCACACGATCGACGAGCTTTACGACGTCGCCGTCCTGCCCGGCGTTGCGCAGGCCGAGGCGGTGGGCTTCAGGGGCGAGGACATCGAGCGGGTGGTGACCGCCGAAGAGCAGGGGGCCGGGCCGAAGTCTATTTTAGACGAATCTGGAAAATAGAGTTTCTATTTAATCGTTTAAAGACAGCGGCTTGTCCTGAACGTATTTCTATTTCGAAGCCATGCCGAAGCGGAGCTCGCCGAAGCGGAATGAGCCGCCGGCGCAGCCGACCCCGACCCGGGCGCTTGTCCCGGGATCGACGGCCGCCTCCGCCTCGAGCGCGCCGATCTCGGCTTTGGCCCTGCCGCCGTCGACGGCCAGGACGAACGGGACTTCCTCTCCAACGGCGATCGCGCCGAGCGGCCGGGCCTCCTGCTTCTCGCCATGATGGGTGCGAAGGACGATCCGGAGCCGTTCGCCGCGATCCGGCGAGACCAGCTGGAGCATGACCCGGTCCTGCTCGTCGGCGCTCTCGACGAAGATGTTGCCGGCCGATTCCCACCGCGAGTCGGCGCGCAGCTCGTCGGCGCGGATCGTGCCGGAGATACGGTAGGAGGGTCCGGGCTGGACCTGATCGAGCTCGGACAGGCGGCCCGTGGGCGTCTGGCAATCGTAGCTGAGCGGCGCCGGGCCGGGCGCGGCGGCGGGCGCGCAGGCGGTCAATGCGAGCAAGGCCAGCAGGGCGAGAAGGAAAGCGGGCAAGGGCATGCGGGGACTCTCCCTCGGATATGCGGTGGCTGGAGGGGTCCTTCAGCAACGGTGACCGGCTGACGCGGGCTCGCTTCGCTCGCACCCCTCACCCAACTCCGACTAGGCGGCGGAGCCGCCAAGTCTGCGTATCCCTCCCCCGCAAGGGGGGAGGGGTTTGCGCGATTAGAGGAAGAAGTCGCTGGCGGTGATCGGGTCGGAGTCGCTGATAACGAGGACCAGCTCGAAATCGGAGACGCTGTCGCCGTTGACGTCGCCCTGGATCAGCCAGATCGGGCCGCCGAGCGAGATGTTCTCGAAGCGGAGCTGGCCCTGGACGTTGGAGAAAGCGGCGTTGCCGATGAAGGTGAAGGCGTCGTTGCCGCCGCCGCCGGTCATCGCGTCGATCTTCGACAGGTTGATCTTGTCGCCGAGGGTGAAGTCCTGGATTCCGTCGCGCTCCGTCGAGTTCGAGTCGGTCAGGAAGAAGTAGGTGAAGACGTCGTTGCCGCCGCCGCCGGTCAGGGTGTCCCCGCTCCCGCCGCCAAAGAGAAGGTCGGCATTGGAGCCGCCGGTCAGGACGTCGTTGCCGTTGCCGGCGTAGAGCTTCAGGAAGCCGTTCGTCTCGTCGATGCCGTTGAAGATCATCGACTCGCCGAAGCCAAGGCCGCCGCCGTTGACGGTCATGGTCTGGCCGCCGGCGAGCAGATTGTCTTCCCAAATGATCTCGTAATCGAAGTCGGTGCCGCCGCTGGCGTATCGCCCGTCGGAGGAGGAGGCCAAGGTGATGTTCTCGATGCCCTGGAGGGATGACGAGCCGGTGAAGTCGATCGTGTAATCCCCGCGCAGGAAGAGCGAGTCGTAGCCGCCGCCGCCACTGACCTGATCGGTGAGAGCGAAGCGGCCCTGGGCATAGACGAAGACGTCGTTGCCGCTGCCGCCGAACAGGCTGTCCTGACCGAAGCCGCCGTAGATCAGGTAGCTTCCGTCGCTCTCGAGCGAGCCGTCGAAGAAGAGGTCCTCGCCGGCGAGCAGGTTGCCGCCATTGACCTTCATGATGGCGCCGGCGGCGACGTTCGCATCGGACGCGGTCAGATAGTAATCGTAGAGGTTGCCGGCGGTGTCGCCCAAGATGGTGTTCGACCCGGACAGCAAGGAAATGGACTCGACGCTGGTCAGGTCGCCGAGGATGTGGTTGACGCTGTAATCGCCCTGCAGCCCGAGGATGTCGACTCCGCCGCCGCCGTCGACCGTGTCGCCACTGTCATAGGTGGCGCCGAAGTAGAAGATGTCGCCGGAGCCGAGGCCGGAGACGTTGTCGTTGCCGCCCTGGACGAGGTAGAAAAGGTCGGTGTTGGGCGTGCCGGTGATCGTGTCGTCGCCGCTGTCGCCCTCGAGCCGATCCTGGGCCGAGGCGACTCCGTTGACCGTGATCGTCACGGTCGCGGTGTCGCCGTTGACCAGCTTGTAGGTGAAGCTGTCGGTCGCCGACGTGTTCTTCGCTCCGGTCTGGCCCGTCGAGGTCGAGGTCAGAGTGTTGAACTTGCCGTTCGGATTGTAGCTGTAGGTGCCGTCGGCATTGACGGTCAGCTTGGCGCCGGACGCGAGCGTGATCTCGACGCCGTCCTGGAGGGCCGCGCCGTTGACCTCCTCGATCTCCAGGGCCGGGCCGTCCGGATCGCTATCGTTGCCCGTCACGCTCGCACCGGTGATCGTCGCATTCTCGTTGACGCTGTTCGAATCGTCGACCGCGTCGGCCGGATCCTCGACCGCGGAGACCGAGATGGTCCGCGTGTCGACATCCGCCTCGCTCGTCCCGTCGCCGGTAAGGCCCGGATCCGCGCCGGTGAAGCCCATATCGTTGGTGGTCACGGTGAGCGTGTCGTCGCCGTTGAAGTTGAGATCGGGCGTATAGGTCAGGCCGTTCGACGCGGCGAGAGTCGCGTTGATCTGGTCCTGGGTGGCCAGCACGCTGATCGTTTCGCTGGACTGGGCGACGATGTCGCCGGCGGTGATGCCGCCCACGACATCGGTTCGAATCTCGAGCGATCCGTTGTCGACGAAGAAGTTGACGAAGATCTTGTCCGTGGCGGGATCCGCGTCGGGATCCGAGATCGACATGCCGCTCAGCCATGCATCGACCGCATCCTCGCCGGTGCCGATCGTGCCGCCGAGCGAGTTGACCGGCGCGTCGTTGACCGCATTGAGGGTCACAACAACCTGGCCGCCGTCGAAATTGTTGAACGGCGCACCGAGCGCGCCCTGAACCGCGTCGGGGGCACCGTCGTCGAGACCGTAGAGCAGGGTCACCGACGCGGGCGGATCGTTCGACAGGTTGGTGTACTGGAGGTGGCGAAGCACGTCGTTGACCAGCGCGGTGGTCGCGATCGTCTCGGTGCTGGTGAAGCTGATATTGAGGATGCCGCCCGACTGGGTGAAGGTGGCGAATACCTGGCCGCCGGCCTCGAGATCGTTGCCGTTGACGGTGAACAAAGCCCCGGTGACGTCGAAATTGAACAGATCGTCCGCGTTCGAGACGTCGCGGTTGATGACGAAGCTCGCGCCGCCATAATCGCCGGAGCCGCCGTTGCGCGCGTCGAGATCGACGTCGCTGACGGTGATCGCCGAATTGATCGTGATCGTGGTCTGCTCGTTGACGGCGATGCCCGGCGAGTTGGGCACGACCGGCGTGTCGTTGATCGGCGTGACGTCGATGGTGAGCGTATTGGCGCTGGGGTCGGTATCGTTGACGGCGCCGCTGTCGTCGACGACCTGGAAGCCGATCGTGCCGACGCCGGTGCCGTTGAGATTGGGGTTGGCCAGGAAGGTCAGCTTGCCGGCATCGACGTCGGCCGCGCTATATTCGGCGGTCGGGAAGCTGGTGACCTCGACCGGGTCGGCGCCGCCGGCGCCGTCCGCATCGAAGAAGAGCTTGCCGCCGGTGACGCCGGTGATGATGACGCCGCCGATCGCATCGCCGCTGTCCGGATCGGAGAAGTCGAAATTCGCCGTGTGGAGCGCGAGCGGGACGTCCTCGGTCGCCGTGAGCGTATTGTCGGTGCCCGCAGGCGGATCGTTGACCGCGGTGATGGCGATGGTGGTCGTGCGCGGCGCGCTCGGAGTGACGCCGTCGGTGACGGTGATTCCGATGTCGCGGCTCATGTTGGTGCCGTCCACGGTCGGATCGTCGCCGGTATTGGCGTAGCGGATCATCTCGAGCGCCTGCTCATATTCGGCGCGCGTGCCGGTGCCGCTCAGGGTCAGGGTGTCGGTTCCGGAGCCCGAGGCAATGATGCTGCCCGGAAGCGCACCCGATACGGTCAGCGAGTCCCCGGTTGCCGGATTGCTGATGCTGATGGTCGCGCCGGTGATGTTGTCGCCGGCGTCGGCGTCGGTGATGCTGACATCGGTATCCGTCACCGCGACCGCGGCTCCGCCCTCGGTGAAGGAGGTGTCGTAATCGCCGCCGGTCGAGCCGCTGCTGTCGTCGGCGTCGAGATCGACCACAGGCGCGAAATTGGCGAAGGCGATGTTGAGGGTGAAGGTATTGGGGGACTGGTCGAATTCGACTCCGCCGTTCGAATTGCCGCCATCGTCCTGGACCTGGAAGGTAAAGGTCGGGCTGGTGCCGCCGGTGGCGGCGGCGGCGACGAAGGTCAGATCGCCATTGTCGAGCTCGGCCTTGGTGATGACGTCGCCGGCGGCGATCGGGTTGCCGTTCAACTCGATGACGCCCGATGCGCCGGGCGGAAGCGTGGTGATCTTCACGCCGCCGAAGGCGTCGCCATCGATCGGATCGCTGAAGCCGTCCGAGAAGTCGGTGGTCAGGAAGGTATAGGTCGCGCCTTCCACGGGGGCGGCGCTGTCGTCGGTGCCGGCGGGCTCGTCGTTGACCGAATTGACGGTGACGGCGATCGTATCGCTGTCGCTGGTCGCGGTGCCGGTGCCGGTGGCGACGATGCCGCCGTAATCGTCGGTGACCTCAAGGTCGATCTGCGCCGATCCGTTGTAATCGCCGTCGGGCGTGTATTTCGCGGTGGCGAGCGCGGTGTTGATGTCGGCGAGAGTGCCGTGGAAGGTCATCGACGTATCGATCGCGCCGTCGCCGGTGGTGAAGGTCAGGCCGGTCGTGGTCGTCAGGGTCAGGGTGCCCTGGGTCGCCGACAGGGTCACCTCGTAGACGCCGGCGGGCGCGAGCGCGGCATCGACGTCGCTGATCGACATTCCGGTGATGGCGGCGTCGACCGAATCCTCGTTGACGCCGGCAGTGGCCGGCACGGTGCCGGTGACCGGATCGTTGACCGCGGTGACGGTGACGTTGACGGTCGCGGTGTCCTGGTTCCCCTGGCCGTCGTCGATCGTGTAGGTGAAGGAATCCGAGCCGTTATAATTGCCGTTCGGGGTGTAGGTGAGGACTCCGGCGACGACGCTGGTCGATCCGAAACTGCCCTGGGTCGCCGAGGTGATGGTGCGGGTGTCGCTCTCGGGATCGGTGTCGTTGGCGAGCAGCTGCGCGCTCAAATCGTTCGGGCCCGAATCCTCGTCGACGGTGACATTGTCGTCGCCCGCGACCGGAGGCTGGTTGGCGTAGAAGCCGAAATCGAGCGTGTTGTTGGTGTCCTCTCCCACCACGCCCGGGCCCGGAGTGAAGCTCGGACCTTCGTTGTTGTAGGACAAGGTGATCGTCTGGCTTGCGACCGCGCCGCCGGTTGCCGCCACGCCATTATTGTCGTTGTCGACATTGTTGTCGGGATCGGCGACCGTGTTCGTAACGATGAGCAGATCTTCGAGCGCTCCGCCGCTGCCGAAATTGGCGGCGGTTATGACGACGATATAGTCGCCGGGCGCGAGGCCGGCGAAGCTGTAGGCGCCGTTCGCGATGGTGGTGGTGCTTCCGAGCAGGACATCGCCCGCGTCCCAGCCGCCGCTGTCGTTGGTGTCGGCATAGAGCTCGAGCGCGACTCCGACGACGCCCTCGCCGGCGTCGTAGAGGTCGTCGAGATCGGCATCGAGATAGACGTTGCTTCCGAGGGTCAGGGAATCGAGGGCATTGATCTCGTTGACGACGACGGTGGTGAAATTGCCGCCGCTGATCGTGCTGTCGTTGTTGAGATTGGTGATGAACTTGTCGGTCTGCGTGTTGATCGTCGCCTTGAAGTAGACGTCGACGGCCTTGAGGCCGGGCAGAGTGCCGACCGACACCGGCGTGAGCGCGAATGCGGTCGATCCGATCGAGCCGGGGATCGCGCCGTCGGCGTCGCCGTCGGCCGGGAGCCGGCGCTCGCCGGCATTGGCATAGCCGTACATCAGATCGTCGGTATTGTTGCGATCGTAATGGTCGCCGAGGCCGATCTGGTGGCCGAGCTCGTGCATCACGACGGTCAGGAGGTCGAGCCTGCCCGCGGCCGGGCCGCCGGCCTCGGCGACCAGCCTGGTGCCCGAGCCGCTGAACTCGCCGTCGTCGCCCGGGGTCGAATCGACGAACCAGCCCAGGCCGGCGCCGTCGCTGTCGATCTGGACCACGCCGTTGGTCGAGGCGCCGAGATAGATTCCGGCCATGTCGACGACGCTGAAATCGACCGCGCGCATGGCGGCGACCTGCTCGGCGCTGGCGCCGGCATCGATCCAGCGCTGGATCGCGGCCTCGACCATCGACTCGAGCGCGGCCTCGGTCAGATAGGTGACGACCGGGGCCGTGCCGCCGCCGGACGAGCCGGTGCCGGTGCCGCCGCCGGAGGTTCCGCCGCCGCCGCCGGTGCCGCCGTCATTGGCGGGCTCGCTCGTCTCGCCGCCCTGGCCGGTGGTCTGGCCGCCGCCGCCGGTATCGGGAACGGGATCCGGATCGCGCGGAGGCGCGGTGACCGGGCTGATCTCGAAATCCTGCCAGCCATTGCCGATGACGTCGGAAATAAACGCCATCATCGGGACGGTGAGGACGAACGCGTCGCCATTCATGGTGCCGCCCGGATTGACGTAGGCGCCGCCGGTGCCGGTGTCCCTGGAGCCGGCGGGGAAGACGTTGTTCCTCGGCGCGGAGGTCAGGAAGGTGCTGAGCTCGGTGAATGGGGCGGCCGGCCCGCCGTAGCCGGGGAAATAGACGTGCCCGTTCACCGAGTTGCCATTGTCGACGACGACCGAGTCGGCGGAAGTGGCGTTGTCGACGTCAATGACGTTGTTGCTCATGTTGACGCCGATACGGCCGCCACTGCCGGTGCCGGCCACCTGGAGATAGAGTCCGCCCGCAATGCTGGGGCGGGCCTCGTCGATATTGTTGCCGGTCATCGTAAGCTCGACGCGGGCGACGCCCTGCAGATCCTGGGCCGCCGAGCGGATCAGGATCACGCCGCCCGAGCCCGAATCGCGGATCGTATTGTCGGAGATCCGAAGCGCGTAATTGATCGTGCCGTTGCCGACGGCCTTGGAATCGATGCCGCCGAAGAAGGCGCCGCCGAAGAGCGAGCCGTAATTGGCCTGGCTATTGTCGACGACGCCGTTGTTGGTGCCGAAATCGTTGCTGTGGACGATTCCGTTCACGGTTCCGGAGCTGCCGTTGAACATCGAGTAGATGCTGGAGCCGGTCGTGCCTTTGAAGCTGTTGTCGGTGATATTGTAGTTGACGGTGGAACCGGCGAGGGCGCCCGAGATGTTGACGCCGGCATTGCCGGTGATGGCGGTCGCCTGGCCGTTGTGGAAGGTGTTGTTGAGGATCGAAATGTTCTGGGTCGCGGAGGTGCCCACCACCCCGACGTTGAGCAGGGATCCGTTCGCGCCGGTGAAGTCGGCGCCGTTGACGGTGAGAGTCAGGTTGTTGCCGGCGGTTCCGCCACTCTCGATCAGGACCGAATGGTTGGCGTCGGCCCCATTGTTGTGGCCGAAGACGGCCTGGTCGCCGCCGACCGTGTCCCTGATCGTCATGTTCAGGGTGTTGTTGCCGTAGACGTAGACGGAGAGATTGTTCTCCCGGCCGCCCTGGATGTTGTTGCCCTGGAAGACCGCGGTGCCGCTGAGTCCGGTGCTGACTGAGCCGGTGCCGAAGCGGATGGTATCCTCGTCGCGCGCGATATTGTCGCCGAAGGTGCCGCGGAACTCGGAATCGGTCAGCGTGAAATTGTTCACATTCTCGCCGCGGATGCCGAAATTGCTCATCGTGCCGGCGTTGGCGCCGAAGATCATGTTCGCCAGGGAGACGTTGGAGACGTTCTCCATGTAGAGGCCGGTGCCGGCCGTGGCGGCGGCGCCGCTGCTGGCCATGTCGCCGCCGCCGATGTTGGCGATGGTGCCGCCCGACCCGGCGGTGGTGCCGGTGCCGGTGACGACGAACTGGCCGCCCGATCCGGTATTCTTGAGGAAGACGCCGGTGGTGGTGCCGCCGCCGCTGACTCCGACGCTGAGGAAGGTCGCGTTGAGGGTGACGCCGTCGACGTTGATCGCCCGGCCCGTGGTAGCGGCAACGGTGTTCGAGGCGCCGGTGATGGTCAGAGAGCCGGCCCCGACCGTCGAGTTGGTGGCGTTGATGCCGGTGCCGCCGGTCGTAACGATGTCGGTCGTGCCGCCCGAGAAGGTGACGTTGGCGCCGGTCCCGGCGGTATTGGTGAAGGTCAGGGCGGCCGCGCCCCCGGTGTTCAACGAAACATCGCCGGTGAAGCCGATGTTTCCGCTCGTATTGTTGACGAGCGAGATTCCGTTCGAGCCGCTGGTGCTGGTCACCGAGCCGGTCACGGAAATCGCGCCAGTTGCGTGGCCGCTTATGTCGACGGCATTGCCCGCAGTGTTCTTGGAAATGTTGGCGCCCATCGTGACGGCGCCGGTTCCGTTGGTGACGTTGAACGCGTCGCCGGTGTTCACGCCGTTGCCGATCGATCCGCCGGTCACGGTGACGGCGGCGGTCGCGCCGATGACGATCAGGCCGTTGCCGCTGCCGGTAACCCCGTCGATCGTCAAATTGTTGAAGGTAACGGTGCCGTTGGCGCCGTTCAGCTCGACTCCGTCGCCGCCGCTGCCGGTCCCGTTGATGTCGGTTGTGCCGTTGAAGGCGAAATTGGTGGTGGACGTGCCCCGAACGTTGATCGCGTCGGAGCCCGCATTGGTGTTGGCGATCGAGGTGCCGCCGGTCGTGAATGTTCCGCCGTCCAGATTGTTGATGTCGATCGCGTTGCCGACGGTCGCGCCGGTCGAGGTCAGGCCGCCGAAGGTCATTCCGGTGGTGGTGCCGTTCGAGACCTGGACGATCTGGCCGGTCGCGGTGTTGACGGTGTTGCCGGCGCCGCTGATGTTGAGCTGGGCGGTGCCCTGGCTGGTATTGGTGAAGTTGATTCCGTCGCCGCTCACCGTGGTGATGGTGAGGTTGCCGCCGGTGAAATTGACCGAACCGGCCGGGGCGCCGATGGTGCTGGTCACCGCGACTCCACCGCCCGAGGCGGTGCCGGCGAAGTCGATGTCCGCGGCGGTCGTCACGGTGACCGAGCCGCCGCCCTGGTTTCCGACGAGGAAGGCGCTTCCGGTGGTGCCGGTCGCGAAATCCACGTCGATCGCGCCGCCGGTGAAATCGATCGTCCCGCCGGTCTGGCTCGAGACCTGGATCGCATTCTGGCTTCCGCCGTTGATGGCGATCGTCTTGGTACCGGTGATGTTGATGTCGCCCGAGGCGACGTTCGAGATGAAGATGACGGCCCCGGTGTTGGCTGCGGTGCTGGTCTGGGCGATGTTGCCGGTGAAATTGATGTCGCCCGCGCCGGAGATCCGATCGTTGATGTTGAGCGCAGAGCCGGCGGTCGAGCCGTTCAGAGTGCCGCCGTAGGTTACCGCGACGGTCCCGCCGCTACTCGGGCCGGCGCCGCCGATCAGGAAATCGTGGCTCGCGGCGCCCTGGATGTTGCCGCCGGTGACCGTGAAGGCGCCCGAGATCAGGCCGGTGCCGCTCGAGGCGGTGCCGGAGAGCTGGACGCCCTGGGCGGTCGATCCGGTCGAGGTCAGCGAGTCGATGGCGACGTTGAGATTGCCGCCCTGATCGATGTCGACGGCCTGGCCGGTGCCGGTGAAACTGACATTGGAGACGTTCAGGGTTCCGGCCGCGGTGGTGACGCTGCCGTTGCCGTCGGCCATGCCGACGGCGTTCACGCCATTGGCGTCGAAGGTGAGGCCCCTGACCGTGTTGTCGGTGGACAGCATGACGGCGGCGCCGGTCGTGACCGAGACCACCGCGTTGGTGGTGACATTGTCGACTCCGCCGGTGCGCTCGGTCCCGCCGATATTGTGGCCGTTGACGACATAATTGACGCCGTCGCCGCGAAGGGTCTGGCCCGTCTCGAGGGCGATTCCGGCGGTGTAATTGCCGGCGTTGTGATAGACGAAGATGGTCGAGCCGGCGCCGTCGACGTCGTCGTCGCCAATGATTCCGTCCGCGGTGCCGGGCGTTCCGCCCGCGCCGGTGCCGTTGTCGTTGAGCGGCCTCAGATCTGTGAACGGCCTCATATAGGAGCCGTCGGCCGTTCCGTTCTCGCCGGCATAGTTGTTGTCGACGTACCAGACGAGGCCGCTCACCGTCATGGTGACGATGCCCTCGGTGACGTTGCCGAGGCCCTGGGCGTCCTGGACGTAATATTTGAACGAGGTGAGTCCGACGAAGCCGGTGGTCGGAGTGAAGGTGAAGCTGCCGTCGGCGTTGAAGGCGACGGTGCCCTGGGTCCCCGTGGTGTCGACGCTGGTGACGGTGATTCCCGCGCTGCCGCCGACGCCGTCCGGATCGACGTCGTTGAGCAGGAGGCCCTGGGCCGAGCTGATGGTGATGGGGGTGTTGCCGGTCAGGTTGAAGGCGTCGTCATAGGCGATGGGGGTGACCTGGACCGAGCCGGGAACGAGAGTGACTCCGCTCAGGGTGTCGGTGACGGAGATACCCGTCGCGGGATCGGTTCCCGAGTTGGTGATGCGGATCCGGGTGAGGATGACATCGCCGGGATCGAAGATGCCGTCACCGTCCTGGTCGTTGAACAGGGTGCTGTTGCGCGTGGCGGTAATGTTGACGGCCATGTTTTATCCCCCGGGGAATTGTCGGGGGCGCGCGCCAGCAAAGGCACGAGTCCCCCCCATTGCCGATGCATGGCATATAAGGGGAGACGCGCCTAGAGGGTTTTAACCCCGGTTCGTCTTGTATTTGATGATGTTACTGCGCCGAAACGGCCCGGCGGCAAGGCGTTTTCACCGCGACGGCGAGCGGGAATCGGGCTCCCGACGTCACCCGACGATCGGGAGCAGGCCGATCGGGCCGGCGATCATGGCCGTTGTGGGAAGACCCCCTGCAAAGCGATGCAGTGATTCAGCACCAGATAGGGCTGAAGATTGTTGTGCGGAAGGCTGCCGCCGGCCGGCGCCAGCGCCTGAGGCCCCAGAGTCTGGAGGGCCCCGCCTCCCGCCGCGTAAGCGGCGCCGTTGACGGACCTGCTCAGAACCATGTTTGCCGCAGGCGTCGAGGTGGTCGACAGGACGCCGACTGCATTGATGCCGTGGGTGTGCACCGGAATTTCGGATTCGAGAAGAGTCACGGTCTCAGAACCGCTCATCTCGCCGAGAAAGCGCTCGGAGAGGCCCTGGCCCTGGCCGGGATGCATGGCCGAACAGCCCTGCAAATTGGGGAGAGCGAAGGTGCTCTTGCCGTCGCCGCCATAATAGGTCCCGAGCAAGGCGAAGAGAGCCGTGTTCTGCGAGATGGGCATGAGCTGCCCGTCGCAGAAGGCCCAGCCCTTCGGCGCGAAGTTGAACGGGAAGATGCGGATCTCCGCGAGGAATGGGTCTGCCATCTTCGGCTCCTAGTGAACGGCTCAGGTTGGGCTCGGGAAAATCCCGAAAAGCGAGATGATGTAGTTGATGCAAAGGAACGGCTGCATGTTGTCGTGCGGCTGGCTTCCGCCGACCGGGGTCACCGAGCTGGCGTTCATCGGAAGGTTCGGCGCCGCGAGATTGGGCTTGTAGATGCTGACCGGCGAGAGCGCGGCGAGCACGTTTCCGGCCGCGGTCAGCGTATTTCCCGGATCGGTCGAAGCAAGCAGCGGATGGGTGTGGACCGGTATCTGCTGGGTGGTCAGAGTAACCGATTCGACGCCCGCCGTTTCGGCGAGCTGATAGGTCACGCCGTCCGGCCCCTGTCCGAAATGCATCGGGATGCGGCTCTGGACGTTCGGCAAGGCGAAGGTTTCCTGGCCGTCGCCGCCATAGGTGGTGCCGATCAGCTGGAAGAGAGTCTCGTTCTCCGAGATGGGCAGAAGCTGTCCGTCGCACATCATCCAGCCGACGGGAGGGAAGTTCCCGGCGAACATGCGGATCTCGCCGACATAAGGTTGGGCCATTTTCTGATCCTCTTAATTCTGCGAGGGGAAGATGCCCTGAAGGGCGATGCAATAATTGAGCACGATGTAGGGGCACATGTTGGTGTGCGCCTGGCTGCCGCCGGTATTGGTCACCGACCCCGCGAGCAAATTCACGAGGCTGGACGAGGGCCGATAGCCGTTGTTGAAATTGGCGACGAGATTTCCGGTCGCGACGTCCAGGTTGCCAGCCGTGTTGGCGCCCTGCATGAAATGGAGATGCTGGGGCATCGTCTGCTGCGTGATGGTGACGCTCGACGCGCCGGCCGCCTCACCGAGATTATGGCCGTTGCCCTCGTGCATCGCATAGCGGCCGCGGAGGTTGGGCAGAGCGAAGGTCGTCTGTCCGTTGCCGCCGTAGGTCGTGCCCAGAAGCGAGAACAAGGCCTGGTTCTGATTGATGGGCAATTGCTGCCCGTTGCAGAAGGCCCAGCCCTTCGGAGGGAAGTTAAACGAAAAGATCCGGATTTCGGACAGGAACGGCTCAGCCATCTTTAACCCCCCACTTCGAAACGAACGGTATAGGAAAAAATCGGCCCGGTAAACCGGCCCCGAAACAAAAGCTTTTTCATGCCGCCGCGGCCTTTTCCGGACGCCATTCGAGAAGGTCGTAGGCGCCGTTTTCCTGGACGAAAGCAAAGCCCATCCGATCGTACAAGCGCCTCGCCGGATTGCTTTTTTCGACGTGGATGGTGAGCGGCTTCGACTTTTCGGAGGCCCAGTCGCGAAGGTCCGACAGGATCGCGGAGCCGATGCCGAGCCGGCGAAACGGCGGAAGGATCGCGATGTCGATCAGGCGGATCTGGCTGGGCCATTCCTCGACATAGAGGCGGCCGACCGAATCGGCCGAGCGAGCGATCACGAGCCATTCGGCGTCGGGATAATGGCGCTGATAATGTTCGTGCTGGGCGGCGAACTGATGCTGCAGGAACTGGAGCTTCATCTCGACCGTCCAGCCGGTCGGCTCGAGCTCCTCGACCCGCGTCGATCCGTAGACGTCGAACAGGAAAGGCAAATCGGAATCCGAGATCGGCCGGTAGCATATTCCGAGGGCGGCGGCCGCTCGGAGCGGGGGCGGCATGGTTCGGCTCCTAAAGCGGCGAACGCGATTTCCGGATCGCGCCCGCCGCCTCGAATGTGGGTTGCCGCATCGCGCCGGCCGGATTCCGGTCCCGCTTTTTCCGGACCCTAGTTGAACACCGCAAGCATGTTTTTGGCGGTGCCGCTGAAATAGACGGCCATTTCCCGGCCCGATTCATGGGTCAGCTTGTAGATCCTATCGCCCGCTGGAGCAGCGCCCGCGGGGGGCGAGAAGACGAGAGCGAAAGCGCTCTCGCGGCTGACCTCAGGGGGGCGCTCGCCTTTCGATGGGAGGGCCTGGACCTCGATCAGCGTGGCGGCGCCCTTTCCGTTCTCGGTCTGGAGACCGAAGCTCTTGCCGACATGGGCCGACCATTCGTTGCCGCCGGCGGCGGCGAGGTTGGCGCCCTGCTGCGGCCACCAGGACAGAAGATCCGTCTTGGCTCCGGCCGGCTTCGTGGCCAGGCCGAAGATCGGGGCAGCGACGGCGCCCGCCGCGACTGCGCCGGCGCCGATGGCGAGGGCCTTGCGGCGGGAAATCGATGAAGTTGCGGGCTTGCGCATTGCTGGTCCTCCGGAAGCTCTGTTCCGGGAATTGCCGGCGACGCGGGCTGGAATGCGATCCCCCGATCGCTTCGTTTCCCCCCGACGTCACCCGGCCGCCCCACGCGCGGTCCCCGGTAAACGCGCGTTTCATCGCACACTATGAACGGTCCGCCTAGAGCCTTTCACGACCACATATGTGAATGCGTGGCGGCCGGGGCGGGATGGCGTCAGCGTTCGCCCAGCGGCGCGAGATCGAAGACGAGCCTGCCGATTCGAAGCTCGCGATTGACGTTCGAGCCTTCGCCGCCAAGCCGGACGGAGACGATCCGGCCGGACAGGTGGAGATCCTTTTTGGCGGCCCCGGCCGGAATCGCGAAAGGCCCTTTGACGACCGGCATGGATTGGGGCGAATCGCGCAGGCCGAGGGTCAGAGAGACAGGCGCATCGTTGACCGTCCCCGAAGCGGTCTCGAAGTCGGGGCGGATGCGCTTGATCAACATGCGACGGTCGCCCGCGCCCAAGCTCAAATCCGCGCTTTGCAGATGCCATGAGACGGGGCCATCCGAGTTGATTTCTGTGCCGCATTCGGTTGCGTAAACGATACCATTCACATCTGCCGAAATCATGTTGGTGCCGCAGGACGCACCGATGACGGCGTAGAGAATGTCGCTGGTCAGCGAGGAAAAGCGTACCGCATCGCCCTTCGACCATGCACCGTCGGCCAAGGAGACGGCAAGATATCTGCCTTCGCTGACGCCGTCCTGAGTCCGATAATGGATTCGCAGCTCGTTATATTTAGAGACGTGCACCAAATGCGTGAGCCCCCGGTTGGTTGGATCGATCGCGACGTCCGAAGCGAACTCGCGGAAGATCGGGCAGCCAATTGTCTGAACGTCCGCCCCGGGCGACCAGGCGCGCAGGCGCAGGTCGTGGCCAAGCCAATAGGCCTGCTGGCCGACGATCGCGACGGCATTGGGCCCGACGATCCCGCAATTCTGCGCGACCTGGTCGAAACGGTAGGTCTGCGCGGGATCGCCGAGATACTGGCCGAGATGAAGCGCATTGTCGGTCCAGACCGCGACATAGGGGCCGACCATTCGGGCGGTAACGATCCTGCCGCCTCCGTCGAGAATATGCTCGAATGCATTGTTGGTGCTGCTGGTCGTCCAGTCGCTATAATCCTCGAGATCGCTGCCGCGAATGCAAAGTGAGTTGAACGTGCCCGAAAGCTCCTCGTTACAGCCGAAGGCCAGGACCTGGCGTTCGGGGGTGACCAGCATCCAGGTGATGGTATCTGGCGCCGGCGCGACCGCCGTGGCGTTCGCCGTTCCCGACTGCTGATAGAGCGTCTTTCCGGTCGGGACGAAAAGCAGAGTGTCGCCCCAGGAGGCGAAAGCCCAGGCCAAAGCGTTTAGCGCCGGACCGGCCGGCGTTCGCGCAACCGGCGCGGCGGCGCCGACCCCGACATAGAGCGCGGCGAAGCGCGCATAGGCGATATGGGTGGTTCCGGCGCGGTTCCAGGCGAACATGTTGTAGATGGCGCCGCCAAGGCCCGGGAAGAGGGCCACATATTCGCCCACCACCTGGGGCGAGCCGTCGACGAAGCGGACGTTGCTGCAGTTCGCCCAGCGACCCGAGGCGGCGAAGCTGGTGTCGTCGCTGTTCAGCCCCGGCGGCAGATCGAGCGCGAAGGTGAATTGGGACATGGGTTCGGTCCTCCAATGTCGGGATTAGTAAGCGGAAGAGTCGGGCGGATTTGCGCGGAGCGAACGCGCGCGCGGCGAAGCATCGTTCGCCAGCGTTTCCGTTAACCATAAGCTCTGGACAGTCGCGGCGATGCTCGCCACTCTTCCCGGTTCCAGAACGCCGTCAGCCGAGTCGATTCAACTCAATCGCTGATTGGACGAGGCCATGTTGCGTTTTGGGGGGGACTTTTTCTGGACCGACAAGGGGGCTCGGGAACAGGCGCATCATTGGCGAATCCGCGGTCAACCATGTCGGTTGACCGGAGCTTCGCCGGCGCCGCCCCGGGCATTGCGAGGGGAACGACATGACGATCATTACCGGCGGAAGCGGCGACGACTCGATCAAGGGCGGAAGCGGAGCGGACATCTTGTCCGGCGGCGACGGCGACGATTTCCTGCAGGGCAAGGCCGGCGGCGACACGATCGACGGCGGCAAGGGCAACGACCAGATTCAGGGCAATGAGGGCGACGATTACCTCATCGGCGGCGAAGGCGACGATTTCATCCACGGCGGAATCGGGATCGACCGCGCTTTCTATACCGGGTCGGTCAAGGACTATAGCTATTATCGGGACGGCGAGAATTTCTACATCAACCACAGCGGCGGGACCGGCCTCGACGGAAACGACCGGCTGCTCCACGTCGAGAGGCTGATCTTCGCCGACGCCGTCATCGACCTCACCCAGAACAATGCGCCGATCGCGTATAACGACACGGCGTCGACCGACGAGGACAACAGCGTCTCAGGCAACGTTCTCGCCAACGATTTCGACTGGGAAGGCGATTCCATGTCGGCGACTCCCGGCACCTTCACCGGAGTCTATGGAACGCTCGTCCTCAACGCGGACGGAAGCTACACCTATACGCCCCACGCATCCTCGCAGTCGCTGGCCCAGGGCCAGGTGGTGCAGGACGTCTTCACCTATACCGTCTCGGACGGAAGCCTGAGCGACACCGGAACGCTCACCGTCAACGTCAGCGGCAATAATGACGCGCCGGTCGCCAATCCCGACGCCGCCAGCACGGGCGAGAACAGCATCGTCGTCGTCAACGTGATCGCCAACGACACCGACGTCGACAACGGCGCAACGCTCACGGTCATCGCGGCCTCGGCCCCGTCCGGCCAGGGCAGCGCCTCGATCGTCGGCAACCAGGTCCAGTTCGATCCGGGCACCGACTTCGATTATCTCGACACCGGCGAAAGCGCGCAGGTGGTGGTGAGCTACACCATCGAGGACGAGCATGGCGCAACGTCGAGCTCGACGATCACGATCACCGTCAACGGCGCCAACGACGCGCCGGTGGCGAACGACGACACCGCTTCCACGACCGAGGATGCAAGCGTCTCCGGAAACGTGCTCGCCAACGACACCGACGTCGACGTCGAGCCGCTGACGGTCGCGAATCCGGGCACCTATGTCGGCGCCAACGGAACGCTCGTGCTCAATTCCGACGGAAGCTACACCTATACTCCGAACGCGGGCGCGCAGGCGCTCGACGACGGCGAGACTGCGGGCGACGTCTTCAGCTACACCGCCTCGGACGGCACGGCTTCCGACACGGCGACTCTCACGGTCACGGTCAACGGGGCCAACGATGCGCCGGTGGCGAACGACGACACCGCTTCGACCAGCGAGGATTCGAGCGTATCCGGCAACGTGCTCGCCAACGACACCGACGTCGACGTGGAGCC
Source organism: Allosphingosinicella sp. (assembly GCA_036525315.1). Lineage (GTDB taxonomy): Bacteria > Pseudomonadota > Alphaproteobacteria > Sphingomonadales > Sphingomonadaceae > Allosphingosinicella. The sequence continues at coordinate 106,776 of DATDAS010000009.1, forward strand.
GCTGACGGTCACTACTCCTGGAACCTATGTCGGCAGTTACGGCACATTGGCGATCGCGGCCGACGGCAGCTACACCTACACGCCCAGCGCGGCGGTCCAGGGCCTCGACGTCGGCGAGACGGCGCAGGACGTCTTCGCCTACACCGCTTCCGACGGCACCGCCTCCGATTCGGCAAATCTCACCGTCACGGTCACCGGGCTCAACGATGCTCCGGTGGCGAACGACGACACCGCTTCCACGACCGAGGATGCAAGCGTCTCCGGAAACGTGCTCGCCAACGACACCGATGTCGACGTCGAGCCGCTGACGGTCGCGAACCCGGGCACCTATGTGGGCGCAAACGGGACGCTCGTTTTGAATGCCGACGGAAGCTACACCTATACTCCGAACGCGGGAGCACAGGCGCTCGACGACGGCGAGACGGCGGGCGACGTCTTCAGCTACACCGCATCGGACGGCACGGCTTCCGACACGGCGACTCTCACGGTCACCGTCAACGGGGCCAACGATGCGCCGGTGGCGAACGACGACACCGCGATCACCAACGAGGACAGCGGCGGCGTATCCGGCAACGTCCTGACCAACGACACCGACATCGACGGCGAGACTCTGACGGTCGCGGCGCCCGGCACCTATGTCGGGACGTACGGAACGCTGACCATCGCGGCCAACGGAAGCTATACCTACACGCCGGGAGCCGGCGCACAGGGCCTCGACGTCGGCGAGACCGCGCAGGACGTGTTCACCTACAACGCCACCGACGGCACGACCTCGGATTCAGCGACCCTCACCGTCACGGTGACGGGGCTCAACGACGCCCCGGTGGCGAATGACGACACCAATTCGACCGACGAGAACACGCCGATTTCCGGAAACGTGCTGACCAACGACACCGACGTCGACGGCGAGACCCTGACGGTCGTCAACGCGGCCACGTTCATCGGCGCCTATGGAACGCTCGTCCTCGCCTCAAACGGCAGCTACACCTATACGCCGGGCGCGGCCGCCCAGGCGCTCCTCAACGGCCAGACGGCGAACGACGTCTTCACCTATATCGCATCGGACGGCACCGTCTCCGACACCGCGACGCTCACCATCACCGTGAACGGCCTCAGCGGAGTCCCCAACGCGGTCGACGACACGGCGACCACCAACGAAGATTCCGCCGTGTCCGGCAACGTGCTCACCAACGACACGGACGCGGAGAACGACCCGCTGACCGTGTCCGACCCGGGCACCTATACGGGGACGTACGGGACGCTCGTCCTGAACTCGAACGGCAGCTACACCTATACGCCCAACGCAGCGGCGGACGGCCTGGCCGCGGGCGAGTCCGCGCAGGACGTGTTCAGCTATACCGCCACCGACGGCACCGCATCGGACACAGCCAGCCTCACCATCACGATCAACGGCACCAACGACGCTCCGACCATCGACGCCGGCGGAACCGACGACAGCGGCTCGGTGACCGAGCTTCCCGACGGCGATCCGAACGAGGGCATCACGATCCACAGCCAGAGCGGCGACGTCGCGTTCGACGACCTCGACCTTTCCGACACGCACAGCGCGAGCTTCACGCCGCAGGGCGCCTTCTATCTCGGCACGTTCAGCCTCGACCCGGTCAACCAGGCGGGCGACAGCGTGGGATGGGACTTCACCGTCTCCGACGCCGCGCTCGAGGGCCTCAGCGAAGGCGAGATCCGGATCCAGACCTATGAGATCGAGATCGACGACGGCAACGGCGGGACGGTCACCCAGGACGTGACGATCACGATCACCGGCGCCGGAGTCGGATCCGGGCCGCAGACCGTCTGGTATATCGACAATACGGCGGTCGGGAGCGCCAATGTCGGCACCGCCGCGGATCCCTATACTTCGATCGCAGCGTTCAACGCGGCGCAGGGCAGCCTGGGCGGCCCGCAGGCCGGCCATACGGTCCACCTGCTCGCCGGCACCGGCACCGGAGTCTATGCGGAAGCGGACGGAATCAATCTGCTCAACGGCCAGATCCTGGTCGGCGACGCCAACGGCGCAATCCGGCCGACGATCACGACGACCGGCGGCGACGGAATCAACGTCGCGCAGAACAACAATGTCTCGGGAATCGACATCGGCAATACGAGCGGCGCCGACATCGCCGACAGCGGCGGAACGGTGGGCAATCTCACCATCTCCGACGTGGGAAGCTCGGGGACCGGCCGGATCATCGACGTGGACCAGGGCGGAACGATCGACGTCACCCTGAACAGCGCCGAATCGCTCAGCTCGAGCGGCGGAGCGATCGACCTCAACGCGGTCGGCGGAAGCTTCACCGTGACCGGAGCGACGACGATCGCCGGCGCGACCGGCGGCGGCGTGGACGTCACCTCGGGAACCAATCTCGCGGTCGATTTCCAGGGCGGCCTGACCGTTTCGAGCGGATCGACGACGGCGGTCAACTTCTCGGGCAACATGGGATCCTCCACGCTCGACATCGCCGGGCTGAGCCTGACGACGACCACCGGAACGGCGCTCAACGTCAGCAGCGGCGGAACGGTGGAAGTCACCGGCACGGGCAACACGATCGCGACGACCGGCGGGACCGCGGTGAACATCTCGTTCGCAACGATCGGCGCAAGCGGAGTGACCCTGGAGAGCGTCTCGTCGATCGGCGGAAGCGCGACCGGAATCATCCTCAACACCGCCGGCTCCGGCGGATTCGAGGTGACCGGAAGCGGCTCGATCGCGGGATCGGGCGGAACCATCGCCAACAAGACCGGCGCCGACGGAGTCGCTCCGGGCCAGGGGGTGGGCGTCTATATCAACGCCACCTCGAACGTGTCGCTCGCCAACATGGCGATCACCGGCAATTCGAACGGCGGCGTGGTCGGAACCAATGTGACCGACTTTACGCTGACCGATTCGACCCTGACCAACAACGGCAGCGGAGCGAGCGAAGGCGCGGTCGTCATCACCGGCCTGACCGGGACCTCGGCGCTTCTCGGAAACGTCATCGGCGGATCGAGCGGCGACAACGTCCATATCGCACAGACCGGCGGAAGCCTGAACCTGACGATCGCGGACAGCGCCGACGACCAGGCGATCATGGGAACGGTCAACAATGCGACCGGCAACGATTCGGTGTTCGTCGGAACGACCGGAAACGCCTCGCTCACCCTGCTGGTCGACGGAGTCGATTTCCAGGGGGCCAAGGGCGATCTGCTGCAGGTCCTCGCCGAGGACAATTCGACGCAGGTCGTGACGATCACCGACAACGGCTTCAACAACACCCAGGCGGGCGCAGGCGGCGGAGTTACCCTCAGCGGTGGCGGCGCGGGCTCGAACATCAACGTCGACTTCTTCGTGGAGGATAACAGCTTCACCGGCGCGATCGGGGGGGCGCTTTCGGCGGTCTACGGCCAGCAATCCGGAATGGTGCGCGGCAATATCGAAGGCAACACGATCGGCATCGACGACGGAATCGCCGGAGGCCAGGGCAGCCAGACCGGCTCCGCGATCTTCGTCAGCCTCGACAAGCCGGCGGGCGCCGGCGACGCGGGCTTCCAGGTCAATATCGTCAACAACAACATCAACGATATCGAAGGCATCGCGGGCATCTACCTGCGCTCCAACGGAGGCGACTTCACCGACACGGCGGTGATGGAAGCGACGATCAGCGGCAACACGCTCGACGAGTTCGGCGATTTCGTCTTCGCCGGCCTCGTCGCCCAGATCGGCGGATCGGGCCAGGCGATCGACGCCGCCTCGCTCGGCCTCGCTCTGTCGGACAATATCATCGACCTGAGCGACGCCGATTTCGGCGGCAATGCCGTCTATATCGACCAGAGCACGTTCGAATCGCATTATTACATGCCGGGCTATACCGGATCGCCGGACGGAGAAGGGCTGGGCGGAATGGCCAGCGTCGACCTGGATGCGTTCTGGACCGGACTGGGCAATGTGTTCACCAACGGCGGCTTCCCGGCTTACGCGGGCGGAGTCGACGCCACCGTGACCGTCGGCATCGGCGGAGAGCCATTGGTATTCCCCGCCTGGCCGTAAGGCCGGACGAGAGTCTTTAGCTTGCCGCGATTTCCGAGTCGTCGAACGTTTCGGTTCGACTAGAAATCGCTCTGGACGGGTGGGCCGGAGGGGCGGCCGGAAGCCTAGCTTCCGGCCGTTTCCCGTTTGAGGGCGGCTTGGCTCTAGACGACGCCCGGCCCGGCCGGGTGAAGCTCGGCTTCGGCGCCGCCCAGCTTCGCCTCGGCCTCGCGGGCAAGCGCCTCCGCGCGAAGCCTGTGGCCGGCGGCCGCCGCGTCGCGGGCGAGGGCGATCGCCATGCGCGCGGCGCCGACCGCGGAGCGGATCCGGGCGAGGCCCTGGGCATCGAGCGCTCCGGCGGCGGCGGCGGCCTCGGCGAGGGAAGGGCGAGCGCGACTCCCCGCTCGATGCGGGCAATGTCGCTCTCGATCCGCTCGATCGGCACCGAGGCGCAGCCGGCGAGGAGGAGGGCGGCGGCCAGGACGGCCGCGAGGGTGCGTTTCTTCATGGTGTTTCCTTTCTTTGGGTCTGTCCTCCAGGGTTCGTAGCCGTCGTGATCGCCCGGAGAGTCGTACCGGCGAGGAGGGCCGCGCAGGGCGGAGCGGTGCCTCCGGGCAAGCGGCCCGACGAAGTCCGGTGCGGCTCTCCGGGCGACCGCCGAAGGCGGCGGGCGCCTTTTGGCGCACCGCGGCGTCGCTCGTCGGTCACGATGAATCCTCATCGCTCCCTCCTCGCTCCTGGCCGTGCGCCAAAATGCGCTCCGTCACGGCGGTTACGAACCCTGGAGGACAGACCCTTTGCGGCGGGATTGCCGCGTCTCGAGCCGATCGAGCCGGTCGAGGAGGTCCGACCATCGCGGGTCGTCACGGGCGGTCGGCGATTCCGGCGGGCAAGGCCGCGGGCCGACTGAAAAGCGGAGCCTGAGGATCGGGCGGTCCGTGGGCATGGTACTCATGCCGCCAGCCTCAGCCGCTCGTTCTCGATTCGAAGCATGCGCACCTCGGCCTCGAGCTCGCGGATGCGCTCGCTGTCCTCGCGCGCCATCTTCTCGAGCTGCTCGACGCGCAGCAGCAGAGCCTTGCGGAACTCGATCTCGCTGAGGTGAAGCGTGTCGGCCTGCTTGCCGCGAAGGGTCGCGAAGGCGGTGACGATCGAAGCCAGAAGGGCCCCGCCGACCGCCGAGAAGATTTCGGCCGCGCTCATCGCGGCCGTCCAGACGTGCGCATGGGAGTTCTCCCGGTTTCGAATGTGGGCGTTCGCGATGCGGAGGAGGATGGCCTCCAGCAGCCTATGGCTGGTCCACCTCGGGGCCCCCTCCACCAGCCTATGCCAAGACTTCGGCTGGTCCATGAGCCGGCCGGCCGACCGGGCTAATTTCTGTGTTCCCCGGCGAAGGCCGGGGTCCAGTACGAAGTTCGGTCTGGATTCCGGGTTGACCTGCGGTCGACTTCGTCCCCGCCGGAAAACAACAGATGGATACACGCAGCGACGTACGGCCGCGTGCGGCTGGTCCGGTCCGTCGAGCCCCCTCCACCAGCCTACGCCAAGGCTACGGCTGGTCCCCCTCCCCGTCCCGGGGAGGATCAGCCCCCTCCACCAGCTACGCCAAGGCTTCGGCTGGTCCATGAGCCGGCCGCCCTGTCCCCCGGACAGGGCTGAACCGTGCGGGGCACGGTTCACCTGCTCATCCCCGTCCCTGCGCTGGTCCACTCCGTCGCGCCCCCTCCACCGCGCTGCGCGCGGTCCCCCTCCCCGTCCCGGGGAGGATCTAATCATCAGAGCATCCAGGCGTTGGGGCCGCGATAGGGGCCGTTGCTGAAACCCCATTCGGGGAATTCGAAGCTTCGTGCCCGGCGACGCCGTGTGCCGGCCGCGGGTCCGCGCGGCTCCTCATAGGCGATGCACATCAGGCCGAAGGCGTCGGCGGCATGGCTCGACCAGTCGTGGCTGGGCCCGAGACCGATGCCGCGATGTCCGTCCTTCTTCTCGTGGTACCAGCCGAGCGCGTCGCGCCCGCCTTCGGTAGTGGACTCGTCGAACCAGACCATCGGGAAGAGGCGGCGGACCGCCTCGATACGGGCGGCGGCGGCGCCCTTGCCCTGGTTGGGGACGACGCTGACCTCGTAGCCGGCGTCGCGGAGAGCGCTTTCATAGGAGACGTTATGGACTCGGTCCGAGGTGGCGCCGTCGTGCGGGAGCCAGAACTGGGCGCGCTCCGGGCCGTAGCCCTTGGTGCGGAGCCAGGCGAGGTGCGCGGCGAGCGGCTGGCCCTGCGCCTCGTAATAATCGCGGACCCTGATCTCGCGGCCGATGAACTGGGCGGGCCAGATGGCGAAGGCGTCGGAACGCGCTCCGGCTCCGCCGAGATCGCAATAGAGCCGGACGGGAAGGAGCGGATCGAAGGAGACGTTGGCGATGCGCGCGGAGGCCTTCGCCTCGTTGAGCGAGGCCGCGTAATAAGCGCCCTCGACGACCGAGACGAAGCCGCCCTCCCAGATATGATCGTAGCTGTCCGGCCGAAGCGCCTCGTCCTCGAGACGGGCCTTGTCGAGGACTTCGGGGAAGAAGGGATTGTCGCGCCAGTTGATCTCGACGATCCGGGAATCGAGCGAGGGATGCTCCCGGAAGCGGCGATGGGTGGCGCTGGCCTTGCGCTCGGGGTTCCAGGTCACCCAGATCTCGGAATCGGGCTCGCGCACCGAGGGGATCGCCTTCTGCCAGGCGGTCTCGCTGACCGCCTCGGCCTCGTCGACCCAGAGCAATTTGATCCGGGCCTTGGACTTGAGGCTGTCGAGGCTGTGGCGCAGGCCGGCGAAGCAATATTCAATCCGGCCGTCACGGGTTCGGATATAGGTCTCGCCGATGTCGTAACGGGCGGCGAGCCAGGGCTCGGAGCGGATCGCCGCCTTCACTTCCGCCATCGAGCTTTCGTCGAGCGAGTTCATATATTCGCGGCCGCACAGGATGATCCCCTCCTCGCCGCGCATGCTCCAGAGGTAGCCGCGGACGGCGGTCATCTTGGCGAAGGTGCGGGTCTTGCCCGAACCGCGGCCGCCATAAGCGCCGCGATAGCGGGCCTTTCCGAGAAAAACGGATTCGAGCTTGCCGGGCATGGGGATACCGGCGGTGCCATCCTTCCCCGAGGCGGCGCTCATTCGACTTCCCTCCCCTTGGGCCAGACTCCGACCAGCTCGATGCGGGTGACGATTGGGCCGCCATCCTCGCCGGTGACCTGGAGGGGCAGGAGCCTGGTGGTCATCTTGTAGAAGTCGGTCGAATTGTCGCGCGCCCAACCGAGGAAGTGGCCGTTCTCGGAGCCGGTCTCGGCCTGGAGATCGGCGTAGACGGAGAGCATCGCCTCCTTGATCTTCACCGTGGCCTTGTTCGGCGTGCCCTTCTGGCGGCCGCCGGTCTTCTTTCGCTTCTTCTTCGGGGTTTCCATCTCATGGTCTCCTGATCGCTCTTGGGGATGGGCATCGGACGGGCTTGACCGGCTCCCGCTGCCGTGTTGCTCAGGCGGGATGGATGAGGGCCGGCAGCTGAGGTTCGCGCTCGATCCGGGCATCGACCGCCCGGCGCTTCGGCGCGCGTTCGTGGAAAGGCGGCGGGCGACGCTCGCGCCTTTCCTGTCCGGCGACACCGCCGAGGCTCTTCTCGCCCATCTTCGCCAGCGGACGGAGTGGCGGCTGGCCATCCAGGCCGGCGGGGCGAAGTTCGTCGAGATCGAATCGAAGGACCTGGAGGCGATGAGCCCGGCCCAGCGCGAGGCGCTACGCCGCGCCGCCGCGCCTTCGGAACCGGCGGGCTTCCGCTATCTGTTCGACCAGATCGTCGCGGTCGGCGACAGGCCCGAGAATCGCGAGCCCGAAAGCCCGCTCGGCCGTTTCGCGGCCTTCCTTTCGAGCGAGGAGGTGCTCGACCTGGTGCGCGAAATCACCGGCGCCGGCGACATCGCCTTCGCCGAGGCGCGCGCGACCCGCTACCGGCCCGGCCACTTCCTCACCATCCACGACGACCGCCACGAGGAGACCCGGCGCCGGGTCGCCTATACGTTCGGGCTGAGCCCGGTGTGGCGGCCCGAATGGGGCGGGCTGTTGATGTTCCACGATCGCGGCGGCGACGTCGAGCTGGGCCTCGTCCCGCGCATGAATACGCTCAATCTTTTCGCGGTCCCGCAGGACCATAGCGTCAGCGCGGTCGCCCCGTTCGCGCCGGAGCCGCGTTATTCGGTGACGGGGTGGATGCGGGCCATGGCGGAATGACCATCAGTTTCAGTCAGCCACGCCGTTCGCCGCCGGGTTGCGCTTGCCGGGATGGATTGCGCGGCGCCGGCGTCGAACCGCTTCGAGTGCGAGAAGCTCTGCCCATGATGCGACTGTCTGCCGTTGGAATTGCCATCGCGACGATCCTGCTTCCCAGCCTGGCGATGGCCCAGCCCAGCAAGCCGAGCTGCTCGTATCGAGAATCGCCGGGCGACCGGATGCACTACGATCCATTTGTTATCTTCTTCGACTCCGGCAGCGCCGCGATCACGCGCCAGGCCGGCAAGGATCTCGACAATGCCGCAAGGACCTATCGGCCATTGGCGCATTGCCGGCTCGAAGTGTCCGCTTTTGCCGACCGCGTCGGCCCGGCCGACTACAATCTGGCGCTTTCGAAGCGCCGGGCCGAGGCGATCCTGGTCCATCTGCGGCGGCGCGGAGTCCGGGCCGAGGCGCGGATCGAAGCTTTCGGCGAAACGCGGCCGTTGGTGGAGACGGAGGACGAGGTCGCCGAGCCTCAAAACCGGTTTGCCACGATCCTCATCGCACCTCGCGACAGCCCCTGATCCTCAAGTCACGAACTGGCCCTAATTAAAGTGTCTCACCGATGGAGTGCAGTCCAATCGAAGGCCGGGGAGAAATAAGTATAGTGTCCCCCGATTGCAATGTGGAAGTGCAGGGAGGCTCGGCGCTAGTCCTCTAGCATCCGTTCTGCCTCTGTGCGTTCATCCTCGTCGTCCAAAAGCTCCTTGAGGCTGGCGAGCTTGCGCTCCAGCGCTTCAATGCCTTGACGATTGAGTAAGGCATTCACATGCACCCGCCCGCCCATGATGTTCATGTTAATTTTGTTAAGGGTGTCATGGGCGAGTATCCCCTGCGTGGCGATGCTCATTGCTGTGTGTGAGGAGGCGGCGGGTTGCATCTTAGTCTCCGGCTGAATGACCTGTGCCGGTGATTCTGCGTCGACCTCATCGCCTAGTCCATGACTGTCGAAAACTTTCGCATCCTCCAGCATGCGGTAAGTTTCCAAAAAGCTACTGACCGCTGGGCCAATGGCGACATCGCCGAAATCTCGCTGGATGAGATAGGAGCGAAGCGCGTTCTCGGGAGGCATCCCATCGGGGAAGCGCTCCATGATATCTTGGTATAGCGCGGGCGAGGTTCCCGCCTTCAGCAGAGCGCTTTTCTTGATTTCATCAGTGAGGCCGTGGAGAATATCCACCGTCGTGCGGCTTACCCGAACCCCTCCCTTGCCGGCCTTTTCCAAGAGCCCGAACTGGATGAGCCCCGCCAGGACAGTGAGGGAGCGTCCTGTGATCCCAGAATATCCCATATCCTTAGCCGCCGCCTCGCGATCAATCATGTTCGTGCGGCTTTTTTCATGTATTTTACGTGTTAACTCAATGGCTTCCGCCAGTGAGATACTCGGATATGAAGGGCTCCTCATGCGCGCCATCTGATTGCTCCTGTGAAATATACCGGAGCGGTATGACATATCGGGCTTTAAACCGCCAGTAATATTTCCGGTTTGCAGTTTATCCGTTGACGCGGAGAACGCCCGCCCTTACGAGTCCGACTCAGCCGGGCGCGGTGCCCGCTGGATGCAGGAGGTGCCTGTGTGAGTTTAATCGGGTCGCGGTAGACGGTAGCCGCAAACGAGAAAGGCCACCCGAGGGGCGGCCAGTCCCGTAACCAACTCCCGGCGGGGAATGTGCCCCTCGGAAACGGTCGCTGTCAGAGGTCTCCGTTTCGCACATTTCACCGCCGGGGGCAACCTTTGCGCCTAAGCGAAGGCATTGCCGTTGTGGCATATTGCCAGCGAACGAGTGATCTATAAGAGCGACAACATTGGCACCGTGGAAGTGACTCACATGCAGCGTGCGCAGTTGCCCTAATGGCTGGCTACACCCGCCCTCTCAAAAAGATGCTTAAAGCGGCTGGCTGCCACTTTCATTCGCAAGAGCCCGGCGACCATGAGAAATGGTACAGCCCAATTACAAATCGGTACTTCACAGTGGATAACAATCTTAAGTCGAAGCACACCGCCAACGCAGCACTCGTGCAAGCGGGCTTGCCGAAGGCGTTCTGACTTATTGGGTGGGTCTTGGCTAGGCGTGAGCTAGGCGTAGCGGGCTATCAAATACAGGCGTAACTGCAACGCTCGTACGCTCACGGCGCACGTACTTTTTCAACAGTTCGTCCTCATTGAGTTCGATTAGCTCGGGCGCGATCTGCATTACGCGTTCCACCAGGGCCGGGGCTGTGGCGGCCTCCAGGCACAAGCCTGGAACGTCCGATTGCGCGACGTACCAGACATCGGCCTCATCATCGTACGCTAGATGTACCTTCAATTCGATCGGTTGAACCACGTGCGCTCCCATCCGGCGAAGCCCCCGCTGGATGCTCTCAAAAATGCGTTTCGATGTAGTAAAGGAGGGCTTTCGCTGCTTTCGTACGTGGCGCTTGCGAGCGACGCGTTCAAGCTTCACGACGCCTAATCTCCCCTTCAGCACGAGTCGCAATGCCACTTAATCTCGTACAACGCAATTCGGTATTGATGTCATACATACATGTACTGGTATGTCGCACCGCTGAACGAAAGTTGGCACGTTTGCCAATCAGGAAGGTATGGCTCCATGCCGTGGGCATGGGTAAATACAGGTGGGCTCTAATGGAATGGCTGTCAAAGCCGCTCCGCGTACCCGAACTGTCTACGCACGGCGCGCGAAAGTTCAATATTCATCCGGGCGTAGCGGGTGCCGGGCTGCATGGCCCAGCATCCGCGCACGCCGCGCCTCCTCCTCGGCCCGCCGTCGCGCCTCGCGGCGGGCGCGGCGACGGGCGAGGTCGCGTTCGGTGAGCTTCATCGCATTGCCGTAATCGCCGTCCAGCCAGGCCTGCGCCTCCGCGAACGTATCGGCCAGCTCGCCGCTCCTCAGCAGGCCCTTGAGCTCGCGGCCGGCGCCCTTCAGCAATCCCATGACCCTTCTCCCTAAGCAAATTTCGACGCGACCGAGGCCGCGGCGAGCATCTGGTTGAACAGGCTCGGCGAGCTCTTGGTCACGCTGGTGCCGCTCATCGCCGAATTGCCGCTGACGTTCTGGCCGCTGAACAGATTGTAGGGCGTCGTCCCGTAGAGCTCGCCGAGCGACTGGAGCTGGGCGAGCGGCGCCATCGCATATTGCGCCTCGACCGCCCTTTGCTGGTCGCCGAGCTGGGCCATCATCCCGAGATCGGCGCGCACGTTGCCTGCATAGGAAGCGGCGATGTCCCCGAGCATCCCGGCCGCCTGGAGCCGGCGTGCGGCCGCGGCGTCGGCGAAGCCGGCGTCGGCGAGCGCGAATTCGTTGCGGGCGCCGGCATTGGTCCGCGCCGCCTCGTTGAGCGCGGCCTGATTGGCAAGGCCGTACTGGTTCGCCGCGGCGGCATTCCGGGACGCCGCGTCGGCCTGCATCTGCGCCAAAGCGAGGGCGAACTGGCGGGTGATGTCGGTGTTGGCGAGATCGGCCTGCTGGCGCCGGTCCGCATTGCCCGCCGCCGCACGCTCGGACATCGCCGCCTGCTCGAGCGCGAACTGGTTGCGATAGCCGAGATTGGCCAGAGCCATGGCCTGGGCGCTTCCGGCATTGGATTGGGCGGCATCGGCGGCCATCGCCGCCTGCTGAAGGGCGAAGCAGTTGAGCGCATCCTGGCTGGCCCGATCGGCCGAATTCAGCGCATTGGCGTTGAACTGGCCGGCAGCCTCGGCGAAGCCGGCCTGGGCCAGGGCCGCCTGGTTTCGGGCGGCCTGGTTGGCGAGCTCGGCCTGGTTGCGGGCCTCGCTGTTGGAGCGCGCGGCGTCGGCCTCGAAACCGGCGCGGGCGAGCCCATATTGATTGCGCGCCGCCGCATTGGCGAGCGCCGCCTGGTTCAGGGCCGACGCGTTGCCGCTCGCCGCCTCGGCCTCGAAACCCGCGCGGGCCAGGCCGTATTCGTTGCGCGCCGCGGCATTGGCCGCCGCGGCCTGGGCCGCCAGCGAGGCGTTGAGCTGCGCCATGTCGTTGCGCGAGGCCTGGTTGGCGAGATCCGCCTGCGATCCCAAAGTGGCGTTGAACTGCCCCGCCTCGGCGGCCAGGTCGGCGCGCTTCAGAGTGAACTGGTTGGAATGATCGGCGGCGTAGCGCGCCCGCGCATCATCCAGCCCGGCCTGTGCGAGCCGCGCCTGGAGATCCAAACCGGAATTGAACCGGCTCGCCTCGTTCGCGGCGGAGGCGCCGAACTCGCGGGCGCGGTTCGCCGCGGCGGAATCGAACAGGCTCCGCTCCTGGCCCAGCTCGGCCTGTGCGAGCGCCCGGGCATTGGCCGCCTGCTGGTTGGCGAGCGAGACGCCGGTGCGGTTCTGGGCGTTGAACAGGCTCGCCTGCTGGCGGTTGGCGGCGTCCGATTGGGAGAGGGCGGCGGCCCGGTCGAACCCTTCGGCCCTGAGGCCGGCATCGAGCGAGGCCCGGGCCCTCGCAAGCTCGCCTTCGGTCTGCGCCTGAGCGATCCCGAGACGCGAGCCCCCGAACGCCCCCGATCGCGCCGCATCGGCCATCTGGCGGGCGCGGGTGCGCTCCGCGTCGAGATCGAAATCCTGGAGCGCCCTGCTCGTCACCTCGTTCTGGAACGGGTAAAGATAGGATTCGAGCCCGGTCAGGAGGCTCTGGCCGGCGGCGTCGGAGCCGGCCGCATTGGCCGCCGGGGCGATCGCGGTCGAGGCGGCCGGCTGGGCCGTGTACCCGGCGGAAGCGACGCCGATCGGCGCTCCGATCCGGGGCGCCGAGTAAGAGCTCGCGGAGCCCAGCTGCGGCGCCTGATAGCCGCGCGCCGCAACCAGTGCCCCCTGCCCCGCATTGGGCGCGGTCCACAGGCTCGCCTCGCCCAGCTTGGGCGCCTGCCAGGCCGAGGCCGTGGCCGCGGCCGAGTCGCCCAGCTTCGGCGCCTGCCAGGCCGAGGCCGAGGCGGTCGCGGCGGGCGCGAGCCTGGGAGCGTCATAGGTCGACGCCCTGGCCGCCGCGGCCGGCGCAAGCCGCGGCGCCGACCAGTTCGCCGCCTGGCCCTGCGCCGCCGGGCCCAGGGCCGGCGCCTGAATCTCGGCCGCCCCGCTCCTCGGCGCGGCGCCGAGGGTGGGCGCTGCGAAGATCGTCGGCGACGCCGTCGACGCGGTCCAGGCCTGGGCCGGGCCCGCGCTTGCCGGCGCGGCGCCGGCCGCGCCGAGCGCCTGCTCGGCCGCGA
>DATDAS010000010.1:0-14108 GCA_036525315.1 Allosphingosinicella sp.
AAGCTCATCATCATCGCCAACACCCTCATCGCCGAGGATCGCGCCTGGATCTGATAAAGCCACTTGACCGAGCAACACGGTTGCTGAGTAGCCGGTGAGCTTGTCGAACCGGCGTATCGAAGGACGCCGAGCTCAGGACAGTCCTTCGATACGGGCCTTCGCCAAGCTCAGTCCCTACTCAGGATGAGCGGTTCAAGGTCAATGAGACGGGCCTCGGCGCACGGCCTCCAGCCGCTCGGCGAGGAAGGCGTGGATCCTCGCCGCCCGGTCGTCCCAGCTCAGGCCCTCGGCGAGCAGCCGGCCGTTCTCGCCCAGGTCCCGCGCGAAGGCCGGCTCGCCGAGCAGCCGGTCGATCCCCGCCTCCGCCGCCGCGGGATCGTCGGGTGGGACGAGAAGGGCATTGTGCCCGTTCTTCAGCAGTTCGGCCGTGTCGGGCGAGAAGGGCGCGAGGATGGGTCGGCCCGCCGCGAGATAGGCGAACAGCTTCATCGGCAGGACGCAATTGCTGAAGTCGCGAAGCGGGGCCGCGGCCGGCGGGATCGCCAATATGTCGGCGGCGTAGAGCCAGGGCGCCAGCGCCCCGGGCGCCTGCCAGGGCTCGACCCGAACATTGGCGATCCGCGCCGCCTTCCGCTCGATCGGGCCGTCGCCTTCCGATCCGACCAGCACGACCAGCACGTCCGGCCGCCGCACGGCGAGGGCGAGCAGGCTGTCGAGGCCCTTCTCGCCGTTGATCCGCCCCGCATAGAGCAGGATCGGCCGGCCGGCGGGCAGCCCGAGCCGCTTCCGGGCGTCCTTCTTGCCGAGCCTCGGCTGCATGCGCTTCGGGTCGGCGCCGTTATGCGCGACCAGCAATTGCCCGGCCGGGATTCCGGCTTTCGCGTAGCTCGCCGCCGCATATTCGGAATGGAGGATGAAGCCGAGGCTGTGCCGCCGCCGCGCCGTGCCGCGCACGATCGGCCTCAGCCAGGGCCAGTCGTCGGGCCAGGGCCGGTAATGGTCGGTCGCGAAGGGGAGGGGGGCGTAGCGGCCGAAGGCAAGCATCGCCGGAATGCGTGAATAGAGCAGGTCCGCGCCGGCAAGCGCCGGATCGGCCAGGGCCTCGCGGATTCGAAGCACGCTCGGAACGAACTTCTCGCTCGCCCAGCGGCTCGGGCGCTGGATCAGCCGGAAATCCCCTTCGACGTCGTAATAGGCCCTGAGCTCGTCCGCCGTCAGCGCCGGGTCGCCCGCAAGCCGCGGCATCGACAGAGTCACCTCCACGCCCCTCCGCGCCAGCGCGGCGGCGGTGCTGACCGACTGCTCGCGGCAGGCCTGCCGACCGAGCGTCGACCAGAGCAGGGGATAGACGATATGCAAGCGGCCTTCTCCTCACCGCCAGAGCGATTTCCAGACGGATGGGATCATCCGACGACTCGGAAATCGCGGCAATGAAATAATTCGGAGCGGTCGATCCGATTTGATCGGTTGAGCAGTTACCGGACTAATTTACTCGCTATCCAGCCAGCCGCTGCGCCGAGGATGCAGGACGCAAGGAGAACTCCGACCAGCCCAATGCCCTCATTTGCTCCGCACCCTTGCTCAAAAAAGCAATGACCCATGAGGAGATCAAGCACAGGCACGATTGAAAGCACTGAGGCGGCTATGCCAACAGCTACTCCGACTTTCTCAGGAGACGCTCTCATCGCATTGTCCTCCGTCAGGAAGGAGCAGTTCCAAGGCAACGGTTACGCAACGCTATATTGGATCGCACGCTCTGGACTAACGTCCCGCACCGCGCGCCGCGACACAAGGGCTCCTTTGCATCGGCCCCGCGTCGCCATAAGACCGCCTCCATGTCCCTCGCTCTCCGGGCCCTGACTTGACCGCCGACCGCGAGGCTTCGCGCCTCATCCTTCGCGGCGGCGGGTCGAGTGCGGCGGGCTTCGCAGTGCGTCTCGGCGCCCGCTTGCTCTTCCTGTTCGCCGCCGGCCAGTTGTTCGGAGCGGCCCTGTTCGGCGCATTCGCCCTCGCCGTCGCGATGGTCGAGCTCGGGGTCACGATCGGCAATCTCGGCACCAAGCGCACCCTGTTCCAATATCTCGACCGTCATGGCGACGAGGGGCGCCCGGCCGCCCATGTCGTCCTCGACGCCGCTCTCCTCGTCCTCCTGGTCAGCGCCCTGATCGCGGGCCTGCTCGTCGCGGCGGCCTTGCTCGTCCCGCGCTCCATATTGTCGGAAAATACCGCGACCGCGATGGCGCTCCTGGCGCCGATGGTCGCCGGGCAGGCCCTGATCGATCTCTTCTCGGCGACGACCCGCTGGAAGCATCTGATCCGTTACGAGGTGCTCGGCCGAAGCCTGGTCGAGCCCTATGCCGGGATCGCCGGGACGATCGCCGCCTGGCTCCTCGGCTTCCGGGAGGAAGGGCTCCTCATCGGCTATTGGGCCGGGACTCTTTCCGCGCTCGCCTTCACCTTCCTCGGCGCCCGCCGGGCGATCCTCGGCTTCCGCCTGCGTTCCTACCGCCCGCCCTGGGCGCAACTGAGGACGATGCTGAGGAGCGCCCGCGCGAACACGCTCAACGATTTCCTCAATTCGCTCTACGGCCAGCTCGATCTCTATCTCGTCGGAATCCTGCTCGGGGAGCATGGCGCCGGAATCTACGGAATGGCGCGGCAGGTGCGAACGCCCGTCCGCCAGGTCCGCCAGAGCTTCGACGGGATGCTTACTCCGATCGTCTCGCGCACCCTGGCGGCGGTCGGCCCCGTCGAGACCGGCCGGGCGCTCGCCTCGGCGGCGCGCCTCATCCTCGCAATCCAGCTCCCGATCCTGATCGCCTTGGCCGCGCTCGGCATTCCGATGCTCGATGCGATCGGCCCGGGATTCGTCCTCGGCTACTGGGCCCTGATCCTGCTCGCCGCGGCCGAATCGATCCAGGGCGCCTTCAGCACCGGCGATCTCCTCTTCGTCTATCGCAGACCGCGTCTCGGCCTCTTCATCACTGCGGCCAGCATCGTCGCGGGCCTGGTCGCCGGCCTGGTCTTCATCTCGCTCTGGGGCGTGACCGGGGCCGCTCTCTCGGTCCTGGTCAGCATCGCGCTCCGGGCTCTTCACCGGCGCCACGCGCTCGCCGCCGAGTTCGGGGTCAGGGTCCCGCTCGCCTACAATGCCGGGCCGATCGGCGCTGCGATCCTGGGAACGGCCGCGGCCCTGCTCGCCGCCTGGCTGGCCGGCGCTTCGGCGATCCTGCTCTACGGCGGCGCAGTCGCCGCGGGCCTTGGAGTCTATGGCCTCGCCCTGCTCGCCTGGATCCGGGCGACGGGAAGCGGCCTGGCACTGGAGGGCTTCGTCGCCGCCCCGGCTCAGACAAGCATTTGATTTTTTTCGGTTAACCCTCTTTCCATGGCACCGCCGTGCTCCGGCTTCGTTGGGCCCGGATGCCACGCTACTTCTTCCACCTCGGCGATAACGCCGGCCATCTCACCGACGAGGAGGGGATGGTGCTTCCCGATGCGGAGGCCGCCTGGTTCCAGGCGGTCCGAAGCGCCCGCGAGCTGATCCAGGCCGATCTCTGCCTCGGAAGCTCATGGCAGAATCGCCGGGTCTACATAGAGGACGAAGCCGGCGCCCCCGTCCAGCAGGTCCCCTTCGCCGAAGTCGCAGGCTACGTGACCTGACCTCCCCTCGTCATTGCGAGGACCGCAGGGACGAAGCAATCCAGCCACAGCGCCTTCGACAGGCTCAGCCCTGGATTGCTTCACTCCGTTCGCAATGACGGAGTCGCTATTCCTTCCGGAACAGATTCTTCACAGGCCCGCGCCTCGGCGGGGCGGTCATGTTCTGGAGCTCGGCGGGGTGAAGCTCGTTCTCGAACTCGCAGCCCGCTTCCTTCTCCTTCACCCACACGACATGGCTTCGTTTCGCCTCGAATCCGGGCAGCTTCAACCACACTTCCGAGCCTTCCTCGAGCGGGGTCTCGCTATGCACCTTGAAGCCGCCGGGCGAGAGATCGAGCACCTGGACCGGAGTGGTGCTCGCCCCTTCCTCGCGCAAAGCGGCGGCGAGGTTGACGATCCGCCGCTCGGCCTTGCGCCCGTCCGAGATCGGCAGCTTGGAAAGTTCGGCATTGATGAACAAGGTGTCGTTCCCGCGCGCTGGTAGGTGAACGGGCAGACTAGGGCCGGACGGCTAACATTTCGTTAGAGCGATATTCAGTCGAGCGGGATCGTTCGACGACTCGGAAATCCCGGCTGGCTGGAGAGTGGCGGGTCGCGCCTTACAGGACCCGCACCAGGGCGATCGAGACCCGATAGGGCCTGCGGTACCAGCGCCAGCGGTGAAGCCGCGACGCGAAGCTCTTCGGCCGCGCCCAGGCGATCGGCAGCCGGATCGCCGTCGCCGCCATCGCCTTCCAGGCACTGCTCCCGGCGGCGCGCAATTCCTCCGCGTAGGTCGGGCCGACGATCTCCTCGGCGAGCAGGGTCTCGCTTCGCCCGAACGCGGCCGCGAGCGCCTGCGGGGAGGGGCGGTAACGGGAATCGAAAGGATCGGCATGATAGGGATAGGAGCTCGGCACGGTCGCCAGGATCAGCCCACCGGGGCCTGCAATCTCCTCGCAGGCCCGGACCAGCGCCTCCCGGTCCCGCACATGCTCGAGGAGATTGGCGACGAGGATGCACCCGAACCCGCGCGCCTTCAGCTTCGCGGCCGTTTCCGGATCGAGCACATCCCCGGCCACGTCGACTCCCGCGCCCGCCTTCAGGTCGCAATGCACCGCCTCCACGCCCGCTTCCCGAAGCGGCGCGAACAGGTCCCGCTCGATATGCGGCTGCACCGTCTCCCGGAACCGCGCCGTCGAGGAGCCGAGGTTGAGCAAAGGCGAAACGGACGGGAGTCCGAGCAATATTCGGCACAACCGGCTCGCCTCATGCTCCAGCACGGCCGCCCGTCTCCCAATCCGGCGGGTCCGTGCCCGCGCTCATTCCTCAGGCGCGCGAGCGCGCGATATGATCGTCGATCACTTTCTCGAGCAGGGTCAGCGGCACGTTCCCGCCGAGCACCAGAGCGTCGTCGAACGTCTTCAGGTCGAACCGGCTTCCGAGCGCGGCCTGCGCCTTTTCGCGAAGCCGCACGATCTCGCTGTGGCCGACCTTGTAGCCGCAGGCCTGGCCGGGCCAGGCGCAGTAACGGTCGACCTCGCCCTGCACCTCCTCGACGGTCGATCCGTTGGTCGTCGCGAACCATTGGATGGCATGGTCGCGCGTCCATTTCTTGGAATGGAGCCCGGTGTCGACGACCAGCCGGCAGGCGCGAAAGGCGAGCGACTGGAGGTAGCCGAGCTGGCCGAGCGGATCGCCTTCATAGACCCCGAGCTCGTCCGCCAGTTGCTCGGCATAGAGCGCCCAGCCTTCCGAATAAGCGTTGAAGGCGAGGAGCGAGCGCACCAGCGGCAATTTGTACGTATATTCGCCCTGCCAGATATGGCCGGGAATGCCCTCGTGATAGGTCAGCGTCGGAAGCGCGAAGCGCGGCCAGATGCTCGTGTCGCGAAGGTTGATGTAATAGTTTCCGGGCACCTTGCCGTCGATCGTGCCCGCCGCCGCATAGCCGCCCGGAGCGCCCGCCTCGATCTCCGGCGGCACCCTCTTGATGATCAGATTTCCGGGCACCAGCGTCGCGAAGGCGCGGGGAAGCCGGGTCCTGATGTCGGCGGTTCGCTCGTTGACGTACGCCAGGATCTGCGCCCGGCCCTCGTCGGTGTTGGGGTAGAGATTCTTCGGGTCCGATCCCAATGCCGTCATCCGCTCGCCCACTGTGCCGCGGGTCAGTCCCTGCGCCCGAAGCAGCGGATCCATCCGCGCCTCGAGCGCGCGGAGCTGCTCGAGCCCCATCCGGTGGACCTCGTCAGGAGTTCGGCTGCTCGTCGTCGCCGCCCGCAGCGCCCAGGCATAATAGGCCTCGCCGTCGGGCAGCTTCCAGGCGCCGGCATCCATCGTCGCCCGCGCCCGGTGGCGGGTCAGCTCCGCGATCTGCCGGTCCAGGGCCGGCGCCACCTTGGCGTTGACGATGGTCGTCGCGCGCCTCGCCCAGTCGCCGGCGATGCCCGCGGTCCGGCGCGCGAGCGACTGGACCAGCACCCATTCGCCGACTGGCTGCGCCCGCGCGCTCTTCATCTGGCGGAGCGCCTTGTCGAGCAGGAAGGCCGGCGCGATCACGCCGATCCCGGCATCGTGGCGGAGCCGCTCGGTCTCTCCGTCGAGCGCTCCCGCATAAGCGGCGAGCCGCTCGAGATAGGCCTCCGCGTCGGCTTCGGTCTCGATCTGGTGATTGGAATCGAGGAAGTCCGGAATCTCGACGAACGCGCCCATATTCTGGGTCACCGCATAGGGTGAGTTCCGGTACGACCATTGCTGGCTCAGAGTGACGACGTCGCCATAGGGGAATCGGAAGCCTTCGACCGCCAGTGCGTGCGCCGTCTCGACCACGCCGAGATCGATATCCTCGGGCCGGTTCCCGCGTGCCGCCGCCATCTCCCGGACCCGCTTCAGCCGAGCCGCCGCGAGCGCCGCATGGCGGCCGCGGCCGAGCAGCCCGCGGTCGGTCAGCGTCGACTTGAGCGCTGCGCGCCCGTCCTTGTCGAGCCCGAGCGCGGTCGCATTCTCCGGATATTCGGCGAGCAATTCCTCGGCGATCGCGGAAAGCAGCCGCTCCATGGCCGCCGCATCGGGCCCAGCCGCAACGCTCCCGGCGGCGCCGGTCGACCGGCATCCGGGAATCGAGACTGCGAGCGCGGCGGCGCCGGCGCCGGTCAGGAAAAGACGTCGGTCCAGCTCGTTCATGCTCTTGCTCCCCGTCTTGAACGAGCGGCTTAATCCTGCGGGCGCGTGTGCGGCAAGCTACGTCAGGCGTCCGCCAGCATTTCCTCGACCCAGGCCGGCACGAGCTCGCCGGCGCGGCCGATTCGGCTTTCATGGAAATAGGCGCTTCCGAGCGAGGGCTCGAGGTTCATCTCGAGCGTGTGCGCGCCGGTATAGCGCGCGGTCTGGACGAAGCCCGCGGCCGGATAGACCGCGCCCGAAGTCCCGATCGAGACGAACAGGTCCGCGTCCATCAGCGCCCGGTCGATCGTCTCCATCCCATAGGGCATCTCCCCAAACCAGACGATGTCCGGCCGCAAGCGCCCCGAGGCGCCGCAGCCCGGGCAGGCGGGATGGTCGCCGAGATCCTCCTCCCACGGCCACCGGGCGTCGCAGGCCAGGCACCAGGCCGAGCGAAGCTCGCCATGCATGTGCAGCAGCCTCGTCGCCCCCGCCCGCTCGTGCAGATCGTCGACATTCTGGGTGACGATCAGAAGCTCCCCCGGCCATTCCGCGTCGAGCCGCGCCAGCGCCAGATGCGCCGCGTTCGGCTCGACCGCATGAAGCTTCGCCCGCCGCTGGTCGTAGAATTGCTGCACCAGCACCGGATCGCGCCGGAACGCCTCCGGAGTCGCCACGTCCTCGACCCGATGCCCCTCCCAAAGCCCGTCCGGCCCCCGGAAGGTGGCCACTCCGCTCTCCGCCGAGATGCCCGAGCCGGTGAGGATGACGATGTTTCTGATCGCATTCACACGGCCCAGATACGCAAGCCGGCCGCGGTCCGCCATGGGGGGATTGAAGGCAGTTTCGCTGGGTGCAATTCTCCCTCCATGCGCAAGACAGGCCCGTCATCCGGATCGCCCCATGCCAAGGGCTGGCTCGCACTGGCTCTGCTATTCCTGGTGTTCATGCCCTTGTGGGTGGCGACCGCTGCTGCCGGGGCCGCAAAATATGCCGAGTTCTATCTTGCGTCCTTGATCGTCTGGTTAGCAGCAATGATCTTGATCGCGCACTGGCCTCGCTGCCCTGCCTGCCGCGAGTCCGTCTTTACCGGTCGATGGGGAAGGCAGGAGTTTGGACGGCCATGGCCCAGCAAGTCATGTTCGCGTTGCGGTACGGATCTCAGAAAAGCGGCGTGAACGCGGCCACCCAAACCCCTTCTTCAAGCCAGCGCCCGCCTCAGAACCGATAAGTGACTCCGAGCAATGGGCCGGTCAGCGCCAGGTTGAAGGTCTGGTCGTTGCGCTCATGCTCGACGTCCATGTGGCGATAGCCCGCGATCGCGCGCCAGTGGCGGCCGATGTCCCATTGGACGGTTCCCATCAGCTGCCACTTTATGTCGGAGGATGCGAAGCCGCCGGTGTCGCCGTAGAGCAACAATCCCCAGTCCTTGCCGAGCGGGATCCGAGTGCGTGCGCCGACCATGGGGGCAAGATCCGATCCCGAAGCCTCCGCCTCGCGGCTCGTCACCGGCCCTTCCAGCCGCAGCCGGTTGTCGATCGAAATGTAGCGGCCGCCGGCGAACAGGTCGACGTAGAAGTCTCCCTTGTCGATCACCCGGTAGCCGCCCGACAGGGTCGAAAAGAACAATTTGGTGTCGACCTGTCCGGTCAGGAATTGCGGGTTCGCGATCCCCTTCGCCTCGACCCCGAGGCTGAGGTAGATCGTGTCGGCCATCGCAACGAAACGCCCGTGGCGGACGTCGGCCGCGGCCATGAAGACGAACTTCAGCTTGCCGAGCACATCCGAGAAGTCGTTGTCGAATTCGACATTGCCGCTTCCGACCGGGATATCGATATCGCCCTTGAGCCCGGCCAGCCAGAAATAGGGCGTGATCTCGACTTCCCACGACGGGGCCGATCGAGCCGGTGAGCCTCCTTCCGGAGCGGCGGCCTCGTCGCCGCCTTCGGATGGAGCGGCAATGTCGAAGGCTCCGGCCGGCGCCGCGGCCGGCGCGTCCTTTTCGAGAGGCACGATTTCGGCAAGGTCCGCCGCATGGGCGCCGGAAGCTCCAAGCGCCGCCGCGCCCCCGGCGAGCGCCAGCCCGAACGCCGTTTCCCGGAATTTCATGAGGTTCATTGGAGCGCCCCTCCCAGTCGCTCCGAATCTACAGACAAACGTCGCCCGGCTTCATCCGTGGAAACCCCGACGAACGATCCTGACCCGGCCCGCAGGTCTTCGATTGGTTTTCGCCGGCAAGGCCCTTAATCCGAGCGGAGGACCGCAACCATGCCGGAGCCTTCAATGACCCCCGTCATCACTGCTTTCGAAAGCTCGCCCGACCGCGGCCAGGGGCTGGCGCGCGACATGCGAGTCCGCTGGGCGCTCGAGGAAGTGGGCCAGCCCTACGACGTCCGTCTCCTCTCCTTCACGCAGATGAAGCAGCCCGGGCATCTCGCCCTCCATCCTTTCGGACAGATCCCGACCTATGAGGAAGGCGATCTCGCCTTGTTCGAGACGGGCGCGATCATCCTCCACATCGCCGAGCGCCATCGAGGGCTTCTCCCCGCGGATCCGAACGGACGCGCGCGGGCGATCATGTGGATGTTCGCCGCATTGAACACGATGGAGCCGCCGATCGTCGAGCGCGAGGCCACGATCCTCCTCGAACGCGGCGAGAGCTGGCACGAGCAGCGCCTGCCAGTCCTCGAGGATCGAATCCGCACCCGGCTCGGCCAGCTCTCCGCCCGGCTCGGCGAGTCCGAATGGCTCGACGGTGATTTCAGCGCGGGCGACCTGATGATGGTCGAGGTGCTTCTGAGGCTGGAAAGCTCGAGCCTGCTCGACGAATTTCCAAACCTCGCCGCCTATGTCGCCCGCGCCGAGGCGCGGCCCGCCTTCAAGCGCGCCTTCGCGGCCCAGCTGGAAGTCTTCACGAACAGCCGGCGTCCTTAATACGGGGACACTATACTTATATCGATATAAGTATAGTGTCCCCGTATAGGAGGTGTCCCCGTATAGGAGTGGGCATTTCTCAGGTCCTCATCTCGCCGGCACCGCTTTGTCCTTCGGCCACACCTTCCCATGGCGCAGGACATAATCGTTGAAGCGCCGGTCTCGGTCCGCTTCGTCGAGAAGCCGCTTGGCCAGCGCGCGCCGCTGCTTGCCCAGGTCGTTTCTCTGCAGCCAGTCCTTCTTGGAATCGTAGAGGCGCGGGCGGCCCTGCTGCGGATCGCTGACCGCGCTCCATCCGTCCGCCTCGGTGGCCAGGGAGTCGCGGAACCCGAACCGGACCGGTCGGCCGGGCGAGACCGAGAGCAGGCTGTGGCCCTGCCAGGGATTGGCCTCCCGCAGGCCGATCAGATCGGCGATCGTCGGCGCGACGTCGAGCAGGGTCGCGATGTTGTCGCGCCGCCCGGCTGGTAGCCTCGGATGCTTCCCCAGGATCACGAGCGGCACCCAGACCGATTCCCGATAGAGGCTGTAGGAGCCGACCAGCCCGCCATGCTCGCCCAGATTATAGCCATGGTCGCTGGTGATCACGAACAGGGTCCGGCCGAACCAGGGCTCCGAACGAAGCCCCTCGATCAGCTCGCGGACGACGTCGTCGGTGTAGCGCGTGGTGTTGAGGATCCGCTCCTGGACTGTCTCTAGGCCCGCGATGTCCAAAGCGGGCTCGCGCGACTGGAACGGATGATGGTTGCTCGCCGAAATGAGTGTCGCGATGAACGGCCCGCTCCGCCCGAGCTGGCGGATCCGCTCGCCCGCGCGGCGGAAAATGGCCCGGTCGTCCTGGCCGAGCTCGGGATAGCGCCAGAGCCGGTCGTACATGCGCTGGACCCAGACCGTGCTGTTGTCCATGTCGATGTCGCCGGCGCTGAACGTCTCGGCGCGATAGCCCTGCCGGCGAAGCGCATCGGGCAGGCAGTAGAGCGCGATATGGGTCTGGCTGGTGATGAACCGCCGCGACGAGGGCGTGATCGAGCATTGCAAGGCGAAGCGGCCGTTGACGCTCGGCGGACCGAAGCTCAGCCCGCGGGTCCAGACCGCCGCATCCGGCCCGCGGGCGAGGCTGTCGAGATAGGGAGTCCCCGACGGCTGCCGGTCGGGCCGCAAATGGCCCGAATCGACCCCGCGCACGCTCTCGAGCTGGATCAGGACTACGTTCCAGCGGTCCGCCGGCGCCGGCGCCGAGGCCTTCACCGGGGTTCGAAGGAAGGGCCGCTCGCGGTCGGGGAATCGCCAGCCCTTGTCGCCGCTCGCGGCAAGCCATTGCGACTGCCAGGCCCGGACAAGCTCTGCCGGATCGCCCGGCGGCGAATCGTCCTCGTAGCTCCAGGCGAAATCGCGGACGATCGCGAACAGCGCCGGCTCGAGCCTCGACAGCCGGAATTTCGCATGGGCGAGCGAATAACCGACCAGGCCGGTCGCGAGCGGCAGGACCAGAAGGCCGATCGCCGCCTGCGTTCCGAAGCGCGGGGGCGGCCAGGCCCGTGAGCGCCGCCGAACCATGAGGAACGCCCAGGCCGCATAGAGCAGGGGCGCCGCGACGCAGAGGATCAGCGAAAGGAACGGCCCGCCCTGGTCGTTGCGCAATATGTTGAGGAACAGGGTGTCCCCCATCGTCGTCGGCTCGGCATAGATTGCGAGGAAATTGGGCCCGAGCCTGAGGCCGATGAAGCGGTAGAGCTCATGGTCGAACTGGGTCAGCAGCACGTTGACCGTCATCAGCCCGGCCAGGACCCAATGCGCGATCCGCCAGCGCGGCGAGGGCAGCGGCCGCCGGTAGAGCAGAAGGAAGATGAGCAGGAAAGGGAGGGCGACCAGCCAGGTCGAGAGCAATTCGTAGATCAGGGGCCGGATGATGAAGATTTTCCAGTTGGCGAGTAGGGTCCCGCCATAAGGGGAAGGCCGAAGATAGAGCAGGAACTGGAGCATGGCGCAGGTCAGCCAGCCCGCGACGGTCAGCCGCCAGGCGATGCCATATTGGTCGGCGCCGCGCGGCGGCTCACTTGCCTCCCCCAAGGACTTGTCTCCGATCACGGTCGGTCGGGTCATAGCATGGCGCCGGCCGCGAGGAAGCGGCTCAGCAAAGCCGCGCTCGATTCGGCCCCCCAATTCCCAGTCCCCAGTCCCCAATCCCCCAATCTGATGGATGCGCAAATGTCACAGTCGCCCAGTTTGTTCCCTACATGTTCTCTTTTTTCTTCCAAAATAGGAGTTCATTCGCTATGTCCTATCCCACCGAATGCCGGCTCTTTGACATCGTCGATCGACCGAAACCGCGGCCCGCCGCCGCGCCGCCCGGCCCGCGCGCCCGGCGCGGCGGCGAGACCGCCCGTTTGCTCCCGGGGAAACTTCGAGGCGGAGCGTTCCGAACCCCCACGTCAGCCGAAAAACACGAAAAACTCGCGGCCGTCGGCGCGGCCTCGGCCGGGCACCTCTGACCGGCGCGGAGGCATTTTCCACACCCCCGTGGTGCTTACCTTCCTTACCTTCCAGTCCGCCGACGTGTCCGCCGAAGCCCTTGGCGAAGGCGGAAGCTTCAGCGGAAGGCGGATCCGCCCTTACCTTCCGCTTGGCTTTGGCTGGCCGGAAAATTCTTCCGCACCCCACGTCAGCGATCCTCCCCGGCACGGGGAGGGGGACCAGCCGCCGGAGGCGGATGGTGGAGGGGGCCCAGAAACCTTCGTTCCGTGTGAAGGAGTGCTCCCCGCCCGAACGTCAGGCTAAACTTGCTAAACTTCCACCGACAAAGCGGCGCTCCCCGCAGGCGAATTGACCGGGCAAGAATGCGTTTCGAGACCCCACGTGGTGGTTACCTTTGTAACCTTAAGCGGATCGAGGCCGGCCACTTCCGAACCCCACGTCAGCCGAACCTTCGAACTTTCCAAACGAAATGCCGGTCGCGACGGACTCGTGCCGGATGCGGTCCACGGCGGCTTTTTGCGGGAGAAGGGCCGTTGATTCGCCGTATTTTACGGTGCGAACCTCACTCGGGCTGCTCTCAAACCGCTGCGCGGAGCTTCGTTGCAAGGTCGCCCCGATTGGCGACCGTGACGGCCTCCAGTCCCATCCACTCCGCCATCAGCTTCAGCTCCGCGGCGAGCCGTTCCGCCGTTTCAGGCGGAGCGTCCGGCTCCTCATGCGCCGACTGGACTCGCAGCAATCCCGCCTTGCGGTCCGCCTTGAGGTCGACCCGCGCCACGATCCGGTCGCCGAGCAGGAAAGGGAGCACGTAATAGCCGTGAACGCGCTTGTCGGCCGGCGTGTAGATCTCGATCCGGTAGCGAAGGCCGAACAGCCGCTCGGTGCGCGACCGTTCCCAGATCAGGGGGTCGAAAGGGGCGAGCAAAGCCTGGGCATCGACCCGGCGCGGCCGCCGCGCCTCGGCGTGGAGGAATGCGGGCTGCCGCCACCCCTCGACGGCGGCGGGAATGAGCGTTCCGGCCTCGACCAGCTCGGCGATTCGGGGCGCCGCCTCGGCCGGCGACAGGCGGAAATAGTCGCGCAGGTCGAGCGCGGTCGCGACGCCCATTGCCCGCGCCGCGCGCTCGACCAGGGCGCGCTGGGCGTCCGTCTCGCTCGGCGTGGTCGCTTCGAGGATCGAAGCGGGAAGGACCCGCTCGGGAAGATCGTAGACCCGCTCGAAGCTGTTGCGCCGGGTCGCCGTGGTGATCCGGCCGGCATAAAAGAGATATTCGAGCGCCGCCTTGCTGTGGCTCCAGCCCCACCAGCCCCCTTTGGCCTTGTCCTCGAAATCCGAAGCGGCCATCGGCCCCTCGGCCGCGATCCGGGCCAGCACCGCCTCGGCCTCCGCCGCCCGCTCGCCGGCAAAGACCTTCATGCTTCGCCACAGTCCCTCGCCGCGCGCCGCCCGCGCCATCCGCCAGCGCAGCAGGGGATGGAGATCGAACGGGAGAAGGCTCGCCTCGTGCGCCCAATATTCGAACAGCCGCCGCGGCCGCCCCCAGGCCATCCGGTCGAGCAGCTCGCGCGGATAGGCGCCAAGCCTCGAGAAAGCGGGCAGATAATGGGCCCGCGAGAGCACGTTGACGCTGTCGATCTGGTGAAGCGCGATCCGGTCGAGCAGCCGAAGCAGGTGCCCCGCATTGATCGTTCCCGACGGCCGAGGCAGGCCGAAGCCTTGCGCTCCGAGCGCGATCCGCCGCGCGGCAGGGAGTGAGATCTTCTCGGTCACGCCGTCACCTCCATGACGCGGCCATGCCCGGATTCGCGCCGGCTTGGAAAGGGCTTCGGGCGCGGCGCTGGATATTGAGCTCAGAACCTCAAACCCCCTCCGTTCGGGCTGACCCCGGATCAAGTCC
>DATDAS010000011.1:0-10462 GCA_036525315.1 Allosphingosinicella sp.
AGACCTTCCAGCTCTGCGGCATCTAGATCCTCCCCGGGACGGGGAGGGGGACCGCGCAGCGAAGCTGCGGGGTGGAGGGGGCCGGTGCGGAAGCCGAGCTGCCCCCTCCACCATGCTGCGCATGGTCCCCCTCTCCGTCCCGGGGAGGATCAGCGGACAAAGCTTGCGCCGTTGACGTCGATCACCGCGCCGGTCGCGGAGGCGGGTGCGTCGACGGCCAGCCAGCGCGTGGTCTCGGCGATCTCGGCGGGCGTTGCGATCCGGCCGAGCGGGATGTCGGCCAATATCTTCTGGCCGCCGCGGCTAGCCAGATAATCGTCGACCATGTCGGAGCCGGTGAAGCCCGGGCAGACCGCGAAGGCGAGTATCTCCTCGGCCGCATAGCCGCGCGCGATCGTCTTGGTCATCGCGATCATCCCGGCCTTGGACGCGGCATAATGCCAATGGTCGGGCGAATCCCCGCGATAGGCCGCGCGGCTCGATATGTTGACGATCCGGCCGCCCTCGCCGCGCTCGCGGAAATGGAGCACGGCCAGCCGGCAAAGCTCGGCCGAGGCGATCAAATTGACCCGAAGAGTCCGCTCCCAGCCCGCCACCCAGGCCTCGTGCCCGTCGCCGATCGGCGCCGCCTCGAAGATTCCGGCATTGTTGATGAGGACATCGATACGGCCGTCGAGCCGATCGAGCGCCTCGGCCCACAGCGCCTCGGCGGCGCCGGGCTTCGACAGGTCGGCGGCGATTCGGCCCTCGGCGCCGCTGCTGGCGTGGCCGATCACATTGTGGCCCGCGAGGGCATCGGCGATCGCCTTGCCGATGCCCCGGCTGGTTCCGGTAACGAGGATGTTTGCCATGCGCGGCGAATAGGGCGGAGCGGCACGAGTTAAAAGCCCTCCCCCTCGATGGGGGAGATGAGCAGGTCGCCATGTCCCCCGGACATGGCTTCGGATCGCGGGGCGATCCGAACCTGCTTATGGGTGGGGGTGGCCTAAGAGGCCCGCTGAGCCTTTCGTCGAACTCCACCCCACCCCAACCCCTCCCCATCGAGGGGAGGGGCTAGAACTTGGGGAGGGCCGAGGAGCTTAAGCCGCGAAGTTGCTGAGGAATTCCGAGGCGGTCGAGCGGAATCGGCCGAGTTCGTCGTCGACCCGCACGAAGCCGCTCTCGACCCCGTCGATCTCCCTGGCGACATGCTCGGTATCCTCGCGGATCGCGGCGATTGTCGATGACATGGAGTCCGCGGCGAGCGCGGTTTCGTCGACGGCCGCGGTGATCATGGTAACGGTCTGGGCCTGCGTCTCCATCGCCTCGCGGATCCGGTCGGCGGAGGACTGAACCTCCTCG
Organism: Allosphingosinicella sp.; assembly: GCA_036525315.1. Classification (GTDB taxonomy): domain Bacteria; phylum Pseudomonadota; class Alphaproteobacteria; order Sphingomonadales; family Sphingomonadaceae; genus Allosphingosinicella. Next base: position 1,342 of record DATDAS010000011.1, read on the forward strand.
ATGGTGCGCTCGATCGATCCGTTCGCCTCGACGGTCTGGCGGGTGGCCTGCTGGATTGCGGTGATCTTGGCGTTGATGTCGTCTGTGGCGCGGGCGGTCTGGCTTGCCAGCGATTTCACCTCCTGGGCGACGACCGCGAAGCCTCGGCCGGCATCGCCTGCGCGGGCCGCCTCGATCGTGGCGTTCAATGCGAGAAGATTGGTCTGGCCGGCGATGTCGCGAATGAGGCCGAGGATCGATTCGATCGCCTCGACATGGCCCGACAGGGCCTGGCTGATCTTGACCGCCTCGCTCGCCTGTCCGCCGGCGCGGGTTGCGACGTCGGCGGCGACCTCGACCTCGTTCCTGGCATCCTCGATCGCCCGGATCAGGCCCGCCGCGGTCTGGGCGGCCTCGCGCATCGCGAGCGCGGACTGGTCGGCGGCCGCCGCCACTTCCGATGTCTTGCCGAGCATTCCCCGGGCCGAGCCGGCAGTCGACGCGGTCTTCTCGCGAAGCATCGTCGCCTCGCCGGACGTCTTCTCGACCAAAGCGGCGACGGTGCGCTCGAACTGCTCGCTCTTCCTGCCCCGGCTCTCGGCCGCCTCATTGGCCTCGAGCAAGGCGATCTGGGCGAGCACGATGTCGGTCTCGTAGGAGCGCAAACGACAAAGGGTCTCGATCGCTCCGGTCAGGCGCTCGTCGCCGCCAAAATGCTCGATGAGGACGGCGCACAGCTCGGCGGTCAGCCTGGCGCGCTTGTCGATGACGGCGGGGACCGAGAGCTTCCGCGTATAGAGCTCGATCCCGTAAGCGGCGACCGACTGGATCCATTCGGAATCGACCGGGCTGGTGAAGCGGTGCCTGATCTGTCCCGCGGCTTCTTCGCCGCCGCTCGTCCGAATCCGCGCTTCGAGCTTGTCGCCCGCCTCGGCCCACAGGGCCGCGAGCTCGCTCTCGAATCGCCCGTCCGGATTGTAGGCGGCAAGCCGGTTGGAAACCTGGCCGTCGGTCAGCTTCTGCAATTTGCTACCGTCCTCGTGAACGTAAAAGCTGGCCATGTCGCGTCGCCCCGGCCTCTCGAATTGAGGTCCTGGGCTATCATGGCCGTGGTAAACACTTGCTTATCGGGCGAGAGGGCAGACCCTAAGCCGCGAAGGTCTTCACGAAGGCGCCCGCGGTGGCCTTGAATCGCGCCATCTGCTCGTCGACATGGCCGAAATTGAGGGTCACCCCGTCAATCTCCTTGGCGACGTTCTCGGTATCCTCGCGGATCGCGGCGATGGTCGAGGACATGGAGTCCGCGGCAAGCGCGGTCTCGTCGACGGCCGCGGTGATCATGGTGACGGTCTGGGCCTGCATCTCCATGGCCTCGCGGATCCGGTCGGCGGAGGACTGGACCTCCTCGATGGTGCGCTGGATCGATCCGTTCGCCTCGACGGTCTGGCGGGTGGCCTGCTGGATTGCAGTGATCTTGGCGTTGATGTCGTCGGTGGCGCGGGCGGTCTGGCTTGCCAGCGATTTCACCTCCTGGGCCACGACCGCGAAGCCTCGGCCGGCATCGCCTGCGCGGGCCGCCTCGATCGTTGCGTTCAATGCGAGAAGATTGGTCTGGCCGGCAATGTCGCGAATGAGGCCGAGGATCGATTCGATCGCCTCGACATGGCCCGACAGTGCGCGGCTCACCTCGACGGCCTCGCTCGCCTGGCCGCCGGCCCGGGTCGCGACGTCGGCCGCGACCTCGACCTCGTTCCGGGCATCCTCGATCGCCCGGATCAGGCCCGCCGCGGTCTGCGCGGCCTCGCGCATCGCGAGCGCGGACTGCTCGGCCGCGGCGGCGACCTCGGAAGTCTTTCCAAGCATTCCGCGCGCGGCCGCGGAGGCGTCGGCGGCCTGGGCGCGGAGAAGCTGGCTGTCGGCGGCGGTCTGCTCGACAACGCTGACGATATCCTGGTTGAACTGTGCGCCCTTGGCGTTGCGGCTCTCGCGCTCGGACCGCTCACGAAGAAGATCGTAATGGCCGGCGTAAATGTCGGCCTCGAGAAGCGCGACCTGTGTGATGCAGGGGGCGAGGCGCGCGAGCCTGTCGGGATCGTCCTTCAGAGCGGCGGCGAGCAGGCGATGCCCTTCGCCGGCCGCGGCGCTGATGGCGGCGAGCAGAGCGGTCCGGGACACGCCGGCGCTGCTTGCCGCGGCCACATAGCCGCCCACCCAGTCCGCCCATTTCTGGTTGCGGATATTTTCGAACCGCATGGTGATGTAGGGCACGATCTTGCGGGTCAGCTCGTCGATATTGACGTTCGCGCTCTGAACGGCGGCTGCCGAGGAGCGGCTGAGATGGATCCAGAAGGCGCGCGAGATGCTGTCTACGCCCGCCTCGAGGAAGGTGCCGACCTCGCGATAATTGGAAGCGAGATCCTCTTCGGGGTCGAACAGGTCGATGCGTTCGGCCAGTATGATTCCGCCCTCGCCCGCCATTTCCGCCTGCCCTTCGTTTCGAATGTTCTGGTTGCCCACGGCTCTAGAGAGGAAGTGGTTAAGAAGCTGTTAGCCAAAGGGTGCCTTCTGCGCGGTGACGAGTGTCGAAGCTCTGGCCCGCTTGCGGCCGCCGGGGTTCATCGACACGCCGTTGCGATCGTCCTTCATGCGGCCGGGCAGCTTGCCTCGGGATGCCAGTCGTGCCTCACCATGGTCCACGGGCGGTTGGTCTCGTGGAGCACGAGCAGGACCGAGCGCCGCATTTCCTGGCCGACGCTGCTCAGCACCATTGGGGGCCCTTCCGGGACGACGGCGCCTTCGCCGGCACGGACGACGAGCGTTTGGTCCGGCATCTGAAGGCACTGGGCGCCGCTGACCACATACCAGGCCTCGGGCCCCGAATGGGCGTGAACGCCCGTTTTCATTCCCGGCGAGAAGGTCGCCTGCATGTAGCGCGCGGTATAATCGACTCCGCGCCGGATCGGAAACGGTCCGAGAACCGCCATCCGCAGGCCGGACCGCGGGTGCCAGCCCTTCGGCTTCAAGGCGTAGAGCCAGGTCCGTTCGAATGCTTCCACGACGATGCTCAACGGATCCGCGGCTGCCTCGGCTTCGGCTCGGCCGGCATAAGCATAAATGTGCCAATAGACCGGCCTCGGCGCCATCTTTCCGAGCCGCTGTACGGCGGCCAGGAAGCAGCCTTCCGCATCGCCGCCTCGCGGCGCCCTCGTGCTGCATCCGCCCGGGACGTTGAGGGCAGCCGGTTGCTGCGCCGGTGCTGCAGCCGGTCCATCGCCAGGGGCGCAGGAGGCGGCGGCCGCCGCCGCGATCATCCACGCGCGGGACATTCTCGTCGTCGGACGATCGGGCAAGTGCATCCGTGGTTTCCTCCGCGCCGGGCCTTGCGCTGGCCCTAGCAGCTTTCCGCCCGATTGGATCGGTCGCGGGACCTCCCGTCAACTTCGGCCCCGGTGCGATGGGCCCGCTTGCAACCGCCGGGTTTGCTTCTAGAAGCGTCTCGCGCTCCATGAGCGTCCCGTCCCGCACCTGGAGTGAAGATGCACCGCAACCCGTCCCGCCCCCTCTCCCCGCATCTGACCGTCTGGCGATGGGGGCCGCACATGCTCGTTTCCATCCTTCACCGGGTCACCGGCGTCGGCCTCGCAACGGTCGGGGCGGCCGTCCTGGTCTGGTGGCTTCTCGCGATCGCGGGCGGCGCGGAATCCTACGAATATTTCGCCGGCTGGTCGAAGCACTGGCTCGGAATAGTCGTCGCGGTCGGTCTGACCTGGGCCTTCTTCCAGCACCTCTTCTCCGGCCTCCGCCATTTCGTGATGGACATCGGCGCCGGCTATGAGCTCGGCGCCAACAAATTCTGGGCAGTGATGACGCTGGCCGCGTCGATCCTGCTCACGGCCTTCTTCTGGTTCTATGTGGTGACGATGCGATGAGCGAAATCGAGACTCCGATCGCCCGGGTGCGCGGCCACGGCTCCGCCCGCGAGGGCGCCGAGCATTGGTGGACCGAGAGGCTCACCTCGCTCGCGACCCTTTTGCTATTCATCTGGCTGGCCGTGTCGCTTCTGACCCTGCCCGATCTCGAGCTTCGGACCGTTTCGGCCTGGCTCGCCTCGCCGATGGGCGCGGTGCCGATGATCCTGCTCGTGATCAGCACCTTCTGGCATCTCAAGCTCGGCCTCCAGGTCGTCGTCGAGGATTATGTCCACGAGGAGGGCGGGAAATTGTTCTGGCTCGTGCTGATCAATTTCGGGGCCGTCCTCGGCGCGGCCTTCGCGCTCTTCGCGATCCTCAGGATCGCCTTCGCCGGAGGGGCCGCGCCCGGTGTCTGAAGCCTACAGGATCGTCGATCACAGCTATGACGTGGTCGTGGTCGGTGCCGGCGGCTCCGGCCTTCGGGCGACGATGGGATCGGCCGAGAAGGGGCTGAAGACCGCCTGCATCACCAAGGTCTTCCCGACCCGGAGCCACACTGTCGCCGCCCAGGGCGGGATCGCCGCCAGCCTGGGCAACATGGGGCCGGACCACTGGACCTGGCACATGTACGATACGGTCAAGGGCTCCGACTGGCTCGGGGACCAGGACGCGATCGAATATCTGTGCCGCGAGGCGCCGGCCGCGGTCTACGAGCTCGAGCATGCCGGGGTGCCGTTCAGCCGGACCCAGGACGGCCGCATCTACCAGCGCGCCTTCGGCGGGATGATGCAGAATATGGGCGAGGGGCCTCCAGCCCAGCGCACGGCCGCCGCCGCCGACCGGACCGGTCACGCAATGCTTCACGCTCTCTACCAGCAGAGCCTGAAATATGACGCCGACTTCTACATCGAATATTTCGCGATCGACCTGATCATGGAAGACGGCGAATGCCGCGGCGTGATCGCGCTGTGCCTCGACGACGGCTCGATCCACCGCTTCCGCGCCCAGGCGGTGGTCCTGGCGACCGGCGGCTACGGCCGAATCTATTTCACCGCCACCTCGGCCCATACCTGTACCGGCGACGGCAACGGCATGGTCCTGCGCGCCGGCCTTCCATTGCAGGACATGGAGTTCGTCCAGTTCCACCCGACCGGCATCTACGGCGCGGGCGTTCTGATCACCGAAGGCGCCCGGGGCGAGGGCGGCTATCTGACCAATTCGGAGGGCGAGCGCTTCATGGAGCGCTACGCCCCCTCGGCCAAGGATCTGGCGAGCCGAGACGTCGTCTCGCGATCGATGGCGATGGAGATCAGGGAAGGGCGCGGAGTTGGCGCCGAGAAGGACCATATCTGGCTCCACCTCGACCATATCGACGCGAAGATCCTCGCCGAGCGCCTTCCCGGGATCACCGAGACCGGCAAAGTCTTCGCCGGCGTCGATTTGACCCGCCAGCCGCTTCCGGTCGTCCCCACCGTCCATTACAATATGGGCGGGATCCCGACCAATTATCACGGCGAGGTCGTAACCCTGAAGGATGGCAATCCCGACAGCGTCGTCCCCGGCCTGTTCGCCGTGGGCGAGGCCGCCTGCGTCTCGGTACACGGCGCCAACCGTCTCGGCTCGAACAGCCTGATCGATCTGGTCGTGTTCGGCCGCGCGGTCGGCCACCGGGTCGGCGAGATATTGAAGCCGAACGGAACCCAGCGCCCGCTGCCCAAGGGCTCGGAGGAGATGGCGCTGAGCCGTCTCGATCATTTCCGATTCGCCAAGGGCGGAAGCCCGACCGCCGACATCCGGCTCCAGATGCAGAAGGTGATGCAGGCCGATTGCGGCGTGTTTCGCACGACCGCAAGCCTCGACGAGGGCAAGGCCCGGATCGACGCGGTCTATGCCCGCATGGGCGACATCAGTGTCACCGACCGAAGCCTGATCTGGAACACCGACCTGGTCGAGACCCTGGAGCTCGACAATCTGATCGCGCAGGCCGTCGTCACCATGCATTCGGCCGCCAACCGCAAGGAAAGCCGCGGCGCCCACATGCACGAGGATTTTGCCGAGCGCGACGACTCCAACTGGCTGAAGCACACCGTCAGCTGGTTCGAGAAGGGAACGGTCCGGATCGATTACCGGCCGGTCCACGAATATACGCTCACCGACGATATCGAATATATCAAGCCCAAGGCGCGGGTTTATTGAACCTCGGCGCGGTCAGGCGGCCTTGCTGAATCGGTCGACCCGTATCGCGTCTTCATTCGCCCGAGCTCGCGCAAGCTCATAGGCCGTTTGCATCCGCAGCAGGGTGTCGGCCTTGATGCCGAACGCCTTTTCGAACCGGATGGCCATGTCCGCAGACAGTCCGGCGCGGGTGTTGAGCAGGCTGCTCATCGCCTGGCGCGTAACGCCCAGATGCCGCGCCGCGTCGGTTACGCTCAGGCCGTTCGGCTCCACGATCTCGCTGCGCAGCCAGTCGCCCGGATGAACGGTCAACGTTTTTGCGATTCCTGTGATCATTAGTGAGAGTCCACGCCACTTGCGTTTGGCGCTACGCTTCCTTTGTCGCAGTTGCAAAGCCGTCGGAGTCAGCGGAAATCGGGGCGGCAGGAATGGAGTGTTGGAATGCGTTTGTGGGTCGGGCGTGATTGGCAGCCGGCGATGCATCCTTCGTTGACCCCGCGGAGATGGACCAACAAACGCCTTCTCAGCACGCTCCTGCTGCTGTTTCCCGCCGCGGCGCTTACCCAAAGCTTTCAGCCGCCTCGCCATATCGCCAGCCCCGGTCCGCTTGTCGAAGGCGCTTCGCCCGCCGAGATCATGGTCCGCGCCGACGCGGGAATGCAGATCGATCGCGACCGGACGCCGGCGCAGGAGCTGGACGAGCATCGCAAGCTCGACCGGGCGCTGAAGGCCCTGGCTGCGCAGCGGCCGGGCGTGATCGACGCCTATGTCGTCTCGATCGCCTTCGACAGCGACCCGGTGTTCGGGCGTGAGGCCCGGGCCGCCGGCGACGTGCTCCAGCGCCGCTTCGGAGCGCAGGGGCGGACGATCGTCCTCGCCGGCACCGAGGGCTCGGCGCCGAGCGCCCTTCCGCGCGGAACCCCGGGCTCGTTCGGGATCGTCCTCGCCCGGATCGCCGAGCTGATGAACGAGAAGGAGGATGCGCTGATCCTCTACACGACCAGCCACGGGGCGCCGTTCGGGCTTTACTATCACGACGCCGACAACGGCTATGGCGCGATCTCGCCGAACCGGCTGAGCCTGATGCTGGCCCAGCTCGGAATCTCGAACCGGCTGCTCATCCTCAGCGCCTGCTATTCCGGCATTTTCGTGCGCCCGCTCCAGTCGGAGGGTAGCGCGATCGTCACCGCCGCGTCCTCGGACCGGACCTCGTTCGGCTGTGCCGCCGAGAATGACTGGACCTATTTCGGGGATGCGATGATCAACCGCGCGCTTCGCAAGCCGCAGCCGCTCGCCGCCGCCTTCGGCGAGGCGCAGGGCCTGGTCGCGGGCTGGGAGCGGCAGATGCGCTTCATCCCGTCCCAGCCGCAGATCTGGATCGGCGACCGCACCGGCTGGCTCGACTCGCTCGAACGCCGAATGCCGAAGGTCGCGACCCGGCCCACGGGCCGACCCGCTTTCGGCCCCGCCGCGATTCCACCTCGCCGCTGACCCGCTTCCCCGCCAGCGCGCGTTGGCGTATTAAGTCGGCGACACACGGGAAAATTGATGTCGCCGCGAGCCCGCAACCTCTTTCTGCTTCTGATTCTCGCCCAGGCGCTCCATTCGGTCGAGGAATATCATTTCCGGCTGTTCGACCGGCTCGCCCCGGCGCGCTTCATCGCCGACGCGGTCGGATTCGACCGTCCGCTCGGCTTCGCGATCGCCAACATCGCGCTCGTCGCATTCGGCCTGTGGTGCTGGATCGCCCGGGTCGGGCCCGGCCGCCGTTCGGCCCGGGCCTTCGCCTGGTTCTGGGCCTTGCTCGAATGCGCCAACGGCCTCGCCCATGTCGCTCTTGCCGCCGCGGCGGGCGGCTATTTCCCGGGCCTCGCCACCGCTCCTCTGCTCCTGGGCCTCGGCCTGTCGCTGATCGTCCTTCTCGTTCGAAGGAATGCGCCATGAAGAGCGGCGCTTTCGCTCTCGCCGCCTTGCTCTGCGCCGGCTGCGCGACCCCGGCTCCGGCGCCCGCCGGCTGGCATCTCGTCCCGGGCGGGTTCGAGCCGGGACGGAGTCCGGACGGCAACAGCATCTTCCTCGACGCGCCCGAGGGGCTGATCCTGGTCGATACCGGCCGCCACGCCGAGCATCGGGACAGGCTGCTGGCTTATGCCCGGACGCGTGGGCGGCCGATCGCCGCGATCGTCAACACCCACTGGCACCTCGATCACAGCGGCGGCAATGCCGGGATCCGCGCCGCCTTCCCGGCGGCGTCCGTCCATTCCAGCCGGGCGATCGAGGGCGCCCTGACCGGCTTCTTTCCCGACAGCCGGGCGCAGGCCGAGCGCTATCTCGCCTCGGGCGAGGCGGGCGAGGCCCGGGCGGCCGAGATCAGGCGCGATTTCGCGGCAATGGACGATCCCGACAGCCTTCGCGCCACCCGGCCGGTCGACCGCTCGGAACGCCTTCGGATCGCCGGCCGGACGCTTCGCCTCAACCTCGCCCGCTTCGCCGCGACCGAGGGCGACGTCTGGATCCATGACGAGAAAGCGAAGCTGGTCGTCGCCGGCGATCTCGTCGTGGCGATGGTCCCGTTCATGGATACGGCCTGCCCCGAAGGCTGGCGCAAGGCTCTGGACGAGATCGCAGCGACTCCGTTCGACACGCTGATCCCCGGCCACGGCGCGCCGATGGACAAGCTCGCCTTCCTCTCCTGGCGCTCCGCCTTCGGCAATCTCCTCGACTGCGCCGAGTCCTCCGCGGCGCGAGAGGCGTGCATCGCCGGCTGAAAGCGCGACGCCGCCGCCTTCATCCCCGCGGGCGAGACAAGGGTCGAGGGCATGGTCGGCTATTATATCGACACCCGCCTTCGCGCCGCCCCGGACGAGCGCGGCAAATATTGCAGGCCTCTTCGCTAGCGCCCCGACTCCACGGACCGCTCATCCTTGCATATTGGATTGAGGACAGGCGCGTGATGTGATGCGCTTTGTCCGTGTGGTCGAGGTCATGACCTCGACCACACGGGGCGGACGGGTCGTGCCCATCCTGGAGCTATAGGCTCGTTACTCAGCAAGGCC
>DATDAS010000012.1:0-44364 GCA_036525315.1 Allosphingosinicella sp.
TCCTCGCTCCTAACCATGACCGCCTCTCCGCCACGTCATGGCCGTTGTCGGTAATAGGTCCGGACCCTAAAAGCGTTGCGTCACTGGCGCTTGCCCATCTCAACGCCGAACGACATTGGTCTGGCCTAGGGGAACCTGGTCGAAGACGATCAGCCGCACCGGCTCGGAGCCGATCACCTTGCCCTCGTGCCACTCGTCGATCGCCTCGACGATGCCTTCGCCCGGCCCGAACTCGCGCACCAGACCGCTGGCTTCATAGCGGACGCTGAGCCGCCCGCGGTCGAGATAGACGTAACGCGGCCAGGGATGCTTGTGCATCGGGAGGAGCCCGCCGGGCGCGATGTCGGACACGGAGATGACCGATTCGAACGGGTCGGCGGGCGCACCCAGCTTCTGGCCGGTTACCGTCGCCGATGACCGGCCGGCAAGGGTGACGGCAGCGCCCGGCCGGGCGGTCGGCGCCGGAGATCCTTGCGCCGAAGCGCAGGCGGCGAGTGCGATCAGAGCGCAGGCGAAGGTAGCGCGGCTGTCGAGCATGTTCGGTCCTCCAGGGGATCGCCGTCCTTGTAGAGGCTGATGCGCCGTGGCGGAATGCGCGCCCGGCGCGGCCTCATTTCAGCAAATGCTTCTGCACCTTGCCCGCGGCTGTTCGTGGGAAGTCGAGAACGAACTCGAAGCTCCGCGGCACCTTGTAGGCGGCGAGGCGGGCGCGGCACCAGGCTTCGAGCTCGCCCTGATCGGGGGGAGCGCCGCCGTTCGCAAGCTGGACGATCGCTCGGCCGACCTCGCCCCATTTGTCGTCGTGGCGGGGGAGGACCGCCGCCTCGATGATGGCCGGATGGGCGGCGAGGACGTTCTCGACCTCGGCCGGATAGACGTTCTCGCCGCCCGATATGAACATCTCCTTCCGCCGCCCGGCGACGTAATAGAAGCCGTCCGGATCGCGGCGGGCGAGATCGCCGGACCTGAGCCAGCCGTCGTCGGTGAAGGCCGCCCGGGTCGCCTCCTCGTTGTTCCAGTAACCGGGCGTGACCGCCGGGCCGGAGAAAAGCAGGTCGCCGACCTCGCCGTCCGGCACGTCCTCGCCCGTCTCGTCGACGATCCGGACGCTGACCAGCAGCTGCGGCTTGCCGACGCTTCCGATGGGGGTCTCGCGCTCGCTCGCGCCGGCGAGGAAGGCGGTGGGCCCGGTCTCGGTCATACCCATGCCGTTGCAGACGTGCATCCCAAGCGCCCTGCACTTCTCGGCGACGATGTCGGGGAGCGGCGCTCCGCCGCAGCCCCAGCTGCGCACATGATCGAGCGCTGCGGCGGCAAACCGCGGATGGTCGAGCAGGGCCTGATAGACGGTCGGGACGCCGAAGAAGGTGTCGATCCGCTTCGCCTCGAACAGCGCGACCATGGCCTCCGCGTCGAAGCCTGGAAGGACCAGCACGCGCCCGCCCTGGAAAAGAGTCGGAAGGCTGTGCAGGTTGATTCCGCCGGTGTGGAAGAGCGGAAGGAAATTGGGCGTGGTGTCGGCCGACGAGATGTCGATGGCCGTGCCGATATTGACCAGGTTCGCGAGCGCCATCCGGTAGGTGTAGATGACGCCCTTCGGCCGGCCCGTCGTTCCCGACGTGTAGAGCAGGTACCAGATGCCGTCGGCGGGCCAGTGGCCGCGGCATGGGGCGGGCTCGGTTTGCCCCACGAGACGCTCATAATCCTCGTCAAGCCCGATCCTGGTCGGAACGTCCAGGGCCGCTGCCGGGCCCGAATCCTCGGCGCCGTGAAAGAGCAGGGCGGGAGAGGAATCGGCGATGAGCTGCTCGAGCTCGGCGGGCGGCATCCTCCAATTGAGCGGAACCATGATCGCGCCCATTTTCGCGCAGGCGAACAGGATCTCGAAGAAGGCGATCCGGTTCCGGCAGAGGATCGCCACCCGGTCGCCTTCGGCAACACCGCGGGTGCGCATCAATGCGGCGATGCAGGCGGCCCTTCGGTCCAGCTCCGCATAAGTGAGCGTTCGCCCGGTTTCATTCTCCTCGAGCGCGATCCGGCCGGGTCCGAGCAGGGCCCGGCGGGCGATCAGATCGGGCAGATCGGCGATCATGACGGGCGCTTGCGGAGGCCTTCGGAGACCAGCTCGATGGCGATATCGGCGACCTCGCCGGGCGACAGATCCTCGTTCCAGAGACCGTAGCGCATGCCGAGGAAGACGCTAATTCCGATGAGGGCCCAGGCCCGCGGCTCGTCCGCACCGCCGTCCTTCTCGCCGGGGGCGATCTCGCCGCGGCCGCGCGCGGCCGCGAGGTTGCGGCGATAGGCGTCGGCGAAGGTCACATAATGCTCGCGATGGACATCCTCGGCGACGAACTGGGCCTCCTCGATGATACGGTAGAGCTCGCGATGTCGGCGGACGAAGGCGATGAAGGCCTCAAGTCCGATCCGCTCCGCCGCCAGCCGGTCGGGCGCGCCCTTCACGGCCTCGGCGACATGGGTTCGAACCGAATGGCTCATGTCGCGGACGAGGGCGCGGAACACTTCCTCCTTGGTATCGAAATAGGTGTAGAAGGTGCCCAAAGCGGCGCCCGCGCGCTGGGTGATTCCGGTGATTGCGGCGTCGTGATAGCCGCGCTCGCCGAATTCCTGCGCGGCCGCCTCGATCAGCCGCCGCCGGGTCTTCCGGCCTCTTTCGGTGCGCGGCTCCTTGTCGCTCATCGCCGCGACCCTGCCCGCATCGGCCCCCATAAGCAAACCTCCCCATCCGCTCTAACCTGAATATTGACTCAGGTTTCATTTTAGGGCAAGCGGATCGTGGCGGCAGAGACCCTGACAGGGGCGAAGCCGGGGGAGGATCTTCTGCTTCATTTCACCACATCGGACGGCGCGCGAATCGCCTGGAAAGAGGAAGGCGAAGGCCGTCCGCTGCTGCTGCTGCACGGCCTGATGGCGAACAGCAGCTTTTTCCGCGAGCAGGACGAGCTCGCTCAATCCTTCCGCCTGATCTCGATAGACCTCAGAGGACATGGCGAATCCGGCACCGGCGCCGAGCTGCCGACGATCGCCCGGCTCGCGGCCGATGTGAGCGAGCTTGCGGACCATCTCGACCTGGAGGGCGCGATCGGCCTCGGCTGGTCGCTCGGCGCGACGATATTGTGGCACGTCCTGGCCGGCCCCGCCGGCGATCGCTTCGCCGCCGCCGTGGTCGTCGACATGACTCCGCGGGTGCTGAACGACCGGGACTGGACTCTCGGCCTGTCGAGCGAGATCTGCGAAGCGCGCGCCCAGGCGATCGACGAGGATTATGCCGGCTTCACGACGAGCGCGGGCGCCGCCATCTTCGCCCAGCCGCTCACCGATGACACTCGGCCGCTCGCCGCCTGGGCCGCCGCCGAGTTCGCGCGCAACGATCAGTCAGTCACCGCCGCGTTGTGGGATTCGCTGGTCGCCGAGGATGCTCGGCCACTGCTGTCCCGGATCCAGCAGCCGACCCTCGTCGTCCACGGCGCCAACAGCCACCTCTACGGATCGGACACGGCCGACCATCTGGTCGAAGCCCTCCCCGACGCCGTCGCCGTCCAGTTCGAGCGCTCCGGCCATTCGCCGCACCTCGAGCAGCCCGATCTCTTCAATCTTACTCTCACCGAATTTGCGGCGAAGCTGCCGCGCGTCCGCGAAGCCCAGACCTTGAATTGAAATGCACAGGAGACCGACCATGACCCGAACGCACCTCTTGAACACGCTCCGGTTCGGCGCGGCCCTTGCCGCCTTGACCGCCGCGTCCCCGCTCTACGCCCAGGACGAGCCGACGCCCGACGAGACAGCGGCCGCCGCTGCCGACGACACGACGGCGGAGACCGATCAGTCCGAAGAGGACATTCTCGTCACCGCCCGGCGCCGCACCGAGAATCTGCAGGACGTTCCGATCGCGGTCACGGCTTATTCGGGCGAGGCTCTGGAGCGCCAGGGAGCGACCGACATCACCGACATTTCGGACACGACCCCGAACGTCACCGTCGAGACCTCGCGCGGCACCAACACCACCCTCACCGCCTTCATTCGCGGTGTCGGCCAGCAGGATCCCGTCGCCGGATTCGAGGCCGGCGTCGGCCTCTATCTCGACGACGTCTATCTCAACCGCCCGCAGGCCGCCGTCCTCGACATCTATGACGTCGAGCGGATCGAGGTTCTTCGCGGACCGCAGGGGACTCTCTACGGTCGAAACACCATCGGCGGCGCGATCAAATATGTGACTCGCCGGCTCTCGGACGAAACTGAGCTCCATGTCCGCGGCAATATCGGCACCGACGAGATGGCCGACCTGATCGTCTCGGCCAGCTCGCCCTTGTCGGACGGGGTCAGGATCGGCGCATCCGCGGCGCGGCTGTCCCGTGACGGTTTCGGGGAGAATCTCAACAACGGCCTCGACAATTACAATCGCGACATCTGGGCCGCTCGCGGGACGGTCGAGATCGAGCCTTCGGACGCCCTCTTCATCCGGCTTTCGGGCGATTACACCAAGGACGAATCGGATCCGAGGAACGGCCGCCGGCTGATCGCGGGCCAGCTGAGCGGCGCTCCGGTGCTCAATGCCATCTACGATACGCGCGCGGGACTGAACGTTCCCGAGCAGGACGTCGAATCCTATGGCGGAGCGCTCCGGGTCGAGCTGAAGCTGAGCGACACCATCACCCTTCGCGACATCTTCGCTTATCGCAAGGACAAGACTCAGGCCCCGATCGACTTCGACTCGCTGCCCGCTCAGGACGTCGACGTGCCCGCAATCTATCGCAACAAGCAGCTCTCGAACGAGCTCCAGCTCCTCTACGAAAGCGACAAGCTGCAGGGCCTGGTTGGGGTTTATTATCTAGACGCAAACGCCAACAACATCTTCGACGTCGTGCTTGCGACCACGGGCGCGGTGATCGGAATACCGGGCTTCACTGCCTCCACCTTCGGGGACGTGGACACCAAGACCTGGGCCGTGTTCGCCGACATGACCTACAAATTCACCGACCAATGGTCTGTGTCGCTCGGCGGCCGCTATACGAACGACAAGCGCAACTCGACCGTGATCCGCGCGAACCTTCTCGGCGGCCCTTCGCCCGAGCTCGGCGGGACGCCGATCAACGGCATCTTCAACGCGGTCACCAATCCGACCGGCCGTCAGGTCGGGGCGCTGACCTCGAACTTCCAGGGCGAGGAGACGTTCAAGGAGTTCACGCCGCGCGCCTCGATCAGCTTCCAGCCGAACGGCGAGAACACCTTCTACGCCAGCTACGCCAAAGGCTTCAAAGGCGGCGGCTTCGATCCGCGCGGCCTTTCGACCGCGGCTCCCGATCTCAACGGCAACGGGACGCGCGAAGCGAGCGAGATTTTCGACTACTTCCTGTTCGAGCCGGAGACTGTCGACAGCTACGAGATCGGCTACAAGGCCAATCTGTTCGATCGTCGGCTCCGCCTCGCCATCGCCGGCTTCTATGCCGATTATAAGGACGTTCAGGTGCCCGGCTCCGTCGGCGCGGTGGTCAACGGCGTTCCGACCTTCGTCGGAGTCACCACCAATGCCGGCAAGGCGACCTTCAAGGGCATCGAGATCGAATCGGTCGCGACCCTTTTCCGCGACCTGGATTCCGGCCAGCGGCTGAACTTCATCGGCACCCTGGGCTATCTCGACGCTCAATATGAGGAGTTCATCACCAACATCCCCGGCACCGGCCCGGTCGACGTCGCCGACTTCCGGGAGATCCAGAACACGCCGAAGTGGACGCTGTCCGGCACGCTCGACTATTCCACGCGTGTGAAATCGGGCTCGCTGTCGGCAAGCACGACCCTTTCCTACAGGAGCAAGACCTTCCAGTTCGAAACGCCAAGCCCGTTCCTCGATCAGCCGGGCTACGCCCTCTGGGACGCGAGCCTGGTCTGGACGAGCACCGACGACCGTTACACCATCGGGCTCCACGCCAAGAACCTCACCGACAAGAATTACATCACGTCGGGCTATCAGTTCCTGTCGGTCAATCCGGTGACCGGCGTTCCGAACCGCAACGCCGCCGGAAACGTCATCCCGAGCCTCGGCCGGGAAGGCGTGGTCACGGCTTTCTACGGAAATCCGCGGCAGGTCTTCCTGAGCTTCGGCCTGAAGTTCTGACGTGAGCGAGGCGGGGAGCAGGATCGGACCGGCACCGGCAGGCGGGCATACGCCCGGCGGCCGGGTGCTGGCGATCCTGCTCCTCGCCTACATCTTCAACTTCATCGACCGCCAGATCATCGGCATATTGGCGGTCCCGATTAAGGCGGAGCTGGCGCTCACCGACCGCCAGCTCGGGCTGATGGGCGGAATCGCCTTCGCGCTCTTCTATTCCGGCCTCGCCATTCCGATCGCCTGGCTCGCCGACCGCAAGAGCCGGGTCAACATCATCGCGGTCTCGGTCGCGTTCTGGAGCCTCTTCACGGCCCTGTGCGGCTACGCCCAGAATTTCTGGCAGCTGTTCCTGGCCCGGATGGGCGTCGGAATCGGCGAGGCGGGCGGCGTGGCGCCTTCCTATGCGCTCGTCTCCGACTTCTTCCCCAAGGAGCGGCGCGCCCGAGCCCTTGCGCTCTTCTCGCTGGGCATTCCGATCGGGTCGGCGCTCGGAGTGTTCTTCGGCGGCTGGATCGCCAATCATCTCGACTGGCGCTCGGCCTTCATCATCGTTGGCCTCGCCGGAATTCCCGCGGCGCTGCTGGTCAAGATCGGGATCCGGGAGCCGGTCCGCGGCGGGTACGACACGGCCGACGGCACGGCCAGCGATCCCGCGCCGCCCTTCGCCGAGGTCGCCGCGACCCTCGCTCGAACGCCGAGCTTCTGGCTCCTGTCGTTCGGTGCAGCGTCCGGCTCGATCCTGGGATACGGCCTGATCTTCTGGCTTCCCAGCTTCTTCAGCCGAAGCTTCGATTTCGCAGGCATGGACTCCTTCATGGCGCAGCTGCCGGCCTGGTTCACGTCCGGAAGCGATCCGAAGTTGCTTCGGGTCTCGATCTTCTACGGCTCGATCGTGCTGATCGGCGGAGTGCTCGGAACCTGGCTCGGCGGCTGGCTTGGGGACAGGACCGGACCGGATCGGCCGGGCTCCTACGCCATGATCCCTGCCATCTGCTTCAGCATCGCCGCGCCGGTCTTCGCGGTCGGCCTGTTTGCGCCGTCTCTCGTCATTGGATGGTTATTGTTCACGATCGGGCAGATGCTGGCGCTCGCCTGGCTCGGGCCGGTGATCGCGGCGGTCCAGCATATCGTCCCGCCAAACATGCGCGCGACGGCCTCGGCCAGCTTCCTGTTCATCAACAATCTGATCGGGATCGGCTTCGGGATATTCTTCCTGGGCTTCATGTCGGACGCGATGGGCGAGGCTTATGGCGACCAGTCGCTGCGCTACTCGATCCTCTACGGCCTCGTTTTCTACCTGCTCAGCGCGATCATCTATTTCGCTGCGAGCCGGCGCCTGGCCAGGGACTGGTACCGGGGCTAGAGCATCGGACGCGATTTCTGAATCGCGCCGCTGCTCTAAACCCTTGTTGCCGCATCGTTTAAGCGGAAAACCGGTTCCCACTTTTCCGCACGATGCTCTAGCTCGCGAAGCTCGGATCGAGGCGATAGGCCTTGCGCAGGAGGGCGGGCCAGGCGAGCGCCCCGGCGGCGAGCTTCAGGCCGACCTTGCCCTGCTCGGCGGTCACTTCGGGAGAACCCTGGGGCGGGTTGTTGAGATTGTCGCCGGCCGACAGAGCGAGGATCTGCGCCTCGCAGGCGCGCTCCAGGAAATAGATTCGGATGAAGGCCTCGCCGACCGTCTCGCCGACGGCCAGCGTTCCGTGGTTGCGCAGAAGCATCGCATTCTTCGTGCCGAGATCGGCGACGATCCGCTCGCGCTCTTCGAGGTCCACGGCGACCCCTTCATAATCGTGATAGGCGACGTCGCCCCGGATCAGCATGGCGGTCTGGGTCAAGGGCAGAAGCCCGTCGCCATGGGCGGAGACGGCCTGGCCGTGCGGCGTGTGGAGATGCATCACCGCCCGCGCGTCCTCGCGCGCCATGTGCACGGCCGAATGGATGGTGAAGCCGGCCGGATTGGTGATGAAGGGGGACGGGTCGACCGGGAGGCCGCTCATGTCGACCTTGACCAGGCTCGACGCGGTCACCTCCTCGAACATCAGATTGTAGGGGTTGAGCAGGAAGTGATGCTCGGGCCCGGGCACCCGCGCCGAAAGGTGGGTGAAGATCAGATCGTCCCAGCCGTAATAGGCGACCAGCCGGTAGGCGGCGGCGAGATCGACGCGGGCCGCCCATTCCTCCTCGCTGACCTTGCCCTTCAGGGGGGGGATGTCGACATTCGCGAGCGGCGCGACGTCCGCCATGTTCCCGATCGCCTCGACTCGGCCCATTGTCTTCCCTCCTGCGCCCGGCGCGGCTGTTCTTAGCGACTCTGCGCGGTCGGCGCGACCCTGTCGGGGTGAGCGGCGGCGAAGGCTTCGAGCTTCGCGGCCTCGGCATCGGCGCGGACCAGAGTCGGAAAGGCGTCGAGCGGGACCTCGAAGCGGCGCGCGTTGAAGAGCTGGGGCACCAGGCAGATGTCGGCGAGCGTCGGCGAGTCGCCGAACAGGAAGGTGCCGGCGCGCGGAGCCGCCATCGCTTCGAGCGCTGCCAGCCCCTCGGCGATCCAGTGACTGTACCAGGCGTCGCGCGCCTCCTGCGGCTGGCCGAGCTCGTTCTTCAAATAGGTGATCACGCGCAGATTGTTGATTGGGTGGATGTCGCAGGCGACGGCCAGAGCCAGTGCGAGGACATGGGCGCGATCGGCGGGGTCGGCCGGAACCAGCGGCGGCTCGGGACGGGTGGCGTCGAGATAGTCGATGATGGCGAGGCTCTGGCCTAATCGCTTTCCATCGATCTCGAGGAACGGGACGAAACCCTGCGGATTGCGCGCATGATAGTCGGCGGATGTCTGGTCTCCGGCGAGCAGATCGATCGGCCTCCGGTCATATTCGATGCCCTTGAGGTTGAGCGCGATTCGCACCCGGTAGCTGGCCGAGGATCGCCAATAATCGAAGAGCAGGGGACGGGTCATGACTCCACGCTAGGCTTCGACGGCATTCCGTCAATCGCTATGGAGGGACAATGAGTCGGACGATGCGGGCGATGCAGCTGGACGCGGCGGGACAGAAGCTCCGCGCGGTCGAGCGCGATTTACCCGATCCGGGGCCGGGCGAACTGCTGATCGAGGTGACGGCCTGCGGGATCTGCCGGACCGATCTTCACATCGCCGACGGCGATCTCGAGGGTCCGCTTCCGATCGTTCCGGGACACGAGATCGTCGGGCGAGTCGCCGCCCTGGGCGAGGGTGCGACGGGATGGACGGCCGGCGATCGGGTCGGAATCCCGTGGCTTGGGCGGACCTGCGGCATCTGCGCCTATTGCCGGTCAGGCCGCGAAAATCTGTGCGACGATCCGCTCTTCACCGGATTCAGCCGCGACGGCGGGTTCGCCACGCATTGCATCGCCGATGCCGCCTTCTGCCTGCCGATTCCGACCGCATTCGACGACGTCGCGGCCGCGCCTTTGCTCTGCGCGGGCCTGATCGGTTATCGCGCCCTGGTCATGGCGGGCGAGGCGGAGGTCGTCGGCCTCTACGGCTTCGGCGCGGCGGCGCATATCGTCGCACAGGTCGCGGTCTGGCAGGGCCGCCGGGTCCATGCCTTCACCCGGCCTGGCGATGCCGATGGGCAGCGGTTCGCGCGCTCGCTCGGCTGTTCATGGGCGGGCGGATCGGACGAGGCGCCGCCGGAGCCGCTCCACGCGGCGATCCTGTTCGCGCCCGTGGGAGCACTGGTGCCGGTCGCGCTCAAGCATGTGCGCAAGGGCGGCCGGGTCGTTTGCGCGGGAATTCACATGAGCGACATCCCGTCCTTCCCTTATGCCGACCTGTGGGGAGAAAGGGCGATCCTGTCGGTCGCCAACCTGACCCGAGAGGACGGGCGGGCGTTCATGGCGCTCGCGGTGGAGGCCGGGGTCCGCACGAATGTCCGCTGCTACAAGCTGCGCGATGCGGTTCGGGCGATGGACGACCTCAGGGCCGGGAAGATCGAGGGTGCGGCTGTGCTGGTGCCGTAGCAACCGCCTCAGCGCATGCAATATTCGCGGACGGCTCGGACGAGGGCGGAGTCGCGGGCTTCGGCGGCCATGCGCTCCCCGCCCCGGCAATCGCCGGCGGCGACCATCTGGCCGACCCGGTCGCCGAGGCTTCGTGCGTCGGCTTCGGTGCGCTGCGGAGCAGGGGTGGGCTTGCTCGTCTCGGCGCGCCGGCTGAGCTCGGTCCAGTCGACCCACGGCCCTTTGACCGGCGCCGGAGCAGCCGCGGCCAGAGAAGGCGCCAGAAGCGCGGCCAGGAGAATCGCTGTTCGCATGCCGTCCATATAGTGCAAGACTCTGATTTTGTGAAGGTTTCGGCGCCGAAGCGTGCCCCGCCTCAGACGTCGTGCTTGTCTAAGCGCCTGCGGCCGAACAGCAATTTGCGCTCCAGCCGGGCCCTCAAGCCCGCATAATAAGCGTTGAGGAAGCTGTAATCGCTGCTCACCTCGCCGATCCCGATCTTGTTGCGGATCGTCCAGGAAACGGTCGCCATCGCCTCGGGGTCGGAGTCGCGAAGCACCCGCTCCAGGGTCTGGAGCTCGAACACGCCGTAGGCGTCGAGCTGAGCGTCGCTGAACGAATATTCGGGCTCCTGGCCGCCGCGCTCGGAGAGCAGTTCGGCGCCGAGGACGTGCTTGGGCGCGCTGATCACCCAGGTTCCAGCGAGCAGGTCGCCGACCCTCAGCCCGTCCTTGTTGAAGAACGGGAAGAAGAGGAAGAGGCAGGACCAGCCCAGGCCGAGAAGCCACATGGCGCCGTCGGCCGAGCCTTCCGAGGACCGGTAGAAGAGGAAGGACAGCGGAAGATAGAATTCGATCTCCCGCATCAGGTTGCGGGCGATCACCGCGTCCGCGGTCAGCCGGGCGCCGCTCCGGGCCACCACCCTCAGGCCGTTGATCCTCTTGCCCCAGGTCGCGGCGCGAGGCCCCATCTCCATGATGATGAAATAGAAGTTCCGGAGGGTGAAGAAGCCGATCAGCCAGAGGATCGCCACATATTCGCCGGCGGCGGTGAAGATTCCGACCAGAGCCAGGAGCGAGAATGCGATCAGGATCCCGAGCATGATGATCAGGTCGAGCGTGAATGCGGCGGCGCGCTGGCCCCGGGTGGCGAGCTTCAGGCTGAGATCGACGCCCTCGGGCGTGACCAGGCTTCGGCGAAGCTTCGCCTCGGCGGCTCGAAGGTCTGCGGCATATTCAGCCACCGAAACGCTCTCGGCGCGGAAGATAATGGTAGGCGAGCCAGAGCAGGAGCATTCCTCCGCCGATCGCGTAGCGGACCCCGTCGACCTTCACCAGCTGCCGCCCGAAGCCTTCGAGAAGCCCGGCCATGACCAGCATGATCACCACCCCGACCATCAGGGTCGCCGCAGTCTTGCCCGATTCGGCGGCCGCGGCCATCCTGGTCGAATTACCCGGGAAGACGACGCTCCAGCCGATCCTGAGTCCGGCCGCGCCGGCAAGGACGATCGCGTAAAGCTCCGTCGATCCGTGGATGATCAGCCAGCCGCCGAGCTCCCAGCCCAGCCCGTGCGATCCGTAGAGGGCGAAGAAGGCGCCGAGCATTCCGCCATGATAGAGGAGAAGCATCAGGGTCGGCACTCCGAAGGCGAAGCCCAGAGCGAAGCAGAAAATCGCGACCTGCGAATTGTGGGTGAACAAATAAGCGGCGAAGACCGCCAGCGGGTCCTGGCTGCTGCCTTCGTAAAGGCCCTGGCGGAGGCTCGCCGCCGAGGCGTTGTAATCGCGGCCGCCGGCCAGCTCGGTCGGGACGAAGACGCCGTACCAGCTCGGATCGTTCACCACGAGCAGATAGCCGACGATCGTGCCGATCACGAGCAGGAGGAAGGAGACGAGGGTCTCGCGCCACAGGGCCGTCGCGGCGGCCGGCCAGTCGTGGCGGAAGAATGCGAGCATTCTCCGGCCCGGGCTGGTCCGGACGCCGTAGATGAAGAAATAGGCGCGGGCGCACAGGCCCTCGAGATAGGTGACGAGCTCGAGGTCGAGCGAGGTCTCGCGAGCGACCGAGAGCGAGGACAAGGCGCCGCGATAGAGGATCGGCAGGGCCATCAGATCCTCGTCGGAGAGGGCCTTGGGCGATTTCTTCTCGCAGACCACAAGAAGGTCGTCGAGGCGCCGCCATTCCTCCTCGCGCGCGAGCCGGAAGCTCCGGGAGTCGACGACGTTCACAGCAGGTTCCTCCGCTTGAAGTCGACATAGGCGTTGACCAGGGTCGGGCCCGCCTGGTCGTGCTTCGCCTCGAGCACATGGACCCCGAGGCGGCGGAGCCGGTTCACGACCAGCTTGCGCTCGCGCAGGAGAGCCGCGGCGGTGACCGCCCGGGTGACGTCCTCCGGCTCGACCGGCTCGGTCTCGACCAGATCCTCGAGCTCTTCGTCGCGGAACAGGATGAACAAGACGAGGTGGCGGCTGAGCAGGGTGCCGACCGCCGACAGCATGAGCTCGGCGCTGATCGTGTCCGCGAAATCGGTGAAGATGACGATCAGCGACCGGCGGTTGAGCCCTGACGCCAGGGTGGCGAGGGCGAGCGTGTAATTGGTCTCGCGGTCCGAATAGTCGATCCCGGCGGCAACCCGCTGGAGAAGGGCGAAGGAACGGCTTCCCGAGACCGGCTTGGTCGAGACCCGCGGATGGGAATCGAAGCCGAACAGGCTGACCCTGTCGCCGTCCTTGAGCGCGACGAAGGCGGTGAGAAGGGCGGCGGAGACGGCCCGGTCGACGCGGGGAACGCCGGCCAGCGGCTCGCACATGGTCCGGCCGGAATCGAGCGCGATGATGATATTGTTGTTGCGCTCGGTCCGATATTCCTTGGCGAGCAAGCTCGTGTGGCGGGCCGAGCTCTTCCAGTCGATCGCGCGCCGGTCCATGCCCTGGCGGTAGTCGGCGAGCGCCTCGAACTCCGCGCCCTCGCCCAGCTCGAGCTGCGCGATGAGGCCGTGCATCGCCTGGCGGTGGAGCAATTGCGCGCTTCGCTCGCGAACGGCGCGGATGTCGGGCGCGATCAAGATCTCCGCGCCGAGCGCCATCTCCTTCTGCTTCCAGACCAGGCCGATCGGCCCGGTCCAGCGCAGCCAGGTCCGGCCGATCGAGGCGGCGCCCCGGCGGAGAGCGCGCATCTCGACCGCGGCGAAGCCGGCGCCCTTCTCCACCCGGACGGTCCGGCGATGGCCCTCGGGCGCCTCGAGCAGGGGATGGTCGCCGACCGCCACCTCGCAGCGCGAGGGCGCCGCGCGGGCGAAGCGGACATGGCATTCCACCTCGAACTCCGCGCCGACGCTGACCGCCGCCGGTCCCTCGCAGATCAGCTCGGCATCGCGGTGGCGCGCGCCGGCGAACGCGTCGATCACACAGAGCGCGAGAAGAAAGGCGAGAAGCGACAGGCCCGCGAACCAATAGGCCGGGAGGAGCACGCCGATCAGCAAAGCGACCGGAGCGACCGCCGCCGCGGCGGCGATGGCCGGCCTCGCGGGATAGATCAACGCGGCGCCTCCACCTGCTCGATCAGCCGCGCGATCACCGATTCGACCGGGCGGCCCTCGATCTCGGCCGCCGGCGAAAGCGAGATCCGGTGGCGCAGCACCGAGGGGGCGAGCGCCTTGACGTCGTCGGGGATGACATAGTCGCGGCCGTCCAGCGCGGCCCTGGCGCGCGCGGCGCCCGCAAGCATCGATGCGGCGCGCGGGCTCGCGCCGACGTCGAGGTCCGCGGCCTCGCGGGTCGCGCGCACCAGGTTGACGACATAGTCGACCACCTCTCCGACCATCGGCACGGCCTCGACCGCGGCCACGGCCGCGGCGACGTCGCCGGACCCGACCTTCTGCTCGACTCCCCACTCCTCGGGGCGCGGCGCTCCGAAGCGGGCGCCGTGCGCGGCGACGATCCTCCGCTCTTCCTCGGCCGACGGATAATCCATTCGGTGCTTGAACAGGAAGCGGTCGAGCTGAGCCTCCGGCAAGGGATAGACGCCCTGCTGCTCGATCGGATTCTGGGTGGCGATGACCATGAACCGGTCGGACAAGGCATGGGTCTCGCCGTCGATCGTGACCGCGCGCTCCTGCATCGCCTCGAGCAGTGCGGCCTGGGTCTTGGGCGGAGTCCGGTTGATCTCGTCGGCGAGGAGAAGCTCGCAGAAGATCGGACCGCGAGTCAGCGTGAACTGGCTGGTCTGGAAGTTGAACAGGTTCGATCCGAGGATGTCGCCGGGCATGAGGTCCGGCGTGAACTGGATGCGTCCGAAGCCCAGCCCGAGCACCCGGGAGAAGCATTGGACGAGGAAGGTCTTGGCCGTTCCCGGCGGCCCTTCGAGCAATATGTGGCCCGAGGAGAAGAGCGCGATGAGCATCAGCTCGACCGCTTCCTCCTGGCCGACGATCGCCCGGGCGACCTCGCCCCTGATCGTGTCGGCGAGGGTCTTGACGTCCTGGAGGTTCACTTGATGAGATCCTTCTTCCACTGGAAAAGCGCGTGCGCGGCGCCGACGAGGTCGTAGCGGTGCGAGGCCGAGGAAGCCCTTGCCGCAAGCTCGGTGAAGCTCGGTTTGTCGGGCGAGGTGAAGCGGTCGAGCGCGGAGTCCAGCGCCTCACGGTGCAGATTCCCCGCCGCGGTCGCGTGCGCCGCCTCCTCGCGGATCAGCTCGGCATAGGCCGGTCCGGTGCGATGCTCGCGCTTGGCGATCCGGAACAGGCCCGCGCTGTTCTCGACCAGGGCCGCCTTGCCGAAGGCGATGGCGCGCTTCTCGCGCGCCGCCGGGCCGAACCGGAAGGCGCCGTGGAGTCCGGCGAGCAAGGCGGCGATGAAGACCGCGAGGGTGAGCGCGAGGAAGGGCGGCTCGAAGGCGAGCTTCAATGCGCTCGGGCTCTTGCCGAGACCGTTGGCGGTCAGGTCGAAGGCGACCATGCCTTCGTCCGACGGGCTGAGGATGGAGAGCATGTCGACCGCGGCCTGCGCGGATGCCCGGTCCTTCATGCCCATATTGTTGATGAGATCGGGATCGGCGAGGATGTAGAGCGAGGCATTGCCGAGCCGGCCCAGTACAGCCCCGCCGCCCGGGCCGGGGATGAGCGGCGTGATGGCTTCGCCCGCGACCGTCTGGGGAGAGGCGGGAAGGGTGAATTCGAGGCCGTCCAGCTCGCCTTGCCCCTTCACCTTGCGGCTCGGAGCGCTCGACAGCCGAACCCCGGCCTTGCCGAGCGGCTTCAGCTGCTCGGTGCCGTTCACCGGGCTGACCCGTCCGATCGCCCGGACCCAGCCTGCCTTCTTCGGATCGGGCATGGTCTGCCATTTGGGAAGAACGAGCATGGTCGCCTTGCCGGCGCGGCGGTTGGCCAGGCCCCGGATCGCCTCGGGATCGGTCATCTGCTCCAGGGTGAAGACGACGAGATCGGCGGTCTCAAGATCGGTCTCGTCGCGGATCAGATAGGATCCGGAGCCGGTTTTCTCGATCAGCTGGTGGACGCCCCTGAAGCCGATCGCGGAGCCCGACATGGCGGTTGGCCGCCCGCTCGATCGCGGCCCGAAATCCGGCGCGTAGGCGAGGAGCAGCATGAAGGCGGCGAAGGCGACGATCCCGGCGCCGATCAGCCAGAACACCATCCGCGCGTTGAAGGGGTTGCCGCCGTCCGCCATTCTCATTCCTTCCAGGCCGAGGCGAAGGCGAACTCCTGATAGGCCTCGCGGCAGGCCTTCCAGTCATGCTCCTCGAGCGTCCGGCCACCAAACAGGCTTCGCTCGACCGTCTGGACGATCCGGCCGAAGGCGCTCTTCGGCCCGGACGGCAAGGTGGGCGCGGTCGCGATGTCGCGGCTGGTCAAGGCGGGTCGGACCAGGTCGGGCCGGCGCCGGTCGATATCCTCGATGCTCCGGAACAGGAGGAGGTGCGCCGCCTCGTCGAAGCGCCCGGCGGCCGCGAGCGAGTCCGCCTCCTGGAGCAGGGCCCGGGCGGGCGCTTCCTCGGGGCGCCAGGCCTCCGCTTCCTCTTCTTTGGCCTTGCGCCTCAGAAGCCACGACCAGTCGCCGTCCCGCGCGCGATTCACGATGAAGGCGACCAACAGGGCGGCCGCGATCGCGAGGACGATCCAGAAGACCAGCCGCGCGGGCGACGCGCCGATCAGGTTGAAAAGCGCCTCGAGCCAGGCGGGCGGCGGCTGAGGCTTGTAGGTCGTCATCTCGAACTGGATCGCGGAGTCGGACACGAGGGCGGCATGCGCGGAATCGAACCGGGCGCTTGCGTCCGCCGCCGCCTGTGCCCCCGTGCTTGTGTTCACCATTCCCCCCGGAGAGACATGCAACGCCACCCGCACCGCGTCCCGTCTACTGTCTAGGCGGGGGCTCCGAGGCGAGGCAAGCCCAAGCCGCTCGGAAGAAAGAATTTAAGGTGGACAAGGGATCGGGATCGAGGAAGTCTCGCCCGGAAAGACGCGGAAACGGGATCCATTCAGGCCCGTTCCAGATCGTTCTTCAGCCGGTCGAGCAGGCCGACCGCGTGCGCGGCATAAGGTCCGATCCAGCGGTCGTGAATGTGCTTGATCGGCAGCGGATTGAGGTGGTTCCACCGCTCCCGCCCCCTGCGCTGAACGATCACCAGCTCCGCCTCCTCGAGCACCTTCAAATGCTGCATCACCGTGCAGCGGTCGAGGTCCGGGAACTGCGCGCACAGGGCGCCGGTTGTTTGCGGATCGTCCTTCAGCAAGTCGAGGATCGACCGCCGCGTCGCCGCCGACAAGGCTTTGAAAATCCGGTCGTTGCGTGCTTCGATTGACATGTTATATATCTATAACATATAAGGCCCCTGCGCAAGGAGGATCGCCATGGACCTCAAGTTCAAGATCACCGGCTTCAT
Source organism: Allosphingosinicella sp. (assembly GCA_036525315.1). GTDB lineage: Bacteria > Pseudomonadota > Alphaproteobacteria > Sphingomonadales > Sphingomonadaceae > Allosphingosinicella. Next base: position 17,003 of record DATDAS010000012.1, read on the forward strand.
CGCGCGCCCCGTCCACGACGTGTTCGAGGCGGTGGTCGATCCCGACACACTCTCGCGCTATTTCACCACCGGCGGCGCCCAGGGCCGGATCGAGCAGGGCGCGACCGTGATGTGGGACTTCGCCGACTTCCCCGGCGCCTTTCCGGTCGAGGTGGTCGAAGTCGTTCCGGACCGGAAGATCGTGCTGAAATGGGAGGCCTATGAAGGCCCGCCTCCGGATAGCGGCGGCGATATCCCGACGGAGGCGGCCGCCGGCTATCAAACCACGGTAACGATGGAGTTCGAGCCGAAAGGCGACGACCGCACGCTCGTCACTATCGCCGAGGAAGGCTGGCGGCAGACCGAACGGGGCTTGCAGGGCAGCTACGGCAATTGCCAGGGCTGGGCGCAGATGCTCTGCGCGATGAAGGCCTGGTTGGAGCACGGCATCAACCTGCGCGAGGGCTTCTACCAGTAGCGGTGCCTGCGTTAGCCGAAGCTGGTGATCGTCCGGCGCAGGGCGTCGAGCGCCATGGAGACGTGGGCGGCGGCTTGGTGGAGGCCGGCATCGTCGAGCCTGTCCAGCAATGTCTCGCCTTCGCGGTAGAGCGAGGCGATGTCCGCTTGCTCGAGCGGCAGTTGGAAATTGCTGGAGTCCATGATCGTCCCCGGCGGTCGGTGCGGTGGGCATGGTGCCGCTTAACGGACTCGAACCGTTGACCCCATCATTACGAATGATGTGCTCTACCAGCTGAGCTAAAGCGGCGCTCCCGGAGGGAAGGGCGCGCCTTATCAGCGGCTCCGGGCGATGACAAGCGGCGCCGGCCCGTCCCGTCCGTCTCTCGCGCATCCTCAAAGACTTAACGCTTTCTCAACCATGCTCGGTGCATTCCATGGGCATCGGACGGTGCGTGGGGCCTGCAAGGACGGCGAATGGACAATCTCAGGGCATTCGAGGAGGATCAGGGCTACAGCGCCGCCGACGACGAGCCGGCGATGGACGCGCCGCCCGAGATCGGAGTCGACGAGCGCCGAATGCACGTCCGGGCCTACAATTACTGGGTCTCACTGCTCGACGGCCGGCCTTATCCTTCGATCGGCGATCTCGAGCCGCACACGCTCGACGATTTCGGGCCGCACAGCGTCCTTCTCGATTTCAGCGACGGCACCGACGATCCGAAGGTGCAGTGGCTCGGCTCGGCGCTGCGCGAGGAATGCGAGCTGATCGGCGACATCCGCAAGATCAGCGACGTGCCGAAGAGGAGCCTGCTGTCCCGGCTCACCGACCATTATCTCCAGATCATCGCCAATTGCGCTCCGATCGGCTTCGAGGCCGAGTTCCTGGGCCAGCGCGGCCGCAACACCATGTACCGGGGCATATTGATGCCCTTCTCGTCGGACGGCGACACGATCGACTTCATCTATGGCGTGATCAACTGGAAGGAGGTCGCCGACAGCGCGACCTCGGCCCGGATCGCCCAGGAGGCCGCAAGGGCGCTCGCCGCCGCTCCGGCGGTCGAGGCAAGCCCGGTCTGGGCCGACGGCCCCAATGCCGAGCCGATGGAGCCGATCGAGGCCATGCCCGGCCCGGTCAGCGCCGCCGAGGAGGAATGGGACCTTCCCGCAGCCGAGGTCGAGCAGGTCGCCGAGCTTCCCGCCGATGCCGGCCTCGCAGACCGGCTCTCGGTCGCGCGCGACAGCGCCGACGCGGTCAAGAGCGCCGACGTCCGAAGCCGCTCCGCCCTCTACCGCGCCTTGTCCCAGGCCTATGACTTCGCACTGGCGGCCGAGGACGAGCCCGAAGATTATGCCGAATTGCTCGACGATGCCGGGCTGAAGGCCCAGGCGCGCGCGCCGATGACTCCGGTCGTGAAGCTCGTCTTCGGCCCGGATTACGACAAGAGCCGGATCACCGAGTTCGCCGCGGCGCTGAGCTTCGCCCGCCGCGAGCATGTGCCGCTCGGCGCGTTCCGCGACTATCTCGACCGCCACGAGGGCGGCCTCAAGGGTCTCGTCCAGGCCGAGCGCAAGGCGCGCCGGCCCGAGCCGAAGCCCGACCCGACCGAGGCGCTCCGCGCCGCCCTTCGCGAGGCGGTGCCCTTCGCCTTCGCCGAGATGGACGCCGGGAGCGAGGAGTTCGTCCTTCTCGTCGTCCGCAATGAGGGCAACGGCAGGATCGCCTTCGTCGCGCCGCCGGTCGCCGACAAGGCGCTGGTCGACAAGGTCATCCGCAAGGCGGCGGCCTAGGCACACTCGGGCCGGACGCTCCTACTTCATAGGTCGTCACCCTGACGAAAGTCAGGGTCCATGAACACCCTCGATGCCGGTTCTGAACCGTTCGTGTTCATAGATCCCGGTTCAAGCCCGGGATGACGAATTAGAGCTGCCTGCGCCCTTCACCCACCCATCGAAGCGCTGTCGATGACGAAGCGGTATTTGACGTCGCCGCGCTGCATGCGGTCGTAGGCGGTGTCGATCTCGCGCGCTTCGATCATCTCGATGTCCGAGACGATGCCTTTCTCCGCGCAGAAATCGAGCATCTCCTGGGTTTCCGGGATCCCGCCGATCAGAGAGCCGGCGATCGCCCGGCGTTTGAAGATGAGGTTGCCGATGTTCGGGCTCGGGTGCGGATGCTCCGGGACGCCGACGAGGCACATCGTTCCGTCGCGCTTCAGAAGGGCCGTGAAGGCGTCGAGATCGTGGCTCGCCGCGACGGTGTTGAGGATGAAATCGAAGCTGTTGACCTGGGCCTTCATCTCGTCGCGGTTCCGCGAGACGACGACCTCGTCCGCGCCGAGATCGAGGGCGTCGCGGCGCTTGTTCTCCGAGGTGGTGAAGGCGACGACATGGGCGCCCATGGCGTGGGCGAGCTTGATTCCCATATGGCCGAGCCCGCCGATGCCGACGATTCCGACCTTGTGGCCCGGCCCGATCTTCCAGTGGCGAAGCGGAGAATAAGTGGTGATTCCGGCACAGAGCAGAGGCGCGACCGCTGCGAGCTGCTCTTCGGGATGGCGGATTCGAAGGACGAAGCTCTCGTCGACGGTGATGCTCTGCGAATAGCCGCCGAGCGTGTGACCCGGCTCGTCCTCGGTCGGGCCGTTATAGGTGCCGATGATTCCCTTCTCGCAATATTGCTCGAGGCCCTCCTCGCAGGCCGCGCAGTGGCGGCAGCTTCCGACCAGGCAGCCCACCCCGACCGTGTCGCCCGGCTTGAAGCCGGTGACTTCGCCGCCGACAGCGGTGACGTGGCCGACGATCTCGTGGCCGGGCACGCAGGGATAGAGGGTGCCGCCCCATTCGGACCGGACGGTGTGAAGGTCCGAATGGCAAACGCCGCAAAAGGCGATGTCGATCCGCACGTCCTTCGGGCCGGGCTCGCGGCGATAGATGTTCATCGGCTCGAGCGGCTTGTCGGCGGCCTGGGCGCCATAGGCTTTGACGATCATGGAGTTGATGCCTCGTGGTGGTGCGGGGATTGGACCGGGACATAGGATGCCGGCCGGCGAGATTCGAGGTCCCGCCTCCGGCGCCCCGGCCTTGCCCCCTCCGGCCCGGGGGGGCATAGGGCGCCGCGAGACCGACGGCGCGTGGCGCCGCCCCTTCGGGAGCTTGTTATGAATTCCGACGATGTCGCCGTTTCCGAGGCCGCTTCCACGGCGAGCGGCGGGGGCGGGACCGGGGCAGGCGGGCCCGCCGACGCTCGAACCGTGAAGGCCATCGCCGATCAGCTCGTCCGCGGCGCTCTCCCCGGCGAGGTGGTCGAGTTCAGCGACGCGGACCGCGAGGAGGCCGCCCGATTCATCGCCGGCTGCGCGGCACTGCGCGGCGCGGGAGTCGCGCTCGTCCGCCTGGAGACCTTGGGCGGAGCGCTCGGCCAGCGGCGGATGCGGATCGGAATCGTCAACGACGACATGCCTTTCCTGGTCGACAGCGTCGCCAACACGCTCGCCGCGCGCGGGCTGATCGTCCATCGCCTGCTTCACCCGGTCGTCTGCGTCCGACGCGACGAAGACGGCGCGCTCCTGGCGGTCGAGCCGCTCTGCGACGAGCGCGACCGGCGGGAGTCCCTGATGTATCTCGAGGTCGATCGCGCCGAGGCGCGAATCCGGCGCGAGGTCGTTGCCGACCTCTACCGGGTGCTCGCCGACGTACGCGCCGCGGTCACCGACTGGCGGGCAATGCAGGCGCGGATGCATGCCGACGCGGACTCCGCCGGTGACGAGGAGGGCGCGGCTCTCTTGCGCTGGTTCGCCGACGGATCGATGACCCTTCTCGGCTATGAGGTCGAGCGGCCCGACGGCCCGGCGTCCGATGCGCTCGGCCTGTTCCGGCTTCCCGGCGACCCGACCGATCCGGGCGGGTCGGTCGGCGCGATAAACTATTTCGAAGCCGGCGGATCGGTGCCCTTGCTGGCAAAGGCGGAGCGTCGCTCGTCGGTCCATCGCCGGGTCCCGCTCGACCTGGTCGTCGTCCCGATCCGCGAGGGCGGCAAGGTGACCAGCATCGGAGTCCATGCCGGCCTGTGGACCAGCGAGGCGCTGAGCGCTCAGGTCGAGGACGTGCCACTGCTCCGGACCCGCCTCAAGCAATTGGAGGAGGAATTCGGCTTCGACCCATCGGGCCACAGCGGCAAGGCGCTTCGCCACGCCGTCACCGCTCTGCCCCACGATCTTCTGGTCAGCCTGAGCATGGATTCGGTCCGCGAGCTCGTGAATACGGCCATGTCGCTCGCCGACCGGCCGAGGCCCACCCTGGTGCTCGTCCGCTCGGTGCTCAAGGGCAACATGTTCGCCTTCGTCTGGCTTCCCAGGGACGAGCTGACGACCCGGCGGCGCCTCGCCATCGGCGAGATGATCGAGCAGGCCTCGGGCGGCCGGATCTCCAACTGGTCGGTCGAGCTCGGCGACGGCGATCTCGCACTGATCCGCTACACATTGTACGTCGGCCCGGCCACTCCGACCCCCGACGTGGCCGAGCTCGACCGAAGGCTCGACGCTATGGTCCGGGGCTGGGAGCCGGCGGTCGAGGAAGCGCTCGGCGACGTGGTCGGACCGGCGCGGGCGACCCGCCTGGCATTGAGCTACATGGACGATCTTCCCGAGCTCTACCGGGCGCGGACCAGCCCGGAGGAAGCCAGCAGGGACATATTGCGGATCTGCGAGCTGGCCAATGCTTCGGCCCGCGACGCCCGCCTCTATCGCGACGAGTCGGACGGGCCGGTCCGGCTCCGGCTCAAGACCTACCGCCTCGCCGGCCTGATCCCGCTGTCCGAGGCGGTTCCGGTGTTCGAGAATTTCGGGTTCCGGGTGCTCGAGGAATTCCCGTCGCCGCTCGACGACGGAAAGCTCGGCTACATCCACGAGTTCGTGCTCGAGATGCGGGTCGGCGAGGCCTCGGACGTTCTCGAGCGGGCCGAGACGATCGAGAAGGCGATCGCCGAGGTGCTCGAGGGCAAGGCCGAGAACGACGCCTTCAACCAATTGCTGGTCGCGGCCGCGCTCGATCCGCCCGACGTCGTGCTGTTCCGCGCCTGGTTCCGCTACCTCCGCCAGGGCGGGCTGGCCTATGGCCTGGCAACCGTGGTCGAGGCGCTCCGCCGCGCGCCCAACGTCGCGCGCTCGATCATCGACCTGTTCGAGGCGTCCCACGATCCGAAGCGGCAGAGCGGGCGCGCCGAAGCGATCCTCGCCGCCGAGCAGGCGATCGACGAGGGGCTCGAGCATGTCGCCGCGATCGACGAGGACAGGATCCTTCGCCTGATCCGGGGCGTGGTGGCCGCGACCCTTCGAACCAACGCCTTCGCGCCTTCGGGCCGCGAGGCGCTGGCGTTCAAGCTGGAAAGCGCCAGGGTGCCCGGCCTCCCGCAGCCCGTGCCGTGGCGCGAGATCTGGGTCTATTCCCCGCGGGTCGAGGGTATCCATCTGCGCGGCGGACCGGTCGCGCGCGGCGGCCTTCGCTGGTCCGACCGGCGCGACGATTTCCGCACCGAGATCCTGGGGCTGATGAAGGCCCAGGTCGTCAAGAACGCGGTGATCGTACCGACCGGCGCCAAGGGCGGATTCTATCCCAAGCATCTGCCGCCGCAGTCCGATCGCGACGCCTGGATGGCGGAGGGGACCGAATCCTACCGGATCTTCATCCGCGCACTGCTCTCGGTCACCGACAATATCGTCGAGAACAAGATCGTCCATCCCGACGATGTCGTCGTCCGAGACGGCGACGATCCCTATTTCGTCGTCGCCGCAGACAAGGGCACGGCGACCTTCTCCGACGTCGCCAACGCCATCGCATTGTCGCGCGGATTCTGGCTCGGTGACGCCTTCGCCTCGGGCGGAAGCCAGGGCTACGATCACAAGGCGATGGGGATCACCGCCCGCGGCGCCTGGGTCTCGGTTCAGCGCCACTTCCTCGAAATGGGAGTCGACGTTCAGAAGGATCCGATCCGGGTGATCGGAGTCGGCGACATGTCGGGCGACGTGTTCGGCAACGGAATGCTTCTCAGCAAGGCGCTGAAGCTGGTCGCGGCCTTCGATCACCGCCACATCTTCCTCGATCCCGATCCCGATCCGGCGAAGAGCTGGACCGAGCGGAACCGGCTGTTCGAGCTGCCGCGGTCGAGCTGGGACGATTACGACCGGAAGCTGATCTCGAAGGGCGGCGGAATCTTCCCGCGAAGCCAGAAGGCGATCCCGATCTCGGCGGAAGTGGCGGCGATGCTCGGAATCGAGGGCGAGGAAGCGGGCCCGGCCGCCCTGATCAACGCGATCCTGAAGGCGCAGGCCGATCTGCTCTGGTTCGGCGGTATCGGCACCTACATAAAGGCGAAGAGCGAGAGCAATGCCGAGGTCGGGGATCCGGCCAACGACGCGATCCGGGTCAACGGCTCCGAGCTTCGGGTCAAGGCGATCGGCGAGGGCGCCAATCTCGCCATCACCCAGGCCGGCCGGATCGAGTTCGGCCAGGCCGGCGGCCGCTCGAACACCGACTTCATCGACAACAGCGCGGGGGTCGACTGCTCGGACAATGAGGTCAACATCAAGATCCCGTTGAACCGGGAGATGCAGGAAGGGCGGCTTAGCGAGGAGGACCGAAACGCCCTGCTCGCGGAGATGACCGACGAGGTCGCGGCCATCGTCCTCGAGGACAACAGGCTCCAGACCCTCGCCTTGTCGATCGCGGAGAAAGGCGGCGCCCAGGCGCTTCCGCCGCTCGTCCGGGTGATCGAGATGCTCGAGGAAAGCGGCCGGCTGAACCGGGCGGTCGAGGGGATCGAGAGCAATGAGGAACTGCTTAGGCGGGCGCAGGAGAATCGCGGCCTGACCAGGCCCGAGCTCGCCGTCCTTCTCTCGACCTCGAAGATGGCGCTCCAGGCCGCGCTCGAGGCGGGCAAGATCACCGAGGATTCGACCCTCGACCGCGAATTGTGCGGCGCCTTCCCGAAGACGATGCAGAAGCGCCACCCCGACGCGATCCTCGCCCATCGCCTGCGCAAGGAGATCATCGCGACCAAGATCGCCAACCGCTTCGTCAACCGGCTCGGGATCACCGCGCCCTTCTCCCTCAGCGAGGAGGAAGGCGCCTCGTTCGGCCAGGCCGCCGCCGCATTCGTCGCGGCCGAGCGGTTGTTCGACATGGAATCTTTGTGGGAAACGCTCGAGACGGCGGAGATTCCGGAGCAGTTGCGGCTGGAGCTTTTCGAGCAGGCCTCGCGCGGGCTCCAGCTCCACATCGCCGATCTGCTGCGCAACACCAAGGCGACGACCAGGATCGCCGAGATGGTCGACACCCTGGCCCCCGGCCTCGCCAAATTGACCGGTGCGGTCGAGGGCCTGTTGCGCCAGGAAGTGGCCGGCGAGGCCGAGGAGCGGCGCAAGCATCTCGCCGAGCTCGGCACTCCGCCCGAGATCGCCCACCGGCTGGTCCGACTGTTCGAGCTGAACGGCGGGATCGGGATCGCGACCCTGGGCCGGAAGATCGGGGTCGACGAGATCAGGCTGACCCAGGCCTATACCAAGCTCGGCGAGGCGCTCGGGCTGGACTGGGCGCAGGGCGCCGCCAACCGGTTCCAGGCGCGCGACCAGTGGGAACGGCTGCTCACCGCCGGGCTGGCGCGCGATTTCGAGCAGCTGCGGCTCGATTTCCTCCAGCGCCAGAAAGGCGACGATCCGCTCGAGGCGGTGAACGAATGGGTCCAGGCCCAGGGCGCGCGGATCGAGCAGTTCCGCCGGATCGTCGACCGGGCGCGGCACGCTCCGGTCACGACGGCGGCGATGCTCGCGCAGATCGCCACGCAGGCGCGGGTGCTGCTGGGGCGGTAGAGCAGGCCGCGGAGCGACCTCTACTCCCCTCCCTGAGTACAGGGAGGGGCTGGGGGTGGGTTGCTTCTCGAAGAGTCATTGCCGGCGGAGACCCACCCACCCCTCAATCCCCTCCCTGGATTCAGGGAGGGGAGGCTTTGGCCCGCTCGAACAGCCAGACGCGGATCGCGCTTCCGAGATTGGGCGGGCGCGGCTCCTGGATGCGCTCGGCATCGATCCGGGCGACGAGGGCGTTGAGGGGAAGCCCCTCCGCTTCGGCCGCCTCGCGCAACGCGTCCCAGAAGATCGGCTCGAGGCTGATCGACGTGGCGTGGCCCGCGATCATCATCGAGCGTTTCACCGGGCCCATCGTCACAATCCGTCATTCCAGCGAAAGCTGGAATCTCTCTTCTTTCGAAAGAAGCAAATGAGATCCCAGCTTTCGCTGGGATGACGAAAGAGAAAAAGGGTCACAGCCCCGCCGGCGGCAAAGCCGCCGTCGATCGGGTCGCCTTTCGGCGCCCGTCGGCCATGCCGTGAAATTGGGGACAGTATATATTTTCGTCAGAGAACAGGCGCATCAGCTGTCGCACGGGGGAAAATATATACTGTCCCCAATTTCACGTTCAGTACATATGCTGCCCGCCATTGATGCTGAGCGTCGAGCCGGTTACGAACCCGGCATCCTCGCCGCACAGGAATAGCACGCCGCGGGCGATCTCCTCGGCCTTGCCGAGCCGCCCCACGGGGATCCGCGCGACGATCTTCTCGAGCACTTCGGGGGGGACCGCGGCGACCATCTCGGTGTCGATATAGCCCGGCGCGATGGCGTTGACCGTGACTCCGCCTCGGGCGCCTTCCTGGGCGAGGGCCTTGGTGAAGCCGTGGATTCCGGACTTGGCGGCGGCATAATTGACCTGGCCGTACTGGCCGGCCTGGCCGTTGATCGAGCCGATGTTGACGATCCGGCCGAACTTGCGGGCCTGCATGCCCTCGAACACCGCCTTGGCCATGTTGAAGCAGCCGCCGAGATTGACGTCGATCACGTCGTCCCAGGCCTGGCGGGTCATCCGCTTCATCGTTCCGTCGCGGGTGATCCCGGCATTGTTGACGAGGACGTCGACCGGGCCGAGATCGGCCTCGACCTGCTTCACGCCCTCGATGCAGGCGTCGAAATCGCTCACGTCCCATTTATAGGCGCGGATTCCGGTGCGGTCGCTGAACTCGCGGGCCTTCTCCTCATTGCCGGCATAATTGGCGGCGACCTGCATTCCGGCATCGCGGAGCGCGACGCTGATCGCCTCGCCAATGCCTCGGGTTCCGCCCGTCACGACTGCAACGCGTGCCATACATCCTCCTGCTTTTTTCGGGGCCGGGGCCCTTTTGTCGGGCCGCCCTAAGGCGCCGGGCTCCATCCTTCAAGTTCGCGCCCGATCAGCGCGAGAAGCATCTCTATGCCGGGAGCGGAGTCGTTGAGGCATGGGAGGTAGGCGAAATGCGTTCCGCCGGCGGCGAGGAAGGCCGCGCGGCCGCGGATCGCAAGCTCCTCCAGCGTCTCGAGGCAATCGGCGGAGAATCCGGGCGCGACGATCGCGAGCTTGCGCACCCCGCGGCCGGGAAGCGCGGCGAGCTCGGAATCGGTCGCGGGCTCGAGCCATTTGGCGCGGCCGAAGCGCGACTGGAAGGCGACCAGCAGGTCGCGGCCGAGCGCCTCGCCGAGCAGCCGGGCCGTCTTGCGGCAATGGCAATGATAGGGGTCGCCGAGCCCGAGAGTCCGCTTCGGCATTCCGTGGAAGCTGGCGAGGAGGGCGTCCGGCTCGAAATCCAACTCGGCCAGGCCGGCCTCGACGCTCGACTTCAGTGCGCCGATATAGAGCGGGTCGTCATGATAAGGCGGCAATGTCCGGATCGCCGGCTGCCAGCGCAGGCGGCGGAGATGGGCGAAGGCCTCGTCATTGGCGGTCGCCGTCGTGGCCGCGCAATATTGCGGGTAGAGCGGGGCGATCAGGATCCGCTCGCAGCCGGCGGCCTTGAGGGCGTCGATCCGCTCCCTGATCGCCGGCCGGCCGTAGCGCATGGCATGATCGACGATCACGCCGTCCCCGAACTCGCCCGCCAGCGCCTTCGCCTGGCGCGCCGTGATCGCGGCGAGCGGCGACCCCTCGTCGGTCCAGACCTGCCGGTAGGCGTGGGCCGAGCGGGCGGGCCGGGTGCGAAGGACGATGCCGTGGAGGATCGGCCGCCAGACCAGCTGCGGGATCTCGATCACCCGCGGATCGGTGAGGAATTCCCTGAGATAGAGCCGTACCGCGCCGGGCTCGGGCGCGTTCGGAGTCCCGAGATTGATCAGAAGCACACCGATCCTGGGCGCTGGAACAAAGGGATGGCCCTCCGGGCGGGTCATCGGCCGCCGATGCGCAAGGGAAGGTCGCGAAGCCGCCGACCGGTGAGGGCATGGACGGCATTGGCCATGGCCGGCGCCGCGGTCGGAACGGCGAGCTCGGTCACTCCGCCCGGCGGCTCGTCGCTCTCCAATATCTCGACGCTGACCTCCGGCGACGCGGAAAGCCCGGGAAAGGCGAAGTCGCGGAATCCGAGCGCCGACGAACGGCCCTTCTCGAGCGCGATCGGATTGCCCGTGGCGGCGGCGATCCCGAACATGAGCCCGCCCTCGATCTGCTGCTTGACGATCTCGGGATTGACGATCCGGCCGCAATCGACCGCGCAAAGCGCCCGAAGGACTCGCACCCGCTCGCCGCGCTCCACCTCCACTTCCACCAGGGTGGCGATATGCGATCCGAACGCGCTGTGGGCGGCGATCCCCATCGCGCTTCCGGCCTGGCCTCCGTCCCAGCCGCCGAGCGCCGAGGCGGTCGAGAGGCAGCGGGCGAGGCGCGGATTTTCGCCGAGCATCTGCATCCGGAAGGAGAGCGGCTCGACGTTCGCGAGCCGCGAAAGCTCGTCCATGAAGCTTTCGGTGAAGAAGGCGGTGTAGCTGTGCGCGCCCGAGCGCCAGGCGCCGGTGGCGATCCCGATCTCGGCGGGAAGATGATCCACCGCCACCGCGGGAATGGCATAAGGGGGAATCGCGCCCGCCACCGGCGAGGCGAGGCCGCCCGCCGCGCGCGATCCGAGCCGGTCGCTCAGCGCGTTGACGCCCTCCGGAGTCGCGATCCTGCTCTGCCAGCCGAGGATCAGGCCGCCATTGCCGAGCCGCGCCGACAAAGTGGCGCGGGCGGGCGGGCGGAAGGTGTCGCGCGCGCTTTCCTCGGCGCGCGACCAGACGATTTGCACCGGCCGCTTGAGGTGGATGGCGAGGATCGCGGCCTGGGCGACCGCTCCTGTCTCCAGCTTGCGGCCGTAGCCGCCGCCGGCGAGGGTCGGGTAGAGCGTGACCTGGCTCTCGGCGAGGCCGGCGGCCCGGGCTGCGGCCCGGCGGGCGAGGCCGGGCGCCTGGACCGAGGCCCAGATCTCGAGCCGGTCGCCGGTCGTTCGAGCGGTGGCGGTGAGCGTCTCCATCGGCGCGTTGGCGGCGAGCCCGACCGCATAATGGCCCTGGACGACATTGCCCGCCCCGTAGACCGCGCCGACGTCGCCGCGCTCGAAGATCCGGGTGCCGTCGTCCTCGGCCAGAGCGTCGGCGAGCGCCGCTTCCACCGTCTCGATCGTCGGCAGTGCCTCCTCGACATGAAATCGCGGATTCATCCTGCCGACGGCGCGCTCGGCGGCCCACCAGTTGGTCGCGATCGCGGCCGCGAAATGGTCGTTGGTGAAGGTCGCGACGAGGCCAGGGGTGCCGCGCGCGGCCGCCCGGTCGGCCGAGACCAGGCGGGCCGACCCGCCCGGGCCCGAGCGCACCGAGGCGTAGACCATGTCGGGCAGGCGGATGTCGCCGGCGAACTGGGCCGAGCCGTCGACCTTGGCCGGAAGGTCGAGACGCGGCAGCGGCTGGCCGGTCAGGCGGTTGTCGATGCCGCCGCGCAGAGGCGGATATTCGGGCAGATCCTGGTTCGAGGCGGCCTCGGCCAGCTCGGCGAAGCTCAATTTGTCGTCGTCGCGAAGGACGAAGCCGCCGGCCGTGTCCAGGGTCTCCCAGTCCGTTTTCCAGCGCTCGGCGGCGGCCTTCATGAGCAGTGAGCGCGCGGCGCGGCCGGCCTCGCGAAGGCGCGGCTCGAACATCCGTGTCGAGGAGGATCCGCCGGTCAGCATCACGCTGTTGCGGACCGAATATTCACTCGCCACCCAGCGCCGGGCGCCGCGCAGGAATTCGGGGCTGGTCTCGTCGGCCGCCGCCTCGGCGAGAAGGGTGTTGGCGTAGAGCGGGCTGATCGGCGCCGGCTCGACCGCGACGGTCCGCCAGTCGGCGCCGAGCTCGTCGGCGAGGATCTGCGGGAGGCTGGTCCAGCTGCCCTGACCGAGCTCGACCTGCGGGACGGCGACGATGACCCGCCCGTCCTCGCCGATCTTGAGGAAGGCGTTGAACAGGGTCTCGCCAGGAGCGGCGCGAAGGTTCGGCCGGTAGGCGCGCGGCCACAATTCCCAGGCCAGCAAGAGGCCGAGCCCGGCGCCGCCGCCGACCAGCAATTTCCGCCGGCTTATGCCCCGTTCCAAGCCTCGCGCCATGGCGGGCGTGATAGAGGGGCGGGGCCGAAGGGGCTAGGTCCTTCGATACACCGGTTCGACAATGACGTCGCCAGGCTCAGGCCGCCGCGTCCCCCGGACGCGGCTGCGAACATCTGGGGGATCTTCGCACCTGCTCCTGGTGCCGTCATCACCGGTTACTCAGGATGAGCGGTTTCATTTCGTCACTCAACCCGCTCATCCTGAGTAGCGACTGACCCCGGACTTGATCCGGGGGAAGGCGCGTATCGAAGGAGCTACGCCGCCTGCTCGACCTCTCGCCGGTACCGCTCCCTCAGCAGCACCTTGTCGATCTTGCCCGTCCCGAGCTTGGGCAAGGGCTCGTCGTGGATCCAGATGTGGGCCGGGATCTTGTAGGGGGCGATTCGCTCGGCGAGGAAGGCGGTCAGGGCCTCCTTGGTCAGTGTGCCGTCATCCTCGGAATAGACGATCGCGGCGGGAACCTCGCCGAGGCGGTCGCAGGGGACTCCGAACACGCAGGCTTCCGACACCGAGATGTGCGAATAGAGCGCGGCCTCGACCTCCTGGCAGCTGATATTCTCGCCGCCGCGGATGATGATGTCCTTCTTGCGGTCGACGATGAAGAGATAGTTGTCCTCGTCCAGATAGCCGACGTCGCCGGTCTTCAAATAGCCGTCGGCGGTGAAGGCGGCCGCGGTCGCGTCGGGATCGCGCCAGTAGGAATGGATGTTCGAGGCGGCGCGGATCCCGATCTCGCCGCGTTCGCCGACGGGCAGGTGCTCGTCATTCTCGCCGAGGATCGCAAGCTCGACCACCGGCTTGTGCGGCCGTCCGGTCGAGGCCGGCTTGTCGGCATAATTGCTCCAGAAATTGCCGCAGCCGGCGGCGTTCGTCTCGGTGAGGCCGTAGCCCAGAGCCGGCTGGGCGCCCCGGAAGCTGTCCTGGAGCCGGGTGACGTGAGCGACCGGGCGGGGCGCACCGCCGGCCGCGATGTCGGTCAGCGAGGAGAGATCGTATTTGTCGCGGTCGGGATGCTGCATCATCTCGAGGCTCATCGTCGGGACCCCGACGAAATAGGTGACCCGCTCCTTCTCGATCAGCCTCAGGGCCTCGCCCGGATCCCATTTGGGCATGAGAACCATTCCGCGGCCGATCACGAAGCTGTTGAGCATGACCGGCACCTCGCCGGTGACGTGGAAGAGCGGCACGTTGACCAGGGTGCGCGGCGGGTTCGTCGGCGAGCGGCCCTCGCTCTCCATGATGTTGAGAAGCGCCAACAGGCTCATCGTGTAGGCGTAGATCCCCGTGGTGACGGCGCGATGGGTGGAGAGCGCGCCCTTGGCCAGGCCGGTCGAGCCGGAGGTGAAGAGGATGGTGGCGAAATCCTCCGGGGTCACATCGGGTAGGTCGCCTCGAGTCGAGCGCTCGAGGATCGGGGCGAGCGCTTCCTCGAGCGGCCTTTCGATCGGAAGCGTGACGTGCGGAAAGGCGAGGCCGGTTTCCTGGAGCTTCCTGGCCCGCGGCGAGTCGCAGATCACCAGGGTCGGCTCGGTCAGCGACAGGCCGTGGCGGAGCTCCGCGGCCTGCCACCAGCCGTTGACCAGCACCGCGATCCCGCCCGCCTTCACGATCGCCATGTACGCGACGATCCAGCTCGGCGCGTTGCGCATCGCGATCGCGACCCGGTCGCCCTTTTTGATCCCGAAGCCTCCGACGAGGATGTGCGCGACCCGGTCCGCGGCGTCGTTCAACTGGCCGAAGGTGATTCGCTCGCCCTCGGCGATCACTCCCACGGCCTCGGCGTGGAGCGCGCAGAAGGCGTCGAACATCGCCGGGAGGGTCGGAGGCAGGTTGGTGACGATCGCCCGGCCCATTTCGTCATGGCCGATCTGGATCCGCCCGCCCGGGCCGATCACTTCCCGCAGCTTGGAATCGTACTGGATGTCGAGCGCGCTCGGCACCTCTTCCTCCCTCGCTCTTTTCTTTCCAGCGGCCACCTCTATTAGGGAAACCAGCCTCGGGGGGAAGCCTTGATCACGCAATATATCACCATGATCGCCGCCGACGTCTCGGAGGCAATCCACTATAACGACCTCGGAATCGGCCCGGTCATCTTCCAGGTCGGCGGATTCGCCCTTCGCTGGTATTCGATCGCCTATCTCGCCGGAATCCTGATCGGCTGGTGGTATCTGCTCAAGCTGATCGAGCGGCCCGGAGCGCCGATGGCCCGGCGCCATGCCGACGACATGGTCTTCTACGCGACTCTCGGAATCATATTGGGCGGGCGGCTCGGCTACGTGCTCTTCTACAAGCCGGCTTATTATTTCTCGGAGCCGCTTCAGATATTGCGGCTTTGGGACGGCGGCATGTCGTTCCACGGCGGCGTGATCGGGACCAGCCTCGGCATATTCTATCTGGCGCGCAAGAACGGGCTGAACTGGCTTCGAATCCACGATTACGTCGCCTGCGCGGTGCCGTTCGGACTCTTCTTCGGAAGGCTCGCCAATTTCGTGAACGCCGAATTGTGGGGCCGCCAGACGGACGTGCCTTGGGGCGTGGTCTTTCCCGACGGCGGTCCCCTTCCCCGCCATCCGAGCCAGCTCTACGAGGCGGGGCTTGAGGGGATCGTCCTGTTCCTCATCCTCTGGTTCCTGTTCTGGCGGACCGACGCGCGTTATTACCCCGGCCGCCTCGTCGGCTGGTTCCTGCTCGGCTACGGAGTGAGCCGGTTCATCGTCGAGTTCTGGCGCGAGCCGGACCAGCATCTGGTCGGATTCGCCCAGTCGACCGGGCTCCATATGGGCCAGTGGCTCTCGGTCCCGATGATCCTCGCCGGCGCCTGGTTCATCGCCACGTCGGGCAAAAGGCGGCAAAGGGTCGAGCCGATCGCCGGCGGCGAAAGCGTCGCGTAGACGGCGGATGCACTCCCAGTCCGTTCGGGCTGACCCCGGATCAAGTCCGGGGTGCTAGCCCCTGCGAATGCAGGGGTCGAAGCCCCTTCCTTCCTCTTGGGCGGAACAGAAAGTAGTGGGCTTCGACAAGCTCAGCCCGAACGGTGATTGTGGATAGCGTAGCAGACAAGCTCGCCCGCCTGATCGAGAGCGAAGGGCCGATCAGCGTCGCCGCCTACATGGCCGTGGCCAACGCACATTATTACGCGACCCGCGATCCGTTCGGAGCGGCGGGCGATTTCACGACCGCGCCCGAGATCAGCCAGATGTTCGGCGAGCTGGCCGGCGCCTGGCTCGGCGACCTGTGGAGCCGGGCCGGAAGCCCCGAAGGCGCCCGCTATGTCGAGCTCGGGCCGGGGCGAGGCACGCTTGGCGCCGACGCGCTCCGGGCGATGGCGGCGGCCGGGCTGAGGCCGCCGGTCCATCTCGTCGAGACCAGCCCAGTCCTTCGCGAGGCCCAGGCGCGCAAGCTGCCCGGCGCGCGCTGGCACGACGATATCGACTCGCTGCCCGAGAATGGACCGCTGCTGATCGTCGCCAACGAATTCTTCGACGCCCTGCCGGTGCGCCAGCTGGTCAGGACCGGCGACGGATGGCGAGAGCTGGTGGTCGCGCATGGCGAGGAAGGCTTCCGGCGTATGCCCGGCCCGATCCGGACGGGCCCTGCCGCCGACGCGCCGCCCGGGACGATCGTTGAGACCTGCCCGGCGGCCGCCGCGATCGCCGCGGGCCTGAGCCGGCGTATCGCGAAGCAAGGCGGGGCCGCCCTGATCGTCGATTACGGCCCGATGCGCTCGGGGACCGGCGATACGTTGCAGGCGGTATCCGCGCACGGCTTCGCCGATCCATGGGCCGAGCCGGGCGGGCGCGACCTCACGGCCCATGTCGATTTCGAGGCCCTCGGCGAGGCCGCCCGGCGCGAGGACGTGCGCGTGGCCGGGCCGCGGACCCAGGGCCAATGGCTGATCGCGATGGGACTCGACCTTCGCGCCCGGGCGCTGGCAAGGAGCGCTCCGCAGCGGGCGGCCGAGATCGGCGCGGCGCGCGACCGGCTCGCGGCGCCGGACGGGATGGGAGACTTGTTCAAGGTGATGGCTCTGGTTTCCCCGAACTGGCCGGAAGCGGAGGGCTTCGAATGAGCGCCGTCTATCGCGACGCGACGCCCGCCGACGCCGCCCTGATGGCCGATATCGGCCCGCGCAGCTTCGTCGAGACCTTCGGCCATCTCTATTCGAAGGAGAATCTCGACGCCTTCCTGGCCTGCCACAGCGAGGAGAGCTGGCGCGGCGAGCTCGAGGATCCGGCCTACACCGTCCGGATCGCCGAGGCGGACGGAGAGGCCGTCGGCTTCGCCAAGGTGGGCCCGCCGAGCCTTCCCTTCGATCCGCGCGGACCCTCGGCCGAGCTTCGCCAGCTCTACGTGCTCGGGCCCTGGCAGGGCAAAGGCATCGCCCACGATCTGATGCGCTGGGCCATCGACCATTCGAAGGCGCAGGGAGCACGGGATCTCTATCTCTCGGTGTTCGTCGACAATCACCGGGCCCGGCGATTCTACGAGCGCTACGGCTTCACCTTCGTCGGCACCTACGCCTTCATGGTCGGAAGCCATGCCGACGAGGACCATGTCATGCGCCTGGCGCTGGACGGAGAATGACGGTCGAGCTGCTTCGGTCGACCGCGCTGGAGGGAGTCGCCCACGGCTTTTTCGGCCGCCGCGGCGGCGTGTCGGAGGGAGTCTGCGCGGGGCTCAACGTCGGGCTCGGATCGGACGACGACCGCGAATCGATCCATGAGAATCGAAGGCGCGCGGTGCAGGCGGGTGCGCCGGGCGCGAGGCTGGTCACGGTCCACCAGGTCCATTCGCCGGCCGCCCTCCCGGTCGCCGCGCCCTGGCCCGACGATGCCCGCCCGCGCGCCGACGCCATGGCCACCGACCGGCCCGGCCTGGCGCTCGGAATATTGACCGCCGACTGCGCGCCGGTGCTTCTCGCCGACCCGGCGGCAGGGGTGATCGGAGCCGCCCATGCCGGCTGGCGCGGAGCGTTCGGCGGGGTGATCGAATCCGTCGTCGCCGAGATGGAGAAGCTTGGCGCCGAACGCGGCCGGATCGCGGCTGCGGTCGGACCCTGCATCGCCCGCAAATCCTACGAGGTGGACGAGGGTCTGTTTCGCCGCTTCGCCGAGGCCGAGCCCGCAAACGAGCGCTTCTTCGGGGCGGGGCGCGAGGGCCATTACCAGTTCGATCTCGAAGGCTTCGTCCTGTCGCGGCTCGCCGAGGCCGGCCTGGGGCGTGTCGAGGCCCTGGGCGAGGACACCTATTCGCAGCCCCACCGATATTTCAGCTTCCGCCGCGCCACGCATCAAGGCGAGGCGGATTACGGACGGCAGATCTCGCTGATAGCCCTTTCTTGATTGTCATCCCGGCGCAGGCCGGGATCTCGGCGAGACCCACCGTGACTTCTCGTCACGAGATCCCGGCCTCCGCCGGGATGACGGGTAAGGGGACGGGCTTCCGCATCCTCCTCGCCTCTGGCATCACCGCCGCGAAACGGGGGAGGTGATATGGCGGCGCGTTGGGGGCTTTGGGGCGGGCTGATCGTCGTTCTTCTGATGCTGGCCCTGCCGGCGCCCGAGGGCATGCCGCCCGCGGCCTGGCGAACGACGGCGATCATCGTCCTGATGGCCGCCTGGTGGATGACCGAGGCGCTTCCGCTCACAGCCACCGCGATGCTGCCCTTCCTTGCTTTCCCCTTGTTCGGGATCATGACCGCGAGCGACAGCGCCGCGTCTTATTATTCGCCGATCCTGTTCCTCGTCCTGGGCGGCGCGATCATCGCCCTGGCGATCGAGCGGACCGGACTTCACCGTCGGCTCGCGCTCGCCATCGTCTCGCGCGGCAGCGGTAGCCCGGGCCAGCTGCTGTTCGCCTTCATGGCGGCGACCGCGATCCTCAGCATGATCGTTTCCAACACCGCGACGACCCTGATCATGATGCCGATCGGCCTCGCCGTCCTCCATGCGGCGCGGGTGGAGCCCGGCCATACCGACGGCTTCTCCGGAGCCCTGGCGATGGGGATCGCCTTCGCGGCGACGATCGGGGGGTTCGGCACGCTTGTCGGATCGCCGACCAACGCGATCGCCGCCGGGATCATCGAGAAAGCGGTCGGCTTCCGAATCGATTTCCTGACTTGGGCGCTCTACGGAATACCGCTCGTCCTCGTCTCCATTCCGCTGTGCTGGCTGATCCTGATGAAGGTCCAGCGCGTCCAGCCCACGGATTTCGATCCGGAGGCGGCTCGCTCGGGAATCGGCGAGGCCGGCGCCTGGTCGAAGGCCGAGAAGCGGCTGGTGCCTCTGGTCGCTCTGGTCGTCGCCTGCTGGGTCGCTCTGCCCTTCGCGCTTCCTTATTTTCCCAAGGATTCGGTGACCGACGGAACGATCGCGGTGGCCGGCGCCCTCCTGCTCTTCCTCATCCCGGACGGAAGCGGCCGGGCGATCCTCAATTGGGCGGAGGCGAACCGGGCGCCCTGGGGCGTGATCATGATGTTCGGCGGCGGCCTCGCGCTCGCGGCCGGGATCGGCGAATCCGGACTGGCCGACTGGCTCGGCGTCGCTCTGCGGCCGCTTGGCGCGGTCCCTCCCATCCTCATCGCGGCGGTGCTGGTCGGGATCGTCATCCTGATCACCGAATTCGCCTCCAACGTCGCGACCGCGAGCGGGATCATCCCGGTGGTCGGCGGGATGATCGCGGCGACCGGCATCGATCCGATCCTCCTCGCTCTCCCCGCCGCCTTCGCCGCGAGCTGGGGATTCATGCTTCCGTCCGGAACGGGACCCAACGCCATCGCCTGGGCGACCGGCCACATCGCGCTTCCGCGCATGCTCAAGGCGGGGCTTCTGCTCGACCTTGCCGGCATTCCGCTGATGGTCGGGATTGTCTGGATGATCGCCGCCATCCTGGGGTAGGGGCCCTTCAACACTTCGGCTCGTCCGGTCGGGTCCTTCGATACGCCGTTTCGACTTCGCTCAACGGCTACTCAGGATGAGCGGTGAGATTAAGTGACCAATATCGCTCATCCTGAGTAGGGACTGAGCTTGACGAAGGCCCGTATCGAAGGGCGGATGGAGACAAGGAATGGAAGACGAATCGGACCTGACCGGTACGACCCCGCGCCGGCGCCCCAAGCCCGATGTGCTCGAGATCGGCGGGCGAAGGCTGAAGCCGTCCACTTTGATGATGGGCCACGGCTTCGACCCGGCGCTGTCGGAAGGCTCATTGAAGCCGCCCATCTTCCTGACCTCGACCTTCGTCTTCGAGAATGCGGCGGCCGGAAAGCGCCATTTCGAGGGCGTGACCGGAAAGCGGCCGGGCGGCGCCGAGGGGCTCGTCTATTCGCGGTTCAACGGTCCGAACCAGGAGATATTGGAGGATCGCCTAAGCGTCTGGGAGAATGCGGAGGACGCGCTCTCCTTCTCGAGCGGCATGTCGGCCATCTCGACCCTTCTCCTGACCTTCGTCCAGCCGGGCGACGTCGTCGTTCATTCCGGCCCGCTCTACGCGGCCACCGAGACATTGATCGGCCGGATCCTCGGACGGTTCGGAGTCAAATGGCTCGATTTCCCGGCCGGAGCGACTCGCGAGGAGATCGAAAGCGTCATGGCGCGGGCGAAGGAGATGGGGCGGGTCTCGCTCATCTATCTCGAAAGCCCGGCCAATCCGACCAACGCTTTGGTCGACGTCGAGGCCGTGGCGGCGGCCCGCGACGCCCTGTTCGCCGATTCGAGGCCGCCCATCGCGATCGACAACACCTTCCTCGGTCCGCTCTGGGCGAAGCCGCTCGATCACGGCGCCGATCTTACCATCTATTCGCTGACCAAATATGCCGGCGGCCATAGCGACCTGGTCGCGGGCGCGGTGGTCGGCGCCGAGGCCCTGATCACGCCGATCCGGATGATGCGCAACACGATCGGCACCATCACCGATCCCAATACGGCCTGGATGCTTCTGAGGAGCCTGGAGACGCTCGAGCTCAGGATGACCAAGGCCGGCCAGAATGCCGAGCGCATCTGCGCCTGGCTCCGCGACCAGCCGCAGGTCGAGACCGTGGGCTATCTCGGCTTCCTCGAAGGGGGCGGCGACGCGCGCCAGGCCGACATCTACCGCCGCCACTGCACCGGCGCCGGATCGACCTTCTCGCTCTACCTGAAGGGCGGGGAGAAGGAGGCGTTCGCCTTCCTCGACTCGCTGAAGATCGCCCATCTCGCGGTCAGCCTCGGAGGCACCGAGACCCTGGCCAGCGCCCCGGCGGCGATGACCCATTTGTCGGTGCCCGACGAGCGCAAGCAGGCGCTCGGGATTACCGACAATCTCGTCCGCGTCTCGATCGGAGTCGAGGATGCCGACGATCTGATCGCGGATTTCGAGCAGGCTTTGGGGAGCATTTAGGCTTGTGGGGCCACGGCCCGTCAAGACGTCATCCCGGCGGATGCCGGGATCTCGTGGAGACGCGCCGTGACTTCAGGTCCTGAGATCCCGGACGCAGTTTATCCTGAGCGGCGCCGCAGGCGGAGCCGAAGGGCCGGGATGACGGATTTGCCTCAGCGCCTATCCCGCCAGTCGAGGACTTCCCAGCCCTCCGCCTCGGCCAGCCGCATGAGGCGGTCGTGGGCGTTGGCGGCGACGGGCTCGTCCGACCAGTGATGGACCGGGGCGTCTGAGACGTGGTCGGAATAGAATCGGATGTGAACGGTCTCGCGGTCGAGGCCTTCGCGCTGTAGCCAGGCCTCGATCATGTCGAGCTTGGCCCGGCCGTAGCAATTGCGGCCGTCGATGCGGGCGAGGATCCGGCCGCTGGGGTCGATCCGCGTGTCGGTGGCGATGACGTCGTCGAAGCCGAGGCGGCGGGCGATCGCCGCGGCGTAGAGGCGGTAGGAGGCGGTGGCCATGACCAGGCGCCGGCCGGCGGAGCGGTCGGCGGCGATCGAGCGGCGGGCGCCGGGCATGATGTTGGTCTCGATCTGCCGATCGGCGAAGCTCTCGACCACCGGCTCGAGCCGTTCGGGCGCGACTCCTCGGCCGATCAGGAGGATGTAGCTCATCTCCTTGAGCCGTCCGCGATCGATCAGCTTCAGCGCGTAGAGCAGGGTCGCGGCACCGACCGCGGGCAGGAGGACGAGCCGCCAGGGGGCCAGCCGGGCGGCGGCGTGGATCAGAAAAGGCGTGTAGGTCGCGCGCCGGGTGATCGTCCTGTCCATGTCGTAAATGGCGAGCAAAGACTTCATGCGCGCCCGGCAAGCACAGGATCGTGCGTCTTGTCCACAATGAGTGCTTTCAAGTCGGGCGGCTCGCCAGACGCCTCGGAAAGCACGGCACGAAGGTCAACCAAGGCTAGGGTCCGGACTCATTACCGGCAATGGCCAGGATCGCCCGGAGAAGGGCACCGGCAAGACCTTGATCGTCTCAGGCTTAGCCTGAGGCGTGAATCAAGGTCTCACCATTTGAAGTGAGCCTGATTCACGTCATCGGCGGAAGCGCGAAGCGCTTCCACCTCAAACGATCAGGCTCAACGAGGAGTGCGCAGGGCGGGCTGGTTGCCCGCACAAGCGCTCCGACGTAGCCGGTGCCCTTCTCCGGGCGACCGCGAAGCGGCGCGGCGGAGAGACGGCCCTGCCGTCGTCGCTCGGTCGGTCACGATGCATCAAGCATCGCTCCCTCCTCGCTCCTAACCATGACCGCCTCTCCGCCACGTCATGGCCGTTGCCGGTAATGGGTCCGGACTCTGGTTCCCGCCGGGAAGGAGCCTTGCCGGACGCCGGGAATTGAAGCATGTCGCCGAAATGAGTTCCGTCGCAAGGTTCAATGAAAGCAATGAGAACGGCCGGCGGGTGCTCCACCTTCACGGAGACCTGACGCTTCCGAAGCTCGGAGTGCTTCCGACAAGGCTCGATCGGCTCAAGGGCGAGGGCTTCGTTCTCGATCTTTCCAAGGTCGGCCGGATGGACACGATCGGCGCCTGGCTCGTCCACCGCACCGCCCGCGACCGCAGTGGCGAGATATTGAACGCCGGCAAGGCGCACAAGGAGCTGCTCGACCAGGTCGCGCAATATGACGAGCCGGTGAAGGTGCGTCCCGATCCGCCGCCGCCCGTGACCCGGGTGCTCAACGAGGTGGGCGACGCGACCATCATGGCCGGCCACACCCTGCTCGGCCTGCTCGGCTTCTTCGGCGCATTGCTCGTCGCGATCTGGAACGTCATCACCCATCCCCGGCGCTTTCGATTCAATGCGGTCGTGCAGCGCTTCGAGGTGGTGGGCGTGCGCGCGCTCGGAATCATCGGCCTGATGAGCTTCCTGGTCGGAATCGTCATCGCCCAACAGGGGGCGGTCCAGCTCCGCCAGTTCGGCGCCGAGGTGTTCACCATCAATCTGGTCGGGCGAAGCGCTCTCAAGGAACTCGGCGTGCTGATGACCGCTATCATGGTCGCCGGCCGCTCGGGCTCCTCCTTCGCCGCCCAGATCGGATCGATGAAGCTGGCCGAGGAAGTGGATGCCATGCGCACAATCGGGGTCTCGCCGATGGAGGCCCTGGTGCTTCCACGGGTGATGTCAACGGTGCTGCTCATGCCGCTGCTCGGCTTCTTCGCCGCGATCGTCGCGATCGTCGGCGGCGGCATCTTTTGCTGGATCTCGCTCGAGATCCCGCCGATCACCTTCGTCCAGCGCATCCGCGAAGTGGTGCCGATGACCGACCTCTGGCAGTGCCTGATCAAGGCGCCCGTGTTCGGGCTGATCATCGGAATGGCCGGCTGCTTCCAGGGCCTTCAGGTCGAGTCCAATGCGGAAGAGGTTGGCCTGAGGACGACCACCGCGGTCGTTCAGGGCATCTTCCTGGTGATCGTGCTCGATGCCTTTTTCGCGGTCTTCTTCACCGAGATCGGCTGGCTATGAGCAGTCAGGCCGCGGCAGCTCCGCCCACTGAAGAGAGTGAACGCGAGACGGTGATCGCCGTCCACGGGCTTCGCAACAGCTTCGGCGATCAGGTCGTTCACGAGGGCCTCGATCTCGAGGTGAAACGCGGCGAGATACTGGGAGTGGTCGGCGGCTCGGGCACCGGCAAATCGGTGCTGATGCGCTCGATCATCGGCCTTCAGCGGCCGGACGAGGGCGAGGTAAGTGTCTTCGGCCAGCCCATGCTCGACCGCGACGATTCCGAGCTTCAGGACATACGCAAGCGCTGGGGCATATTGTTCCAGGGGGCGGCGCTCTTCTCGACTCTGACGGTGGCGGAGAATGTGCAGGTGCCGCTGCGCGAATTTTATCCGCGGCTGAGCGAGAAACTGCTCGACGAGATCGCCGCCTACAAGATCGTGATGAGCGGACTGTCGGCCGATGCGGGTCCGAAGTTCCCGGCCGAGCTGTCGGGCGGAATGCGCAAGCGCGCCGGGATCGCCCGCGCCCTGGCGCTCGATCCGGAATTGCTCTTCCTCGACGAGCCGACCGCCGGCCTCGACCCGATCGGCGCAGCCGCCTTCGACCAGCTGATCGTGGAGCTTCGCGACCGGCTCGACCTGACGGTGCTGTTGATCACCCACGATCTCGACACGCTCTATGCGATCTGCGACCGGGTGGCAGTGATCGCCGACCGCAAGGTGATCGCGATAGGAACGATTCCGGAATTGCTGGCTTTGGATCACGAATGGATACAGGAATATTTCAGAGGGCCGCGCGGACGGGCGGCCGAAGAAGCCACGGAAGCCGAAGAAGCCAGGGCGGAAGAGGCCGAAAGGGATGGGGGCGCTGAAGTCTGATGGAAACCCGTTCGAACCATATTCTGGTCGGCAGCGTCGTTCTTGCAATGGTCCTCGCAGTCGTCCTGTTCATCGTCTGGCTGGCCCAGGCTTCCGGCGGCGAGGACAAGAAATATGACATATTGTTCACCGGTGTGGACGGCCTTGCCAAAGGTTCGGCGGTGACCTTCTCGGGCGTTCCCGTCGGTCAGGTTGAATCGATCAACCTCCAGCCGCAGACTCCCGAGTTCATCCGCGTCCGAATCACGGTCGGCGACGAAACGCCGGTCCCGATCGGAACGACGGCGACGATCAAGGGCGTCGGCTTCACCGGTGTCTCGCAGATCGACCTCGATCCGCCGACGCGCGATCCGCGCCGGCCGCGGCAGCTGGCGGAGATCACCTGTCCGGACGACGATCAGTCTGCCCAATGTCCCTACGGCGTTCCGCTGATCCCGACCAAGCCGGGCGCCCTGGGAGAGCTTCTGAGCAGCGCTCCGGAACTGGTAGAGCGAGTCTCGACCTTGACCGCCCGGCTCACCGAATTGCTCTCGGACCGCAACCAGAATTCGATCGCCGCCATCCTCGCCAACGTCCAGGTGATCAGCAAGAATCTGGCCGAGCGTTCGGACGAGATCGCCGCCGCGATGGCCGATGCGCGCATCGCGATCCAGCAGACCGGCAAGGCGGTCGAGGAGATGGGGCAGCTTGCCGACACGAGCGACCAATTGCTCCAGCGCGATGCCCGGCCGATGATTGCCGATCTTCGTCAGACCGTTCGAGCGGCCGAGACCAGCATGCAGAATCTGGACTCCGCGATCGGCGATGCCCGCCCCGGCCTCCAGGCCTTCTCGAAGCAGACCATCCCCGAGATCGGCCAGCTGGTGCGCGACCTTCGCGAAATGTCCGACGCTTTGTCGTCCGTGTCGCAGCGGCTCGACCAGCAGGGCGCGGGCGGAATCATCGGCGGCACCACGCTCCCCGATTACAAGCCGAGGAAAAAATGAACCGGAAGAGCTTCCTCCTCGCCGGAGCGGCGGCCCTCACTTTGACTCTCTCGGGCTGCCTCAGCTTCGGCGCCAAGCCGCCGCCGACCCTGATGCGCCTGACCGCGGCCGATGCGCGCCCCGCCGCTGCGAGCCGCACCTCGCCGACCGGATCGGCCATCACCGTCGTCACGCCCACCGTGGGTGCGGAGCTGCGGACCCCGCGCGTCCCGGTTCGGACCGGAGCGACCCAGGTCTCCTATATCAAGGACGCTCAATGGGTGGAGATGCCGAGCGCCCTGTTCGGGCGCCTGCTCTCCGAGACGATCGCCGCCAAGACCGGCCGGGTCGTGCTCGATCCCAAGCAGTTCACCTTCGATCCCGGCGTTCGGCTGGCCGGAACGCTCGAGACGTTCGGGATCCAGTCCGACACGATGGAGGCTGTCGCGATTTACGATGCCGCTCTCGCGCGCGGCACCGACGCGGTGGAGACCCGCCGATTCGAGGCTCGAATTCCGGTGGCCGCGGTCGACGCGGTTTCGGCTGCTCCGGCTCTCAACGAGGCCGCGAACAGGGTCGCCGCCGAGGTGGCGAGCTGGATCGGCGGGGGCTGACCTAGGCTCAATCTGATCCTCCCTGTGAGCGAAGCTCATGGGGAGGGGGACCATGCGAAGCATGGTGGAGGGGCCAACTCTTCGTCCAGCCCTCCACCGCCCTTCGGGCGGTCCCCCTCCCCATCGCTTCGCGACAGGGAGGAAAGCTACACCAAAGGCTTGCGCTTCAGCCTGGCCCGCAGATCCTCCATCCCGATCCGCTCGACCGCGGCGGCGGGATTTTCGTCGACCAGAACGTTCGAGAGATGGGCGAGGATCTGGCTGGCCAGGTCTATGCTCTGAAGGGTTCGGCTGTGGTGCGCGACGACGATCGGCTCGGTGACCAGCTCGTCTCCCATCGAATCGAGCAGCCTGCGGACATAGGCCAGCTCGTCGGCGAGCCGGGCGCGCAGGTGAAGTCGCGCCTCCTCGGTGAAAGCGGGATCGGACGCCGGCGGCGGAGCGGGCGGGATCGGACCGGCGCGGGCCTCGGCCTGGTAGGCGTCGACCCGGCGCTGGTCGCGAAAGCTCGAGCTCTCCGGAGGCAGGGCTTTTCCGGTCCATTGCGGCAGGGAGATGGGCTCGTCGAAATGGATTCCGGCCCGGCCGCCGCCCGACCAGGCGATGGTCGCGCCGATGTGGAAGCTCGCCCGGTGCAGCAGCAGCGCGGAGCCCTTGCCGGGGAGCGCCGATCCCTCGATCAGAGCGCCCGTTTCGGAGAGGTTGCGGATTCGGACCGGGATGTAGCGGCCGTCGATCTCGATCTCGGCCGCGAGCATCAGATTGGTTCGGCGCGCGGCGCGATGCTCCGCCCCGCTTCCCGCCCTGATGTCGCCCATTTGAGTCATCGCACCGCTCGAATATCAATGCCGCCGGGCGCAAGTAGCGCCCCCGATACTAAGCGAAGTTAACCTGTGACAGTTAATTTCGACCTTACTTTGCAGCCGCTTCCGCTTTTCTTTCGAGCCGCCAGATCGTCAATATTCCTTCCTCGGTGGCGGCCGCCAGCCAGTTGCCGTCGGGGCTGAAGGCGACGGAAACGACGTCCCCCGCAAGATCCAGGCTCTGAAGCTCGGATCCGTCGCGGACCCGCCACAGGCGAAGGCCCGGGCCCGGGCGGCCGAGGCCGGTCGCCTGGTTCCACAGGGTCGGGGGGGGGGGGGGG
>DATDAS010000013.1:0-33202 GCA_036525315.1 Allosphingosinicella sp.
GGTGGTGACGATCGCGGGGGTGGCGAGCTTCAGGGTCTCGAGCCCGCCATCGACTTCGCGGGTCACGCTGACACTGTCGCCGGAAACCTCGACCTTGCTGGCGAAGGTGCCCTGCGGCCAGCCGAGCAGGGCGGCGAGCATTTGCCCGACCTGGTTGCTGTCGTCGTCGATCGCCTGCTTGCCGAGGATCACCATCCCGGGCTGCTCCTCCTCGGCGATCCTGGCCAGGATCTTGGCGACGGCGAGCGGCTCGACCTCGTCGTCGGTCGTGACGAGGATCGCGCGGTCGGCGCCCATCGCCAGCGCCGTGCGCAAAGTCTCCTGTGCCTTGGCCGGACCGATCGAGACGGCGACGATCTCGGTCACGACGCCCTTCTCCTTCAGCCGCACGGCCTCTTCGACGGCGATCTCGTCGAACGGGTTCATGCTCATCTTGACGTTGGCGAGATCGACGCCCGTGCCGTCGGCCTTGACCCGCGGCTTGACGTTGAAATCGATCACGCGCTTGACCGGCACCAGCAGCTTCATGCCTCTACCTCTCTCTTTCCTCTCCCTTGGAGGGGAGAGGATACGGAGACTTGGCGGCTATGCCGCCTAGTCGGAGTTGGTGAGGGTGACACCGCTGGAGATCAATCTCCGGGTCCTTCACCCTCACCCAGCTTCGCCTAGGCTCGCCGAAGAGGCTCGCCAAGGCTGCGCAACCCTCTCCCCTCAAGGGAGAGGGGGTATTCCTACGCCGCGTCCTTCACCGCCGCGACGATCTTCCGCGCGGCGTCGCCGAGATCGTTGGCGGGGGTGATGGCGAGGCCGGAGTCGGCGAGGATCGCCTTGCCCTGCTCGACATTGGTCCCCTCCAGCCGGACGACCAGAGGCACCTTGAGATCGACCTCGCGCGCCGCGGCGACGATTCCGTCGGCGATGATGTCGCAGCGCATGATTCCGCCGAAGATGTTGACCAATATGCCCTGGACCGCCGGGTCGGAGAGGATGATCTTGAACGCCGCGGTGACCTTCTCCTTCGAGGCGCCGCCGCCGACGTCGAGGAAGTTGGCCGGCTCCGCGCCGTTCAGCTTGATGATGTCCATCGTCGCCATCGCCAGGCCGGCGCCGTTGACCATGCAGCCTATGTTCCCGTCGAGCTTCACATAGGCGAGATCGTGCTTCGAGGCCTCGACCTCGGTCGGATCCTCCTCGCTCTCGTCGCGAAGCGGAGCGAGCTCGGGGTGGCGGAACTCGGCGTTCGAATCGAAGCTCATCTTGGCGTCGAGGACGAGCAACTTGCCGTCGCCGGTGGTGGCGAGCGGGTTGATCTCCAGCATCGCGCAATCGAGCGCGACGAAGGCCTCGTAGAGCTGGCGGCCGAGCTTCTGCGCCTGCTTGTTGAGGTCGCCCTCGAGCTTGAGCGCGAAGGCGAGAGCGCGGCCGTGGTGCGGCTGGAAGCCCTGGGCGGGATCGATATGGATGGTCGCGATCCGCTCGGGCGTGTCGTGGGCGACCTGCTCGATGTCCATCCCGCCCTCGGTCGAGGCGATCATGGCGATCCGGCCGGTCTCGCGGTCGATCAGCAGGGCGAGGTAATATTCCCTGGCGATGTCGACTCCGTCGGTGATGTAGAGCCGGTTGACCTGCTTGCCCTCGGCGCCGGTCTGGACCGTGACGAGGGTCTTGCCGAGCATCTCCCCGGCATTGGCGCGGACCTCTTCGATCGATTTGGCGAGGCGGACTCCGCCCTTGGCGTCGGGGCCGAGCTCCTTGAAGCGGCCCTTGCCGCGGCCGCCGGCATGGATCTGCGACTTGACGACCCAGAGAGGTCCGGGGAGCCGGTTGGCGGCGGCGACGGCTTCCTCGACGCTGAGCGCTGCGTGGCCGGCCGGGACCGGAATGCCCTGCGCGGCGAGCAGCTCCTTGGCTTGATATTCGTGGATGTTCATGGCGCGCGCTTAAGCACAGCGGAAGCTGCAAGCCAAGCGGGGCGAGCGCGCCCGACGCCTCCGCGCGAGGTCGAGTCCAGAATGGTTCACGCGAAGGCGCGAAGACGCGAAGGGACCGAGGGTCGTGCGGCTCGTGACGCTATTCCGTTTCGCCTTTGCTGCGCTCGAGCTCATTCGAGGCCGACTTCGTCGGCAACGCCCCGGGCGCAAGCCTCTCCGCGCCTTCGCGTGAACCCTATTCGGAGTCAGTACTGGACCCCGGCCTGCGCCGGGGAACAGGAGGGCGCGTCAGCGAAGGGCGGCGATCTTGCGGCGGTCCAGCAATCCGAGATTTTCGGCGAAGAAGCGGGCGATGAGGGCAGGGTCGAGATCGTAGAAGGCGGCGAGGGTCGAGCACCCCTCGCCCTGGAGGAGCTGGCGGTTGAAGGCCCGGTAGGGCTCGCGCCGGCGCCACGACGCGAGGGCCTCGGCCTCGAAGACGTCGTGAAGCGCGCCTCCGTCATAATCGCGCTGGGCGGCGAGCGCCAGGGCGGTGCGCAGGGCGTCCGCGCCCTGGCAGCCGGTGGCGGGATGAAAGAAACCGCCGCGCATCCCGAGCTTGGCGACCCGGGCGCCGCCGAGGCGCCAATAGGCGCCGAAATCGCCGCCGAGCGCGAGCGGCGCGACGTCCGATTCCTCGGCCTCCGCCGATCCGTCCTTCCAGCCGCGCCGGGCCGCGTAAGCGAGAATATGCTCGCCGGCGGCATCGGCGTCGAAATCGGGCGAGGAGGAGAGCTGGACCTCCTCGATCCGAAGCCGCTCCGGCCCGAAGGGCAGAAGCGAGAAATAGGCGCAGCCCTTGCCTTCGGCCGCTGTGGCGTCGGCCGCGACGGGCAGGTCCACCCGGTGCCCGGCGGGGAAGTCGAACGTTCGGGCGGCGGCCTTGCGCCAGCCGAGCTCGAGCGTCGAGACATGGGCGTTGTCGCGGGCGTCGACCGCCCCGTCGGCAGCGACCTTCTCGCCGCCCTGGAGAAGGACGCTGGTGTCGCGGACCGCGACGATTCGGGCGCTCTGGCGGTACTGGTCGGGCCGCAGGGTCTCGCGCACCGCGGCGTCGAGTCGCTCGGGCGAAAGCGCGAGGCAGGCGAGCTTCAGCTTTCGGCTCCGGCCCGGAAAGGCGGTGTAGAAGCCGTCCCAGCGCGCCTCGGCGATCGGAAGGACGAAATCGCGATCCTGCGCGGTCAGAGCGTCCTCGAGCAGGAAGATGGTCCGGTCGCCGCCGAACTTCTCCTCCTCGCCGACGAGCAGGATCGGAACCTCCGGGCGAAGGCGCGCCATGGCGAGAGCGGCCAGGCTTCCGGCCAGGCCGCCGCCCGCGATCACAAGCGCATATTTGCGGCCGCGCATCATCGGGCCGAAGCACTACCGGCTGCGGGGTGATCAGGCCATGGCTTGATCGCAAGTCTCGCGCGAAGCATCATTTTGGCACTGTTTTTTGGGTCTTATCGTAACGCCTCCACAACTCTATGGGGCTGGCAAGCAACGCCAAAAGAGGGGATGAGCGCGTGACCTTCAAGCCGACCTGCAAGACCTTGCTTCTCGCCGCCGCGATGGCCGCGGCGACTCCGGCCCTCGCCCAGGAGGACGAGCCGCTTCCCAACGACAAGAACATGCTGACCCTCGGCATAGGCGCTGCCTATGTGCCCTCCTACGAAGGGTCGGACGATTACGACCTGACCCCGATCGGGCTCGTGATCGGCAAGGTGGGCGGCTTCAGCTTCGGGACCCGCGGGACCGGGGTTTTCTTCGACGTCATCCCGAGCGATCCCAACGATTCGGTGACGTTCGACCTCGGCCCGGTGGCCAATCTGAGGCTCGACCGCACCGACAGCATCAAGGACGCGCAGGTGCGCGCGCTCGGCGAGATCGATACCGCGATCGAGCTTGGCGGCTTTGCCGGGATCGCCAAGAACCGGGTTCTTCACCGCTACGATTCGCTGTCGGCGCGGCTGACCGTGCTTCATGACGTCACCGACACCCACGACAGCACGATCATCATCCCGGCGGTCGAATATACCAGCCCGGTGAGCGAGAAGGCCGTGCTCCAGCTCGGGTTCCAGATGGAGCATGTCGGCGACGGCTACGGCGCCACCTATTTCAGCGTGACTCCGGGCGGCGCGGCGGCGAGCGGCCTTCCGGTCTATGCGACCGACGGCGGCTGGAAGAACTGGCGGCTGAACCTGTTCGGGGCGCACATGCTGACCGGCACCCTGCGCGACCCGGGCGTGGCCCTGTTCGCGGGGCTCAGCTATTCGAAGCTGATGGGCGGCTTCAAGCGAAGCCCGATCGTCGCGATCGCCGGCGATTCCGACCAATATGTCGCGACGGCGGGGATCAGCTACACGTTCTGAGGCCGGTCTTCGGAGGCGTGTAGCCGCGTCTCGGAAGCGGTAGGGTTTCGCGCGGAGACGCGGAGGCCCGGAGATGCCGCGCGGGTCGCCAAGGCTCGCGCGGCTCCTCCTTTTTCCTTGAATTGATGCCGGCAAAGCCGGCCTTCAGCCAGGATTGGGTCACGCCCGGTGGCTGACAATCGCACTGCCTGACGCACATTCCTCGGACTCTCCGCGCCTCCGCGTCTCCGCGCGAACCCAATTCGGCCTCGTCATCCCGCCAGACTCCGCCGAGGGGAATGGTTGATCGCGTGTTTGCCCCGTTTCGGCGCAGCGCGTGAGGGGGTGCTTTCTTTCGGCGAGGGAACCGTTCATGCCTTCCCCGCGCTTAACAGAGCGCGGGGGCAATTGGAGTGGGCCATGTCTTCGCTGAGGGCGAGTGCCGCCGCTATTTCCTGCATCCTTTTCGCAACCCCGGGCCTTGCCCAGCAAAGGTCGCCGCAGCCGCAGCCGCCGGCCGCGAACCCCAACAGGCTGGTCGAGCCACGGGCGCTTCCCGACGGGCAGGTCGACCGCATGCCGATCGCCGAGCAGGACAATATGGCCCTGGGCGTCGGACTGTTCTCGGTCACCGGCCATTTCGTCCGCGACCGCGGCGCCAGGGGCCGCGAGCCGCTGATCGATACCGGCGGCAAGCAGAACCGGGTCGCCGCGGTGGGCTGGAGCCTGCGGTTCTGACGTTTTCGTCATCCCAGCGGATGCCGGGATCCAAGCGGCATAGTCTATGCGCTAACGTCCCAATGATCCGCAGCTGACCAATCTGCTTGGACCCCAGCATCCGCTGGGGTGACGGCGAGAGGCTGGATGACGTTCAGGGCGTGAATGCGGTCAGGTCTTGGTCGTGGCCGGCTGGGGCGCCGAGTTCCCGCCGCTGTCCTCCGAGGCTTCGTCGGGGCTCTTCTCGGTCGGCTTGACGGTCGAGCGGATGACCATGAACTTGTTGAGCAGGTCGAACCAGAAGGGCGCTCCGAGGGTCACTGCAAGACCGGTGATCGCATAGCCGAGGATGAGCGCGAGCAGTGCTCCGAACCAGTTGAGCCAGTAGAGATATCCCGGCGTTTCGGGACGGGTCGGGAAGCTTCCCTCGATCCGCTTCACGGCGGGCGTGTCCCAGCCGATCGGGAGGCCGATCTCGTCGAGCTGGTCGTTATACTGGTTGAGCTTGTCCCGGCTCACGTCCGGACCGCCCTGCGCGACCGAGGCGGCGAGCTGGTTGGCGAGCTCGCGCGACTGAGGATCGGTGGCGAGATGCTGGGCGAGCATCACCGAATTGACGTTGAGCAGCAGGGCGATCCCGATTCCGAGCCAGAACAGTCGGGCGTGGGTGTTGCGCTTGTACCAGCCCGAGGCGCGGTCCATCGCGCCGTCGTACCAGCGCTCGAGCTCGCGCCGGAGCTTGGTCAGATCGCCGCCGGTGAGATGGTCGAGACCGTCGAAGGCGCGCTTGAGGTTGGCGTTCAGGCTCTCCGGGTCCTTGCGCATCAGGTCTATGAGGACGGCCGCGAAGGTGGAGCGGGGGATGTAGGAGGGCCGGTCGCGCTTGCCCTCCTCGCCGCGCTTGCCGCCGTGAAGGGCGTAGATGAGCGGGTGATCGTAGAATTCGGTGACCAAAGTCGAATCGCCCTGGAGCAGCTCGGTCACGGCCCGTTCGAGATTGGAAGCGCGCGACTTGACCCATGCCTCGATCGTCTCCTGGACCGCGGTCAGGATCAGGCTGAGCAGCAGGTAGATGAGGATCATGCCCACCGCGATGTCGAGAATGTCCGATCCGAACATGATCTCCCCCCTTCAGATCCGAAGGCGCAGTGAAGCGCCGATCCGGGCGCGCGTCAAATGCCGATTGGGCCGATTCGGACAGTGGATGCGCGACCTCTTTCCGGATACAAACAGAAGGTGAACGAAGGCGAGCCGGTCCGGAAGATCATCCATGTCGACATGGACGCTTTCTATGCGTCGGTGGAGCAGCGCGACAATCCGGAGCTGAGGGGCAAGCCGGTCGCGGTCGGCGGGACGACCCGGGGCGTGGTGGCGGCGGCGAGCTACGAGGCGCGCAAGTACGGGATCAGGTCGGCCATGCCGTCGGTGACCGCGCTCCGCCGCTGCCCGCACCTCATCTTCGTCAAGCCGCGCTTCGACGCCTATCGCGAGGTCTCGAACCGAATCCGCGCGATCTTCGCCGATTATACGCCGCACGTTGAGCCGCTCTCGCTCGACGAGGCCTATCTCGACGTCACCGAGGATCTGAAGGGGATCGGCATCGCGACCCGGATCGCCGAGGAGATACGGGCGCGGATCCGCGAGGAGACGGGGCTGACCGCCTCGGCAGGGGTCTCCTACAACAAGTTCCTCGCCAAGCTGGCCAGCGACCAGAACAAGCCGGACGGGCTGTGCGTGGTCACCCCGAAGCAGGGGCCCGCCTTCGTCGCCGGGCTTCCGGTCAAGCGCTTCCACGGGGTCGGGCCGGTGACCGCGGCGAAGATGGCGCGGCTCGGGATCGAGACCGGCGCGGACCTTCGCGAG
This sequence comes from Allosphingosinicella sp., assembly GCA_036525315.1. Lineage (GTDB taxonomy): Bacteria > Pseudomonadota > Alphaproteobacteria > Sphingomonadales > Sphingomonadaceae > Allosphingosinicella. Next base: position 6,881 of record DATDAS010000013.1, read on the forward strand.
AAGAGCCTCGAATGGCTCGCGATGCATTTCGGAAGCTCGGCGCGCTACTATCACGACCTCGCCCGGGCGATATGCCACCGCCAGGTCAAGGCGGACCGGCCCTACAAATCGATCAGCGCCGAAGACACCTTCTTCGAGGATCTGCGCGACGAGGCGGCGCTGACCGGGGAGCTGGCCCGGATCGGCGACGTGCTGTGGCGGCGGATCGAGGCCAAGCAGCTGGCCGGGCGGACGGTGAACCTCAAGGTGAAATATTCCGATTTCCAGATCGTCACCCGGGCGCGATCGCTGGACCACAACGTGCGCGACCAGGACGAGTTCGTGGAGGTCGGGACGGCGCTTCTGCGCGGGCTTCTTCCGCCGGTGAAGGCGATCAGGCTGCTCGGCCTCGGCCTCTCCGCGCTGACCGACCTGGCCGCCCGCCCGCCCGAGCCGCTGGCTCTGGAGCTGCCGCTATAGCGCCTGTCCAATTGCCGCGCCGAGGCGCGATTTCGAGCCGGATGGAAAAGGAGAAGCCTCCGGGCCGAGAGGGAGATGTCTAAAGTAGACGAATCTGGACACTGGAATTGGAAATAGAAAAGTAGACAATTCCGACTTCGAATCAGTGGCTTGGCGAGGGCCCGGGCGGGCTTTTTCATGCGCGGAGTCGGCCAGGGCTGTAAATATGGCGGAGGCAGCAGATTAGTTCGCGCGGAGGCGCGGAGGCGCGGGGAGTGTGAGGATGGTGCGGCTCGCGGTGTCAGCCTGCATGCGATCGAGGACGACCTCTCGCCGTCATTGCGAGGAGCCCTTCGACGCCGCCCGCGGCGTCGCTCAGGATGAACTGCCGCTTCGCGGCAGCGACGAAGCAATGACGAACAGGGTGCAGGCCCTCCGCGTCTCCGCGCCTCTGCGTGAACCCTCCTTTTTTCTCGGCGCCGGGCCAGATCGGCGAGATCCGGGCGCATTGCCTGAATCCGCTTCCCTTTTCGCTGCGCCCGGACCAGCTTTCAGCATCGGGGGGAAAATTCATCATGGGCTATGGGGACAGGACACTCGTCGGAATCGGCGGCTGGCTGGCATTTTTCGTGATCGTCCTGGCGGTATTCACGCCGTTGGCGACGATGATGAATATAGCCCAGTTGTCGCAAGCGGAGAGCGCGGCGGTCTTCGGCGACAAGCTGAGCTCGGTAATGGCGTTCGAGATCGTGCTCGGCCTGATCAACGTGCTCGGCGCCTGGTTCCTGGTATGGCGGCTCGTGAAGGTCGAGAGTTGGCAGACCGTCCGGATCGTCATTGCCGGGATTTGGATCCTCGGCGTTGGACTGGCGCTCATAGAGTTGCTGTTACTCGTGCTCGTCGGCGGGATCGGTGCCGACATCGTGGTCTATGGCGGGGCGCTCGCGGTGATCCGGCCCGCGATTTTCGCGACGATCTGGACCACTTACTTTCTTCGCTCCGAGCGGGTCGCGAACACCTATTTACGCGACGCCGATCCGGAGGAGCTGGACCAGGTGTTCGGCTGAGATCGCCGGCGGGCCGCGACGCGCGTGGCCGCGAACCGGGAAATGGAATCGATGAAGGGCAGGAGGATGACATGACAACGGCTTCGCGCCTCATCGTTCTCGCCGCGGCGATGGCGGCCCAATCGGCCGGCGCCGCGACGGCGGATTTTCCGTGCGAGCGGCTGGAGGATGAAGGCTATCGAATCTTCGAGGGGATCGGAGCGCCGGCCGAGCCGCGGGCGCCGGCCGCAGTCCGGATTCGAAAGGGTGCCGTGCTGGCGGCCGAACGCTTTCCGCTCCAGAGCCGACTGCTCACCTTCGACGACAGCGCCCTGGCGACCGACGGCGGCAAGGTCCCCGCACTGCCGTTTCGCGCCTATCGAATCGCCGGCAAGCCAAGCTTCTGCACCTCGACCTGGCGCGAGACGATCTTCGGTTCGCGGGACCGCGACGGCAATTACATGCTGAGATGCCTGTTCGACGAGGACGGCGACGGGCGATACGAGCGTTTTCGCGCCTATGGCGAGCTGGTCTCCTACAATATGAGGACGGGAAAGAGGGGCGAGCCGAGCGGCTCGACGCCGACCAGGCATGATCTGCCCAAGGCCGTCGCGCTGATCGAGAGCGACTCCGTCCGCGATCCCAACGCCGCCTTCGCGCCCCGGATCGTATCGGAGATAAGGGTGGGCAAGGTCACAGCGGACGAGGTCACCCTGCGCTTCATCTCCTACGTCGCAATCTTGCCCGGCCGATCCGGCGAAACCTTCCGCGGGGCGAGCGAGCCCGAGACGGTCACGATTCCGTTGCGCGAGGGAAACTGGACCTCGCCCGCCGGCAGAAGCATCGCGCTGACCAGGAAGGGGCGCGACTGGTATGCGACCGCGGCGCCCGCTTCCGGCTCCACGGCGCGTCTCCTGTGCGGCGGAAGCGTCGTCGACACCGGAACCAGCTTCACGATCATGTCCGACGGAGGAATGTCGGTGATCGACAAGGACGTCCCGCCGCCCTCGCGAAGACGCCCAAAGCAAGAATGAGAATGAAGCAGATTGGTTCGCGCGGAGACGCGGAGGCGCGGAGGGTCCGAGGATGGTGCGCTTGGTGGCGTTAATCCTCCGGATCGTCGCGGGACTTGGCCCAGCTTCAATGCCGACTTCGCCGGCAAAAGAGCAAACTGGCTTCCCGCGCTCGCCGGGCCGGCGGCGAAGGGCGCGGCCTCTCTGCGTCTCTGCGTTTCTCCGCGCCTCTGCGTGAACCTCCCCTTCTTTTCTCCGCGTCTCCGCGGCTCCGCGCGAACCATCTCCAGTTGCCGAGATTAATGCTTCCGCCGACCGACCGACGGGCCTAGAGATGAACCCATCCCCGGGGGACCGCGCGTGAGCGGTTGAGACTTGGCTGAAGCCATGACCCGCCGAACCTGATCCGGCTGACACCGGCGTAGGGAGGGAGACGGCGCCAGGCACCGCTCTTCCTTCCATTTGAGGAGAGCAAGATGGCCGACGCACCCGCACGCAGCGAAATGTCCCCCGGAGTGACGACCGGCCCGATCCGCGGATCGCGCAAGGTGCATGTCGGGCCGCTGAAGGTGGCGATGCGCGAGATCGACCTCGAGCCGAGCTCGGGCGAGCCAACGCTTCGGGTCTACGACTGCTCGGGGCCTTACACCGATCCCGCCGCGACGATCGACATCCTCGCCGGCCTTCCCGAGCTTCGCCGCGACTGGATCAGGGGGCGGGGCGACGTCGAGGAGGTCGACCAGCGCGAGGTTCGGCCCGAGGATAACGGCCAGCTCGGTCCGGACCGCTCGGGTGGAGTCCGGCCCTTTCCGAACGTGCGGCGCAGGGTGCTTCGCGCCAGGCCCGGCATGAACGTGTCGCAGATGCATTATGCCCGGCGCGGCCTGATCACCCCCGAGATGGAATATGTCGCGATCCGGGAGAATCTCGGCCGCGAAAAGCTGGCCGAAGCGGCGGCTCGGGACGGTCAGGATTTCGGGGCGGCGATCCCCGATTACGTCACCCCCGAATTCGTCCGCGACGAGGTGGCGCGCGGGCGGGCGATCATCCCTTCGAACATCAACCATCCCGAGAGCGAGCCGATGGCGATCGGGCGCAACTTCCTGGTCAAGATCAACGCGAACATAGGCAACAGCGCGGTCGCCTCGGACGTCGCCCAGGAGGTCGACAAGATGGTCTGGTCGATAAGGTGGGGCGCGGACACGGTGATGGACCTCTCGACCGGCCGGAACATCCACGACACGCGCGAATGGATCATCCGCAACAGCCCGGTGCCGATCGGAACGGTGCCGATCTACCAGGCGCTCGAAAAGGTGGGCGGAGTCGCCGAGGACCTGACCTGGGAGATCTATCGCGACACTCTGATCGAGCAGGCCGAGCAGGGCGTCGATTATTTCACCATTCATGCCGGGGTGCGGCTGCCCTACATCCCTCTGACCGCGACGAGGGTGACCGGAATCGTCAGCCGCGGCGGCTCGATCATGGCGAAATGGTGCCTCTCCCACCACAAGGAGAGCTTCCTCTACGACCGCTTCGACGAGATTTGCGAGATCATGAAGGCCTATGACATCGCCTTCAGCCTGGGCGACGGGCTTCGCCCCGGAAGCATCGCCGACGCAAACGACGAAGCCCAGTTCGCCGAGCTCGCCACTCTGGGCGAGCTGACCCAGATCGCCTGGAAGCATGACGTGCAGGTGATGATCGAGGGCCCCGGCCACGTGCCGATGCACAAGATCAAGGCGAACATGGACAAGCAATTGGAGGCGTGCGGCGAGGCGCCCTTCTACACGCTTGGGCCGCTGACCACCGACATCGCGCCGGGCTACGACCATATCACCAGCGCGATCGGAGCGGCGATGATCGGTTGGTTCGGGACGGCGATGCTCTGCTACGTCACGCCCAAGGAGCATCTCGGCCTGCCCGACCGCGACGACGTGAAGGTGGGGGTCGTCACCTACAAGCTCGCCGCCCACGCCGCCGATCTGGCCAAGGGCCACCCGGCGGCGCGGATGCGCGACGACGCCCTGAGCCGGGCGCGGTTCGAGTTCAGGTGGCGGGACCAGTTCAACCTCAGCCTCGATCCCGACACGGCCGAGCAATATCACGACCAGACCCTGCCGGCCGAAGGCGCGAAGACGGCGCATTTCTGCTCGATGTGCGGGCCGAAGTTCTGCTCGATGAAGATCACGCAGGAAGTGCGGGAATTTGCCGCGCGCCAGAATGAGGGGGGGGAGAGCTTCCTGGCGGCGGAGCCGATCGCCGAGGCGGATGCGGACTTGTCCGCCAAAGCCTTGGCGGAGGCGGGCATGGCGGAGATGAGCGAGAAATTCAGGGAGAAAGGCGGCGAGATTTATCTGCCGGCGACAGAATAGGAACATACATGCCGAAATCCAAGGACGATACGCTTCGTAGATTCCAAAACGAGGGCGCCGCGCGAGCGCATGCAATCGCATTGTTGACCGAGCATTTCGATCTCACTGAGGAGGTTCGCGCCTCCGGACCGCCCGACGTCTCCAACTACGTATTTGATGCTGTCACGATCTGCCCCTTTTCAGGGTACATACTCGCTTGGGAGTTCAAGCGCTCACACCTATTCAAAAGTGAATTCGCGAACGTGCTGCGCCAAGCGATTTACTACCGCATGGCAACCATTCAAGATCCGCGCTTTCCCAGCGAGATGCGCAGGCGCCCGGACGCATGTATCGTCTTTCCCAGTTGGGACGGCCTCCATGACGATGGCACGCTCCTGTATGACCTGGAAGCTAGCGGTATGCGGCTTTTGGCTTCACATTTCCGAGTTGGCGTATTGGTCGAAGTCCCCAAGTACGCCGGGATAAGCATCGCAATGGGCGAGAGTGCCATCTGGCATTCATGGGCAGGGTGGACACAGAATGCTCACGGCATTCTACTCGGCAAGAGACCTCTCGCTTCGAGGAGAGCGCTCGACTAGCTTTGGAAGTCTTGAAGAGTACCACTGGTCCGTCAGCTCACCGATTAGTAGGTCGAGCGCCCATGGGAAAGGAGCTATGCGCGCGTGGAACTGGCGTCACGCTTAACCGGTAGACGTACCGTTGGGAAACGAGACAAAAATGACTGATCGAGACGACACAATCGCTACGAAACGCTGTTTTGTCATCACACCCATAGGTGGAGATCAGAGCGACGAGCGCCGTCATGCGAATATGGTTTTTGAGGTCGCTCTTTATCCAGTTCTGCAAGGAGTTTTCGCCTTGCAGCGTGCTGACCTAAGCACGGAGCCCGGGCAGATCACCCCGGCGATCTTCTCAGCACTCAACGAAGCAGATCTATGTATTGCCGACCTAACCTTCTTGAACCCAAACGTTCTTTATGAGCTCGGCGTGCGGCACGCCCTGCAAAAGCCCGTGATTCAAATAGCAGAGAAAAACACGCGACTCCCTTTTGATACAGCGAATCAGAGGACCCTGTTTTTTGACTTAGGAGACGTGCACTCGCTTCAAAAATTAGGCCAAGATGTTCTCGATCAGGCAAAGTGGATTGACGCTCACCCCGAGCGACTGTCGAATCCGTTAACAGCGGCGCTCGGAATTTTTGCAAATGCTGCTGAAGCGGACCCGCAGGCCGAGATAGTCAATCAACTGATAGCACGAGTGCAGGCGTTGGAGGCAAGCATTGGAAAGCGCACTGCTCCAGCGATCATGGGTCAAGGCGATTTGGCAACAAAGAACACGCTAGAATTGCAACGGCTGTGGCGGGCTGATCAGGCCTCTCAAAGCCTTGAATGGAAAGAGGAGGAAGGGGGAGGACAAAGCGCTCAATATAAGGGATTTGTGCTGAGCATCAGGCCAACAAGCAAAGGTCGTTGGGCAAGCTCAGCGGTGGAAGAGAACTCGGGCTATTCTGTGCCGTGGCCCATTTGGCAGTCTTCTGCCGATGATGCAAAGTCCACCATAGTCCGGGCGGTTGACGCTGCACTGGCGGAGCGAACTGAATGACGACGCGGGTCGACTTTGTCGTCGGAGTCGTTCCTCTCGAGCGACTCCGAGGCCAGCGTGGATAAGATAGGCGAAAGGTTAAGTAAAATGCATAAAGGGGCCTGTTTATCGGCGGACGACATTTGCAGATGACTCCGCGCAAATCAGCTGGGGGCAAGTCGGCGAAGCAGCCTCGCAAGCGGACCGATTTTGCCACCAAGCTTCGAAACGAGTGTGGTTTTTGGCCGTTCGACCCTACATTACTCGAAAGGTGGTACGCAGAGCTCATCAAAGGGCTCAGGTCCGCGAGGCAAAGGTGTCGCACAATCAAACACCCTCGATCGCATGGAGATGCTATCGAGCAGGAAGTCTTGGCGTTGCTTTCGTCGATATTTCCGCCAGGGATCCTCTTGAGGAGAGGCTTCGCAGTTTCCCGTCTCAGCACCCCTAGCCGTGAACAAGACGTATTGGTACTCGATAGCCATCGCGCCATCTCTATTGTTAACTCTAAGTCGGAGCCATATTTTCCGCTAGAGTCTGTCTTTGGTTCTTTTGAGATAAAAGCCTCGTTGACTTCACGAGATTTGAGAAGCTCTTTCATCAATTGTGCCAGCCTTAAAAAGCTGTCTACGTTCTTCAAGGAGGGCGATGAAGCTATCAAAGAGGCTGATGCTATCAACTACTGCGTGTTAGCGCTAGATTCTGCATATTCGCTTGAAGATATCGTTGCAATGGCCAACAAGATCTCGATTTCAAATCTCTTTCACTTATTGCCTGATAGCATCTGGATCTTGGGGAAAGGACTGGTTCTTAAGGGGGACGAGAGCAGATTTCTTCAACTGCGCTCCAAGCAAGATAAGCGAACACGATATAAGTCGTTTAGAACCTTGAATGTACAAGAGGATGACCAGATTGCTCACTCTTTACTTTGGGCGATTTTGTCTATGGTCCAACACTGCGAAGACAGGCGCATGGCGACGCTCCCCATAGATTTTCTTAGCTACCTCTCGTACCCTTTTAGCATGAAGCAAATGACCGATAAGGCTGTAGCGGATCACGAGGCGGACAAGGCGCTAAGCGAGCAACCCGACACCGAACCCGAAGTATGATGGCTGTTAAGGCTTCGCGCTGACCACTCAATAGGTGGCGTCGGAATGCCGCGGCGCCCGCGACCTCTTGGACAGCATGACTCACACTTGTTCCCATCGCCTTAGCGGCGCAAGATGAGCCGGCCACGACCGTTGGAGGATCCAATGGGATTACGGTGACAGGGATTACGGTGGGATTACGGTGACGGTGCACTAATTTGCCGATGGGAACCCACCCCAGTTCAGCCCGCCGTGGAGCGGGGCGCGTGTTGAATGCACCGTCGCCGAATCCGAAATCAGTATGTTCCCGAATTGACGCCAGCGCTGCGTCTGCGACTAACCCCCTGCAATCGCCGCATTCGCGCTTGTTCGCATCGCCCGGGCGGAGCACGATAGGCGGCCATATCGTTGGAGGTTCCAATGCCCGGCTTCATTCGCTCCTGCCTCGCCGCCGCCGCGCTCGCTTTCTCCGGCGGCGCCTCTGCGCAGCAACCCGCGCAGGACGCAGACGGGGCCGAGATCGTCGTCACCGGCAACGCCGAGGAGGTCGAGCGGCAGATCAAGGATTTCGTGGGGGCGCTCACCCAGGCCCCGCCGCGAAGCCAGCTCTCCCGCTTCGAATCGTCGATCTGCCCCGGAGTCGCGGGCCTGCCTCCCGGCCAGAAGGAGTCGGTGATCGCCCGGATGCGGCGTGTCGGCGAAGCGGCGGGCCTGCGGGTGGGAAAGCCCGGCTGCATCCCCAACGTGATGCTGATGGTGGCCAGCGACAAAAGGGCCTTCATCGAGGCGCTGAAGCGCAAGCATCCCTATTTTTTCGACTCCATGCCGTCCGACGAACTGCGAAGGCTCGTGAGCGAGCCCGGTCCGGCCGCGGCGTGGCAGATCGACGGTCCGCCGCTCAGCGCCGACGGCACTGCCATGGCGACCGGCGGCGGCCCGGGCGCCGAATTCTACGTCAATCGGACGACTCGAAAGGGGTCGCTGATCACCGCCTCCGCGCGGCCGCAATTCCAGGCGGCGGCCGTGGTGGTGGAGCAGAAGGCGCTCGAAGGGCTGACCACCATCCAGCTGGCCGACTATGCGGCGATGCGGGCCTTCGCCCGGACCGACCCGGCGCGGCTGCCGGAGACGAGCCCTCCGACGATCCTCAAGGTGCTCGAGGCGCCGATGGGAAGCGAGGTGCCGCTGACCCTGACCGCCTGGGACCTGAGCTTCCTCAAGGGCCTCTATGCCGCCACCGACAATCTCTACGCGGCCTCGCAGCGTTCGGAGATACGCCGGCAGATCGAGGAGGATCTGGCGGGCGAGGGCAAACCGGAGAAGTGACTTCGCTCGCGCGGCCGGGCTGACGCAAGGGCGCGGAAACCGCGGAGTAATATTACGACCGAACGCTTCTGGCGGGAGCGCTCAGAGGGCGCATTTCGCAGCGCATGCGGGCGGGAATTTTTCCGTCGATGAAGATACGCAGGATGTGCGCGATCTTGTGGCCAAAAGAGGAGTCGAAGTTGCCGATCCTTCCAAGGATAAAGGAGACGAAATATTTCTGCCGGGCTTCGGCCGAGCCTCTCGAATACGTTAGAATTCTATTCTGAAAGAGACGAAATAATATAATTTTCTATCGGTCGCTCCATTTTGGATTAGCTTCTACGTGTGGCGAAAGCCAAGTGCGTCTAAGCTTAACTCGGGCAGAAGGGGGCACAGGTGTGCCCTCACGTATTGCTCCTGTATTACCGGGGAGCTTCACGATGAAATACACTCAGTTCAAGCTCGCGATAGCCATGGCCGCGAGCATTCCTGCTATTGCATCTGCTCAGGACCTTGGACCGGCCCACCAATCGACCATGCCGCCGGCCATTACCGTGCCGATCCAGGCCGATCGATCCGCAGATGTCCCGGCATCGCGGAGCGCCGATCGCGTGACATATACCGCCACCCTCGCCCAGCGTGGGATCACGGTCCCAATTGCGATGGCCGATATCGTACGACTTTGCGCAGACCGCGACGGCTGCAATATGCGGCTGGCGATGTTCAATTGGGACGGCACAGGTCGCGCGGCTTCACGCGAGTTCCTGTTCTTTTATAATCCGTCCACGAGGGGGTGGCGTGCTTCTTTGGGTGATCCGCAGGGATTCGATGTCAACACCGCCGTTGAGCACGTCCAAAACGCCTGGGCCTGTTATGTGACCGATGGGGAGTACACTGCCGCGGGCGCCACTGACGTGCAGCAGGGCTTTGGGCTTCTGTCGTGGTTTGAGTATAACGCCGACTGCTGGCTTACGATCATCGAGTGACTCATCGCCGAGAATTCCGGGAATTTCGGAGACACCAGTTATTCTCCGATTTTCCGGTTTTCGTGGCCGCCATAGGCCTTTGTTGAGAGGAAGTGGCGGGTCGCCGCCGACGGGCACCGGGAGAGTGCGGACCAGACCAGCCTTGGCGCTTCACTTCGCCGCCGCAGGGCTCGGACCTTTGCCGGAAATCGGTATAGCGTTCCCCAATTAGTGGTCGCTCGAGCGGCCGGGCTGACGTCACCATAGGGTGATGACCTCCAGGCCCCGACCGACTAAGTCGGGGCTGCCGGGGGGCACTGCCGATGGACCTGACTCTCATCTCGATCGTGGTCGGGCTCGGCCTGACCGAGCTTCTGCTGACCTTCTACCAGATCGTTCGGGCGCGGCGCCGCGTGAAATGGGACGCGCTTCCGCTGGTCTGGGCGCTGCTCATCCTGATCGGGGTGGTCAATTACTGGTGGGGCATCCGCGCCATCATGGCGCAGGCGAGCGGGTGGACGACCGGCACCTTCATGCTGACCATGATCTCGCCGGTCTTCATCTTCCTGGCCTGCGCCGCCGCTTTGCCCCGGGTCGAGCCGGGAGCACCGGTCGACATGAAGGCGGCCTATGCCGACGAGCGCACCGCCTTCTTTCTATTCTTCCTCGCCTATCAGGGCGGAAACTGGATCATCGACATTGCCGGCCTCGCCGGGCCGCTCCCGATGATTGTCGCGATCCATCGCGGCGCGATCTGCGCGGCGCTGATCATCGCGCTCGTCGCGCGATCCCGCCGATGGGATTGGGCCGCCGCCGCCGTCGTCGCCGCGGCCTATGCGTCGAGACTCATCACGCAGCTCGCGGCCTGAAGTCGCGCGCGGCGAGACGCCGCATTCGCGCGTGTTCGCATCGGCCTAGCGCCGCAGGATGAGGTGGCCACGATTGTTGGAGGGTCCAATGCCCGGCTTCGTTCGCTTCTGCCTCGCCTTCGCGCGCTCGCTTTCTCGGGCGGCGCCGCGGCCCAGGACCCCGTGCAGGGCAGGGACCAGGCCGGCGGAGAGATTGACCTCCGAGGAAAGGCTGTCGAGGAGACAGGGAATTGGCCGGCATCCCGGCGCTCCGGCCCGGGGACGAAATAAGTATAGCGTCCCCCGATATCCGAGATTGATAAGCGGCGAAGGCGGACGAAGCGAACGATCATGCCCAAAACAAGATCGGTCGGGCCCATGAACCCATCGCCTCCAGGGACGTTCATCGCCAAGTCGACCGAAGGGAGAGAGGCATGGAACTGCATCGCGGGCGGCTGATCGATCATATCCAGCTGGTCGTCGCCGATCTGGCCGCGAGCCGGCGCTTCTACGAAGCCTTGTTCGAGGTGCTCGAAATCCCGATCGGCGGAAGCGCGGACCAGCATTTCTGGATTGACGAGCTGTTCATATCCTCGGCCGACAGCCCCGCGGCCGCGGGAGATCTCACCGGCCGCCACCACCTCGCCTTCCAGGCGGCGGACCGCGCCACGGTCGACGCCTTCCACAAGGCGGGGCTGGCGGCCGGCGGCAGGGACAATGGCGCGCCGGGCGAGCGGGCCTATCATCCCGGATATTACGCCGCCTTCCTGCTCGATCCGGACGGCAACAATATCGAGGCCGTGTTCCACGGCGAAGCGACGCGAAGCGCGCCGTCGGTGAAGATCAGCATCTAGAGCATCGGACGCGATTTCTGAATCGCGCTGCTGCTCTAAACCCTTGTTGCCGCATCGTTTAAGCGGAAAACCGGTTCCCACTTTTCCGCACGATGCTCTAGGCCGACCCACCCTCGCCACGAATATGTGGAGCGAGCGATGACCGCCAACCACGGCACGATCCCGCAGACCTTCTATCACGGTACGCGCGCCGACCTGACGCCGGGCGACCTGATTGAGAGCGGCTACAGCTCCAATTACGGCGCGCGAAGGAAGGGGTCCTGGGTCTATCTGACCGGCACCCTCGATGCCGCGATCTGGGGCGCCGAGCTGGCCGCCGGCGACGGCCCAGGCAGGATCTACATCGTCGAGCCGACCGGACCGATCGAGGACGATCCCAACCTCACCGACAAGAAATTTCCCGGCAATCCGACGAAGTCGTACCGATCGCGTGAGCCGCTGCGGGTCACCGGCGAGGTGACGAAGTGCCAGGGACATTCGCCCGATCAGCTGAAGGCGATGAAGGTTCATCTCGAGCGGCTGAAGGCGCAGGGCATCGAGGCGATCGACTAGCGTAAGTCTCCCCCGGTGGGCGGGCGGGCGCAACCATCCTGCCGCCGCCGCCGTTGGGCCTGGCATGACGCAGATCATCGCCGCGACAGCGATCCTCCTGTGCCTTGCCGCCTGCTCGTCGGAGCCGGCGGCCGGGCCCGACGCGGCGCCCGGCGCCGCCAACGACAGCGCCCCGCCGGCCGCGACGGCTCCAGCCCCCGCCACGCCTCCGCCCGTTCGCGCAGACGCCCCGGCCGCAAACGTGCTGACGCTCGAAGGGCTCGGCGCCCTCAGGATCGGGCAAAAGGTCCCCGCCGGAAGCCGCTGGGCGGAGCGCGGCGCGCAGATTTCCGAGACATGCCGAACGATCAGCTCGCCCGATCTGCCCGGCGTCTACGCAATCGTCGAGGACGGCAAGGTACGCCGTATCAGCGTCGGCCAGGGCTCCGACGTGAAGCTGATCGAGGGCATCGGAGTCGGCGCCACGGAGACCGAGGTTCGCGCCGCCTTTCCGGGTTTCCGAGAGGAGCCCCACGAATATTCGGAGCCGCCCGCCAAATATCTGACCGCGCCCAATGCACCGAGCGGCGATCCGGCGCTTCGCTTCGAGATCGGCGCCGACGGCAGGGTCAGCCTGATCCATATCGGAACCATGCCGGTGCTCGGCTATGTCGAAGGCTGCGCCTGAGGGCGGGTGCCCGGCCGCAAAAGCCCGTTCTCCTGGTTCGTAATCGCCGGGACGATAGTGCCCCCGCGTTTCCGCAATGCCCGTACCCCGAAGCGATTGATCGCGCCGGCCGAAATCGCGATGATGGTTCGCGCGGGAGACGCACCGGGGCGAGCGGATGAAGCAGCAGATCCAATATTGCACGACCTCGGACGGCGTGCGGATCGCCTATGCGGCGACGGGCGAGGGGAGTCCGATCGTCCGCACCTCGCTGTGGCTCACCCATCTGCAGCACGATTTCACCGAGCCGGTGTGGAGGCACGTCATGCTGGGGCTTGCGCGCAACCACCGGTTCGTCCGCTACGATCCGCGCGGCGAGGGCATGTCGCAGCGCGAGGTGGCCGAGATCAGCTTCGAGGGCTGGATGAGGGACCTCGAGGCCGTCGTCGACGCGCTCGGACTGCAGCGCTTCGCGCTTTTCGGCTGCTCGCAGGGCGTCGCGACGGCGATCGCCTATGCGGTCAGGCATCCTGAGCGGGTCAGCCACCTCATATTGTATGGCGGCTTCGCGCGCGGACATCTGAAACGCGGCGGCGACCAGGCGGCGATCCGCAAGGGACTCGACCTCGCCAAGGAGCTGATCCTTCAGGGCTGGGGCAGGAAGCACGCAGCCCACCGCCAATGGTTCACCTCGGCCTTCCTGCCCGAGGGCTCGGCCGACCAGTATCGCTGGTTCAACCGGCTCCAGAAGATCAGCGCCTCGCCCGAAGTCGCGGCGCGCCGCGTCGAGACGGTCGCCGGGATCGACGTGTCGGCGCTCCTGCCGAAGGTGAAGGCGCCGACCCTGGTGCTCCACTGCCGCGACGACGAAGTCGCCCCGTTCGCGGTCGGCGAGGAGCTCGCGGCGTCGATCCCAGGCGCGAAGCTGGTTCCGCTCGAGGGCGAGAACCATCTGTTCCTGCCCGATTCCCCGGCGCATCGCGACTTCATCCACGCCGTCTACGAATTCCTCGGCGACCCGCCGCCGCGCGGCCATCTGCCCGGAACGCGCACCTTCTGGGAGCGGATCGACCATCGGATCAGGTCGACCGAGCAGAACTGGCTGATCAAGGCGGCGCTTCTGATCGGCGCGGCGATCGGGCTTGTGCTCTCGATCGCCCAGATCGTCCAGGCGATCGGGTAGTGAGAAGGCGGAGGCTGAATTGACCATCTGGGCAAAATGCATAGCCGCGACTGCGGCGCTCTGGCTCGCAACGGGCGCGCTGGCCGACAGTTGGGCGCCGCCACGGGTGCAGAACTTCGAAAGTGCAAATCATCAGTTCCGCCTGACTGTGCATCCGCGCCCCTTCAGCGATTGGCTGGACTATTTCACCGACAAGCTATGCGGGCGAGAACAGGCCGGAACGCCGGCGGGGAACAGGCAGCGGTCCGCGCGCGCCGTTATGGAGCGTTCGACCGCCGGCGGCTGGAAGAAGGTCTGGTCCGGCCCGCTGGCCAACGAACTCTCCCCGGTCTCTGCTCTGGTTGCCGATGACGGCCGCCATGTCGTGACTTTCGACAATTGGCATTCAATGGGCCAAGGCGAGAATGTCGTGGTAATTTACGGCGCGCGCGGTCGGTTGATCCAATCGCTGAAGCTGACCGATCTCGTCCCGGAAGCTTACGTGAGAGCGCTGCCCCGCAGCGTCAGCTCAATTCAATGGAGCGGCAAGCACGCGCTGTCCGGTGACGGAGACCTGCTCGTCCTCAAAGTCGTCGTTCCGTCACCCAATAACGACGGCAAGGAGACAATCGACCTGACCGTCGACCTGGCGACGGGCCGGCCGCTTCCACCGAGCGGGCCAAGATGGAATGCCGCACTGAAAGCTGCTTCCGCGACGGTCGACGCCCGGCGCCGAGAGAACGAGGAGCGAAATGCCCGATTCCGCGCGCCACTGCTCGGTCCGAATTCGACTGGCGAGCGCGAATGGCATGAATATCTCCGCGAGGCCTTTTATCGGACCGCTCACGACGGACGCGGAAGCACCTCGACCACGGTTCTCAGGCTTCCGGATGCAAGCGACTATGCGGCTTCGGAGAAATGGGTCAGGGAAAAGCTCACAAAAGAATATTTCAGCAAAACCAGATCGTTCGCGTCTCCCTCGCAAGACAATCTCGCGAAGGTCATGGCCGACGCGGCCAAGACGCTGAAGACAGGTGACCTGTCGGGGGTTCAGATATTCCTCGCGGTCGACAATGAGCATTTTGAGCGTATCGCTGCAGCTCTGGCCCCTAGCGGCGCAGATCTGATCCAGCACGATCCCGGCAAGCCCATTCCTCAACGCCCGGAACGACTGGCCGCGGCGGACGCACCGCCGCGCGCCGCTCCGGCGGCGAGGCAAGAAGCATGCGCGGGCGATCCAAAGGACCGATAATGAGCGAGAGGGCTCCAAGGTGACGGCACGTTTCGCCATGATAGGGGCCGCGACCCTGATCTTCGCGGCCACCGACGTCAGTGCGCGCCACCCGGATTCCAGGGTCCTCAGCCATCGCACCATCGCTTCCACCCATGTCGAGGTGATCGCCGAGAGCGACGGCGGGCGGCTGGTGCGCCTCCGGAGGAAGGGCGCCGGATACGCGTTCGAATATTATCTCGAATATTGGCGCGGGAATGGCGGGGTGGTGGTCGGAGCGACGTTCCGGCGGGGCAAGTGCCGGAGCGGCGACGCCAGCGCGATCCGGCCGACCGAGGACGCGATGGCGCGGACGACGCTCGACTTCAGGATCGGCGAATATCTGAGGGAATGCCCGCTCGCGCGCGCTCGCGAGGCTGAGCTTCGACGGAGCCTGGACTCCGCCTGGCCGGCATTCTCGGCGCTCGCCGAGCAGGCGCGGGCCGAGACCGAGGCCGAGAACCAGGCGATCGCCGACCATGGGAAGGAGGAGTAGCGGCCCCGCGATCCGAGATTGAACGCCCTAGACTCTTTCCGAATTGGGCGGAATCTCAGAATCCGTTCGGCCCCGGACCTGATTCGGGGCTGTCGAAGCCCTCTCCTTCTTTCTGCGCCGCAAGTAAGGGAAGCCCTTCGACAGGCTCAGGGCGAACGGTAGTTCAATACAAAACGGAAAGAGCCTAGCCGCGCCGGCTCAGCTTCCTGGCAATGGACAGCATCCGGGCTTCCTCCGGGCTGTCCGGTTCGACGGTCCAGCGTTCGTGCTTGTGGTGCCACGGGAGCTGCTCCTCGCGAAGCGCGGCGCGATAGCTTTTCGGGTTCAAGCCGTAGCGCTTCGCGATCTCCTCCGCCGTGACCTTCCTCGCCGCACCCGGACCTCGTCCGCCGTGCGGCCTCGCGGGCGCCGCGGCCTCATTCTTGCCTTCGTCCTCCAGCGCCCAGACCGGCGCATCCAGCGCCAGCGCCAGCTTGCGCCGGGTCTCGCGCGAGCCGTAGCCGCCGGCCGATTCGATCCGGCTAATCCAGACCTGGCTCAGCCCCGATTTGCGCGCCAGCGCGGCCTGGCTGAGCCCGCGATGCCTCCGCCATGCTGCTAGCGGAGCCATGCCCTCGTCGAGAATCATGCCGAGCACCTCGCCCGGCATCGTCCCCTCGCCCCTTTCGATCCGGGCGAGAATAAGGTGCGAGTCCGACACGTCCTGCCCCTCCTCGGCGAGCAGCTTGAGGCGCGCATATTCGGCCGCCGGGAGGATCACCATCTCGGTCCCGTCCGGTGCGGAGAAGGTCTGCGGTTCACGGCTCATCCTCTTGTCCTCACTCATAGGCCGATCCCCGCGGCGCGACCCTGACGACGAGCAGCACGACCAGGTCTTCCGTATAGATCACGCGCCAATCGCCGACCCGAAGGCGCATCAGGCCGCCGCCGCCCTTCAGGGCCTTCACATTGTTGGCCAGGGCTCCGGGCTCGATCGCCAGCTGGGCGACCTTGCGCCGGATGCGTTTCGAGGTCGCCCGATCGATCCGGGCGAGAGTCGCGGCGGCATCGCGGCTATACTCGATTCGCCTGGCCACGGACCCTCCTATAACGATTCGTTATAGGAAGCGCCAGCATTTGACGTCAAAGAGGCTTGCCCGGCGACCAGCCCGGCGGCGCGAGGGTGAAGCCGGCGAACTCGAAGGCGGGCGAGACGATGCAGGAGACCAGGGTCCAGCCGCGGTCCGCTTCGGCCGACTGCCATTCGCCGGGCTCGACTCGCCATTGCGGGCGATCGCCGGCGAGGATGTCGGCACCGAGGCGGGTCTCGGTGACCGCGCCGGAATCGCCGGCCGCGGTGCGCAAGGCGAGCGGCCCGCCGGCGTGGAACAGCCAGAGCTCGGTGGCGTCGACCCTGTGCCAGTGCGAGCTTTGGCCCTCCTCGAGGAGGAACAGGATCGCGGTGGCCGCGGCGCGCCCGCCCTCGGGCGCTTCCGCCCGCCAGGTCTCGCGGTACCAGCCGCCCTCCGGGTGGGGCCTGAGGCCGAGGGCGCGGATCAGGTCCTGGGCTTCGCTCATCGACCGGGTTTCCGCCGGGCCGGCCGGCGAGGCAAGTGGCTCGGCGTGATCTTCGTCACATCGGCGGGCGATCGGCCCGGCCTATGCACGGGGGAAGATCCGCCGGACGAGGAGAATGAACGTGACCGACGACGACCTGCTGCAGCCTCGCGACGACAAGGAATACGCCCGGATCGTGGACAAGGAGATCCACCGGTTCAGGGGACATCGCTGCAAGACCGACACGCGCGGCCACCCGGCGCCGCGCCGCGGGGCATTCGCAAGCATCAGGGTGGGCGGCGTCCAGGGCGATATTGTCAACACCGGAATCATCCCTCTGTGGCAACGGAACATGATCCTGCGCTACCGATTCGACGGCCAGTCGATGCTTCGGCTTCGAAATCCCGAACGGGTGATGGCGCGGGTCCGCGAATTGTTCGCCGCCGCCGTCGATCTTTGGGGCGATTCCGCGCCGATCCGCTTCAGCGAGCGTTCCGACGCGCCCGATTTCGAGTTCGCGGTCCGCAACGCCGACGATTGCGATTCGACCGGCTGCGTGCTGGCGAGCGCCTTCTTCCCCGATCACGGAGCGCACAAATTCATCCTCTATCCCGAAATGTTCAGGCAGGACGAGAATGAGCAGATCGAGACCATGGCCCATGAGATCGGCCATATCTTCGGACTCCGCCATTTCTTCGCCAATGTCAGCGAGAGCGACGCGCCTTCGCAGCTGTTCGGGACGGACAGCCGATTCTCGATCATGAACTATGGCGACGACAGCTATCTGACCGCCGCCGACAAAGCAGATCTGAGGATTCTGTACGAGGAGGTGTGGAGCGGCCGGCGAACGGACATCAACCGGACCCCGATCCGGCTGATGACGCCGTTCAGCACCGACCGGGTCTGAGGCCCGCGGCGCCGTCTCATTCCCTCGCCCCTGGAACTCCGGCATAAGGCCGGACTCGACCGGTCACGGCGGCGGAGGAAGACGGACATGCGCACTCGATGGATCGCCGCGACGGCGCTGCTGCTCGCCGGCTGCGGCGCGGACGAGCTGGCCGCTCCCGTGAACGAGGGCGGCCCCGCGAACGCCGCCGTCGAGACTCATTCCGCCGACCCGGCCGCTCCGGCGGAGGCGGCGCAACAGGCGATGAAATGGAGCTTCGAAGCCGTCGCGGGCGGAGGCTCGCTCCGCCTCGCGTCCGGGGCCGGCGACCCCGCGATCGGACTTCGCTGCACCGCCTCGACCCTCATGGTCGAAGTGCCTTCGTTCCGGACGATCGGGAGCGAGGACCGGCTTTCGTTCGGAAGCGGCGGCGAGGTGGTCGCGCTGGTTGCGGCGATCAAGGAGCGCAAGCAAAGCGGAGTCAGCGCCGCCGGCGCGATGCCGGAGAATCTTGCCGGCCTGATCGCGGGCCCGGTGTCGGCAAGCTACGGCGCGCAAAAGAGCGGGCCTCATCCGGCACCGCCGCCCGAGCTCGCCCGCGCCTTCATCGCGGCCTGCGCCGGGAAGGCGGGGCCTAAGGCGAAGCAGCAGCCGCCCGCGCCCGCCGGCGGCGCCAATGCACCGCAGGCCTGCATGACCCAGGGCGAGGAAAGGCTGAGGCTGAGCCCGTTGCGGGCGGTGGGCACCGAGCCTTTCTGGGGCGCTCGGATCGTGGGCCGCTGCGTCACCTACAATCATCCCGAAGACCAGAAAGGCACGCGAATCTGGACCCGCTATACGCCGGGGCCTGACGGCGGCACCTGGTCGGGAGCGCTGGGCGGCAAGAAGTTCGAGCTGAGGACGCGGTCCGCGCCCGGCTGCTCGGACGGAATGTCGGACGAGAGATATCCATTCGCCGTCGAGCTTCTGGTCGGCGGCGAACGGCGCAAGGGATGCGCCGAGCCGCTTTGAATGGTCTCAGGAGGGGAGTCGGGACGATGATGACTGCAGCCAGATCTTCGGCATATTTCGCGTTGCTCTTCCTGATCGGCTGCGGCGGCGCCGACGACGCCGGATCGAACGCTTCGGCTTCGGCGGACAATGGATCGGCCGTGGAGGCGAGTTCGGCGGCGGCGGAAAGCGCGCCAGCCGCGCCGGCTCCGGCCGCGGAGCAGGTCCATATCCTCGCCGCCGACGGCATCGAGCCGGGCCTCCGGTTCGGAATGAAGCAGGCGGACGCCATCGCCGCCGCGGCAGCCGCGTTCGGCCCGGCGGGCAAGACGGAGCATAATGACGAATGCGGCGAGGGGCCGATGGACTTCGTCTCGTTCGGCGGACTCCAGCTCGGCTTCCAGGAGGGCAAGCTGGCCGGCTGGTCGCTCGACGGGACGAAGCCGGCGCTTCGAACGGCGAGCGGGCTGGCGATCGGATCGCCTCGGAGCGCCCTCGGCAGCCTCGAGATAGACGAGGAATCGACCCTCGGCCCGGAGTTCGACGAAAAGGGCGTGGGCGGGCTCCTCGACGAGAAGGGCGAGAAGGTGCTTACTCTGTGGGCGGGCTTTCCCTGTCAGTTCCGCTAGCCGCCGCCCGGAGCGCTTGGGCAATCGCGCGTCGGGCGTGCCGCGCGCATCCGCTTAGCCGCCTCTTAACCCTTAGGCTCTAGCCTTCGGCCACATCTTTCGGGGGTGTGGACATGAATTTTTCCTTTTCCGATTTCGCGCGGGCGCTGAAGGGCGGCGCGCAAATCTCCGCCGAGGACGTCCTCGCGGTCCGGCGCTTCGTCTGGCCCGACGGATCGGTGTCGGACGACGAGGCCGAGGTGATCTTCGAGCTGAACCGGCTGGCGAGCGATCCCGGGCCGGAATGGAAGGCCTTCTTCATCGAGGCGATGTGCGACTATGTCGTCAACGCCCGGCCGCCCAAGGGCTATGTCGACGACGAGGCGTCCGAATGGCTGATCGAGCAGATCGGACGAGGCGGGACGGACTCGGCCAAGGCGGCGGAGCTGGAGCTGGTCGTGTGCCTGCTCGAGAAGGCCCTGAACGCTCCCGCGGCTCTGAAGGCCTGGGCGCTCGGGCGGATCGAGGCGGCGACCGCAGCCGACGGCAAGGTCGGCGAGGAGGAAGCCAAGCAGCTTCGGCGCATCCTGTTCGCCTCCGGAGGCGACGGCGCCCTCAGCGTCAGCGCCGGCGAGGCCGAGGCGCTGTGGCGGATCAAGGATGCCTGCCTGAAGGGCGACAATTGCCCCGGCTGGAAGACGCTGTTCTGCCAGGCGGTCAGCAATCATCTGATGGCCTTCAATTCCTACCGGCCGCTCGAGCGGTCCGAGGCGGTGCGGCTCGAGGCCTGGGTGAACGACCGGAGCAGCTCGGTGCTCGGATTCATCGGGCGCATGGGCGGATCGCTCGGCGAGGGCCTTCCGGTACGCGAGGCGATCGACGAGGTTTTCGAGAAGGAGCAATCGGCGGCCGAGCATGATTCAGAGGTCGAAGCGGCGAACGCCGTGGTGCCGGCCGAGCGCAAATGGTTGAACGGCCATGTCGAGGCCGACGGGGCCCTGGACGAATTTGAGGAGGCCCTGCTGGCCTTTGTCGCGGAGGAGCGTGGCGAGAATTCCAAAGCCGCCTGATCCCGCCGGTGTCGCCCGCCGAGACGACGTGACCGCCGTCACGCGCGGATCGGAAAGGCGGGCCTAAACGAGAAGCCTGGACCGCCGCCCGGCGGTCCGAGCGCAATCGTGGAGGCTCAAATGGCTGATCTCAGCGAATCCGACCGGCAGACCATCTCCGCTGCCATCGACGAAGCCCTCGCCGGCGGCGGTTCCGCCCCGGCCGCGGCCGCCGCATCACCAGTGGCCGCGGCGCCCATCGTCGGCGACGCGAAAGAATTCTTCTGCAAGAACTGGCTGATCGCGAAGCAAATCCTCGAGTTCCTGCTTCCGTTCCTTCCCAAGAAGCTGAAGGACCTCGTGCAGAAGCTGATAATCGCCGGCGATCTCATCCACGGCAGGCTCTGCCGCTAGAGATGGAATCAAATGGGCGCCCCGGATTTGCCGGGGCGCCCAAGAGCCTCTCCGGGGACGGATCAGCGATCGATCGCGTAGATTCGCAGGATCGTGTTGGTGCGGGCGTCGATCTGGTAGATCTGGCGGCCGTCCGAACGGTAATAGACTCCGTTCCCGTCACGAAAGCGGTAGCGATATTCCGACGGCACGGCGCCGAGATTGGCGCTTGCGCGGGCGCCGACGGTGAGTCCGTTGGAGACGCAATTGTCGTCGCCGCCGCCGAAGATATCGTCGAAGATCCCGCCGAGTCCGCCGCGGTTCTGCTCGCAATATTGGTCGACCGGCTCATAGGGGCCGCCCTGACCATAGACTCCGACGTCGATACGATTGCCGTAGCGATCGTAGAGGCCGTTCGGATCGACGCGGCCCCTGCTGTCGTAGCGCGTCCCGGCATAGACTCCGGCGTCGATGCGGTTGCCGTTGCGATCGTACATGCCGTTCGGATCGACCCGGCCTCTGCTGTCGTAGCGCGTTCCGGCATAGACACCGGCGTCGATGCGTTTGCCGTCGCGATCGTAGAGGCCGTTGGGATCGACCCGGCCTCTGCTGTCGTAGCGCGTTCCGGCATAGACGCCCGCATCGATGCGGTTACCGTAACGGTCGTAATTGCCGTCATTGTCGGGATTTCCGTCCCGGTCGTAGCGCTGACCGGCATAGACATTGCCCCGGCCGTAGCCGCTTCCGTCGGCGAGCCGCAGATCCTGGCGCAGATCGCGGACCCGGGCCTGGAGGGCCGAGCGCTCGGTCTGGGTCAGGCCGTTGCGGGCATAGACCCGGTAGGTCTGGCGAAGCGAGCGAAGCTCCGAGCGGAGATTCACGGCCTCGGTGCGGTCGATCGCTCCGGAATTGATGCCGGCCTGGATCCGGCTCTCGATCTGGGCGATCCTGTTCTCGAACGCCGCGGTGCCTCCGGCATTGGGGTTCACCGTCTGGGACGCCGCGGGCGCGGCAGCCGCGAGAGCGCAGGCCGCCGTCATGCTGGCAAGAAGGATTCTCATGTCACAATACTCCACTACGCCCCTTCCCTTGCCTGCCTAAACGATTGGAACGACAAGCTGTTGCATCGTTCGCCGGCGCGCGGCGGCCGCGTTCCCGCAAAGCGGGTCTGATCGTGAGGATTTAAAAATGCGACAATCGCTTGCGCTCGTCGCCTTCGTGGTGAGCGACTATGACGAAGCGATCGCCTTCTTCTGCGGCAGGCTGGGCTTCTCGCTCGACGAGGACAGCTACCAGCCCGAGCAGGACAAGAGGTGGGTGACGGTCTCTCCGCCGGGCGGCGCAGGCGGCTGCTCGCTGCTCCTGGCCCGGGCCTCGACCCCGGAACAGGCGGCGGCGGTCGGCAACCAGACCGGCGGGCGGGTCTTCCTGTTCCTCGCCACCGACGATTTCGACCGGGATTACGAGTCGATGAAGCGTGGCGGAATCGCGTTCGTGCGAGAGCCCGAGGACATGCCCTACGGCCGGGTCGCGGTGTGGGAGGATCTGTACGGAAATCGCTGGGACCTGGTCCAGTACAAGGACGGGCGCGGGTGAGGACGGAGTCGCTCTTCTCCTACGGAACGCTTCGGCTGCCCGAGGTCCAGCGGGCGACATATGGGCGGCTGCTCGAAGGAGAGCCCGATGTCCTGGTCGGCTGGGCGCTGGCGCCGATGCGGATCAGCGACCCCGAGGTGGTGCGGCTGAGCGGCCTCGCGGTTCACACCGTCGCCCGCCGGACCGGCAATCCGGAGGACCGGATCGAGGGGGTCGTCTTCTCAATCAGCGCGGCCGAGCTCGAGGCGACCGACGCCTATGAGGTCGATCCGGTGCGGATCGAGACCGAGCTGGAATCGGGCGCGAGGGCGTTCGTCTATGTGAGCCCCGAATCGGCGTGAGCGGCGGCAACTATCGCTTCCGGGCAGTTACCGAAGCGGACCTGCCGATGCTCAGACCATGATCGGCTCAGGCTGAATCAGCCTGAGCCGGCGGGGCTCAATCCTCGGCGAGGGCGAAATCGACCCGGATTCGCATCATGCTGGTGTCGAGCCCGGCATGGACCGGCGGCGGCGCCGCGACATTCCGCGCCATCGTTGCGTCCGCCATCTCCTCTGCGCCGAAATAGGGCGACGGATCGCCCGTGCTGTCGTCGCGGATCGTGAGCACGCGCGCGATCTTCATTCCCGACGCTTTGGCGACGGCCTCGGCGCGCGAGCGGGCGGCGCGATAGGCGGCGGCGAAGGCGGCGTTCTTCGTCCGCTCGCCGTCGGTCACGCGAAGGTCGGGGCCGGAGAGGACGTTGGCGCCGGCATCGGTGGTCGCCGCGATGGCCTGGCCGGCTTTGCTCACGTCGCGCATGCGTACCTCGATCGTATTTTCGGCACGGAAACGGCCCCGGTCCTTGCCGTAATCGATCCGGCCGAGCGTGACCGAGCGGGTCTGGAGATCGTCCTTGTTCACGCCGAGCGATTCGAGCGCCTTCGCGACCCGGTTGATCGTCTCGTTGTTAGCGCTGCTCGCCGCCGCCGCGGTGGCGCCGATCGTCGAGACCCCGGCGGTGAACCGGGCCTCGTCGGGCCTCGCCTCGGCGCGGCCGGTCGCGCTGACCTGGAGCAGGGTCTCGCCGCGCCCGACGCCGCGCGGATCGGGGGCCTGCGAGCAGGCGGCGGCGGAGAGGAGGAGGAGCGGGACGAGGGTGCGCATGAGCAAATTGTAGCGCGCCGGGGCCGGAGCGCAAATCAGGCGCCGAGCAAATCCAGAGTCTTCGCGTCCCGCCGGCCATCGAACAAGGCTTCGAGGCAGGCGCCGAACGGCTCGCGCGCGGCGCCCACCCGCTCGAACAGGGTCATCGAGGAGCGCAGCTTCATCGCGTCGACCGGGCCGAAGATCGCCTCGGCCGATTTGTCCCGGTGGTCGAGGACGGCGTTCGTACATTCGCGCAGGCGCGGGCCGAGCACAGGGTGGGCCAGATAGGCGCGCGCCTCGTCCTCGGACGCAATGGCGTAGAAGATCGCGGTCGCGCTCATTCCGAGGCCCGCGATCTGCGGGAAGACGAACCACATCCAGTGGCTGGTCTTGCGGCCGGCGCGAAGCTCGGCGAGAGCGGCCGGGTAGATGCTCCGCTGGGCCTCGACGAAGCGGGAAAGGCCCGAATCGGGCACGGTGGCCGTCACGGGACTAGGGTCCGGACTCACTACCGGCAACGGCCATGACGTGGCGGAGAGGCGGTCATGGTTAGGAGCGAGGAGAGAGCGATGCTTGATGCATCGTGACCGACCGAGCGACGACGGCAGGGCCGCCTCTCCGCCGCGCCGCTTGCGGTCGCCCGGAGAAGGACACCCACAGCGTCGGAGCGCTTGTGCGGGCAACCAGCCCGCCCTTCGCACTCCTCCTTGCCGGCGCCCTTCTCCGGGCGATCCTGGCCATTGCCGGTAATGAGTCCGGACCCTGAATCCCGTGACGTCGGTCGGGTTCGCCGGGCGACCCGCCGGCCGGCTTCGGCCGTCTCTCGCGCTGCTCCGGCGGCGCAACGCGCCGGCGTCGCTGCGCTCGGCGGCCTCAGCTGCGCGCCCTCGCCAGCCAGTGCGCGATCGCTCCGCCAAGCAGCGGCAGGAGGATTCCGCCCGCCCACATCCAGGCCGGATTGGGCGCGGTGGACATCGTCGCGACCCCGGTCCCGGCGATGATCAGGGCGATTCCCCAGCCGGGCATCGCGCTTCCGGCGACCCGGTTCGCCGCCCAGGCGCCGACAAGCGCGCCGACGAACCAGGCGGCGAGCACCACCGATTTCGCGGCGGCCACGCCCGATTCGGCGGCCTGCGGCTGGCCGGTCGCGTCGGCCGGATCGATTCCGGCGGGCAAGGGAAAGATGGAATGGCCGACCGCGAGGATGAAATAGATGCACAGGAAGGCGGCGATCAGGCCGGCGGCCGCAGCCATGAACATCCGCATATGATTCTCCCGAGGCCCGCCGGTCGGCCAGTGCGCGGAAAATAGACGAAGCGGAGCCGGGGGCAAGGTGGGGGTTGGGGGTTGGGTTTTGGGGATTGGGGACTGGGGGTTCGGAGGCCTTGCCCTAACCCCTAACCCCTAACCCCTAATCCCGATTCACCCTGGCCGGGTCCGGTCTCCAGCCGGCGCCGCCGCCGGCTTCGCGCTCGGCGGCGAGGCGGGCGCCTTCGCGGGCGGTGAGGTCGAACAGGCGCTCGGGATCCTGGAACCGGAGCAAGGCGGCGCCCGCCTCGACTCCGTCGGCGACCAGGATCTCGCGCGCTCCCGCGGCGAGGCCGTCGAGGATCCGGCGGGCGCATTCGGCCGGATCCATGCCGCTTTCGATATTGGCGTCGGTGGTGCCCCGGCGGCTGCCGTCGGCCTGGAGCGCGTTGGCAGCGACGTTGGTCCGGATCGAGCCGGGAAGGACGTTGGTCACCCTGATCCCATAGGCCTGCTCGGCCTCGGCGCGCAGGGCATCCATATAGCCGATCAGGCCGTGCTTGGCCGCGCAATAGCCGGTTCGAAGCGCTGTCCCGACCCGCCCGGCGACCGAGCTGATCGCGACGACATGGCCGCTTCCGCGCTCCGCCATCCGCGGCAGCACCTGCTGGGTGAGAAGGATCGGGGCGAGCAGGTCGGCTTCAATCAAGGTGCGATAGACGCCCGGGACCGTATCGACGGCGAGGCTTCGCTGGCTGATCCCGGCATTGTTGACGAGCATGTCGATTCCGCCGCGCCACGCCCAGGCGGTCTCGACCGCGGCGGGGAGGGCGTCCGCGTCGGTGGCCTCGAACGGCAGGATCAGGCAATCGGCCGGGAGGCGGGCGGCGAGCGAATCGAGCGCGTCCCTGCGGCGGCCGGAGAGGATGAGCGCTGCTCCCTCCGAGGCGAAGGCGGCGGCGAGCGCCTCGCCGATCCCGGACGAGGCGCCGGTGATCCAGATGTTGCTGCCCTCGAAACGCATGGATGACTCTCCGCATCGGTCGGGCGGAAGAGAGGATCAGGGCGGCGGCGGAGTCAATGCGGGTGGCGCGCCGGAGCCGTGCGTGCGAACATGACTTTATGGATGAAGACGCGTCCGAGACGAGGGTCCGGACTCATTACCGGCAATGGCCAGGATCGCCCGGAGATGGGCACCGGCAAGGAGGAGTGCGCCGGGCGGGCTTGTTTGCCCGCACAAGCGCTCCGACGC
>DATDAS010000014.1:0-29403 GCA_036525315.1 Allosphingosinicella sp.
CCCCCCCCCCCACGGAGGGTAGGATCACGGTCGAATATTGCGCGCCGCCTCCGCCTCGCCCATGACGTGCAGATGGTCGGCATCTCCATCTTCGGCGCGGGCGGCCGCATGGGCCAGGCGATCGCCGAGGCGGTCGAGGATCGCGACGATATCCGCATCGCCGAGCATCGGCCCGACGTCTTCGTCGACTTCTCGGTGCCCGAGGCGGTCGAGAAGCATGTCGGCGACGCGGTCGCGGCGGGCAAGCCGATCCTGGTCGGAACCACCGGCCTGACCGCCGATCATCGCCGGCTGATGGACGAGGCCGCCGCGAAGATCGCGCTCATCGAGGCGCCCAACACCTCGCTCGGAGTCAATCTGCTCGCGTTTCTCGTCCGCGAAAGCGCCAGCCGCCTCGGCCCGGACTGGGACGTCGAGATCGTCGAGATGCACCATCGGCTGAAGGCGGACGCGCCCTCGGGCACCGCCCTCATGCTCGGCAGGGCGGCGGCCGAGGGGAGGGGAATCGACCTCGAAACGATGAGCGACCGCGGCCGCGACGGCATCACCGGCGCCCGAAAGCCGGGCCGGATCGGCTTCGCCTCGCTTCGCGGCGGCACCGTCGCCGGCGAGCACCAGGTCATCCTCGCGACCGAAGGCGAAAGGCTCGAGCTCGGCCACCGCGCCGAGAGCCGCGCCATCTTCGCTCACGGCGCGGTCGAGGCCGCGCTCTGGCTGCACGGCAAGCCGGCCGGGCGCTACACCATGGCGGACGTGCTGGGGCTGAGGTGAGTTCGTCCGGCCCGGGGCTGCTGCGCCGTCTCGGCCTGTTCGACGCCTGCATGCTGGTGATGGGCGGAATCATTGGCGCCGGAATCTTCGTCAATCCGGCCGAGGTGGCGCGTGCGGTCCATACGCCCTTCCTGATCGTCGCCGCCTGGATCGCCGGCGGAGTCATCGCCATGGCCGGCGCGCTCGTCTATGCCGAGCTTGCCGTGAGACGGCCCGAGGTCGGCGGCCAATATGCCTATCTGCGCGACGCCTGGGGGCCGGTCCCCGCCTTCCTCTACGGCTGGTCGCTCCTTCTCGTCATCCAGTCGGGCGGAATGGCCGCGGTCGCGATCACCTTCGCCCGCTACTTCCTCGATCTGACCCATTTCCCGCTCGCCGAACCCGCGATCGCCTCGATCGCCCTCGCTTTGCTAACTTTGGTCAACTGCCTCGGAGTCCGGGCGGGCAGCAACGTGCAGAGCGTGCTGATGCTTCTCAAGATCGCGGCGATCCTGGCCCTCGTCCTGTGCGGCTGGCTGCTCGTCGCGGTCCATCCCGACCTGGCCCGAGCCCCGATGCTGGATTCGGCCCCGTCGCTCGGCCTGCTCGCCGCCTTCGGCGCGGCAATGACCCCGGTCATGTTCGCTTATGGCGGCTGGCAGACGACCAGCTTCGTCGCGGGAGAGATGCGCGATCCGCGCCGCGATCTCGCCCGCGGCCTTCTGCTCGGGGTCGGCGGAGTGGTCCTGCTCTACACCTCGGTCGCCTTCGTCTGCGTCTATGCGCTCGGCGCCGCGGGTCTCGCGGAATCGCGCACTCCCGCCACCGCGGTGATGCGGCTCGCCCTGGGCGACCAGGGCGCGACCCTGATCGCGCTCGGAATCGCCATCTCGACCCTGGGCTTCCTCAGCCAGGGCATGCTGACCACCCCGCGGGTCTATTTCGCAATGGCCGAGGACAAGCTCTTCTTCAAAAGCGTCGCCGGCGTTCATCCGCGCAGCCGCGTGCCGATCGTCGCCATCGTCCTCCAGGGCGTCGCCGCGACGGTGATCGCTCTCTCGGGCAGCTACGGCCAGATCCTCAACTACGTCGTCTCCGTCGATTTCATCTGGTTCGGCCTCACCGGCGCGGCTCTGTTCGTGTTCCGGCGGCGCGGCTCCGGAGACGGACCCGGCTTCCGGGTTCCCGGCCACCCCTTCACGACCGGGCTGTTCGTCGCGGCCTGCGCGCTCGTCGTTATGGCGACCGTCTTCAACCATCCGGCCAACAGCGCGGTCGGCTTCCTCATCCTGCTCGCGGGAATCCCCGTCTGCCTGTTCTGGCTTCGAAGACGGAACCCCGCGTGAGGGCGCCGCGATCCGAATATATGCACTGGGCCAAGAACCAGGCGCCAGTCCGCTTCCACCTCGGATCGAGCGAGGTCGCCCATTTCCGCCTCGACCGGCTCCCACTCGCGATCGCCGACCTCGAGCTCGATGGCGCCAGCCATTATCGCTACCCGCCGCTGCGCGAGGCCATCGCGGCAAAGGCCGGCGTCGCCGCCGAGAACGTGGTCATGGCCGACGGCGCGTCCATGGCGAACTTCCTGGCGCTTGCCGCTCTGGTCGAAGCCGGCGACGAAGTGCTGGTCGAGCATCCCGTCTACGAGCCGATGATGGCGGCGGCATCATGGCTCGGCGCTTCGATCGCCCGCTTCCGCCGCCGCGCCGAAACCGGCTTCCCGCTCGACCCGGCCGAGGTCGAGGCCGCGCTGACCCCCGGCACGCGCCTCATCCTGATCACCAACCTTCACAATCCGGGCGGGTCGCTGGCGGACGAGGCGGTTCTTCGCGAGATCGGCGCGATGGCCGAACGCGTCGGCGCGCTCATCCTGGTCGACGAGGCCTATCTCGACGCCGCGCCCGGCGCGCGCTCCGCCGCGCACCTCGGCCCCGCCTTCGTCGCGACGGGCAGCCTGACCAAGGTCCACGGTCTGTCGGGCCTGCGCTGCGGCTGGATCCTCGCCGACCCCGAGCTGGCCGAGCGCATGTGGCGGCTGAACGACCTGTTCGGAGTGGCCCAGGCGCACCAGGCCGAGCGCCTGTCCTGCATCGCCTTGGCCCATCTCGACGAAATCATGGCCCGCACCCACGCTCTGCTCGACCGCAACCGCGCTCTCGCCAACGCCTTCTTCGCGAGCCGCGGCGATGTCGAAGCGGCGCCGATGGTCGCGGGCATCACCGCCTTCCCGCGCTACGCCGGAGACGTCGACCGGCTGAATCTCCTGGTCCGCGACAAATACGATACGTCGATCGTGCCCGGCCACTGGTTCGGGCTGGACGATCATTTCCGCATCGGCATCGGCGGCCCGACTGAAATGGTCGAAGAGGGCTTAGAGCGGCTCGGCAAAGCCATGGATGAGTTAGGGTCCGGACCCAGCGCTGGAGGCGGTCGTGACGGGCTGGATTTTGTTGTCCGGCAAGGAGCGAGGAGGGAGCGATGAAGATTCATCGTGACCGATCGATCGACGCCGTCCGGGCGGCAAAGGACAGCCCGCCGCTCTGCGGTCGGTCGGGGAAGGCGGCTGGCGTCGTCGATCCCCTTGGACGGGCTACCCGGCCCGTCCTGCGCCGCTCTCCTGTCCAGCCGCCTTCCCCGGCCGATCACGGCCACCTCCAGTGCTGGGTCCGGACCCTGTGATGAAGAAAGCGGACGTCGCCGAATTCTACCGCCGCCTCGCCGATCGCACGCCGTCGCCCGAGACCGAGCTCGAATATGTCAACGACTACACCCTGCTCGTCGCCGTCGTGCTCTCGGCTCAGGCCACCGACGCCAGCGTCAACAAGGCGACGGGCGAGCTGTTCAGGACGGTGAACACGCCCGCCGCGATGCTCGAGCTCGGCGAGGAGAGGTTCCGCGAGGCGATCAAGACCATCGGCCTGTTCAACACCAAGGCGAAGAACGTCATCGCTTTGTCCCAAGCCCTGATCGACGATCATGCCGGCGAGGTGCCCGCCGATTTCGAGGCGCTCCAGAAGCTTCCCGGGGTCGGCCGCAAGACCGCCAACGTGGTGATGAACTGCGCGTTCGAGGCCGAGACGTTCGCGGTCGACACCCATGTCTTCCGGGTCTCCAACCGCACCGGCCTCGCCCCCGGCAAGAACCCGCTCGAGGTCGAGCTCAGGCTCGACAGGGTCACGCCCCAGCCCTACCGGCGCGACGCCCACCATCTTCTGATCCTTCACGGCCGCTACGTCTGCAAGGCGGCGAAGCCCGAATGCTGGCGCTGCAACGTCGCGGACCTCTGCCGCTACAAGCCCAAGACCCCGCTGCCTGGGACGGAGCCGGTCCGGCGGGCCAAGGCGAAGAAGCGCAAGTCGTCGTGATTCCCTCAACGTCATTGCGAGGAGCATCGCGACGAAGCAATCCAGCCGGCGGCCATGTCAGTCTCAGTACTGGATCGCCGCGCTCCGCTCGCGATGACGGAGAGCCGCTAAGGGTCTAGCCCCCCGTCCGCCCCTTTGCTAAGCGCCGCCCTTACGCACCCGTAGCTCAGCTGGATAGAGCGCTGCCCTCCGAAGGCAGAGGCCACAGGTTCGAATCCTGTCGGGTGCGCCAATTCCTTTCAAACGCCTCGAGAATCAGACGCGCTGCCGGCCGGGACGCGGGCCCGTCAGGCAGCCTCGACCCGCACCAGATGCCGTCCGCCTTCCTTCTCCTCGAAGCGCACCCGGATCGGCAGGAACATGGCGATGATGTCCGCCGCGGTGCGGGCGTGCTGGCTCGGCTTGACGCTCGTGAAGCAGCCTCCTCCGGCGAGCGCCATCGGCAGAAGCAGCTGGTCGGCCAGATAGGGGCCGACCGCCGCGGTCGATTCGAGATAGCCTGCCATGCGCCGCGCGGCATGCTCGCCGACGGCCTGGGCCGGAACGCCGAGCTTGCCGAAGCCGGAGGTCATCTCGGTGACATGCTCGAACCGCGCCTCGAGCATCACGATGTTGCCCGGGCCGACCTCGTCGGGAAGCTGGCGGATCCGAAGCTTGTCCTCGTCCCAGCCGAGGAGCTTCCGGACCGCGGCGATCTCGCGCACCGCGATGTCTCCGGGCAGACCGGCGATCAATGCTTCGCCGTCCGCGCCGAGAAGGGTGCCTCGCTCGATAAGCTCGATCCGGGTCAGCGAGGCCGCCGGCTCGATCTCGACCTCCACGCAGCCGCCGCCCGCCGGGTAGAAACCATGACGGATCAGCTTCGCCGAGACCCGCGGTCCCATCCGATTGACGATCGGCAGGAAGCAGCGCTCGATGAACTCGAACGGCGGCGCCAGCATATTGTGGGTCCCGCCCTCGAGCCGAAGCCTCGACGGTGCGCCGGCGAGCATCAGCACCGGAAGGATCGTCTGGAGCACCAGGCTGGTGCTCCCCGCGGTCCCGACCGCGAACAGATGTTCGCCGGGAACGACCTTGCCCGGCGTGAAGGTGAGAGTCGAGGCGCCGACCGCCAGCTCCTCGCATTCGGCCCCGCCGATCGCGCAGGCGGCCTCGACCGCGGTGACATGCTGGCGCATGACCCCCGGGCGCGAACGCTTGCCGCGTATCTTCTCGATCCGGAAAGGCAGGCCGGTGATGAGCGACAACGCCAGCGCATTGCGCAGCACCTGCCCCCCGCCTTCTCCTTCGGATCCGTCGATGGTGATCACTGGATTTCCTTCATGGCGGCGTGAAGGGGATCACCCCTTCACGCACACCACCTGCTTCAGCGTGTGGACGATCTCGACGAGATCGGCCTGGGCGGCCATGACCGCCTCGATCGGCTTGTAGGCCGCCGGCGTCTCGTCGATCACGCTCACGTCCTTGCGGCATTCCACGCCCTCGGTCGCGAGGACATGGTCCTCGACCGTGAACGTCTTCTTGGCCTCGGTCCGCGACATCAGCCGGCCTGCGCCGTGGCTGCAGCTGTCGAACGATTCCTTGTTGCCGCGCCCGCGCACGATGAACGATTTCGCGCCCATCGAGCCCGGGATGATTCCCATCACGCCTTCGGCCGCGCGGACCGCGCCCTTTCGGGTCACGAGCACATTCTCGCCGAAATGATTCTCCTTCTGCACATAATTATGATGGCAGTTGATCGCCTCCAATTCGGCTTCGAACGGCTTTGCGATGACCGTCCGGATCGCCCGGATGACTTCTGTCATCATCATCCGCCGGTTCAAAGCGGCGAAATCCTGCGCCCAGCCGACCGCCTCGACATAATCGTCGAAATGCTCGGTTCCCTCGGTGAAGTAGGCGAGGTCCTGGTCCGGCAGGTTGATGAACCATTTGCGCATGTCCTCCTTCGCCAAAGCGATGAAGAAGGTGCCGATCGCATTGCCGACTCCGCGCGATCCCGAATGGAGCATCACCCACACCCGGTCCACCTCGTCGAGGCAGAGCTCGATGAAATGGTTTCCGGTTCCGAGAGTCCCGAGATGGACGAGGTTGTTCGTCTTCTCGAGCTTCGGATATTTGTCGACGATCCGCTTGAAGCGCGCCGCGAGGGTCGCCCAGGCGGCGACGATCTCGGGCGGCGGGTCGCCCCAGCTGCCCTTGTCGCGCTTGCTTCGCCCGACGTCGCGTCCGTGCGGCACCGCCTGCTCGATCGCGTGGCGGATCCCCTCCAGATTGTCCGGAAGGTCGGATGCGTGGAGCGAGGTTCGCGCCGCCATCATCCCGCAGCCGATATCGACCCCGACCGCGGCCGGGATGACCGCGCCCTTGGTCGGGATGACCGAGCCTACGGTGGCTCCGATCCCGACATGGACGTCGGGCATCGCCGCGACATGCTTGAAGATGAACGGCATCTGCGCGGCGCGCGAAAGCTGCTCGCGCGCCTTCGGGTCGACGGCCACGCCTTTCGTCCACATCTTGACCGGCGCGCCTCCCTCGACGGCCATGTATTCGTAACTCTCGGCCATCGGGCCCTCCTTCAAATTCAATTCTCTAAACAGCTCGGGCCGCGCGGCAAGCGCGGCTTGCGGAGGACCGGCGACGAGTGGTTGCGAGAGCCGCGGATTCGAACCGCTCCGGTCCCGGAGGACCGTTTTCACCGATGTACTCCCGCAGGCATTCGCCGATCCTTGCGAGGACGGCGGGACGAGGAATTGATCGCGACACCTTGGCAAAGATGTAGTCGCGATCGGCATTCCCGCCGCCTTCGCAATGACATTCCCGGCGACGAGTTTCTGGCGAGACGTTCTCATGCTCTACCGCTGAGCTACGGGCCGAAGCCCGGCCGGAGTCGAACCGGCGGCCCTGAGTGTGGATGTAGTCCCGCCGGCATTCGCCGGGTCGTTGCTTGAGTTCGCGGCGACAAATATTGGAAAGACGTTTCCCGCTCTACCGACTGAGCTACGGGCCCCCAATGTGGACCCGGCGGGGCTCGAACCCGCGACCTGGCGATTAGCAATCGATGTAGTCCTTCCGGCATTCGCCGCGATCTTTCGTTGCGGGCCGTGGCAAATCGCCACGGCCCTTTCTCAAACCTCCATTTCCTTCACTTCGGCGACCCAGTCGCGCTCCGCCCCGCCATTGGCGAAGGCGGCGAGCGTCTCGAACACCGCGTCGGAGAAACCTCCGACATTCACGATATCCCGGCGGCTTTTCGCCTGGGTCGTCCCGTACGGCTGGAGATCGATGCAGACGAGCTTCGCTCCCGGCACCCGGTTCTTCAGCCGCTCCCATTCCCGCATCGTCGCGGTCGCGCCTGAGCGCGTCGCATCGACCCAGGATTCGTTGTCCGAGACGATCACCACCAGGTCGGCCTTCGCTCCCTCCGCGTTGAGCAGAGCGAGCGGAGCCGAGACGTTCGTCCCTCCGCCCCCGATCGACGCGAGCTTCGCGGCATTCACCGCGACCCGCGCGAACGGATCCACCTCGAGAGGCACGACTCCGCACTCGAACGGCAGCAGCCGCGCCTCCGGGTTGCGCCGGAGAACCGCCGCCGCGACCAGGGCCGCGACGTCGATGCAGCGGACCTTGGACGAGGCGCCCTTGCGGTAGCCCGTCACCGGCGACTGCATCGATCCGGACACGTCCGGGCAGACGACCACCCGCCCCGGAACGGCCGGGACGTTGGCGAGCGAAGCCTCGAGCGCAGTCTCGAGCGCGGCCTGGACCGAGAGCGGAACGCCCTCGCCGGCCGAGCCCAAAGCCGCCATCAGCTGGTACGGCAGCACCCGCGCCTTCGCGATCGATTCGCGATCGGCGAGCCGCGCCGCAACCGTCTCCGCGACCCCCTCCACGCCGAACGCGCCGTTGCGCGCGAGCGTGTTGAGGTTCATGCGCAGCGCCTGCCATCCCATTCGGGAGGCGAGCTCCGCCCATTGCCCGGCCGACAGCGGAAAGGCCGTCAGCCATTCGAACGGTACGTCGGGCAGAGCCGATTCCGGCTCGCGCTTCCATGCCTCGAAGGCCGCGATCTCCGCCGGCAGCGCCGCGACGTCGTACGGCTTCCCGATCAGCCAGCCGTAAAAGGCCTTGCGGGCCTCGTTGGCGGGCTTCGGGTGGACCATCCGGACGATGTCGGCCAGCGACGGATCCTTTCCCGTCGCCGCCTGCATCAGGGCGCGCATGCTTGCCTGCTCCAGCCAGTGCTGGACCAGCCGCTTCGGCCGGGTTCCGAGTGAACGCCGTCCGACCGCGCCCGAGCGCATGATCTGCACGAAGTTGCGCAGCATCCGCCCATTGTCGATCACGCGACCGAAGACTCGTACGGCGAGGTCCGGCTCGGCGACGGTCAGCCATGCGGTGAGCAGGGCCGGCGCGTCCTTCATCCGTCCGCGGGTGCGCCCATAGAGCGCCGCCTGGGCGACGAACATCGGATCGCACAGCGCCGCCGTCTCGAGGACGTCGGCGAGCTGCGCCCGCGCATCCGCGTAGAAAACGTCCTGGAACGTCCCGGTCGCCGCCAGCTGGGCGAGCTTGTGCTCGGGCCCATAGGCATAGGCCGGGGCAAGCTCCCGGTTGAACGTGTCCGCCGCCGGCATGAACTTTGCCAGAGCGGAAGCAAAAAGGCCCTTGTTGGCCATGGCATCTTCCTTTCCTTCCAGGCGGTGGCACCGGTGGCTGGAGTCGAACCAGCTGACCTTGGTTTTGGAGGCCGGGCCGCGCCCAGCGCTCACCGATGTGCACCGCAATTCATTTGGTCAGGGAGGCTGGACTCGAACCAGCGACCCCCGGCTTCCGAAGCCGGTGCTCTGCGCGCCTGAGCTACACCCTGATCAAATCTCCGGGGCGGCCGGCCCATTCCGGCCGCCCCTGCCGCTTGCCGGCCTGCAAGCCGACGCGAATGACAGTGCAGATGGCGTGCCAATCGGGCATCCGGCCCCAGCGAAAAATCGAAAGCCATTCTTTTCATTGTGAAGTTTCGACCAGCCGACGAACTGCAGAGAAATTTAGGCCGGAAGATTCTCTGTAAAATACTATCGACACAGATACGAATTTATATCATCGTATCGTAATGCGTCCGCTCGTCGTCATCGGTTTTCTCGGCTCCACGCTCGATGCCGCCAAATTCGGGCCGGAGCGCTGGAACAAGTGGCGGCCCAGCGTCGGGTTGTGCATGCACGACGATCTGAGGGTGGACCGGTTCGAGCTGATCCACGGCACCGCCCATCAGCGGCTCGCCGATTATGTCGCCGCCGACATCGCCGGAGTCTCCCCGGAGACCCGGGTCGAGCAGAGGCGGATCGATTTCGCCGACCCCTGGGATTTCGAGGAGGTCTATGGAAAGCTCGCCGACTTCGCCCGGGCCTATCCCTTCGATCCGGAGGCCGAGGATTATCTGATCCACATCACCACCGGCACCCACGTCGCCCAGATCTGCCTGTTTCTCCTGACCGAGGCGCGCGAGCTTCCGGGCAGGCTTCTCCAGACCCAGCCGTCGGGCGGGCCGCCAAGCATGGTCGCGGGCAAATGGAGCGTGATCGACCTCGATCTGTCGCGCTACGACAGCATCGCCACGCGCTTCGCGGCGACCGCGGCCGAGGCGAGCTCATTCCTCAAATCGGGGATCGCCACCCGCAACCCCGCCTTCAATCGCCTGATCGACGAGATCGAGCAGGTCGCCTTGCGCTCGCGCGCGCCGATGCTGCTCATGGGTCCGACCGGATCGGGCAAGTCGCAGCTCGCGAGCCGGATTTTTGAGCTGAAGCGGGCCCGGCGCCAGGTCTCCGGCGAGTTCGTCGAGGTCAATTGCGCGACGCTCAAAGGCGACAGCGCCATGTCGGCTTTGTTCGGGCACAAGAGGGGCGCGTTCACCGGCGCCGCCGCCGACCGCCCGGGCCTGCTTCGCGCCGCCGACAAGGGCCTTCTCTTCCTGGACGAGATCGGCGAGCTCGGCCTCGACGAGCAGGCGATGATCCTCCGCGCGATCGAGGAGAAGAAATTCCTTCCGGTCGGCGCGGACCGCGAAGCCAGCTCCGATTTCCAGCTGATCGCGGGGACCAATCGGGAGCTTACCGGAGCGGTGGCGGCCGGACGCTTCCGCGAGGACCTGTTCGCCCGGCTGAACCTCTGGACCTTCGAGATGCCGGCGCTGAAACAGAGGCGCGAGGATATCGAGCCCAATCTCGATTACGAGCTCGACCGGTTCGCCGAGCGGGAAGGGAATCGGGTCAGCTTCAACAAGGAAGCGCGACGAGCCTTCCTCACCTTCGCGACCGGGCCGGAGGCAAGCTGGGCGGGCAATTTCCGCGATCTCGCCGCGAGCGTCACCCGGATGGCGACCTTCGCGCCGGGCGGCCGGATCGACGTCGCGACGGTCGAGGCCGAGAAGGTGCGGCTTCGGCGCTTGTGGTCGGGCGGCGGAGGGCTGCCGGACGCGCTCGAAGGCCTGCTCGGCGGCGATGCGCTTCGCGATGTCGACCCGTTCGACCGGGTCCAGCTCGCCGAGGTGGTCCGGATCTGCCGCGAAAGCCGTTCGCTGTCCGAGGCCGGCCGCACCCTGTTCAGCGCGTCTCGCGCGCGGCGATCCTCCTCGAACGACGCCGACCGTCTCCGCAAATATCTGCAGCGCTTCGGGCTCGACTGGACCTCGATCCAGGAGGCGCGGGCGTGAGGCGCTTCGCAACGCGCCGGAGGCTCCGGATATTGGCGGTGATCGTCCTGCTCCTGCTCGGCGCGGCCGCTTTTGTCCGGATCGCCTATTTCGGCGATCGTCACGTCCCATCCGAGCTGATCGCCGGCGTCGACATGGCGGGTCTCGATCCGGCCGCGCGCGGCGCGCTGATCTTCTACGGGGACGATTTCGGCGGGCTCGGCACGGCGCCGCTCGAGACCCACGCGGTCCCGTGGCGGCTGACCGCCGCTGCCTTGGTCCTCCACGCGCGCGACCGGGACCCGAACCTGACCGCCAATGCGGCGACCTTGCGGACTATCCTGTCGGGCTTCGGCTTCCTGTTCCCGGAAGAGATCGGCAATTGGCCGGCGGGCGCGCCGCGCGTCCGGTCCGAGCTTCCGCTCGGAATGACCCACGCAAGGCTCGCCCTGCTGCCCGGGCTCGAAGCGGAGATCGCCAATCTCGGCTGCTCGGCCTGCCATGGCGGAGTCACCTACGATCCCCGGGGCCTGCCGCGGCCCGGCCGCGCCTGGCTCGGAATGCCGAACAGCTCGCTCGATCTCGAAGCCTACACCATGGCCGTCTACCGCGCCTTCCGGGCGACCGCGGACCGGCCCGACGCGCTGATTGCGACCGCCGCGCGCCTCTTCCCCGAAATGGGCGCGCGCGAGCGATTCGCGCTTCGGCGCCTGATCCTCCCGCGCGTGGCCAGGCGCATGGCCGAGCTCCATGCCCTCGGCCGTCCGTCGCTCTTCCCGAACGGAAGCCCCGGCAACACCAACGGAGTGGCCGCGCTCAAGCAGGCGCTCGGAGTGAAGCTGATCGGCGGCGGCCCCGGCGATGCCGGGATCACCTCGATCCCCGATCTCGGCAACCGCACCTGGCGGACCAGCCTTCTTTATGACGGCGCCTATGCGGTCCCCGGTGCCCCGCGCCGGCGCGCGATCCGCGCCGGAGACGTGACCGCGGCGCACCGCGCCTCGCTCGGCGCGATCATGACCTTCTTCACCGTGCCGAGCATGGGCGTCCATCCCGACAAGGCGATCGGGCGCCTCGACGAGGCCGAAGCGGTCATGACCTTCCTCGACGGCTACCGGCCCCAGCCGTTCCCGGGCCCAGTCGACCGCGCCGCCGCGGCGAAGGGGGCAGGGCTCTACGCCCGCGACTGCGCCGCCTGCCACGGCAGCTATGAGGGGCTTTCGCCGCCGCGCCTGGTTTCCTTCCCCAACTGGATCGGTCAGGTCGGAACCGATCCGCTGCGGGCGCGCGCCTTCACGCCCGCGCTCGTGAACGCGGTCGCCAAAAGCCCGTACCGCGACAGGATCGCGGCCGCGTCCACCCGCGCCTACGCCGCTCCGCCGCTGACCGGCCTCTGGGCGAGCGCGCCCTATCTCCACAACGGTTCGGTCCCGACCATCGCCGCCTTGCTCGATCCGCCGGCGCGGCCGGCCCGCTTCATGGCCGGCGGGCATCGGCTCGACTTCGAAAAGCTCGGAATCGCTCTCGCGCCGGACGGCCGCTATCCCGCCGGTTATCGCCCCTGGTCGCGGCCGGCGATCGGCGACTCGAAGTCGCCGGGGCGCTCCAATCGCGGGCACGAATATGGCGCGACCTTCTCGCCCGAGGAGCGGCGCGTCTTGATCGAATATCTCAAGCTGCTCTGACGTTCCCCGGCGAAAGCCGGGGTCCAGCGGCACTACCCTAAGACTGGACCTCGGCCTTCGCCGGGCAACAGTAAGTCAGATCAGCAACTCCTCGACCGGCAGCCTCGCGCGTGGATAAGCGGATTTTGGCGCGGCCCGGCCAATGCGCAGCACGCTGGCGATTCGGCGGTCGTCGGGAATTGAGAGGCGGTGGTGAAGCGCCTCCGCGGCCGATTCATCGTCGGCAAGCGCGGCCATCACCGCGGCCTGGAACCCGGCTTCCACCACCCGCAGCCAAAACCGGTAGAAAGCGCGTCCGCCCTCGAAAGGCGGCTCGTCGGCCGGTCGATGGAAGACGATCAGGGCCGCGGCGCTCTTCACCGTCCCTGCCTCGGCGGTGACGGCGCTGGACAGGCCGAGCCGGTCGATCAGCCGAAAGAGCGGCCCGAGCACCAGTCCCGCGCCGATCCGGTCGAGCCGCGACAGGGCCATGGCCTCGGCATTGAGTCCGTCCAGCATCCAGCGCCGGTGGCGCTTCGACAGGCGCATCCACGACAGCAACTCGGCGCGGAAGGGGCGGTTGCGGAAGAATCCAAGTCCGGCCCTGTCGGCGAGTGCCGCGACTTCGGCGATCGCGGCTTCGTCGGCGATCGGAGCGGAATCGTCGGCCTGAAGGGCGCGCGCGGCTTCGCGGTCGGCAGGGGAGGGGGTGAGGAAAGCGCCCCGCCGCGATTGGCGCAGGGAAACGAAATCGGCGAGCGGATCGAGAGCGCAACCTTCGCTCAACCGGAAACGCCGGATCGGGATCAGATCGCCGGCCGCTTCGGGAAAATCGCTCTCGCCGTCGTCCTCCAGCGCCAGGCCGTGCCTGGACAAGGCGATCGCCATGCCTTCCGCCGCGGCCCCCAGGCTGGTCGCTGCGTCGCGGCCGGTCGGATCGCCGGCCGGGAGGCGGCGGGTGCGGTCCTCGAACAGAATCAGGCCGCCGTCCGTGAAGCGCCAGCGCGCCGGCTGGACGTTGTGGACGCTCGGCGCGAGCGAGGCTTCAGCCACCAGGGCGCGCTGCATTTCCGCCGCCAGGATCATGCCAGCGCCTTGCGGAACAGGTTGAGGCGGTGGAGCGGCCTCGCGCCGATCTTCTCCATCTGGCGCAGGCTCGCCTTGTTCTCGTCGGCGATCCAGGTGATTCCGAGCGACCGGTAGCCGCCCTTGCGCAGCGCCGCGATCACCCTCGCCAGCATGGCCGAGTTGAGGCCCAGGCCGTGCCGGTCGCGGACCGTCGAATAGAAGATGATCACCGCGCGCCGCCGCCGCAGCCGGTGCCAGAGGAAATGGATCGGCGCGGTGAGGCCCATGCGCGATCGCGCCGACTTCATGAACGGGTTGAGGTCCGGGATGCAGACGATCACGCCGACCGGGCGCCCATGCTGGTGAAGCACCGCCGACAGGGTCGGATCGAGGATCGCCATCATCTCGCCGGCCTGGAAGACGAACTCCTCGGGGGTCAGCGGAACGAACATCGGATTGCGCTCGAAACCGTCGTTGAGGACGATCCTGGCCTCCTCCATCCGCTCGGCGAAATGCGTCTTCCCGATCGCGGCGAAGCTGTAGCCGTCGCGCTCGAGCGCCTCGAAATCCGCCTCCGGGGGAGTCGCCTCGTCCAGCTTCAGCTCGAACGTGGTCATCGGGAAGAAGGGCTCGTAGCCATTCTCCTCGAGAAGGCGCGGCACGTGCGGCGGATTGACGACCATGTCGGTATAGGCCTGGCGCCCGAAGCCGCCCGTCATCACCCCCGCCTGCTGCATGGCGGTGAGGTTGAAATTGCCCGCCAGCTCCTCGCAGCCCTGGCCGCGTGCGAAGCCTTCGGCGGCGCCGAGCAAGGAAGCGGCCGCCGCCCGGTCGTCGCCGCAGTCGAAGAAGCCGAACTGGGCGCGCTTCGTGCCGTGGAGCGCGTTGGATTGGCCGTGCACCGTCGCCAGGATCCGGCCTATCGGACGGCCGGCGCGGTGGACGGTCCAGAAGGCGAAGGGATTGCCGGACGAGAAGAGCGGATTGGAGCGGCCGTCGAGCATCCGGAACAGATCGGAGCGCATCGGCGAGACGTAGCCCGCCTCCTCGCCATAAGCGGAGAAGGGAGTCTCGAAGAAGGCCTTTCGGTCGCCCTCGCGAAGCTCGATCACGACCGCTGTCTCTCGGCCAGGCGCGAGAGCATGTCGAGCTCGGCGGCCAGGGTGCCGGCGCCGGTCAGCTCGCCCGCCGCAACCGCGAGGAATCGCGGCGGATATTGCGAAAGCCGGACGAGGTGGGTCGCCGCGGCGGAATCGAGGAGGTTGCGCGCCGCCGCGGCCACCTCCGGGTCGAGACTCGAGCTTGCGGTGACGACCCGGCGCCGGGCGATCGCCGCCACGACGGCCTGGTCGTAGAGACCGAGCGCCTCGCTTTCGACCAGCTTTCCGGTGGCGAGCAACGGATGGGCGCCGAGCAGCATCTCCTCTCCCGCCCGGTCGGGCAACTGGGCGAAGGCGGTGAGAAGGGACGGCCGCATGCGGGTCACCAATCTCGCCTCACCGATCCGGATCACGACCAGGGTCGTCGCCGCGCAGGCGAAGGCCAGGACGAAGAGGCGCACGACATCGTCCGCGGGGAGGGTCGTCACGAGCAGGTCCGCGCCTACCGCGAGCAAGGCCGCGAAGAGCAAGAGCCCGAACAGATCGGCGAGCAGGAGCCGCGGCGCCGCGAGTCCGCTCGCAAGCCGCGAGGCCGCGACCAGGAAGATCAGGACGCCGAGACCGCCCATCCGCGCCGGCAGGTCGGGCAACAGGAGCCGAAAGTCCGAGGCCGCGAGCGGAATGGCGAGCAGGAAGGCCAGGACGAGCGTGTCGGCGACCCGCTCCTCCGCCGCCGCGAGCTCGCCCGGCCGGCGATTGTGAAGGAGCCTGCCGGCCCAGCCCAGGGTGACGA
Organism: Allosphingosinicella sp.; assembly: GCA_036525315.1. GTDB lineage: Bacteria > Pseudomonadota > Alphaproteobacteria > Sphingomonadales > Sphingomonadaceae > Allosphingosinicella. Next base: position 15,426 of record DATDAS010000014.1, read on the forward strand.
TCTGGAAGAGCGCGAGCGCCGCGAACATTCCGCGCGGCCAGAATCCGCCGACGAGGAGGGCCGCGGCGGTGAAGCCGATTGCGCCTCCGAGCGCCAGCCATTTGAGGGGTCTCGGCGCGTGGCGGCGGACGAGCTGCTCGACCAGCCGAAGCGCGAGCAGGGGAATCCAGGCCGCCGCCGCAAGGACCGGAATCGTCAGGAGCGGATTCGGCCATGTCCAGGCCAGGCCCCTCAGCGCGAGCAGCAAGGCGATTGCGAAATAGAGCGCCCGGAGCCGCCGCTCGACCGGGCCGGGCCCCTCGCCGCCATGCATTGCGAGGATGGCCGCGGCCAGCGCCGCGAGCGCGAGGCCGTTGACGATCAGGTCCGCGGCGAGCGCGGCGGTCAAGCGGCCATCATCCGCTTGAGGAAGCGCCGGACCAGGACCCGCTTCACCGCGGCGATCGGTGCGGGAAGGGGCGTCTCCGTGCGGACCTTGTGCGGATTGAAGAAATAGCCTCTGCAATCGGCGCCGCCGGCCCGGCCGAGGAGGCCGCGCACCGCTTCCTCTGCCATCATCGTCCCGGCCATCGTCACCATGGTCGAGAAGGAGAAGCGCGAGCGCTTTCCCGCCGCCACCTCTGCCGCGATCCCGAGGTCGACATATTTGTGCGACGAGGAGTGAGTGAGGACATATTCGATCTCGCGGACCAGGCATTCGGCCCGCATGTCCGAATCGATCGCGGTCCACTCCACGCCGACGGTCGGATAGCCGAGCCTCTCCTCCGGCCTCGGATCCCCGGGCCGGACGACGATCACCGACGGCAGAGGCGAGGCGTAGGCGTCGATCACCGTTCGGCCATGGGCCTTTGCCCTGCGATAGAGGTGAACGCCCGCCGCGGCATCGTCCATCCCGTTGACGATGATGTCGTGGCGAGCCGCAATCGCGTCGAGGCTCTCGGTCCATTCGCCGCCCATCACATTGAGCCGCACCTCGGGGTTGATGCGCCGGGCCGCCTCGGCAGCCGCTTCCGCCTTGAGCATGCCGACCGTGTCGAGATTGGCGAAGAGCTGGCGGTTGAGGTTGGAGACCTCGAACCGGTCGAGATCGGCGATGGTGAACCGGCCGATCCCCGCGCGCACCAAAGCCATGAAGGCCGCCCCGCCCATTCCGCCGACTCCCGGAATGAAGACCGAGGAGGCGCGCAATTTCTCCTGCTCAGCCCCGCTGACGAAGCCGGCGTTGCGGGTCGTCATCTCCGCATAGGTGAAAGCGGTCTCGCTCATCGCGCCGCCCTCAGCCGGCCGAGGCTCCGGTCCGCGGCGAGCCATTGCGCGGTCGGCGCGATCAGGGCTTGGGTCGCCAGGATGAGCAATTGCACGCCGAGCTTCGGAAGCGCCCCGCGCGGCACGGCCTCCATCATGTAGCGCCGGGCGGTGCGGAGGTCGATCTGGCCGATCTGGAGCAGATCGTCGCCGCGCGCATAATCGAGCCGCTCGCGGCAAAATCGGTTGTAGCGGTCGTCGCGGTGCGGAGCGGCCACGTCGAAGCTCTTCTTCAGATTGTCGGAGCCGCCCGTATAGGCGTCGGTGATGATCGAATCCCTGTCGTCATATCCGGCGCCGGGGCCGACTCCGAAGGCGTGGCGGTGATCGCGCATGATCTGCCGGGCGATATGACGGTGGGCGAAGCTCGCGGCGGTTCCGGACTGGCCGGGCCAGACCGAATCGAAGGTCTCGGCGACCATTCCGACCACCGCCGGAACCTGGGTGACGCTGCTCACCCAGAGCGGCCGCATCTGTCGGCGGAAGAAGAGCAGGAAGCAGGTGAGCCCGTAGAGGATCCAGGAAAGGCCGCCGCTTCGCGCCGAGGGGTCGACCATGACCAGGCCGAGGTGGAGCACCTCCATCCGCTCGCCGCCGAGCTCGACGGGGATGAGGGGAAGCGCGTTGAACGCGATCGGTTTCCCGGTCGCCCTGTCGCGGATCAGGGTGACGATCGTGCGCTCGCGCGCCGCCTTGTCGGGTCCGAAAAGGCCGTAATCGAGGCTCTCGCCGCCCAGGCAGGTGGCCGCGACCGTCCGGCACTCGGCGATCAGCGCCTCGAGGTCTCGCGACCGCATCCAAAGGCCGGGCCGCTCGACGATCCTGACCTCGAGCCCGCGCGACGGGCGGAAGGTCAGGTCCATGTTCGCCGACGACAAAATCCTGCCCAGAATCAACGGCCGCCCTCCCCGATACGCAGCCTATCGGAAAAGACGGCCGGTGCCAGCGTGATAACGAGAGCGAACTAAGAGCGAGCTAACGGACGGTGAAGCGGCTCTTGTCGAGCACCTTGCCCTCGGCGTCGACGAGGGCGAGCATGTGCGCGCCCGGCCCGGGCAATATGGTCGGCGCCGCTTCGGCCGGGCCGATGTCGCGATTGTCGAGACGCAGCCTCTCGCCCCCGGCGGCGCCGGAGGCGGTGAGGCGGATCCGCTGATTCTCGATCGGGATGTCGGGATCGAGCGCGTAGACGGCGCCCGAGACCGGATTGGCGATCCTCGGCCGGCGCGCCCCGGCCGGAGCGCCGGCGATCAGCGTCTGGGCGGTGCCGGGCAGGAAATATTCGGTTCGGGCCGGCTCGATTCCGTCGGCAAAGGCGATGCGGCGCATGTCGATCGCGGCCGGGCGGGCAGGGCGTCCGCCCGGTTTGTCGCGGTGAAGCGCCATCATCACCTCGCGCCAGACAGGCGCGGCGCCGCTCGTGCCGGAGACCCTGGTCATGGAATCGCCCTCGGCATTGCCGATCCAGACCGCGACGGTGAACCGCTCTGAAAAGCCGATGCACCAATTGTCGCGCATCGCCTTGGATGTGCCGGTCTTGGCCGCCGCCCAGAAGGGCAGCCGGAGCGCGGAATCGAGCCCGAAGGCGGCGGCCCTTGCGTCGCCGTCGGCCATCATGTCGGCGACGATCCAGGAGGCGAGCGGATCGGCGATCGGCCGAGGCTCCTTGCGCGGATCGCTCGAGCGCAGGCGAAGCGGCCGGTAGCGGCCGCCGTCGGCGAGCGCGCGATAGGCGGCGGCCTGCTGGAGCAGGGTGACCTCGGCCGAGCCCAGTGCAAGGCTGTAGCCGTAATAGTCGCCGTCCTCGGTCAGGCCGCGATAGCCGAGGTCCCAGAGCCGGTCGCGGAAATCCTCGACTCCGTTCAGGAGCAAAGCGCGCACCGCCGGAACGTTGAGCGAGCCCGCGAGCGCGCTCCTGACGCTGACCGGCCCCCGGAAATGATTGTCGTAGTCGCGCGGAACGTAGAGGCCCGAGGCCGTGTCGAGCTGGACCGGGCTGTCGTCGAGGATCGAGGCCGGGGTCAGGAAGCCGCGCTCGATCGCATGGCCGTAGAGGAAGGGCTTCAGGGTCGATCCGGCCTGACGATAGGCCGAGCCATGGTCGACCGCGGGCGCGGTCGAGGCGCCTCCGACCCCGCCGACATAGGCGAGCACGTCGCCGCTCTGATTGTCGACGACGATCACCGCGCCGTCGCGGGCGCGGTCGCCGCCGAGGCCGAGCAATTGCCGCCTCAGGGCGATCGTCGCCATGGCCTGGACGTTCGAGGACAGAGTGGTCTTCAGAGTCTCGCCGGGCTTCCTGAGCAGCCGGTAGGCGAGGTGCGGCGCGAGGCCGGGATCGTCGGCGAGACGGCGCGCCGGCCCGGTCATCGCCTGCGCCGCGGCGATCAGCCCTTCGCAGTCGGCTTCGCGGCCGAGGCGGCAGGCGCGGCGGCCGACGGCGGCGGGATCGGCCTGGGGCGCGGGGAGCAAGGCCGCGAGCAGAAGCGAATCCTGCCGCGCCAGCGAGTCCGGACCCTTGCCGAACAGGGAGCGCGACGCGGCTCCGATCCCCTGGGTCTCGCCGCGGAAGGTCGCGAGGTTGAGATAGGCTTCGAGTATCTGATTCTTGCTCCATTCCGCCTCGATCGCGCGCGCCGCGCGCGCCTGGCGCAATTTGTCGCGGAACCCGCGTCCGCCGGGGCCGCCGAGCTCGGGCGCGAGGAATCCGGCGAGCTGCATGGTGATCGTGCTGGCGCCGCGCGCATGGCGGCCGCGCAATGCGGCCCAGGCCGATCCTCCGAAGCTCCGCCAGTCGACCCCGCCATGACCGGCGAACCTCTTGTCCTCCGAAGCGATCACCGCCTCGCGAAGCGAAGGCGCGACCTTGTCCAGCGGCACCCAGTCGAGCCGGCGGACGTCGAAATCGACCCGCACGGTCTGGAGCAGCCGCCCGTCGCGGTCGCGAAGCCAGGCCTCGCTCGCCTTCCAGCCGTCCCGCGTCTCCTCATAGGACGGGAGCGGCGGCGGCCGCGTCCAGGCGCTCGCGCCGCCCGTCCCGAGCAGAAGGACGAGCAGGCACAAGCCCGGCCTCCGCCTCGCCCAGGAGAGGATATGGCCCATGCCGCTACCGCTCGACCACGATCGGCCGGTTCGGAAGCGCCGCCCTGATCTCGGGCGAATACATCGCCTCGACCCGCGTCGGCGGCATCTGGAAGCGGCCGGGATTGTTGATCCGGACGGCATATTCGACGCTGGTCCGGCCCTGCGGAAGCCAGTCGTAATAGGCCCGCCAGCTGTCGAACCCGCGCTCGATATAGGCAGGCCACCAATTGCCGCCGCTCGCGCGCGCCGCGAGGAGGCTCGACTGGCCGCCCGTGCCGCTGACGATCGAGGCGCCGGCCGGGATCGGATCGTCGACCACCACCCAGGTCCGGCCCGCCGGCGCCTCGAGCGTGAGGCGGATCTTCATCACGTCGCCGACGCTGACCTTCCCCGGATCCTTGCGCTCGAGGAACGAGACCTCGCGCTTCACCCGATAGCCGGCGAAGCTCGGCTCCATCAGCGGCACCGCGGCCCTGACCGAGATGGTCGCCCAGGGCTTGGTCGGCGTGCTGTGCGCGAGGACGAGCGGAGTCGTCGTGCCCGGAAGCACGAAGCGGATCGGCTCGGGCTTCGGCCAGGTCCGCCGCATCTCGGTGCCGCCGAGCGTGACCGTGGTGATCCCGGCGGTGACGCTCGGGAAGGCGGCGGCGAAGCGCTTCGTCGCGATCGTCCCCCAGGCGTTGGACGGAGTCGTGTCCCAATGGCCATGGCGCTGGCGAAGGGCGACCCCGATCATCATCCGCGGCGCATCGGCCTCCCAGCCGCGCCGGCCGATGACCGCCAGCAGCGCCTTGATCGCCATCTCGTCGCCGCTCGTCATCATCCACCAGGGCGCGCGCTCATTGTCGGTGAGGTCGAGGCGCGTGCCCTCATAGACGATCCGGCCCTTGAGCGCGGTCTCGGCCGCAACCCGGGACGCGGCGCCGACGCCCTTGGTCTTCTCGACGATCGTGATCCAGTCGGCGAGCATCGCGGTCGGCATGTCGCGGAGCGGGATGCTCACCTGGCTGACCATCTCAGGGGTCGAGGCGCCGTTGCGCGCCAGTGCGGCGAGGGCGTCGATCCGGAGCAGCTTCATGTCGGACGGCCACTCGCCGTCCTCGTGCAGCCGGCCGTCGACGACGGACTTGAGCGCCCCGATCAGCCTCTGCCTGTGCTCCTCGGGCCATTCGAGCCCGGCCTCCGCCGTGATCGACAAAGCGTAGGACGTCAGAGCGATCGACCCGCGCATCGAATCCCCGGGCCAGTAGCGAAGCAGGCCGTCGCGCGCCGTGTAGGCGGGAAGATCGCCGGTCAGCTTCGTCCAGGCCGCCTCGTCGTCGAGCGCGATCAGCTTGGAGAGCCGCTGCTCGAAGCAGCCGTAGGGATACCAGCGCATGTAATCGCGCACGCCCTGAAGCGCGGGCGCCGGCGAATCGGTGAAGGCGATGTCGACGCTTCCCCGGCCCGGAAGGGCGCCGGCGGGCGGAGCGATCGGGAAGGGCGTGGTTCCGATCCTGAGGAAGGTCGCGGCCCATGTCATCTCGGGCACGGCCGGGATGACCTGCTCGTCGACCTGGATCCGGTCGGTCGACTTGCCGTCGGCCGAGCGCACCGAGACGGTCCATTTCAGCGCGTCGACATGCTCGGGCGCGGTCAGCAGCCAGGTGACCGGCACGGCGCCGCCCGCCGGGACGGTGACGGTCTGCGGCTCCGGCCTGGTGACCGCCGGCTCGACCTCGGCGCTGGCGACCACCTCCATCGCCCGGTTGGTGCCGTTGCGCAGCGTGAAGGTCGCGCCATATTCGTCGCCCGAGCGCACCAGCGGCGGCACGCCCGAATAGATGGTGAGATCCTGGACGGTTCGGATCGTGGCGCTTCCGGTGCCGAACAATTGGCCGCCCGAGGTCGCGATCGCGACCAGCTTGTAGGAGGAAAGCGAGTCGGCGAGCGGGACGGTGACGGTCGCCCGGCCCGCCGAATCGAGCTTCACCCGCCCCTTCCAGAGCAGCACCGGCTTGAAGTCGGTCCGGGTGAGCGCGGAGAGATCGCCGCCGCCGCCGCCGCCCGCGGGCACCGCCTTGCGTCCGTAATGGCGCTTTCCGATCACCTGCATCTGGGCGGTCGAGGTGAGGACCGAGAGCGGCCGCTCGCCCATCATCGCGTCGAGCAAATTCCAGCTTTCATTGGGCGAGAGAGCGAGCAGCGCCTCGTCGACCGCGGCGAAGGCGAACTCGGCGGATTGCGGCGCCTTGCCGCCCGGCGCCTTGACCTGGACCGCTACCTGCGCCTGCTCGCGAACCCGATATTTGTCGCGGTCCGGCTTCACCGCGACCTGGAGGCTGTGCGATTCCCATCCCACCTTCACCTTGGCCATTCCGATCCGGTAGCTCGGCTTGGCGAGATCGACGGTCGCCGTCGGCTGGGCCATCTCGCGGGTGAAGGGCGTTGCGAGCTTCTTCGCGAATTCGGCCAGCCACATCTTCCAGCCGGCGATCCGGCCGCGAACCGCCATGACCGAGATGTAGACGTCGGGCGCATAGGCGCCGTCCAGCTTGACGTCGATCACCGGGTCCTTGCCCGAAATGTCGGTGACGAAGGAGGAGAGCACGCCCTCGCGCTCGACGGTGACCAGAGCGGTCGCCTTGCGGAACGGCATCCGCACCTGGACGTGGGCGGTGTCGCCGGCGCGGTAGGTCTTGGCGTCGGGAATGATGTCCATCCGGTCGCCATTGTCGCCGCCGAACCACCAATCGTCGTCGCCGGCCAGGTAGACCGATGTGACCGCGCGCGCTTCGTTGCCGTCGCGATCGCGGCTCGTGGCGACCGCGATCACCTCGCCCGAGACTCCGGGATCGAGCTCGCACGAAGCGAGGCCCTGGGCATCGGTGACGACCGAGCAGTTTCCGGCGATTCTGGTCGTCTTCACGACATTGTCGAAGGCGTAGAAGCCGCCGATCAGCCGCCGCCGGGCGGACAATATCTCGCGCGTGTAGAGCGCGACCTCGATCGGCTGTCCGCGAATCGCGCGATCGTCGAGGTCGAGCGCGGCGAGCTTGATCCGCATCTCGTCGGCGCGCTGGACCCAGCCGTCGGAGCGGATTCCGAGCCTGACCGCGGAGCGGTAGATCGGGATTCGGGTGGAGGCGGTCAGCGTCTCGCCGTTGGCATCCTGATAATCCATCTCGACCGTCATTCGCATCGAATCCTCGAGCGCAGGCACGTCGAGCTGGGTTCGGAGCGCGCCGCTCGAATCGAGCGTGAGCGGGATGGTCGAGGCGGAAGGCGCTTCGGCGCCGACCGGGCCGCCGCGATCCTCGTCGAGCGGGAGGGTTCCTTCCTTCACCTCGCTTCCGCCGAAGCTCCAGCCTTCCCAGCCGTCGGGCGTGTCCCACAGCATGTCGAAGGCGGTCCGGAGCTTGACCGGAGCGCCGGGCGCGCCGCCGCCGGAGAGATAGCCGAGGAACAGGTCGATTGGCAGCTTCGACGGGCGGACCGCCGGCGTCCGCGGTCCGGCCACGGTCGCGCGCATGGTCGGAAGGCGGTATTCGTCGACCCTGATGCTTTGGCCCGTGTAAATCGTCTCGTTCGTGTCCGGCGAGGCGTCGTCCGCCGACGCCTCCGTTCGAGCAGGCCCGATCCTCGCGCTGATGTCGTAATCGCCCATCGGGCTGCCCTTGGGCGGGGTCCACTGGCTCTCGCCGATCCCGTTGGAATCGAGCACGAGCGGAAGCTCGAACTTGGTCTCCGAGCCGCGATGCTGAAGCAGGAGGGTGGCATTGAGCGCGCCTGCGGAGCGGAATCCGGTCGGGATCTGCTCGCGATAGACGTGGGTCATGTGCACCGTCTCGCCGGCGCGCAGGAGAGTCCGGTCGAGTATGTTGTGGAGCACGGGCTCGGGCTCGTTCCAGCCGAACGGAAGCTCGAAATCGTAGGGCCGGATCCCGTCGCCCCAGTCGGTCATCGTGAAGGAGAAATCGCCGCCGTTGCGCGCCGAGACCATCAAGGGCGGGGAATCGGTTCCAAGCCCCTCGCAGCCGCTCCGCGTCCCCGGCTCGGGCAGGACGTCGCCGACCGTGACCCGGCCCTGGCGGTCCGTCGTGCCCGAGGCGAGCTGCTTTCCCGAGCAGCTGTCGGTCACGCGCACCTCGGCGCCTCGAACCGGCTTGCCGTCCTCGAGCGACGTCACCCAGGCGAGCGAGGAGCTTCGCCCCCATTTGAAATGGACGACCATGTCGGTGACCAGCGCCGCGGTGCTGACGTAGCGTATCCCCTCGCGCCCGAGAAGGACCCGCCCGAGCGCCGGGCTCGCGAGCTCGACCACGTAGAATCCGGGCTCGGAGAGCGGGATCCCGACCACCTCGAACTCCTTGCCCTTGCCGGGCAGAGCGAGGTCGATCTTCTTCGAATTGGGCACTTCGGCGAGGAGCGATCTGGTGCCGGTATAATTGACTGATTTCGGATTCTCCTCCGTGCCTTCCTCGCGAATGTCGATCCGCTCGCTCGCCTCGACCCGCCGGACCCAGTCCGCGATCGCCGCATCGTTCGCGACGATCCGCGCCGCTCCGCCCGAGACTCCCTCGATGCTCTGCGCGAGCGATGGCTCGACTCCGCGCACCGTGACGGGGAGCATTCCGCCCTGCGCGGATTCGAGGATTCCGAAGGTCGAGGCGAACTTCACCAGCGGCGGGATCGAGGCGATCTCGAACTCGAGCGGGAACCGACGGGCATTGGCGAGCGGACGCCCGCTGTCGTCGCGAAGGTCGGCGGGCAGAATGAGCTTCGCCTTGATCGCCGGCGGGAAGGCCGGCTTGAACCGGACCTCGGACAGATTCTGCTCATTGCCCTCGTCGACCGGCGCCAGCAGCTTTCCGCCGCCGACGTCCAGCCTCGCGGCGAGGGCCTGAGCGCGCGGCACGTCGCCGCTGAACATCAATTTGATCGGCTCGATCGGGTTGCAGCCCGCCGCCGCGTTGACCCGCGAGCAGGAGAGGCGCGCGCTGAACTCGCTCCGCACCTCGTAATCGAACCTCTTGTCCTCCCCGGCGCGCCTGCCGCCCGGCGACTTGATCGAGGCGCCCCAGACCAAAGCCATGTCGCGGCCCGGCGGAAGCGGGCGGCGGCACTTCAAGGCGACGACGTTGGCCAGGGTCTCGGCGCGGTTGCGGGCATTGTCGGGAAGGTCGCTCGGAAGGCCGGCGCCCTCCAGGAAGCTTCGCCGGTCCCAGCGGTCGGTCATCGCCGACAGGATCCTGTCGGGCGTGTCCTTGGGCAGAAGGTCGACCGGAATCCGCTCGCCGATCCCGTCGACCGTGCAGTAAGCGCCCGAGGCGACCGAGGCGCGGTCGACCGGTCCGTTGGTCGCGACGAAGAAGGTCTGGTCCTCGTCGATGTCGCCCCAGCGCGGAAGGACCGCCCGGGCGAACGGCCCGCCGCTGTCGATCGGGAAGATCCGGTTGCCGGTCAGCTCGCGCCCCTCGAGGTCGCGAAGCCCCTCCTTCAGCTCGGCCTCGCAGGAGATTCCGCCCGGAAGCGGCTTCTCGAATTCCCAGACATAGGTGGAAGGGTCGACCCAGCGGCCCTCGCCGAACACCGGGCAGCTCATCGAGATCGGCGCATTGCCTTTGCCGAGCGGCGCCATGGGCGCGGAGAAGCGGAGCGTGAAGCGCGTTATCGAGCTTCCGTCATTGCCGACGATCGCCGCCTCTACACTTGGGAGCGTGTCGGCCGAAGCCGTGATCGGCGCCAGCGCCAGCAAAACCGCGACTCGAACAAGCCAGCCACGCATCCCTGCCTCCCATCGATTTGGAGGGGAACATGACTTGTTACGGCTCCGCCGTCCAGCGGTGAAACGAAATATTTTTACGACGAGTTGAGTGAGGGTGAAACGGGAACAGGCGTCCGGTAATATGACGGAAGTTGCGGAGATTTAATGGAATTTCCGAAGTCGTGCGGGCACCGAGCCAACCTTGCTCCGGTTCGGCGCAACGACTCACCCGATTCGAGCGCCGATTTCCTTCCGGAAAAGCGGCGGTTTCAGTCGAAATAGGCCCAGTCGATCGCCGTTCCGGGTCCGCCGGGCTGGTGGCCCCGCATCATCCGGAATCGCGGGTCGAAGCTGACGTGAACCACGCTTCGCCCGCTCTCCAGGATCAGCTGATCGATCTTCAGCCCGTCGAGCATGGCTTCTGCGATCAGCCTGGCGGTCGTCCACGCCGATAGTCCGGAAACCCGAAGATCGGCGGCGAAACCCATCGGATGGGCGCTGGTCGCGGTCCCGCCGACGATGGCGTTGATCCGCGGGTTGCGATAGGCGGAGGTCACCGCGATCGGCCGGTTTCCGCAGACCGATCGGACCGCCTCGAGCCCGGGCGCCAGCCGATTCCGCAAATTGGCCAGATGCGCGCGTGTCGGCTTGTTCTCGATCCCAAGCTGGTCGGCCGTCGAGGAAACGAGCAATTCCTTGAGCCAGAAATGGTCGCTGAGCTTCTCGCCAGGCATTGATCGGCCCCCTCGGCTGCCGGGCGGCGCCGGCTTCGCGATCGCCGCGATCCGACACGTCCCGCCCTCGAGCGATCGCCGAAAGCCGCCTCGGCCATTCCCCGCCCGGCGATTCGCCCGGGGCGCAGGAGAAGCCGAGGATCGGAAACTGTCAATCAGGGGGGGGCGGGGCATGCCGCGGAAGTCGTAAGGTTTCGCGCAGAGACGCAGAGACGCAGAGATGCCGAGCGCGGCCCTGAAATTATGCGTGTCCTCGCAGGAGCTCAATTGGAATGCCGGCAAAGCCGGCCTTCAGGGATCGAATACGTGTCGGGCAGGAGCGCTGGCGGTTGCGCGGCCCGTCGCACGATACGCGGACTCTCTGCGCCTCTGCGTCTCTGCGCGAAACAAATCAGGCTCTGCTTGCAGAGTGACGACCTGCGAGGAAATCAGCCCAGCGGCCTCGCCAGGAAGCTCGGCACCGGGCCGTTCCAGCCGTCGTCGCCTTCGTCGGCGGGCTCCTCGCGGCGCTGCCGCTTCGGCTCGGCGCGTGGCTTGGCCCGGGTTTCGGGCTCCCGCTTCGGTTCGGGACGCTCCGCCGCCTCGCGCCTGGGGCGCGGTTTCGGCTCGGGCTTTTCCTCCCGCTCGGCCTTCTCGCGCGGCTCGGCCTTCCGGCGGGGCTCGGCCTCGGCTTTCGCCTCCCGCCGCGGTTTCGCCTCGTCGGAGCGGCCGCCGCGGCCGCGGCCGCGCGGAGCGCGCTCTTCCCGCGCGGGAGGCGCATCGCGCTCCTCCGAAGCGACCGGCCCGGAATCCGCCAGCCCCTCGACCGGCCTGATCTTGGTCCCGCTCAGTTTCTCGATCGCCTCGATCGCCTCGGCGTCGGCGCTGGTCGCCAGCGTGATCGCCACACCGGTCTTGCCGGCGCGGCCGGTGCGGCCGATGCGGTGGATATAATCGTCCGGATGCCAGGGCACGTCGTAGTTGAAGACGTGGCTGACGCCCTTGATGTCGAGGCCGCGCGCGGCGACGTCGGAGGCGACGAGGATGTTGATCTCCTCGCTCTTGAAGCGGTCCAGCTCCTTGATCCGGTCGGCCTGCTCCATGTCGCCGTGAATTTCGCCGGCCTTGAGGCCGCTGCGCTTCAGGCTGGTGGCGAGCTCGCGCACCGTGGTCTTTCGGTTGCAGAAGATGATCGCTGTGCGCACGTCGTTGCCGCGCAGGCGGTCGCGAAGCACGTCCTTCTTCTTCCTTGCGTCGACCCGCATCAGCCTCTGGTCGATCAGGGCGTTGGACGACGCCGGGCGAGACACCTCGATCGTCTTGGGATTGGAGAGGAAGCGGTCGGCCAGCTTCTTGATCGGCGGCGGCATGGTCGCCGAGAAGAGCAGGGTCTGCCGGGTGGCCGGGAGCTTGGTGCAGATTTCCTCGATGTCGGGGATGAAGCCCATGTCGAGCATCCGGTCGGCTTCGTCGATGACGAGCAAAGAGCAGCCGGTCAGCAATATCTTGCCCCGGCCGAACAGGTCCATCAGCCGGCCGGGCGTGGCGATCAGCACGTCGACGCCCTTCTCGAGCGCCGCCATCTGGTCGCCCATGCTCACGCCGCCGATCAGCAGGGCCATCGAGAGCTTGTGATATTTGCCGTATTTCTCGAAATTCTCGGCGACCTGGGCGGCGAGCTCGCGGGTCGGCTCGAGGATGAGCGAGCGCGGCATGCGCGCGCGGCTCCGGCCCTGGGCCAATATGTCGATCATCGGGAGGACGAAGCCGGCCGTCTTGCCGGTTCCGGTCTGGGCGATCCCGATCAGGTCGCGGTTCATCAGGACGGACGGGATCGCCTGGCGCTGGATCGGGGTCGGCTCGTCATAGCCCGATTCGGTAACGGCGCGGAGCAATTCGTCGGAAAGGCCGAGATCGGCAAAGGTCATATTGGGTCCGGAAGAAGGGGCTTCATGGTAAAGCCGCGTAGCCGCGCGCTTGTGCGCAGGTGGGGGCGAAAGTCAAGAAAATGGAGGGTCGGGCGGGCTCGGCCCGTGCCTGTTTCGCCACCGCGCAACGCTCTCCGGCAGAGGAAAATTTGCGCCTGACACGCTGACTGTTCCCCGGCGAAGGCCGGGGTCCAGCGCTTCGTTCGCGCGGAGACGCGGAGACACGGAGGAGTCGGCGCCTCGTATCTCATCGGAGGGAAAGGGCCACCCTTCTGCCTCGACAACCGCTAGCTTCCCAATGCCGACTTCGTCGGCAACCAAATCACATCCCCTAAGTGGAAGGGTGAGGCAGCTGCGAAACCCTCAGCCTCTCCGGGCCTCCGCGTCTCCGCGTGAACCAATCCTCGCCTGTCGCAAATCGCCGGGCCTCGAAATCAGGTCAGGTCCTCTGTCGCAGGCTGTTCCGGGGGAACAACGAAGGTCTTGGGAAAAGGCCACGGCCCGCAGCCGCTCAATCCTTGTCCTTCGGGATCGCCTGAAGCGCCCTGAACCGCTCGATCGCGCACTGGCCGCCGACTCGCGAGCGGATGATGTCGCGGTCGGCGCAGACCAGCCCGTCGACCGTGGCGTTGATGTAGAAGCCGAAATAATAATCGAGCTCCGGGCAGTGGCTGTCCAGCTTTGCCCGGAACCGCCGCCGGTCGCGGAGGATCAGGTCGACGCTGTCCTCGCTGAGCAGGGCCGCGCCGATGATCGCCCGGGCGGGGAGGCATTCGGGGCCCTTGCTCTCCTTCCACCGATATTGGGTCGAGGGCTCGGAGGTGAACTGCCGGATCCGGACCGGCACCCGGACGCTCAATTGCTCGCGCTTCACCTGGAGGAGGCCGAACGTCTCCGCTCCGGCGGCCGGTTGCGGCGTGCCGAGCATCAAGGCCAGCAGCGCCGAGGCGCCCCATTCTATCATAGGGTCCGGACCCATTGCCGGAGGTGGCCGGGATCGGCCGGAGAAGGCGGCTGGATAGGGAGATGGGGCCCCCATCGCGCCGTCCGGGGGACGGCGCAGCCCCATCTCCGTCGAAGGGCGGGCCGGGCAGCCCGTACGAGGCGATCGACGCAGCCAGCCGCCTTCTCCGGCCGACCGCGCAGCGGCGGGGTATCCTTTGCCGCCCGGACTGCGTCGCTTCGTCGGTCACGATGTATCC
>DATDAS010000015.1:0-8083 GCA_036525315.1 Allosphingosinicella sp.
CGCTCATCCTTGCATATTGGATTGAGGACAGGCGCGTGATGTGATGCGCTTTGTCCGTGTGGTCGAGGTCATGACCTCGACCACACGGGGCGGACGGGTCGTGCCCATCCTGGAGCTATAGGCTCGTTACTCAGCAAGGCCGTCCGCCCCTTTCGTGATCGTCTCGAACGGTTGACCGGGCTTTGAGGCCCGCATGCAAGGCGGAGGTGTCATGCTCTCTTCTCAGTTCATTGGAATCGATGTGTCCGGCGACCATCTCGATGTCGCCTTTGCGGATACCGACCGGGTCTGGCGGATCGGCAACGACCCGGCGGGGCTCGCCGAGCTCGGCCGGCGGCTGTCCAGGCTCGAACGGCCGCATGTCGTATGCGAGGCGACCGGCCGGCACACGCGCCTGTTGGCCAATGCGCTGGCCCGCAAGCAGGTGGCCCTGAGCAGGGTCAACCCGCGGCAGGTGCGCGACTTCGCCCGCGCCTCGGGCCGCCTTGCCAAGACCGATGCGATTGACGCTGCGGTGATCCTGCGCTTCGCTCAGACGATGCAGCCCGCGGCCGTCCCACCCGCCACTGCAGGCGAGACATGTCTGACCGACCTGGTCCGGCGTCGCCGGCAGCTCGTCGACATGAGCGTCGCCGAGAAGCAGCGCAGCCACGGCCTCGACAATCCCCAGATCAAGGCCTCGCTTGAACAGCACCTGGCCTGGATGACCCAGCAGGTCGCCGCGTTCGACAAGCTCATCGCGGATCAGATCGCAGCCGAGCCGCGGCTCTCCCGCCGCGCCGGGCTGCTCGCCAGCATACCGGGCGTCGGCCCCACCACGGCAGCCATCCTCACGGCCGAGGTGCCCGAGCTCGGCCAGATCGGCAACAAGCAGATCGCCGCCCTCGTCGGGGTCGCTCCGTTCAATCGCGACAGTGGCCACAAGCGCGGCGAGGCCCATATCGCCGGCGGACGACTGTCGGCGCGCTGCGCTCTCTATATGGCCGCGATCTCGGCCATACGCTGCAACCCGGCCCTCAAATCCTTCTACCTGCGCCTCAAGAGCGAAGGAAAAGCGCCCAAGGTCGCGATCGTTGCCGTCATGCGAAAGCTCATCATCATCGCCAACACCCTCATCGCCGAGGATCGCGCCTGGATCTGATAAAGCCACTTGACCGAGCAACACGGTTGCTGAGTAGGGACTGAGCCTGTCCAAGCATGTCCTGAGCGACGCCGCAGGCGGCGTCGAAGGGGCCCGTATCGAAGGATCAGCTCTTCTTCGACTTGATCCAGTCGTCGATCTTCTTCTCGAGCACCGACATGGGCAGTGAGCCGGTCATCAGGACCTGGGCGTGGAATTCGCGCGGGTCGAAGCGGGACCCGAGCTCTTTCTGCGCCTTCGCCTTGAGCCTGAGGATGGTGAGGGCGCCGATCTTGTAGGCGAGGGCCTGGCTCGGGATGGCGATGTAGCGCTCGACCTCGGCGGTCGCCTCGGTGCGGCTCATTCCCGAATTGGCGAGCATGTAGTCGATCGCCTGGTCCCGGCCCCAGCCCTTGGCGTGGATGCCGCTGTCGACGACGAGCCGCATTGCGCGAAGCATCTCGTCGTCCAGGCCGCCGAAGCGCTGATAGGGATCGGTTTCCACGCCCAGCTCGTCCCAGAGAGTCTCGGCGTAGAGCGCCCAGCCCTCGACATAAGCGGTGTTGCCGCCGAAGCGCATGAAGGCGGGGAGAGCCTCATTCTCCTGGGCGAGGCTGATCTGGAAATGATGGCCCGGCGAACCTTCATGAAGGTAGAGAGTCTCCATTCCGACGGTCGTGCGCGAAGGCAGATCGTAGGCATTGTAATAGAAGATGCCCGGCCGCGACCCGTCCGGAGTGCCCTGCTGGTAGGAACCGCCGGCGGCGGTCTTTTCGCGGAACGGCTCGACCTCGCGGATCTCGAGCGGGCTCTTGGGGATGGTCGAGAATTGTTCCCGGATACGCGCGTCGACCCTCTTGCCGATCGCATAATAGCCGTCGCGAAGCGCCTCGCGCGAGGCGGGGCGGAACTTCGCATCGGTGCGGAGATGCTCGAAGAACTGTGAGAGCGTTCCGGTGAATCCGACTTTCGTCCTGATCGCGTCCATCTCGCCCTTGATGCGGGCGACCTCGCTCAGGCCGAGATTATGGACCTCGTCGGGCGTGATCGCGGTGGTTGTCGTGCTCTCGATGAACCGGCGGTAGAGCCTGTCGCCGCCCTTCATGTGGACGAGCCCGAAGCCCTCGCGGGCCGTGGGCAGATATTCGTCGCGAAGGAAATCGCGAAGGCGCGTGTAGACCGGATAGAGGCCGTCCCTGATCGAGGCGAGATAGGCGGCGCGAAGGCGGGTCTTGTCGGCCTCGGAGAAAGTGGCTGGGAAGTTCAGGACCGGCTTGTAGAAAGGCGAATCCTCCGCCTTCTCCGCCAGTTGCAGATCCATCTGGTCGATCACGTTCCGGATGGTCAGCTTCGTGTCGACGACGCCCGCGGCGAGGCCCTCGCGAAAGCGGCCGATCGCGCGATCGTGGAAGACGATATAGTCGCGGTGGCGCTTCAGATTGTTCTCATAATCCTCGACCGTCTTGAACGGCGCGGCTCCCTGCCCCGAGGCGAAGGTGGGGTAGAAGGTGTGGAAGCCGCTGAAATGATTGATCGGGAGGACCCGCGTGAGAGCGAGGACCTCGGGCTGGTAATTCTTGAGGGTGTCCTCCGCCTGCCATTTGAACACGTCGTACGCGATCCGGTCGGTGGCGTTGAGCTTCGAGCGGTCGATCCGGGCGAGCGCGGCGAGGTCGTCTTCGGCGGCCTTCTTCTCGCCGGCGAAATAGGCGTCGCTGATGAAATCGCCGAGGCGGTCGGCATAGCGCATGTCGCCGCGGAACAAGGCGCCGACGGGGTTGCGCCGAAGATTGGCCTCGTCGCTCTCGTGGAACAGCCTTGCGAGCTTCTGGCCCTCGGTCTGCTCGGCGGCCGCGGGCGCGGCCTGGGACGATTGCGCGAAGAGCGCGGTGCCGGGCGCGACGAGCGAGATTGCGGCGAGCGAAAGGAAAGCGCGTTTCATGAATGTCCCCGGGCTGTCAGGCTGTATTGCCATGTTAAGGCAGTGCAACGCGGCGAGCAAGCGTTTACACGCGTTTTCGCCGGGGCTTCCGGCCAGCACCGCAAGCCCTTTCCCTGTCTCGAAAAATGAGCTCGCGTCAGTAGGTCGGGGCGTTGCTGATCAGCCAGGCGCGCTCGCGATACCATTTGGTGATCACATATTTGACGCCCGCCTCGACCGGCATGCCCTGGTGGAGCGACTGAAGGTTGATCTGGCCATATTCGTCGAGATTGTTCCAGATGAGGATGTTGCCGGTGCGCGGGGTGACCTTGACCTGGGCGCGCGGGAAGAAGGTGGCTCCGCCCGCCTCGGGCTCGTTGAGGAACATCATCGCCGTCCAGGTGCGCTGGCCGCCGGTCCGCTCCTGCTCGGGCCAGTAGGGCTGGTCGACATAGAAGAAATCGTGGTGCGGCTTGAACTGCTGGCCGACCGCGTAGCGCTGGCCCTGGATGGTCTCGCCATTCTCGTGCGGCATTCCGAGCAATGCGTCGACGCGCTTCTCGACCTCGATGTTGAGCGGATCCCAGGCGTTGAGGTTGCAGCTCTCGCTGGTCCGGAACTCGGGATCGGGATCGACGGCGAGGAGGCCCGACGGCTTCCGGTCGGCGTCGATCATGTCGCACAATGTCTTGCATTCGGCATGGGTCAGGAAATCGCGGAGAACGAACACGTCCAGCCCCTGGGCCGGTATCTTGAACGCTCCGGGCGTGCTCGTCAGCTTGCTCTTCACCGATGCGGCCATCTGCATGCGGGCGATCGCGCCTTCGTCGAGCTGGGTGCGTGGGCGGCTGCTCATTCGATCGTCTTTCCTCTCACCATCACATAATCGACATGCTCGAGCGCTCGAACGTCGCTCAGCGGATCGCCGGAGACCGCGATCAGGTCGGCCGAATAGCCGGGCGCGATTCGGCCGATCTGGCCCTCCAGGTCGAGCAATTTCGCGGCGCCGGTCGTCGCCGAGGCGATCGCCTCGGCCGGAGTCATCCCGACCAGGTCGACCATCTGCCGGAATTCCTCGGCATTGCGGCCATGCTCGGACACCGCGGAATCGGTTCCGAACACGATCGCCACCCCCGCGGCCCGGGCGGCGCGGGCGGCCTTGCCGATCTCGCTCAGGGTCTGGCGGACCTTCTCCTCGACCGTCGGCGTGTAGATGCCCTTGCCGAGCCGCTCGCGGATTCCGGTGAACGCCATCAGGGTCGGAACCATCGCCGAGCCCGACGCCTTCATCGCGGCGATCGCGCGCGCGTCGGCGAAGGTGCCGTGCTCGATCGAATCGACCCCGGCGCGCGCCGCGGCCTCGATTCCGCGCGCGCCATGGGCGTGGGCGGCGACCTTCAGGCCCAGCGAATGGGCGGTGTCGACGATCGATTTCAGCTCGGGATCGGTGAAATGCTGGCCGAGGCCCCTCGCCTGCTGCGACAATACGCCGCCGGTCGCGGTGATCTTGATGAGGTCGGCGCCGGCGCGCGAGGCCTCGCGGACGCGCTGGGCGCATTGCTCGGCCCCGGTGCAGGTATTGCCGGCCTCGAGCACCCCGATCACCTCCGGGCGAAAGCCGGACACGTCGCCGTGGCCGCCGACGATCGAGATTGCCGGGCCCGAGGAGAGGATTCGGGGGCCGGGAACGATCCCCTCGCGGGTGGCGCGGCGAAGCGCGAATCCGACCATGGGCGCGGAGCCGACGTCGCGGACCGTTGTGAAGCCGGCGAGCGCGGTGATTCGCGCGTTCTTGACCCCGATCAGGGTCAGCCATTCGTCGGTGTCGACCGCCTCGTCGCGATAATCGCCGCCGGGATCGCCCGACAGATGGACGTGGGCGTCGACCAGGCCGGGAAGAACCGTCTTCGACGACAGATCGACGAGCCTGGCGCCGGGCGGCGGCGGCTGGAGGCCGTCGGCGACGCTGACGATCCTGCCGTCGGCGATCGTGATGGTCGAGGGGCCCGAAGCCGGGCGGGAAGCATCGGCGATCAGCCGGCCGGCATGGACCACGACGGTATCGGCGGCGAAGCAGGGCGCCGCCGAACCGAGCAGGCCGAGAGCCAGAAGCAGTCGAAAGCGCATCGCGACACCCCTCGAGAAGACCGGGATTCCATGGTGCGGCGGCCGCGCGAAGACAAGCAAAAAGCCCGGACGCTTTCGCATCCGGGCTTTCATTGCTCTTCCTTCCAGGGAGCGAGCGAGGCTCGAGCGGCCGGGAAGGCATGCCCCCCGGCATGCCCTCCTTCGGCCACTACCAGAAGAAGTCGTAGATCACGTCGATGACCTCGCCGCTGTAGACGTCGATCAGAAGAACGTCGTCATAATAGCGGACCCAGCGCGTGCCCGGGTAAGCCGGCGGCAGGCGATACTGCCACGGATCGTTCAGCCAGTAATTCTGCCCGAAGAAAGCGGAACCGAGGATGAAGCCGATCGACAGCCGGTTGTAGCGATGGTTCCGGTAGGGGGCGTAATAGCCGCCGCGCCGGAAGATATCGCGGTTGCTGTAGCGGTAGCGCTGCCAATCGTAGCGATTGTCGTTGCGCCACCCGCGATTCCAGCCGTGTCGGCCGTCGCGCCGATCCCAATTGCCGTTGCGGCCGTCGCGGCTCCAGTTGCCGTCGCGGTCGCCGCGGCGCCAGTCTCCGCGGTTGCCGTCGCGGTCGCCGCCGCGCCTGTTCTCGCGCAGGCTGCGCTCGTAGCGGGCCTGGTTCTCGGCCGCCTGGCGCTGGAGGGCGGGTGAGCCCTCCGCCGCGCTCCCCGCCGAAGCCGCGCGGGTTTCCTCGATATGCTGGCGATAGGCGTCGCGGCCGCCGTCGTCGCCGCCGCGCCGGTCGCGCCAGCTCTGCTGGGTCTGGGCGCCATTGCCGTCGCCGCCGCGCCGGCCCTGCCAACTCTGCTGGGTCTGGGCGTCGCCGCCGCGCCGGCCCTGCCAGCTGCCCTGGTTGCCGCCGTCCCCGCGGCCGCGCTGCTGCTGGACGACCTGCTGCTGGACGGCCTGCTGCCGCTCGACACGCTGGACCTGCCGGTCCGCCTGCCGCTCCACTCGCTGCTCCTGCCGCTCGACTCGCTGCTCCTGCCGTTCGACGCGCTGTTGCTGGCGCTCCGCGCGCTGCGGCGTCGAGCCGCCGTCATCGCCGTCCTGTTGGGCGACTCGAACGCGCTCGCCGGGGGCGGCCCACAAGGGGGTGGCGGCAGTGGCCACCATCAAAACTCCAATCAACGCTTTGCGCATCGACTCACTCCATCCACACGGGGGCGACGACCGCCATCCCTGCCACGACCCGTGCAACAGCGAGGATGAGCCGTTGCTGAACTGAAGCGAAAGCAGGCGGAAAGATTTCGGATCCGAACCGTCATTTCGTACAGCGCCTTCAACGCCTTGGCGGCACGTTTCGAAGCGCCGGAACCTCGCGGGCGGCGTCGCCCGGATCGATCCCGGGCGGGGGCGCCGCCGATATCTGCTCCTGCCCCGATTTGACCCGCGCCGCGAGCCGGATCGCCTCCCGGATCCTCGGATAGGTGCCGCAGCGGCAGACGTTGGTGATCGCCGAGTCGATATCCGCATCGGTCGGCGAGGGATTGCGGTCGAGCAAGGCGGCGGCGGCCATGATCATGCCCGACTGGCAGAAGCCGCATTGCGGCACGGACTGGGCCACCCAGGCCTGCTGGATCGGATGGGAGCGGTCGCGCGACAGCGATTCGATGGTGGTGACGAAGCTGCCCTCGAGGCGGCCGATCGGGACCAGGCAGGAGCGGACGGCATTGCCGTCTATGTTGACCGTGCAGGCCCCGCACTCGCCGGCCCCGCACCCATATTTGGTCCCGGTGAGGTTGGACGCGTCGCGCAGCGCCCAGAGCAAGGGCGTGTCGGGGTCCATTCGGTAATGGACGGGCTGGCCGTTCACGGTGAAACGCGTCATGACCTGGCCTGAATAAAGGGAGCGGACGGGTGATGGGAAGTGAGCGGATCGCAATTTCGCACGATAAGGGCGTCGCCCATGTCGAGCTGATCCGCGAGGACCGGCTCAACGCCATGGACGGCGACTTCTTCCGCGACACAGGCGAGGCCTTCCGGGCGCTCGCCGCCGACCCCAAAGCGCGGGCGATCCTGATCTCGGCGCGCGGGCGGCATTTCAGCGCGGGGCTCGACCTCCATTATGCCGGATCGCAATTCCCGCCCTCCGACGATCCGGGCCGAGCGGCCGAGGCGCGGCTTCGCCACATCGTCTGGCTCCAGGACTGCTTCACCGCGATCGAGCAGGCTCGGGCTCCGGTGATCGCGGTGATCCATGGCGGCTGCATCGGCGCCGGGGTCGATCTCGCCACGGCCTGCGACATCAGGATCGCGGCGGAGGGCGCCTATTTCCAGGTCGCCGAGGTCGACGTCGCGATCACCGCCGATCTCGGAACGCTCCAGCGGCTGACGCATCTCATCCCGGAAGGGTTGGTCAGGGAGCTTGCCTATACCGGGCGGCGGATGGAGGCGGACGAGGCGGCGCGTTACGGTCTGGTCAACCGGGTCGAGGCGGACCGCGAGGCGGCGATCGCCGCCGGCATGGCACTTGCGCGGACGATCGCGGCCAAGTCGCCGCTGGCGGTGGCCGGGGCCAAGATGTCCTTGAATTACAGCCGCGGGCGGACGGTCGAGGAGGGCCTTCGCCATGTGGCGATGTGGAATGCGGGGGCTTTGGTCAGCGCCGATTTGAAAGAGGCGGTGAAGGCGCGGCTGGGGAAGACCATTCCCGAGTTCGGGGATCTGGCGGATTGATATCCGTCATCCCGGCGAAGGCCGGGATCTCGAGACCAGTGGGCACGGACCTTCTCCACGAGACCCCGGCGTTCGCCGGGGTGACGGACTAGGTCGTGTGGACACTTAGCGAAGCCATAGGATGATGGCGGCGAGTGTGATTACGGCGAGATAGTTGCGGGCGGTCTTCTCGAAGCGGGTTGCGACCCTTCGGAATTGCTTGAGCTTGGAGAAGCAGCATTCGACCAAG
>DATDAS010000016.1:0-17368 GCA_036525315.1 Allosphingosinicella sp.
GCGACGGCGCCGGTGCAAGGGGGCAATCGGGAATAGGCAAGTTGGCAAGTAGGCAATAGGCAATAGGCAATAGGCAATAGGCAATAGACCGCGCTTCTCCCCGCCGCGGCACCTTTTCCGTGAGCCCGGGAGGGGAAAAGACGAGACACCGCCTATTGCCTATTGCCTACTTGCCTATTGCCTACTTGCCTATTGCCTACTTCCCCCCGCACGGCCATCCTTGACGAATTCAAGATGGATCGGCCTTGCTCCTTTGGCCAGGGCCTTGGCTTCATAGCGGGTGCCGGGCCCGCCGGGGCGTGGCCATCGCCAATCGGCAGGCCCTTCGGCGGTCCAGGCAAAGCCGCCATGGGCGAGCATCAGCTGCAGCGTCGCCGCGGCGTAGTCGCCGGCGTCGCTCACGAAGACGAAGCGGCCGCCCGGTCGCAGCAGCCGATGAATCTCGGCGATGGTAGCCGGCTGCAGGAAGCGCCGGCGAAGATGCCGCTTCTTCGGCCAGGGGTCCGGGAACAGGAGATGGATTCCGGCCAGCGTGGCGGAGCCGAGGCGGGGAAGGAGGTCGCGGGCATCGCCGTCATGGATCCTGATGTTGGCCAGGCAGCCGGATTCGATCGCCGCCAGGAGCTTGGCCACGCCGTTGACGAAAGGTTCGGCGCCGAGAAAGCCGGTGGCCGGGGCGGCGGCAGCCATGGCCGCCAGCCGCTCGCCGCCGCCAAAGCCGATTTCGAGCTCGACCGCCGCCGCCGGCGGATGGAACAGCTGGGCCGGCTCGGACAGTCGCGGGTCGTCCAGGCAAAGCCTGAGCCGCGGCAACAGATCGGCAAGCAGCCGCGCCTGTAGCGGGCGCAGCGCATGGCCGACGCGGCGGCCGTAGAACTGGTAGGGACGGGGGGTGCCGCTCAGGCGAGGAGGTCCCGCAATTCCCCGACGAGGTTGGTCTTCTCCCATGAGAACCCGCCATCCTGCTCCGGCTTGCGGCCGAAATGGCCATAGGCCGCAGTGCGGGCATAGATGGGCTGGTTGAGGTTGAGATGCTCGCGGATGCCGCGGGGCGACAGATCCATGACGCGCGACAGCACCTTCTCGACCTTGCGCTCCTCGATTCCCTTGTTGGCGGTGTCATGCATGTCGACATAGATCGACAACGGGTCGGAAACGCCGATCGCATAGGAGAGCTGGATGGTGCAGCGCCTGGCGAGACCGGCGGCAACCACGTTCTTGGCGAGATAGCGGGCGGCGTAGGCGGCGGAGCGGTCGACCTTGGTCGGATCCTTGCCGGAGAACGCGCCACCACCATGCGGGGCGGCGCCGCCATAGGTGTCGACGATGATCTTGCGGCCGGTCAGGCCCGCGTCGCCGTCGGGTCCCCCGATCTCGAACCGGCCTGTCGGGTTGACGTAGATCTTGGTCTCGTCGGTGATGAAGCCTTCCGGCAGCACCTCGTTGAAGATGCCGACGACATAGTCGCGAAGCTCGGCATATTTCACCGGGTCGGAGCCCTCGCGCTGGTCGTCGCAATAGCTTGGCGCGTGCTGGGTCGAGACCACGAGGGCGGCGGCGGCGACCGGCTCGCCTTCCTCGTAGCGGAGGGTCACCTGGCTCTTGGCGTCGGGCTCGAGGAAGTCGACCGCGCCGCTGTGGCGGTCGGCGGCCATCCGCTCGAGGATCCGGTGCGAATAATAAAGCGTGGCGGGGAGAAGGTCGGGGGTCTCGTCGGTCGCATAGCCGAACATGATGCCCTGATCGCCGGCGCCCTCGTCCTTGTTTCCGCTCTCGTCGACGCCCTGGGCGATGTGCGCGGACTGGCCGTGGAGATGGTTCTCGAAGCTCGCGGTCTGCCAGTGGAAGCCGTCCTGCTCGTAGCCGATCTTCTGGACGACGTGGCGGACGGCCTGCTCGATCTCGTCGCGGACGCCTGGGGCCCAGCCGTGCGTGTCGGCATACCTTTCCTCGTCAAAGGCGCCCTTGCAGCGGATCTCGCCGCCGATGACGATTCGCTGGGTCGTCACGAGCGTTTCGCAGGCGACTCGCGCCTCCGGATCCTTGCCGATGAACAGATCGACGATCGCGTCCGAAATCTGGTCGGCGACCTTGTCGGGATGCCCTTCGGAAACCGATTCGGACGTGAAGATGTAGTTGCTGCGCATCGTGAAAGCGTGCCTTTCCGGTGGGAGATGCGGATATAAAGATATCCTTATATGCGGCCCGCCCTAGCGGGATTTGCGCCGGACTGCAATCGCCAGAGCCGCCAGGATCAGCGCGAAAATCAGAGGCAGGATATTGCCGAAGCTGGCGAACAGGGTCGGCGGCAAAGGCCCCGGAAGGCCGGTGTCGATCACGCCCGCCTTGCGCCAGGGGAGGCTGGCCAGAAGCCGTCCCTCGGCATCGACCACCGCGGAGATTCCGGTCGGGGTCGAGCGAAGCACGGGCAGCCCTTCCTCGAGCGCCCGGAGCCGGGCCTGGGCGAGATGCTGGGGCGGACCCCAGCGCCCGAACCAGGCGTCGTTGGAGGGATTGAACAGGAAGGCGGGCCGGCGGCGGCGGTCGACCACCTCGCCCGAGAAGATGATCTCGTAGCAGAGCTGGAAACCGACTCGCCCGACCAGGGGCAGGTCGAGGCTTCGCGGGCCGGGACCGGAATCGAAGTCGATGTCGCCCGGCGCCAGCCGAGACAGGCCGAGCGACGAGAGGAACGGCCGCATCGGCAGATATTCGCCATAAGGGACGAGGTGGGCCTTGTCGTAGCGCCCGAGCAGCCGTCCGGCCGGATCCATGGCGAAGACGCTGTTGGTCGCGCTGGTGACGTCGAGGCCGTTGACCGACCGCCAGGTCACGCCGCCGGTCAGAAGAAGATCGCCCGGCGCGAGCATTCTCCCCACCTCCCCGCGGAGCTCGGCCGCCTCGGCCCGATAGTCGACGTCGACCAGAGCGTTCTGGAGCGGACGCGTGACCGCCGCCTCGGGCCAGAGCAGCAGCCGCGGCCGGCGTGGGTCGCCTGCGGAGAGTCGGGCGAGCCGCAGCTTGCCCTGCCGCTCGAACCCTTCCTGCCATTTCTCCTGCTGGCCGATGTTCGGCTGGACGATCCTGAGCGGAATGCCGGTGGCGGGCGGCGCCCGGGTCCCGATCGCGAGCAGGAGCAACCCCGCCGCAACGGGCGCGGAGACCAGCGCGCCCCCGGCCGTCCACAGGCGATGGCGCAGAAGAAGAAGCCCGCCCGCGATCAGGACGGTGACTCCCGACAGGCCGTAGGTGCCGATCAGCGTCGCCAGCCGCGAGACGGGGGTCGGAAGCAAGGCGACTCCGAGCGGGTTCCAGGCGAAGCCGGTGAACAAAGTGGCACGGAGCCATTCGGTAACGATCCAGGCCGCGGCGAAGAGCAGAACGAACCTGGGGCCCGGCCCTTCATGAGCGGCGCCGCTCCGTCGGGCGCCCCAGCGCCAGGCGAGGCCGGCGGCGGCGGCCGGATAGACGGCGAGATAGAGCGAAAGCAGGACCACCGCGATCCAGCCGAGCCAGGCCGGCATGGCCGACTGGTAGGTGAAGGCGGTCGCGATCCAGTTGAGGCCGAGGGTGAAATAGCCGATTCCGAACGCCCAGCCGCGAAGCAGCGCCTGCCTCATGCCCGGCGCCTCGTCGACGAACCAGAGAAGCGCCCCGAATGCGGCGAGCGTGACCGGCCACAGACCCAATGGCTCGAGGCCGCAGGCGGCCGCGAGTCCGGCGAGGAAGGGGAAAAGAGCCGATTTCACGCCGCGCACATTGTCCGAACGCGGCGATTTTACAATGCGGCGCCTGAGGCTAGAGAAAAGGCATGACCCTTCCCCCCTTCCATCTCGCCTTCCCCGTCCACGATCTCGAGGCCGCCCGCGCCTTCTACGGCGGACTGCTCGGCTGCCCCGAGGGCCGAAGCGCGGACGAGTGGATCGACTTCGACTTTTTCGGCCATCAGATCGTCGCCCATCTCGACCCAGCGATGAAGCCGCGCGGCCATTCCAACCCGGTCGACGGCCATGACGTGCCGGTGCCCCATTTCGGCGCGGTGCTCGGAATGGAGGAATGGCGGAGCCTCGCGGACCGGCTCCGGGAGGGCGGGACCGAGTTCGTGATCGAGCCCGGGATCCGCTTCGCCGGCCAGGCGGGCGAGCAGGCCACCATGTTCTTCCTCGATCCTTCCGGCAACGCGATCGAGATCAAGGCGATGCGCGATCCCGAGGCGCTTTTCCGCAAAGATTGAGAGCCCGGGAGAGCGCGAGGGGCGGGCGCCGGGCCCTCGGGCCGCTCATCATGTGCCTCTTATACGCCCCGGCCCCCGGCAATTAGCGCTTGCACCTTGGCGCATCCGCGCGCCAATAGGGGCCCCTATGTCCCTTTCACGCGCGCCTGCCGCGAAGGTCGAGCCATGCTCCCTCGCCCCCAGCATTTTCGGAGCAATTTCATGAGCCTGCACGATCCCTCCCGAATCAACGTCGCGATGATCGGCGTCGGCAATTGCGCCAGCTCGCTGGTCCAGGGCCTCGCTTATTATCAGAATGGCGGCCAGAACGAGCAGATCGGCCTCATGCACTGGGATCTTGGCGGCTACCGCCCCAAGGACATCAAGCTGGTCGCGGCCTGGGATATCGACCGGCGCAAGGTCGGCAAGGACATTGGCGAGGCGATCTTCGCCAAGCCCAATTGCACGACGATCTTCTGCGATCACGTCCCGGCGAGCGGCATCATTGTGGAGATGGGCCGGGTCCTCGACGGCTATTCGGAGCATATGGCCGAATGGCCGGACGACCGCACCTTCCTGGTCGCCGACGCGCCCCAGCCCGACAAGGCGGACGTCGTCCGCCGCCTCCGCGAGACCGAGGCCGACGTCCTCCTCAACTACCTTCCGGTCGGCAGCCAGGAAGCGACCGAATTCTACGCCGAGTGCGCGCTCGAGGCGAAGGTCGCCTTCGTCAACAACATGCCGGTCTTCATCGCCAGCAACCCCGAATGGGCCAAGCGCTTCGAGGATGCGGGAGTCCCGATCATCGGCGACGACATCAAGGCCCAGCTCGGCGCCACCATCGTCCACCGGGTCCTGACCGACCTGTTCCACAAGCGCGGCGTGAAGCTCGACCGGACCTATCAGCTCAACACCGGCGGCAACACCGACTTCCTCAACATGACCAACCGCTCGCGCCTCGCGTCGAAGAAGGTGTCGAAGACGGAGGCCGTCCAGTCCGTCGCCCAGCACCGGCTCGAGAACGAGAACATCCATATCGGCCCGTCCGACTATGTCGCCTGGCAGAACGACAACAAGGTCTGCTTCCTCAGAATGGAGGGCCAGCTGTTCGGCGGAGTTCCGATGAACCTGGAGATGCGGCTCTCGGTCGAGGACAGCCCGAACAGCGCCGGAGTCGCGATCGACATGATCCGCTGCGCCAAGCTCGCCAAGGATCGCGGGCTCGGCGGACCGGTCCATCCGGCCTCCGCCTATTTCTGCAAGCATCCGCCGGTCCAGACCACCGACGACGAGGCGCATGAGGCGCTGCAGAAGTTCATCCACGGCTGAGCCGGGACGCGCGCCTGTCCATTTCAATTCCGTTCGGGCTGGTGATGGGGCTGCGCCGTCCCCCGGACGGCGCGGTGGGGGCCCCATCACTGTCGAAGCCCTCTCCTACTCTTCTACCGCCAAAGGCAAGTGGAGGGCTTCGACAGGCTCAGCCCGAACGGGAGGTGGGCTGATGCGTTTGCGCCATTCTCACCCCGCCGAGCGGTAGCTGCCGTCGAGATAGAGCAAGGGGTCGGTCGCCTCGCGAATCACGACCTCCTCGACCACCCCGATGAAGATGCTGTGCGTGCCGAACCGGTGATGGTCGGTGCGCCTGCACAGGAAGCTCGCCTGCGCATCGGCCAGCCTCGGCGGCCTCTCGCAATCCAGCTGCCATCCGCTCGCGAATCGGAGCGCCTCCTGGCTTCGATCGGCGAACATCTGAGCGATCTCCTCCTGATCGCGGTGGAGCACGTTGACCGCGAAATGCGACATGTCCTCCATCGAGGCATGGAGCGACGCGGCCTTGTTGATGCAGATGAGAAGGCTCGGCGGATCGAGCGCGAGCGCCGACATGGCGGTCGCGGTGATCCCGCGCGGCTCGCCTTTGACGCAGATGGTGATGACGTTGACGGTGGAGGCGACGCGCCGCATCGCCTGCTTGAAATCGGCGGCCAGCTCGGGCGAAGTCTCGCTCATGTCCCAAGCAAGTGCAGCTTCTCGCGCCGGGAAACAAGGGCACCGTCTGGCCGATTCGGCATCTCACACACAAAGCCTGATCGTTTGAGGTGGAAGCGCTACGCGCTTACGCCGATAACGTGAATCAGGCTTCGACATTTGCGAGACCTTGATTCACGCCTCAGGCGCAGCCTGAGACGATCAAGGTCATGAGGCTGAAGGATGGACGCGCATTTCGACGTTGCGATCGTTGGGGCGGGGCATGGCGGCGCCCAGGCCGCGATCCAGCTCCGCCAGCTCGGCTTCGCCGGAACGATCGGCCTGATCGGCGCGGAGGAGGAGCCGCCCTACGAACGGCCGCCGCTCTCGAAGGACTATCTGGCCGGCGAGAAGCGGTTCGAGCGCATGCTGATCCGGCCGGAGAGCTTCTGGGCCGAGCGCGAGGTCGCTTTGGTCCCGGGCACGCGCATCCTCTCGATCGACTCCGAAGCGCGGACGCTGGCTGCCGGGGATGGCCGAAGCTTCGGCTACGGCGCCCTGGTCTGGGCCACGGGGGGCAAGCCGAGGCGGCTCACCTGCGAGGGCGGCGACCTGGCCGGAGTCCACGTCCTGCGCTGCCGCGCCGAGGTCGACCGAATCCGCGCCGAGCTCGAGCGGGCGGAACGGGTCGCGGTGATCGGCGGCGGCTATATCGGCCTCGAAGCCGCGGCCGTTTTCACCAAGCTGGGCAAGCAGGTCACCGTCGTCGAGGCGCTCGAGCGAGTCCTCGCCCGGGTCGCGGCGCCCGAAATTTCGCATTTCTACGAGGCCGAGCATTGCGGCCACGGAGTCGCGCTTTTGCTCGGCCGCTCGGTCGACCGCATCCTGGGCAAAGGCGGACGCGCCCGCTCGGTCGTGCTTGGCGACGGCACCGAGATCGAAACGGATCTCGTCATCGCCGGCATCGGCATCCAGCCCGAGGCCGACCCGCTCCTGGAGGCCGGCGCCGAAGGGGGCAATGGCGTGCATGTCGACTCCCATTGCCGGACCAGCCTTCCCGACGTCTACGCGATCGGCGATTGCGCGGCGCAGGTAAGCCGGTTCGCCGGAGGCGCGCGGGTGCGGCTGGAATCGGTCCAGAACGCCCACGATCAGGCCTCGACCGCCGCGCGGGCGATCGCCGGCCAGCCGGCGCCGAACGAGGCGGTGCCCTGGTTCTGGTCCAACCAGTACGACCTCAGGCTGCAGACCATCGGACTGTCGCTCGGGCACGACCGCACCATCCTGCGCGGGCGCCCGGAGGATCGAAGCTTCTCGCTCGTCTACCTGCGCGAAGGCCGAGTGATCGCCCTCGACTGCGTCAACGCGACCCGCGATTACGCGCAGGGGCGAAGGTTGGTGCTCGAAGGCGCTTCGCCCGATCCGGCCAGGCTCGCGGATTCGTCCGTTCCGCTCAAGGAGCTGGGCTGATCATTCCCAGATCCGCACCCGATCGGCGGGGGCGAGATAGAGCTTGTGGCCGGGCTGAACGCCGAACGCCGCGTACCAGGCGTCGTGGTTGCGGACCGACCAGGTCCGCCACTTGCTCGGGCTGTGAACTCCGGAAAGGACGGAACGCCTCAGTTCGGCTTCGCGGAAGGCGACCTTGTTGACCTGGGCCCGGCCCATGAAGAAGCGCTGGTCGCCGGTGAAACCGCCGATCACCGGCGCCGGCCGGCCGCCCAGCGACAGCTGATAGGCGTCGTAGGCGATCGCGAGCCCGGCATTGTCGGCGATATTCTCGCCGAGCGTCTGGGCGCCGCGAATGTTGAGGCCGGGCAGGGCCTCATAGGAATCATATTGGGCGACGAGCCGCGCCTTGAGGGCATCGAAGCGGGCGAGATCCTCCTCGGTCCACCATTTGGCGAGCCGTCCCTGCGGATCGTATTTGCTGCCCTGGTCGTCGAAATGATGGCTGATCTCATGGCCGATCACATAGCCGATCGCGCCGTAATTGACCGCCGGATCGGCGTTCGGATCGAAATGCGGTGCCTGCAGATAGGCGGCCGGAAAGACGATCTGGTTGTTGGCGAAGCTCGCATAGGCATTGGCGGTGATCGGCGCCATCCACCATTCGGCGCGGTCGACCGGCCGGTCGATCCGCGCGAGCCGGCGATCATATTGGTGGCGGGCCTGGCGGACGAAATTGCCGTAGGCGTCGCCGGCGCGCACATCGAGACCGTCATAGCTGCGCCATTTCTCGGGATAACCGATCATCGGCGTGAAGGCAGCGAGCTTGGCGCGCGCCTTCACCTTGGTCTCCGGAGTCATCCAGGAAAGATTGGCCAGCCTCTGGTCCATGGCCTTGAGGACGTTGCCGACCAGCTCGTCCATCGCGGCCTTGGTCTCGGGCGGGAAATGGCGCTCGATATAGGGCCTGGAGACTGCATCGGTCAGAGCGGCGCCGGTCAGCTCGATCGCCTGAAGCCAGCGGGCAGGAGCCTCGGTCGTTCCGCCGAGGACGCCGCCCGAGAAGGCGAACTCCTCCGCGGTGAAGGCACTGGGAAGGACCAGGGCACGGTCCTTGGCCAGGCGAAGGGTGAGCCAGTCCTTGAGCACGGGCAAGGGAGCGTCCGCGAACGCCTTGGCCATGGCGGTGACCGCGCTCGTCTCGGCGACGATGATGTTCGGCCGGGCGCCGAGGCCGGCGGCGTCGAGATAGGTCCGCCAGGGGAAACCCGGCGCCTTCGCCTCGAGATCGGCGATCGTCCAGAGATTGTAGGTCTTCTCGGCGTCGCGGGAATCGGCGAGCGGCCAGTGCGCTTGGGCCAGCCTGCGCTCGAAATCGTAGACCGCGACCGCCCGCACCGCCGTCTCCGCGGCGGGGGTTCCGGTCAGAGCGAGAAGGCGGGCAAGATGGGCGAGGTAGCCATCCTGGATCTTCCTCGCCGCTTCGTCGGAGCCCAGATAATAGTCGCGATTGGGCATCCCGAGGCCGCCCTGACCGAGGAACGGAGCGTAGCGGTCGGGATTCTTGTCGTCCTGGCCGATGAAGAGCGGGAAGAGCGAGGGGTTATAACGGGGCATCCGGCCGAGCGGGGGCGTCGCCGACCAGCCGCGAAGCAATTTGCCCATCTCGCCCGCAAGAGCCCTGTGGCTGGCAGCGGCGCGGACCGGCGCGAGCTCGGCGAGCAAAGGCGCGGCGCCGCGCGCATCGATCGCGGACCGGTCCATCAGCGCCGCATAATAATCGGCGGCCCGGGCATCGTCTCCGGTGAGCGAAGAGCGGCGCGCGATCATTTCCTCGATGATCGCCTTGACCTGCGACGCGGCGAGATCGTTGAGACGGGCGACCTGGCTGAACGCGCCGCGATCGGCCGGGATCACTACCGTGCGCGCCCATTGGCCGTTCACGAAGGACCAGAAATCGTCGCCGGGATGGACCGCCTTGTCCATCGAGGCGTCGTCGACTCCGAAGCTGCCCCACGCCGCCTTGCCCGCCGGTTCCGCCGCTTCGGTCGAAGCCGGCGGTGCGGCAACCGAGCCGGCGGCGAACGCGAATATGGAAGCAAAGCCGAGTAACGCGAGACGCATGGATTCCCCTCCCCTTCGAACGCGCCGTTGATGCCCTGTCGATGCGGAACGGGCAAGACCGAGGCGCCAGGTGACCCTAACGGACGGAAAAACCGGCGAGAATCTCGCAGACCCAGCGTCCGGCCGTCAGTGCCGTGGTGTCGCTGAGATCGAGGCTCGGATCGAACTCGGTGAGATCGACAAGCCTGACGCGGCGGTCCGAGGCGAGCCGGCGGGCGGCGGTGAAGAACATGTCGACCGGCATCCCGCCGGGCCGTGCACCCGGAGCTCCGGGGCATTGGGCGCGATCGATCACATCTATGTCAAAATCGACGACGATCGCCTCGACATGATCGAGGCGGGTCAGTGCCAGGCCGAGCACCGAGGAGATGCCTGCATTGCGGCAGGCGGCGATCGACCAGGAGCCGATATGCGCGTCGCGCGCGTCCTGATGCATCCTGGCGGTATTGGCGAAGGGGGCGAGACCAATCTGGCAGATGTTGCGCCCGGGCAGGCCGTCCTCGAGCAGGGCCCGAACCGGATTGCCGTTCATCAGCCCCTTGTCGGTGTCGCGCATGTCGAAATGGGCGTCGAGCGTCAGCAGCCCAACGCGCTCGAGCGGCAGCCCGAGGCCGTGGACGGCAGGGCGGGTCACCGCATTGTTGCCGCCGATCAGCATGGTGAGGGCATGCGCCTCGGTGCATTTGCGGACGGCATCTCGGATCGGCGCGAAGCCGTCGGCCGGCATCACGCCCTGGACCGGTACGTCGCCGGCGTCCCGCACCCTGAGGTCGATCTCGCGCGCGGTCTCGACGTCGTAGGTGCTGAACCGCCGAAGCGTTCGGCGAAGTACCTCCGGCGCGAGGTCGCAGCGGCCGGGCGTTACAGATCCCGCCTCCATCGGCGCGCCTAGCAGCGCCACCTCGCCTTCGGCCCCGAACAGGTCCGCTATCGACTTCCAGCTCATGGCTTTGCCTTACACCGGGGCCGCATCCGAGCACCATCTGCTTCCTTGGAAGCGGCTGCCGCTCAGACCCTTTGTTGCCGCATGATCCGGGCGGAAAACCGGTACCCACTTTTCCTGATCATGCTTTAGAAGCGAGCCCATGTGGGACCGCCTTCTGACCGACTGCAACATCGCGACGATGGATCCGGCGGTCAAAGCGCCGTTCGGAGCGATCGAGGACGGCGCGATCGGCATTCAGGACGGCAGGATCGTCCGGGTCGGCCGGCGGATCGAGCTGGCCGGCTACAAGGCGGCTTCTGTCGAGCCGCTGGGCGGAGCCTGGGTCACGCCCGGCCTCATCGATTGCCACACCCATCTGGTCTTCGGCGGCAACAGGTCGGGGGAGTTCGAGCAGAGGCTGAACGGCGCCACCTATGAGGAGATCGCAAAGGCTGGGGGCGGCATCCTTTCCTCGGTGAAGGCGACCCGGGCCGCCTCGCTCGACCAGCTCGTCGAGGCCTCGCGGCCGCGCCTCAAGGCGCTGATGGCCGGCGGCGTGACGACGGTCGAGATAAAGTCGGGCTACGGACTCGACATCGAGACCGAGCTTCGAATGCTCAGGGCGGCCAGGAAGCTCGGTGAGCAGGAGAAAGTGCGAGTCGCGCCCACCCTTCTCGCGCTCCACGCATTGCCGCCCGAGTTCAGGGAACGGCGCGACGAGTTCGTCCGGCTGGCCGCCGAGAGCATGATCCCGGCCGCGGCCGAGCAGGGGCTCGCCACCGCGGTCGACGCCTTTTGCGAGGGGATCGGCTTCACCCTCGACGAGGTCCGGACCCTGTTCAAGGCCGCGGCGGAGCACGGCCTCAGGGTCAAGCTTCACGCCGAGCAGCTCAGCAACAGCTATGGCGCCGAGCTTGCCGCCCATTATGGAGCCCTCTCCGCCGACCATCTCGAGCATGCCGACGAATCCGGAGTCGAGGCGATGTCCGAGGCCGGCATGGTCGCCGTGCTTCTGCCCGGCGCATTCTATGCCCTCGCCGAGACCCGCAAGCCGCCGGTCGAGCTGCTGAGGCGGTATCGGGTGCCGATGGCGATCGCGACCGACTGCAATCCCGGGACCTCGCCTCTGCTTTCGCCGACTCTGGTTCTCAACATGGCCTGCATCCTGTTCCGGCTGACCCCCGAGGAGGCGCTCAAGGGCATGACGATCAACGCCGCCCGGGCGCTCGCGCTCGAGGGCGAGATCGGAAGCGTTACCACGGGCAAGGCCGCGGACCTGTGCATTTGGCGCGTCAGCCGGCCCGCGGAGCTCTGCTATTGGGTCGGCCATCCCGGTCCCGAGCGACGGATCGTGGCGGGGGTGGACACATAAGTCATCCGTTCGGGCTGAGCTTGTCGAAGCCCTCTCCTTTTCCTACCGCCCGAAGAAGCAGGAAAGCCCTTCGACAGGCTCAGGGCGAACGGAGTATCTAGATCCCTATGCTCTCAAGACGCGATAACAGCCGCACCATCCGGGCTCGTACCGGGCCGGAGATCAAGGCGAAGAGCTGGGCCACCGAGGCCGCGGTCCGGATGCTGATGAACAATCTCGATCCGGACGTCGCCGAGGCGCCTGAGGAGCTTGTCGTCTATGGCGGCATCGGACGGGCGGCGCGCGACTGGGAGAGCTTCGACAGGATCGTCGAGACTCTCGAAAGGCTCGAAGGCGACGAGACCCTTCTGGTCCAGTCGGGCAAGCCGGTCGGCGTGTTCCGGACCCATGCCGACGCCCCGCGCGTGCTGATCGCCAATTCGAACCTGGTGCCGAAATGGGCGGACTGGGACCATTTCAACGAATTGGATCGCAAGGGCCTGATGATGTACGGCCAGATGACCGCCGGGAGCTGGATCTACATCGGCACCCAGGGCATCGTTCAGGGCACGTACGAGACGTTCGCCGAGATGGGCCGCCAGCATTATGGCGGCGACCTCAAAGGGAAATGGATATTGACCGCGGGGCTTGGCGGAATGGGCGGCGCCCAGCCGCTCGCCGCGGTGATGGCAGGTGCGCACTGCCTCGCGATCGAATGCCAGGAGAGCCGGATCGAGAAGAGGCTCGAGACCCGATACCTCGACCGGCGCGCCTCCACCCTCGACGAGGCACTCGAGATCATCCGCTCGGCCGAGGAGCCCATCTCGGTCGGCCTGCTCGGCAATGCCGCCGAGATCCTGCCCGACATGGTCAAGCGCGGTCTCCGGCCCGACGCCCTCACCGACCAGACCTCGGCCCACGATCCGATCAACGGCTATCTTCCGATCGGATGGAGCGTCGAGAAGTGGATCGAGATGCGCGAGCGCGATCCCAAGGCGGTCGAGCATGCCGCGCGCGCCTCGATGGCGGTGCATGTCGAGGCAATGCTGGCGTTCCGCGAAATGGGCGTCCCGACCTTCGACTATGGCAACAATATCCGCCAGGTCGCCCGCGACGAGGGCGTGACCCACGCCTTCGACTTCCCCGGCTTCGTCCCGGCCTATGTGCGGCCGCTCTTCTGCCGAGGCATCGGCCCGTTCCGCTGGGCGGCTTTGTCCGGCGACCCGGAGGACATTTACCGGACCGACCAAAGGGTGAAGGAGCTGATCCCCGACGATCCGCATCTCCACCGCTGGCTCGACATGGCGCGCGATCGGATCGCCTTCCAGGGGCTTCCAGCGCGGATCTGCTGGGTCGGCCTGGGCCAGCGTCACCGGCTCGGACTCGCCTTCAACGAGATGGTGGCCAATGGCGAATTGAAGGCGCCGGTGGTGATCGGCCGCGACCATCTCGACAGCGGCTCGGTCGCAAGCCCCAATCGCGAGACCGAAGCGATGAAGGACGGATCGGACGCGGTCTCCGACTGGCCGTTGCTCAATGCCCTTCTCAACACCGCCTCGGGCGCGACCTGGGTCTCGCTCCACCATGGCGGCGGAGTCGGCATGGGCTATTCGCAGCACGCCGGAATGGTGATCGTCGCCGACGGCACGCCCGAGGCGGCGCGGCGGCTGGAACGCGTGCTTTGGAACGATCCCGGGACAGGGGTCATGCGTCATGCCGATGCGGGCTATGAGGAAGCGATCGACTGCGCGCGGGAGCAGGGGCTCGATTTGCCGATGGTTATGTCATGAACGCGGTGAATGTACTCGTCGCCCCGGCGGAGGCCGGGGCCTCGGCGAGACCCGCCGTGACATTCTGGGCTGAGATCCCGGCCTCCGCCGGGATGACGAGCATATGATCAGCCTTCGTCCCGGCTCGGTGACTCTCGCCGACCTTCGCACCGTCTGGGGCGGAGCCGCTGTTGCGCTCGACGATGCGGCCTGGAACGCAATTGAGGCGGCTGCCGAGACCGTCGATAGGATCGTCGCCAGCGGGCGCACCGTCTATGGGATCAACACAGGTTTTGGCCTCCTTGCCCAGACGCGGATCCCGGCGGACCGGCTCGCCGAGCTTCAGCGCAACCTGATCCTCTCGCACAGCTGCGGGCTGGGCGAGGCGCTCGATCGGCGGATCGTGCGGCTGATGATCGCTCTCAAGGTCATCGGGCTCGGACGCGGACATTCAGGCGTTCGGCGCGTCGTGGTCGAGCGACTTCTTGCCCTGCTCGATGCGGATGCGCTTCCGCTCATCCCGTCGCAGGGGTCGGTGGGGGCGTCAGGGGATCTGGCGCCGCTCGCGCATCTCGGTTCGGCTCTGATCGGTGAAGGGCTGATGCTCGTCGGCGGCGAGCAGGTCCCGGCCGCTGAGGCGTTGCAGCGCCTCGGCCTGGAGCCGCTCGTGCTCGGGCCGAAGGAAGGCCTGGCGCTGATCAACGGCACCCAAGCCTCGACCGCGATCGCGCTCGACACCCTCTTCACCGCTGGGCGCGTCCTTGCATCGGGCCTCGTCGCGGGGGCGCTTTCGGTCGAGGCGCTGAAGGGCACGGCGGTCGCCTTCGATTCGCGGATCCACGAGGCCCGCGGCCAGCCCGGCCAGATCGCGGTGGCTTCGGTGCTTCGCGGCCTTCTCGAGGGCAGCGGAATCATGGCCTCCCACGCCGAGTGCGGGCGGGTGCAGGACCCTTACAGCTTCCGCTGCCAGCCGCAGGTGATGGGCGCCTGCCTCGACCTTCTGCGCCAGGCGGGGCGGACGCTCGAGATCGAGGCCAATGCCGTGACCGACAATCCGGTCTTGCTCGGCGGCGAGGCGCTGTCGGGCGGCAATTTCCACGCCGAGCCCGTCGCCTTCGCCGCGGATATGCTTGCAATCGCCTCGTGCGAGATCGGCTCGATCTCGGAGCGGCGGACGGCCGTACTCGTCGATCCGAAGATGAGCGGGCTTCCGCCCTTCCTGGTCGATGACAGCGGGGTCAATTCGGGCTTCATGATCGCCCAGGTCAGCGCCGCCGCTCTGGTCTCCGAGAACAAGAGCCTGGCCTGGCCGGCGAGCGTCGACACCATCCCGACCTCTGCCAACCAGGAAGACCATGTCTCGATGGCGACCCACGCCGGCATGAAGGCGCGGCGGATCGCCGCCAATGCGGCCGGCGCCGTGGGCATAGAGTTGCTGGCCGCGGCGCAGGGCGTCGACTTCCACGCGCCGCTGACCACCTCGCCGGCTCTCGCGCGAGTTCACGGAGCGATCCGCGCGGTGGTGCCGCACCTCGCCTCGGACCGCTACATGGCGGACGAGATCGGATGGGCGAAGCAGGCCGTGCTCGACGGCTCCCTCGGCCGAGAGGTCGAGGCGCAGCTGTTCGGCTCCTGACGCTCCGCGGCCCCGGGGCCGATCAGTAGAACAGACCTCCGTAGACGACGCGCTGGACGATCATGTTGATCAGCCAGAAGACGACGATCGCGATCAGCAGGATGACCACGAAATAGGGGGCCGTCTTGTCCGGCGGGTTCTTCATCAGGATCGGAAGGCCGACGTACAGGAGATAGAGGCTGTAGACGAGGCCGACGAGGACGATGAGCATGCCGAGGACCGGCACGACGAGCGCCGCGCTCGAGATCCAGACGGCGGTCGGGTAATAAGCGGCAAGCTTCAGGGCCTTCAGGCTGTCCTTGGTTCCGCCGAAGGTCGGCGCCAAAGCGTCGATGATCAGGCTCATCACGTAGACGCCTGCGAGGCTGAGCAGATACTGGACGACGACCCCAGCGAGGACCGAGGGAATCGAGAAGCCGAACACGCCTGGAAGGCGGGGCATGAACAGGATCATCATGAGCGCGTAGGCGATGGCCGGAATGGCGGCGAGGATCATCACGTAGGAGGTGAAGATCTGCTTCGGCGTGGTCGGCTCGGAGTCGATGCGCGGCCATTCGGCCTTTGGCTCGAGGAGCAGGCGCTTCGCGCGGTCGACGACCGGGGCGATCGGCCCGCCGGGCGATGGGGTGACTGGTCTTTCGGGGTCGGTCGCCATGCTTGCCTCCCTGTTGGCTGGAGGCAAGTGAAGCATTTCCGGAAGGGGAATTCAAATCGGGGATTGATGGACCTCCAACACCAAAGCCGCCCTCGGAGCGGGAGGCCCTGGTTTGGCCTCCGGCTTTCGCTCCGATCGATGGCATTCAGGCACAAAAAAGCCGCCGAGGCTGGGCCTGCGGCGGGCTGGGCCCCGGATCAGGTCCGGGGCAACATTGCGGGGGTAGGATTTGCCGCACCTTCGGTGCGTCGTCTCCGCCGCCTTCGGCGGCTCCGGCTGAACGAGGTTCCAATCCGGACCCCCGGCCACGACCAACAAAAAACCCGCCTCGAGGGCGGGTCTTTTGTTGGTTGCGGGGGTAGGATTTGAACCTACGACCTTCAGGTTATGAGCCTGACGAGCTACCGGGCTGCTCCACCCCGCGCCAACATCAGTCGAGCCGCTCGGCGGCACGCTTCGGGCGTGTCGGGGAGCGGCTCTCTCTGACAATGTGAATGGGTTCTTGTTCGATCCGTGCCTTGCCTCATGCGCCGGCTTCAAAGCCTGGCGACGACCTACTCTTCCACTGCTTAAGCAATAGTACCATCGGCGCTGTCCTGTTTCACGGCCGAGTTCGGGATGGGATCGGGTGGGTCAAGGACGCTATGGCCACCAAGCTATGGGGCCGGCGCATAAGTCAAAGTTTGGGATCTCTAGAAATCGTGCACAAAAGTATCTGCTGCCATCTGACAGCCAAAGCTGTCGTTGATGGTGGGATTCATCAAGCGCGAATAGAGCAATTAGGACCGGTTAGCTCCACGGATTACTCCGCTTCCACATCCGGCCTATCAAGGTCGTGGTCTTCGACCGCTCTATGAAATCTTATCTTGAGGGAGGCTTCCCGCTTAGATGCTTTCAGCGGTTATCCCGTCCATGCATAGCTACCCTGCTGCACCGCTGGCGCGATGACAGGTCCACCAGAGGCATGTTCAACCCGGTCCTCTCGTACTAGGGTCAACTCCTCTCAAATTTCGACGCCCACGGCAGATAGGGACCAAACTGTCTCGCGACGTTCTGAACCCAGCTCACGTACCACTTTAATTGGCGAACAGCCAAACCCTTGGGACCTGCTCCAGCCCCAGGATGTGATGAGCCGACATCGAGGTGCCAAACAACCCCGTCGATATGAGCTCTTGGGGGTTATCAGCCTGTTATCCCCGGCGTACCTTTTATCCGTTGAGCGATGGCCCTTCCACGAGGGACCACCGGATCACTATGACCGACTTTCGTCTCTGC
Organism: Allosphingosinicella sp.; assembly: GCA_036525315.1. GTDB lineage: Bacteria > Pseudomonadota > Alphaproteobacteria > Sphingomonadales > Sphingomonadaceae > Allosphingosinicella. The sequence goes on from DATDAS010000016.1 coordinate 17,363, forward strand.
TCGACT
>DATDAS010000017.1:0-5372 GCA_036525315.1 Allosphingosinicella sp.
GAGCCGGCGGCTTCCTTGCGCTGGCGATCGTCGCCGGTCTGGCCGAGGGGCGCCGGACGAAGCGGCGCGACCTCGACGATCACGGCTGGGTGCCCTGGCGGGGCATCCAGGCGACGGCCTTCTTCGCGGTCCTGATATTCGTCGTGCTGGCGTTTAAGCTTTAGAGGCAGGCCTCGAGATAGGGCTGGTCGAAGCCGAACATCTTGGCCTTTTCAAGCGTATAGGGTCTGAGACCCATGCTCCGATATTCGCCGATGATCTTGCCGTCGGCGGTCTCGTCCAGATATTCGAACTTGAACAATTCCTGGGTGACGATGACCTCGCCCTCCATGCCGATAACCTCGGTGATGTTGGTGGTGCGGCGCGAGCCGTCGCGCAGACGCTTCACCTGGACGATGTGGTCGACCGAATCGGCAATCTGGCGGCTGATCGCCTCCTTCGGCACCTTGATGTCCGACATCATCACCATGTTCTCCATACGCGCGAGGCATTCGCGCGGGGAGTTGGAGTGAAGCGTCGCCATCGAGCCGTCGTGGCCGGTGTTCATCGCAGCGAGCAGGTCGAAACACTCGCTGCCGCGAATTTCGCCGAGGATGATCCGGTCCGGGCGCATACGCAGCGCGTTGATCACGAGGTCGCGGATCGAGATCGCGCCCTGGCCCTCGAGGTTGGGCGGGCGGGTTTCGAGCGGCAGCCAGTGCGGCTGCTGAAGGCGAAGCTCGGCCGCGTCCTCGATGGTGAGCACGCGCTCGCCCGGGTCAATCAGCTTCGACAGGGCGTTGAGCATGGTCGTCTTGCCCGAGCCGGTGCCGCCCGAGATGATGATGTTCATGCGGCTGGCGCCGGCGATCTTGAGCACGGTCGCCATCTTCTCGGACATCGATCCGAAGCCGCGCATCATGTCGACCGTGATCGGCTTCTCGGAGAACTTACGAATCGAGATGGCGGTGCCGCGCAGGCTGAGCGGCGGGATGATGACGTTGACGCGGCTGCCGTCCATCAAACGGGCGTCGGCGAGCGGCGTGGTCTGGTCGACGCGGCGGCCGACCTTGTTGACGATGCGCTGGGCGATCTGGAGCAGATGCTCCTCGTCGCGGAACTGGATCTGGGCGAGCTCGAGCTTGCCCTTGCGCTCGATGTAGGTCTGGTTCGGGCCGTTCACCATGATGTCGCTGACATCCGGGTCGCTGAGCAGTTCCTCGAGCGGGCCGAGGCCGAGCAGCTCGTCGACCAGCACCTTTTCGAGCGCGAACTGTTCGCGGCGGTTGAGGTTGATCTTCAGCTCGGCGAGCACTTCGCCGATGATCGGCCGGAATTCCTCGGCGAGCTCGTCCTTGGACAGGGTGGCGGCGGCCTCGGGGTCGACACGCTCGAGCAGGCGGGGAAGGACCTGCTCCTTGATCTTGTGGATCGAGGCTTCGAAGCCCTCGCTCTTGGAATTGCCCTGCTCGCCCGATCCCGCCTGACGGTCGGCGAGACGGGTCATCGCGTCGCCGCGGTCGAGATTGCCCGACGGGTCGCCGTTGATGTCGGGAACGTCCAGCGCGGCGGGCTCGATCGGGGGGAATTGGGCGCCGCCTTCGGCCGGCCGCACCGGACCGGGCCCCTTCATCGGCTGGGCGGTGCCAAAGCTCGGCCGGCCACCACCGCTGCCGCCATTCGTTCCGTTGCGTCGTCCAAAAGCACTCATGGCTTCGCCAATTCCTCTGGTCCTGTCTCTCGGATTCCCCGGTCGTGGTGGTGAATAAGGCGGAAACTTTGACAATTGCCTAACCGCGGGCGCGGTGATGCAGACGCGCAAATCCTCCCCGTCCACATCGTGAACAGGGAGGATTGCAAGACTATCGGATTGGAATCGCGCCTGAATTGACGCGGAAAGCTCAGATCGCGTCGGGCGCCATAGTGGCGAGGATGGTGAGGCCCGCCTCGTTCACTTCGGCGAAACCGCCCTGGACCGGAATAAGTTCGGGCTCACCGGGAAACGTGCGGTAGACGGCGAGGTCGCCCTCGCGCATCGTCGACATATAGGGCGCGTGACCGGCCATGACGCCGAATTCGCCCTCGCTGCCGGGGACGACCACCATCTGGACGTCCTCGGACCGAAGCAGCCTTTCCGGCGTGACCAGTTCGAAGTGAAGGTCGGCCATTATGCTTCCTGGGCCTGCTTCTCGGCCTTGGCGACCGCTTCGTCGATGCCGCCGACCATGTAGAAGGCGGCCTCGGGGAGGTGGTCATATTCGCCGTCGACCAGCGCCTTGAAGCTCTTCACGGTGTCCTCGATCTGGACGAACTTGCCCGGCATTCCGGTGAACACTTCGGCGACGTGGAACGGTTGCGACAGGAAGCGCTGTAGCTTGCGGGCCCGGGTGACGACCAGCTTATCCTCTTCGGAAAGCTCGTCCATGCCCAGGATGGCGATGATGTCCTGCAGAGACTTGTAGCGCTGCAGCGTCTCCTGGACGCGGCGGGCGGTGTCGTAATGCTCCTGGCCGACGGCGTGGACGGTCAGCATGCGCGACGTCGAATCGAGCGGATCGACCGCCGGGTAGATGCCCAGCTCCGAAATCGCGCGCGACAACACGGTGGTGGCGTCGAGGTGGGCGAAGCTGGTCGCCGGCGCCGGATCGGTAAGATCGTCGGCGGGAACGTAAATCGCCTGGACCGACGTGATCGAGCCCTTGTTGGTCGAAGTGATCCGTTCCTGCAGCGCACCCATGTCGGTCGCCAAGGTCGGCTGATAGCCCACCGCCGAGGGAATGCGGCCGAGCAGAGCCGACACTTCCGAGCCCGCCTGGGTGAAGCGGAAGATGTTGTCGATGAAGAAGAGCACGTCCTGGCCCTCCTGGTCCCGGAAATATTCGGCGATTGTGAGGCCGGAGAGGGCGACGCGTGCACGGGCGCCCGGTGGCTCGTTCATCTGACCGAACACCAGGGCCACTTTCGATCCTTCGGGGGTGGGGTTGCCGTCGGCGTCCTTGGCAATGACGCCGGCCTCGAGGAATTCGTGGTAGAGGTCGTTGCCCTCCCGGGTGCGCTCGCCGACGCCGGCGAACACCGAGGTGCCGCCATGGCCCTTGGCGATATTGTTGATCAGCTCCTGGATCAGCACGGTCTTGCCGACGCCGGCGCCGCCGAACAGGCCGATCTTGCCGCCCTTCGCATAAGGCGCGAGCAGGTCGATCACCTTGATGCCGGTGATCAGGATACTGGATTCGGTCGACTGGTCGACGAACAGGGGCGCGTCGGCATGAATCGGGGCAGTGTCGGTGTGGCCGATCGGGCCGCGCTCGTCGATCGGCTCGCCGATGACGTTCATGATCCGGCCCAGGGTCATCGGGCCGACCGGCATGCGGATCTGCGAACCGGTGTCGGTCACTTCCTGGCCGCGGGTCAGGCCCTCGGTCGCGTCCATGGCGATGGTGCGGACGGTCGATTCGCCGAGGTGCTGGGCGACCTCGAGGACCAGGCGGTTGCCGCCGTTGGTGGTCTCGAGCGCGGACAGGATGTGCGGCAGCTCGCCGTCGAAGGTGACGTCGACGACGGCGCCGATCACCTGGCTGATGCGGCCGACATTGTTGGTGGTGGCGGCGGACCGTTTCGCGGTCTTGGGCTCGAGCATGTTGGTTTCCTTGCCTTCTATTCTTTAGAGCGCTTCGGCGCCCGAAATGATCTCGATCAGTTCCTTGGTGATCGCGGCCTGGCGGGTCCGGTTGTACTGGATGGCCAGGCGGTTGATCATGTCGCCGGCGTTGCGCGTGGCATTGTCCATCGCGGTCATCCGGCTGCCCTCTTCCGAGGCGGTATTTTCCAGCAGCGCGCGGAAGATCTGAACAGCGACGTTGCGCGGCAGCAGGGCGGCCAGGATCTCGTCCTGATCCGGCTCATATTCGACCGCGGCCAGCGAGGCCGGCGCGCCCGTTTCTTCCGCTTGCGGGACCGGAATGAGCTGCTGGCCCACCGCCTCCTGGACCAGGGCCGACCGGAATTTGGCGTAGAAGAGGGTGACGACGTCGATGCCGTTGGTGAGGTAGCGGTCGATGACGTCCTTGGCGATCTTTTCGGCCTCGGCGAAGCTCATCTGCTTGATCTGGCTGGTGTCGTGGTGGTGGATGATCCGCTTCGGGTAGAGGCGGCTGATCACCGCCTTGCCCTTGCGGCCGACCAGATAGAAATAGACCGTCTTGCCCTGGCGGATCAGGTCGTCGGCCTCGCGACGCGCGGCGCGCAATATGTTCGAATTGAAGCCGCCGGCGAGGCCGCGGTCCGAGGTGCAGACGATCAGCAAATGGGTCTGGTCCGAGCCGGTGCCGGCGAGCAGCTTCGGGCTCTCCGGACCGATCGTCACCTTGGAGACGATGCTGGTGACGACCGCCGCCATGCGGTCGGCGAAGGGGCGCGCGGCCTCCGCGGCCATCTGCGCCCGGCGCAGCTTGGCCGCGGCGACCATCTTCATCGCCCGCGTGATCTTCTGGGTCGACTTGACCGAGGCGATCCGCATCTTGAGCGTCTTGAGGGTGGCCACGTCCCGCTAATCCTTACGCAAAGGTCTTGGCGAAATCGCCGATCGCGGACTTCAGCGAGGCGGTGGTTTCGTCGTCGAGCGCCTTGGTGTCGCGGATCTTGCCGAGCAGAGCCTGATGATCCGAGCGCATGTGGCTCAACAGGCCGCTCTCGAAGCGGGTGACGGCGTCGACCGTCACCGTGTCGAGATAGCCGTTGACGCCCGCGAAGATCGAGACGACCTGCTCCTCGACCGGCATCGGCGCATATTGCGGTTGCTTGAGCAGCTCGGTGAGGCGCGCGCCGCGGTTGAGGAGGCGCTGGGTCGAGGCGTCGAGGTCCGAACCGAACTGGGCGAAGGCGGCCATTTCGCGATACTGGGCCAGCTCCAGCTTGATCGATCCGGCGACCTTCTTCATCGCCTTGGTCTGCGCGGCCGAGCCGACGCGGCTGACCGAGAGGCCGACGTTGATCGCCGGGCGGATGCCCTGGAAGAACAATTCGGTCTCGAGGAAGATCTGGCCGTCGGTGATCGAGATCACGTTGGTCGGGATGTAGGCGGAAACGTCGCCAGCCTGGGTCTCGATGATCGGCAGCGCGGTCAGCGAGCCGTTGCCGTTGGCGTCGTTCATCTTGGCCGCGCGCTCGAGCAGGCGCGAGTGGAGATAGAAGACGTCGCCCGGATAGGCTTCGCGGCCCGGCGGGCGGCGCAGCAGCAGCGACATCTGGCGATAGGCGACGGCCTGCTTGGAAAGGTCGTCATAGACGATGACGGCGTGCATGCCGTTGTCGCGGAAATATTCGCCCATCGTGCAGCCGGTGTAGGGGGCGAGGAACTGGAGCGGCGCCGGCTCCGAGGCGGTGGCGGCGAC
>DATDAS010000018.1:0-100981 GCA_036525315.1 Allosphingosinicella sp.
GAGCCGGCATGGCGCCCCCGCCCGGGCCGCCCCCGCCGCCACGTCCGCGGAAACCTCCGGGGGGCGGCTGAGGGCCGATCGGCTTCGAGAAGTTGATTCCCCAGCGCAGCTCCTGGCGGTCCGAGCGCTGGAAATTGACCGGACGGCTGTCGATGCGAAGCAATTGGCCGTTCGGGCCGCGCAAGAAGCGGTCGGGAAAGGCCGCCTCGATCTCGGCGGTCGCGGTCGGGAAGGACGCGATCGGATTGCGGATCCGGCTCGCCGTATAATTGACGTTGAGGTTGAGGTCCTTCTCGTCGAACGGCTTCAGGTTCAGTCCCAGCTTGAAGACCCGCCGGTTGTCCGCGAGCAGATCGGGATTGCCGCCGTCGATCCGGTTGATGTCGACCGTCTCGCCGCGCACATAATCGAACACCCGGACGTTCGGGGTCACCAGCACCGGATCGCCCAATTGCTGCATCGAAGGCGCGCCGTCCTCGTCGGTCACCGAGGCGATGACGTCGAGCTGGCGGATCGGCGACCAGTTCAGCCCGGCGCCCAGCGTGCGAAGAGCGCCGAAATCCGAGAAATGCTCGATTTCGGCATTGAGATTGACCGAAAGGTCGCCGAGCGGCTGGAGCACGTCCCGGCGCCTGCTCGCGATCGGAACGTCGACATTGCCCTGGAAGGCGACCCGGCCCCGCGAGAGGTCGCGCGCCTGGAACAGGCCGCCGCGGGTCGCCTCGCTCTCCAGCGAGCGCGCCTCCGCCGCGGCCCTGAGGCTGGTGGAGACGTCGCCGGCGGGAAGCTTGAACAGGGATCCGCTGGCCTGGAGGTCCACGGTGCCGACGTCGGACCGGCTCTCGGACCGGTCGCTGCCGATCTGGGTCTCGGTCGAGGTGTCGGTGCCGCTTCGGTCGTAATTGGCGATTCCCGACCAGCGCCAGTCGGTGCCGATGTCGCCGTTCAGCGCCAGGCCGAGATGGCCGGCCAGGGTCTGGCTTTCGCGCGTCAGGGAGTCGCCGCTGGTCCCGCGTCGGCCAAGGAAGCTGAGGCTCTCGTTGGCGTCGAAGCGGCCGTTGAGGGTCGCCGAGACGTCTCCGAAGACATTGCGGTTGACGGTTCCGCCGAGCGAGATCTGGTCGGTGGCCGAAAGCAGGGTCCGGAAATCGCCGAGAGTGGCGGTGGCCGGGGGCGCCTGGATAATGTCCCTCTCGCTCTCGAACAGGGCATCGGCATGCTGATATTCGGCGTCGAGGCTGACCCGGCCGGCCCGGTTGATCCGAAGCATGTTGAGGTCGGCGCCGTAGCTCGCCCGTCCGCCGGCGGTGGCGAAGCCGCCATTGGTCTCGGCGGTGACCGCCCGGAATCGGCGGCGGAGGACGATGTTCACCACCCTCTGGTCGGCGCGATAGCCATATTTGAGGGCGACTTCCTCGGGCAATATGTCGACCCGCTCGATCGCCTCGGGCGGAATGTCGCGGATTTCGGCGAAGCTCGAGATCCGGCGGCCGTTGATCAGGGTGATCGGCCGGCCGCCCTCGCGGCCGCGGCCGCTTCGAGTCTGCGGCGCGATCGCATCGAGAAGCTCGGAGATGCTTCCGGCGCCGAGCGCCCTGATGTCGCGCCGGTCGAGCTGGAGCTCGGGATCGATGTCGCCGACCACGGCGCCGCGCTCCTTCGTCCCGGTGACGACGATCTCCTCGCCTTCCTCGTCGGCGAACTCGGCGTCGAGCGCTTCGTCGTCGGTCTGGCCGGGCGCGGACTGGTCGGCGGCCACCGCTGCCGCGTCGGCCGGCGCGGCCTCCGGCGCCGCTTCGGGCGGCGGGGGAGGGGCGTCCTGCGCGAATGCCGGGACCTGGAGGGAGACGGCGGCAACGCCCGCCAGGAGCAAATACATTTTCACGCGCACTGGTGCCTTGTTCTTGGTCTTGGTTGGAGCCCCGTTGCCCGCGAGGGGCTGAACTCGGCGTTTATCGAAAAGCTCCCGTTCGTTCAGGAAAGCCTTGTGTTCCGGCGCAAGCCGGAACCCAGTGGACATCTGGCCGAGCCTCGGCGCCTGGCGCGCGCGGCAAGGAGACCGCTCCAGACAGGTGCGCGTGGCCCAGGATTGGGATACATTAGAGACCAGGGGCAATATTCAGGGGCATGACTTCGTGGCGGACGAAGATATCCTTGCCGTTCTCAAGTTCAGCGGGCTGGCCGTCGGCCTGATCTCGGCTCTGTGGAGCACGACGCAGAAAATCACTTATGAGGTAGAGGGCGTAAAGCGGCTGACGCTTCAGGGCCGCGTGATGGTGGGCATCATCATCACTTCCAGCTTCATTTCGGTTCTCGCGCTTGGCCTGGATGTCCTGGCCAAGAAGGAAAAGGAACGAAATGCGGTAATAGAGAGAGCCGCCGCAGCCCAGGAGCAGGACCGGAACGAAAGAAGAGCGGCGGAAGAGAAGGCCCAGGCGAAGCGCGAAAGGAGCGCGGAACTCGAGGCCCAAATGCTTCGAAGCATCCGGGCGGACGCGAAGGAGCAGAACCGCTTCCTCGAGCAGCGCTTCGTGATCCTCGACCTGGCGGCCGAGCAGCAGCGGCGCGATTCGGGGATCTCGATGCGGATCGCTCGCGAGGCGAATCTGCGGCTGAGCGAGGCCGAACGGACCTTGGCGGAGTTCGAGCGGATTAATTATCCGCTGCGCAGGATCGATGCCGGGGTCACTCTCGCCTTGGGTACGGGAGGCGTGAACTTCGACGACTTTTGGCGCGAGATCGAGTCGAACGGCAATGTGTCGTGGAGCGCCGAAGTCCACAACGGAGACCGTATCTTCGCCACCATCGGCCCCAACCTCATCCCGCAGTCGGGGCCTCTACACGATGCGATAACGCGCACCGTGATCCGCCTTGTGTTCGCTACGCCGGGAGAGTCGCATCCCTCATCGGCGGGCAACGCCCAAAGCGGGATCAGGATCCTTGAAACGCAGGGCATAATTGACGGTCAAATCGACATTCCGCTCGAGATCCAGACAATCACTCTCAATCGGAAGACGCGTCAGATCACGGCCTATTTTAGCGGCGCCCATGAGCCTCCGGTCGAAGGGGTCGTCAAAAGCGGCGACAAGCTTTCTCTTTCCGACGTCAACAGGCTGGCGCCGATCCTGACCGTGGAGCGCAACCCATTTCCTGAGTTCGCGCGACGATCGGCGGACTCACTTGTCGGAGTTTCCTACGGGCTGAACGGCCTCGAGCGATTCCATGCGACGCCCGCATTTCGAATCACCGAGGCCGGGTCTTTCCTGCTCGCTCCGGAGCCACCGCGACGCGGACAGTGACGATGCACGAATGCGCGGCGATGGCGCGAGCTGCCGCGACGCCGGTCGGGCCTGCGTTCGTCCTCACCTAAGCGAGAAATAGTTTCGCGCTTTGCCGCTTAGGCTTGGGCACAAAGCGGTTTGCGCTGCCACTGCGAGGACGGCCTCGCCGTCGGCCGGGTCCGGCGAAGGCAACCCACCATTCCGGATTTCCCGAAGGGGATAGAGGGGTGGGCCCTCATTCCATGCCGCATCGCCCGCCGCGCCCCTTGTGCTATAGAGCAGGCGGGAGCGGAGGGCGCCCGATGCGACTGCTGACGATATTGGCCATTTCATGCCTGTGGCTTCTGGCCGCCGCGAGCGCCTCGGCCGAGCCGCGAGTCGCCCTCGTGATCGGCAATTCCGACTACGACACGCGGCTGGGGCAGCTCGACAATCCGATCCATGACGCCGGCAAGATCGCGGCGACCCTGCGCAAGGCCGGATTCGATGTCGATCTGGCGACCGACCTCGACCGCCCGGAAATGGAGTCCGCGATCGCCCGGCTCGGCGAGCGGGTGAACCGGGCCGGGGCGGGGACGACCGCACTCTTCTTCTACGCCGGCCACGGCCTGCAATATTACGGCATCAACTATCTCGTCCCGATCGGCGCCCCGCTCGCAACGCAGGAGGATATCCCGCTTCACGCCATCGCCGCGGACTCGATCGTCGAGCGGCTGAGGGAGGCGACCGGGCACAGGAGCATCCTCATCCTCGACGCCTGCCGAAACAGCCCGCTTCCACGCCTCATGGGCCTCCCGCTCGGACTTGCCGAGATGAAGGCCAAAGCCGGCTCGTTCGAGGGCGGAGCGCTCATCGCTTATTCCTCCGGACCGGGCGAGACCGCTCTGGACGGCGATGGCGAGAACAGCCCCTATGCGGCGGCTCTCTCCGCCGAATTGCTCAAGCCCGGCGTGCCGATCGAGATATTGTTCCGCAACGTCCGCCTGATCGTGAAGCAGAAGACGGGCAGCGCCCAGGAGCCGTGGGAAAGCACCAAGATGGTCGGCGAGTTCACCTTCGTCGGGCCGGTTGCCGCTCCGCCCAGGCCGGCCGAGGCCCGGCCGGACATCCCGATCTCATTCCTGCGAGCGGTTCCGATCCGCGATTTCGCCACCATTCCGACCGGAGTCTCGTTCGATCTTCGCGCGCCGGCCGAGCGCTATCTGAGGGAGGGCACGATACCGGTCGAGATCCGGGACGTCTCGCCCGCCGACTCCGAGGTGGTCTTCTTCAACACGAGCCAGCTTTACGAGGGCAGGGCGTTCACTCCGACGGTCAGCCCGAACGTCCTCACCCAGTCCGGCACCGGCAACGGGCCGGCATCCTTCACCCTGGTCCTGCCCCGTCCGGTGGCGCGAGTCCGCCTGCTGCTCCCGCGCCTGTTCGCCGCGACCGAGAGCGGGATCACCTTCCCGGCCTGGACGGCCACGGCTCTGGATTCGACGGGAAAGGCGCTCGACAGCGAGCATCGCGAACTCCTCGGCAGCTACGTCGACGTTCCGGAATATTTCGTCGAGCTCGAGGCTTCGACCTCGGCGGGCATCAGCGCGGTTCGTTTCGAATCCGATCCTCGCGTGAACGGGGTGCCCTTCGCCGCGTTCAGCGCGGTGCTGCTCGAAGGCATCTGGATCGAGCCGCTGTAAGCCGCTCAATATCGGTCACCGCGCGATCGCCCGGCGCGGCGACGGCGCGGGCGGCCGCGCCGTCGGTCGGGCTCAGCTGCGCTGACCCGCCGGCCGGGCTTGCGCTTTTCCTCGCCTAACTCCGGAATTGCTGCGCAATTCCCCTCCTTGGTCTCGGGCGCTGCGCCTAGCCCTCCCAGCCGAACACATCCTCCAGGCCGACGCCGAAGACTCGGGCGATCCGGAACGAGCTTTCGAGGCTCGGCGAATAACGGCCCTGCTCGATTGCGATCACGGTCTGCCGGGTGACTCCGATCGCCTCCGCGAGCGCGGCCTGGCTCATCTGGCCGTGCAGCTCGCGAAGCTCGCGCACCCGGTTGGTGATGGGGGGAGGACGGCCCATCGCTCAGACGCTCCGGCGGAACAGCAGGATCTGGAATCCATGTTCCGCGATCTGCGCCACGATCAGGCTCGCCAGGACCAGGTGGAACAGCATGTTGCCGTCGCCCCGGATCATGAAATGGCCGAGCGACACCACCGCCAGCGTGGCCAGGACCAGCCCCGACCAGCTGCCGGCGCGCTGTTGGACCAGCCGTTCCCTTTCGTCCGCCGGCGCGGCCGCTTCCTTGCGCAGGGACAAGGCCAGCACCGTCTGTGCGACGACTGCGCCGTTCACCAGCAGCAGGATGAAGGCGATGACGACGACCGGCGGCGCCGTCTCCCCCAGCGCCTGCGAGGCCCCGCGCACGAGATGGACATAATAGAGGCCGGCGCCAGTCAGCAGCAGCGCCATCAGCCAGGCGGATTTCTCTCGAAACGACATGTCGCGCCTCCGGTGTAAAAGATTTCTTACACCGCGCTAGTATGATATTTTTGACATGTCAAATATTTTTAACGTTGGGCACGTGATAAAGCTAGACGGCGAATCAGCGCGCCAGAAGCTTTTCGATAAACATGCCGAAACTGCTAGCCAGTTCGTCCGTCGAACCATCATCATGGTCGAAGCGGTGTACAATCCCTCGCGCGTCAAGGGTTATGGCATTGCCCGCATGATCCATCGAAATCACGAGCGTATCCTCAGTGCCTGGCCAGCCCTCCGCGCGAAAGCGCTCGGTGACAGCTATTACGGACGCTTCGTACTTGCCCATCGCCTCGGAGGCGCCAACGCCATAGACGCTATGGGGCCCGACGATGGCAGCGCCGTAACGCTCCACGAACATGCGATATTCCAAAGGCAGTTGGAAACCAGCGAACGATTCAATCTGATCAACTTCAGACGCTTGCGGAGCGCCCGCAACCAAGACTGGAAACTCGCTGAAAAAATCGTCCAGAATTTCAAAAATGTCGCTTCTCATTGACGCCACCGCCTTTGTATCTCGGCCTGTGACAGCGGCTTCCAACAGGCCTCTAACCAGTCATCAAACTCAGCACGCTGCTCAGGTGTTTCGGTTGCAATGCACTTGATCCCGCGCAGCGACGGCGAGGGCGGCCTCGCCGTCGGTCGGGTTCGGCGGAGCCGACCCGCCGTCCGGTCTGGCGCAGATCCTCGCCTAAGCGGAAAATTGCATTCGCAATTTGCCGCTTAGTCTCGGGCGCTCAGACGACCCCGAACGCCAGCATCGCGTCCGCCACCTTCTTGAACCCCGCGATGTTCGCCCCCCGCACATAATCGACATGGTCCGACCCTGCCGTGCAGCCGTAGGTGACGCAGCGGTCGTGGATGTCCTGCATGATGGTGTGGAGCATCGCCTGGAGCTCGGCTTCCTTCCAGCTGATCCGCGCCGAATTCTGGCTCATCTCGAGGCCCGAGACGGCGACTCCGCCGGCATTGGCGGCCTTGCCGGGGGCGTAGAGGATTTGCGCTTCCTTGAAGACATGGACGCCTTCGAGGTCGGTCGGCATGTTGGCGCCTTCCGCGACCGCGATGCAGCCGTTGGCGACGAGCGCCCGGGCATCGTCGCCGAGCAGCTCGTTCTGGGTGGCGCAGGGCAAGGCGACGTCGCAGTCCACCGACCAGGGCCGCTTTCCGGCGTGGAAGGTCGCGTTCTTATATTCGTCCGCATATTCGGAGATCCGGCCGCGGCGGCGGGTCTTGTGAAGCTTCACCCAGTCGATCTTCTCCTGGTCGATCCCGTCGGGATCGTGGATGAAGCCCTCCGAATCCGACAGCGTTACCACCTTGCCGCCGAGCTGTACGACTTTCTCGGCGGCATGGGTGGCGACATTGCCGGAGCCGGAGATGACGGCGATCTTGCCCTCGACCGAATTGCCGACCCGCTCGAGCATGTTCTGGAGGAAATAGACGGCGCCGTAGCCGGTCGCCTCGGTCCGGATCAGCGAGCCGCCATATTCCAGCGCCTTGCCGGTCAGGACCCCGGTGAACTGGTTGGTGATTCGCTTGTACTGGCCGAACATGTAGCCGATCTCGCGGCCGCCGACGCCGATGTCGCCCGCGGGCACGTCCACGTCGGCGCCGATATGGCGGTAGAGTTCGGTCATGAAGCTCTGGCAGAACCGCATCACCTCATGGTCGCTCTTGCCCTTGGGGTTGAAATTGGCGCCGCCCTTGCCGCCGCCCATCGGAAGGCCGGTCAGAGCGTTCTTGAAGGTCTGCTCGAAGCCGAGGAACTTGAGGATCGATTCGTTGACCGAGGGGTGGAACCGGATTCCGCCCTTATAGGGCCCGATCGCATTGTTGTTCTGGACGCGGTAGCCGCGCTGGACCCGGATATTGTTGTTGTCGTCCTGCCAGACGACCCGGAAGCTGATCACCCGGTCGGGCTCGGCGATCCGCCGCAAGATCTGCCAGCGGTGATATTCCTCCTTGTCCTCGATGAACTCGAAAATGTCCTGGGCGACCTCGGTCACCGCCTGGACGAATTCCGGCTGGCCCGGATTGCGGCGCTTCACCCCTTCGATGAAACCGCTCAGGTCGACATGGTCCTCGATCGCCATAGGCTAACTCCCCTCTCATGCGCCGGCTCGACTTTTTCGCCCGAGTCCGGAGGGCGTGCATAGCATGGTTCAGCCCGCGGTCATGGGAAGAAGATGAAGGCGGCAGGCATCCAAGCGGCGACGCGTTCGTTGGCCCCGGCGCGCCCGATCAGGACCCCATGGAGACTCTATGTTCCCCCTTCTCGCCTCGCTCCTCCTTCTCGCGACGCCCGCGTCGACCGCCGATCCCGTCATCGGCACCTGGACCAATCCCAAGGGCACGGTCACCGTCCGGACGGCGCGCTGCGGGCGGTCGATCTGCGGCAAGGTGATCTCGGCGGCGCAATCGGCGCGGGAGAAAGCGCGGGCGGCCGGAACCGGCCGGCTGGTCGGAATGCAGATCTTGAGCGATTTCCGCCCGGCCGGACGAAGCATCTGGCAGGGCCAGGCCTTCATCCCCGACGTCGGGATCACAGTCCCGGCGACGATGACCCAGCTCGGCCGCGACCGGCTCCAGATCGAGGGCTGCGGGATGGGCGGCTATATGTGCAAGCAGCAGGTCTGGACGAGGGTCGCGGCGCGGCCGAAGCGCCGCTAGGCCGCATCGCTTAAGTCCTAAAGAGGGCCGATTTTCAAAGAGCCACGCCCTTTCGGCGGATTTTTCCTCCTTGCGTGCGTAGCGCGTGGGGAGGGGGCATGAGCAGGTCGCCATGCTCCCAGCATGGCTTTGAGCTGCCGGGGGCAGCTCAATCCTGGTCATCCCCGAAGGGTGGTGGAGGGGCAAGACACTGCGGTTGGCCCCTCCACCGCGTTCCGCAGTCCCCCTCCCCATCGCCTGCGGCGACAGGGAGGATTGAATGCCGCCGCTCCTCCCGTCAGCGGGCCAGCCGCCGCTGAAGCCCGGCGAGCTGCTCGCCCATCACCGCGTCGACGATCGGCGCGAGCTTGTCGGCGCCGCCCTTCACATAGCCTCCGACCCGATAGGTCTGGACGATCTCGGTCCCGCCCGGGACCGGCTTCAGCGACCAGGTCAGCACCCCGGCGACGCCGAGCTCCTGGAGCGGCCCGAGCCCGCCCTGAAGCCGGAGCGTGACTCCGGGCCGCGTGTAGACGACCCGCATATGCTCGATCTCGCCGCCGCCTTCGGGGATCCGCTCGCAAAAGCAGCCGCCCACCTTCAGCTTCAGACGCAAATTCGCCGAATCGCCCGAATAAGTGTGATCCTTGTTCCACCACTCGCCGATCCGGCCGAGCATGGCATAGGTTTCGGCGGGCGTGGCCGCGACGACCGTTTTGGACTCAACCTCGAACCCGCCCGCTTCGACGGACTTGACCTCGGCTGCCGCCGGAGCCGTGGCCAGCAGCGCGCACAAGCCTGCAAGACATAGTCTCATCCTTGTTCCCCCTCTCCTGATCGGCCTACAGCTTGGGACCGGAAGACAGAGGAGAGCAAGATGGCGCTGGCCCAATTCGAAACCGGCGATACCGCCGTCCGCGCCCGGGCGACGGGGCAGGGGCGCTTCCAGACCCGGATCGCGGCGCGCGGCGGGCCGATCCTCGCCGACGAGCCGGCGGCCGTGGGCGGCGCAGACACCGGCCCGACGCCGTTCGAATTGCTCAGCGCCGGCCTCGCCGCCTGCACCTCGATGACCATGAGGCTCTATGCCGAGCGCAAGCAATGGGAGCTTCCGGGCTTCGAGGTTGCGGTCGCCCATTCGCTCGTCCCGGGCGAGGGCGACTCGCCGCCGCGCGATCTTTTCACACGGCGGATAAGCTTCGATTCGCCGCTCGATTCCGATCGTCATGCGCGCCTGCTCGAGATCGCCGACCGCTGCCCCGTCCACCGCACCCTGATGCGCGGCTTCGAGATCAGGACCGAGACGGATGACGCCGGAGAGGGGTCCCGCCTCCCGGCCAATGACCCGGCCGAGCATGAGGCGCAGATGGAGCAGGCCTGCGCCGACTGATCCTTCGCGCAGGATCGCGCGTTATCCCGCCACAGCATCGTGCGGAAAAGTGGGAAGCGGTTTTCCGCAAAAGCGATGCGGCAACAACGATCTGGAGCGGCGGCGCGGTTGAGACATCCGCTCGCCGCTCCAGAAAGGAAGGGTGAATGAGCCGCGCCTTCGTCAAGGAGGATGACAGCGCCCCGCCGCCGCCGCCGCTGGAGCGGCCGATCAGCAGCGCGCCCAATCTGGTGACTCCGCGCGGCGCCCGTCTGATCGACGGGGAGGTGGAGAAGCTCGAGGCGGCCATCGCCGGCGAGGATGACGAGGGCAAGGCCGCCTTGCTGCGCCGCGATCTCAACTACTGGCTCGCCCGCCGCGCCAGCGCGCAGCTCATGGAGCCCGATCCCGAGCCCGAGGCGGCGGGATTCGGAACGCGCGTGCGAATCCTTCGGGACGGCGAGGAGAGCGAGATACGGATCGTCGGCGAGGACGAAGCCGATCCCGATTCCGGCCTCGTCGCCTGGACCTCACCGCTCGCGCGGGCGCTCGAGGAAGGCGAGCCCGGGGACGTCGTGGAGCTCTCGGCCGGCGGGCGGACGATTGCGGTGAAAATCCTCGAGGTGGGGGCCTAGGGCCCGATGCCGTCCACGGTCATCCGCCGCTTCGATTACGACCCGGCCGAGCAGGCGCTGGTGGTCACCTTCACGACCGGACGCATCTATCGCTACAGCGAGGTGCCGCCCGACGTCGCCGAGCGCTTCCGCGGCGCTTTCGCCAAGGGCCGATTCTTCAACGCCCGGATCCGCGACCGCTTCGAATTTACCGAGCTGGAGCCTTCTCAGTCCTAGCCGGCGCCGGTTCGGCTTCGGCCGGCTCTTCGGGGATCGGCTTGCAGGCGGGCAGCCGGAGCGATTCGGCGTCGCTGCATTTGGCCGCCTGAACGCTGGCGTCGGGCGCGATGAACACCGCCCAGTCGCCGCTGTCGATGCAATGCGCGGTCCACATCGCCATATTCTTATATTCCTGCTGATAATGGCCGCGGTCGACCTTCTTGCAGGCGCCGCGATTGTAGCGGATCCCGCGCCAGAGCGAGAGATGGCGATAGCGCGGCTGCAGCGTCTTGATGTTGTCCGAGGTCGGATTGGCGGCGCGGACTGAAATGATGTTCTGCTCGGGCGCACCGTCCTCGCAGGCGGCGAGCGCGAGAGCGGCAACGAGCAATGTGTGGGCAGTCCGCATTGTCACTCCTTCGTGGGTCCCTAACTCACCGTCCGCCGCTTCCGTTGCATCGTCAGTCGAGGCCGGCGAACCTTTCGTTCCCGACCAGCCCGAGGCTCGATATCTCGGCGCGCTTGAGGACGGCGAGGACGCGGTCGAAATCCTCATAGCGGCTTTCGCCGTCGGCGCGAAACTCGAGCGACGCGTCCGCGCCCGCTTCGCGAACCACGGCCAGCCGGGCGGGAAGCCGGGCCTCGGCGAGCGGTGCCCCGTCCCAGTAAAGCCGGCCCGCCGAATCCATGTCGAGCCGGAAGACCTTCGGCTCGGTCTCGCCCGGACCGGTCGGAAGATCGAGCTTCACCTTGTGGGTCGCGATCGGGATGGTGACGATGAACATGACCAGCAGCACCAGCATCACGTCGATCAGCGGCGTGGTGTTGAGATCGCCGATCGGCTCGGAGTCCATCATGTTCGGGAAAGGCACAGTCCGCGTCCGCATTGCCGCCTCCTTCTGATATGAGACAACATAACATCAACGCGGCGGATGGAGCAAGAGTTCCCAAGGTGAACCGTCATTCCAGCGAAAGCTGGAATCTCCCTTGTTCTTTGCGAAGGTGGGCGAAGGCAGTGAGATTCCAGCTTTCGCTGGAATGACGGGATTGCTCAGCCCGTATAAACCCGCCAGGCGCCGCCCTCGGCGGTGCGGCGCATGGTCACGCGGCCGCCGCTTCCGAAGGTCTTCCCGCTTTTGTAGCTGCCGGTGATCATCACTGGCACGTCGACGAACAGATATTCGCCGGACCGCGTCGGCCGGCTCGGCGGAAAGACCTGGACATTGTAGCTCTCATACGCCTTGAAATTGTCCGCCAGCCGTTTCGCGTCGGTCTTCTCGTCCGAGCGCATCCGCGCCGCCGCCTCGTAGTCGCGATGCTCGATGGCCGCATAATAGGAACGCAGCACCTCGGCCGCGTCGGCGCTGTTTTCCTGCTCAACCGCATCCGGTTCCGAAGGGGTGGGCTGAGGCGCCGCGGACGGGGAAGGTATTTCGGGCTCGCCGGGCTTGGGCGCGGACGGAGCCGCCTCGTTTCCGCAGGCGGCGAGACCGAGCAAGGCGAACGGTATGAGAGCGCGGTTCACATCCGCAGCTTAATGGCTGACCGCCGCGCCGTCATCCCGCGGCGGCGGCTCGAAGGACTCAGGCCGTCAGGCGCGTCTGGGTGCCGTGGATCAGCTCGGTGGCGCGCTCGAAGCTCATCGGGCGGCCGAACAGATAGCCCTGGATCTGGTGGCAGCCGAGATCGCGCATGCGGGTGAAATCGTCGGCGGTCTCGACGCCCTCGGCGGTGACGGTCATGCGGAAGCTCTTGGCGAGCTGGACGATCGACTGGATGATCGCGACTGTCTCGCGGTTCGTCGCCGCCTCGCGGACGAAGCTGCCGTCGATCTTGAGCTTATGGAAGACGGCCTTGTTCAGATAGCCGAGCGAGGAATAGCCGGTGCCGAAATCGTCCAGCGCGATCCCCACGCCCAGGGAGCGGAGCCGCTTGAGGACGTCCAATGAGCCCTCGCTGTCGCCGAGGAAGACCGATTCCGTCACCTCGAGCTCGAGCCGGTTGGCCTTGAGACGATACTTGCTGAGCGCCTCGGCGACCGTGTTCGGCAGGGCCGGGAGGATGAGCTGGCGGGCCGAGAGGTTCAATGCGACGTTGATGTAATCGGGCCAGACCGAGGCGGCGCGGCAGGCCTCGTCGATCACCCAGTCGCCCAATTGCATGATCAGGCCGGTTTCCTCGGCGAGCGGAATGAACTCGACCGGAGAGACCATTCCGCGGGTCGGGTGATGCCAGCGGATCAGCGCCTCGAAGCCCATCAGGCTCTGGTCGGCCGCGTTGATCAGCGGCTGGTAATCGAGGCGGAACTGCTTGAGCACGAGCGCCTGGCGAAGGTCCTGCTCGAGCCTCAGCCGGTCCTCGGCCTCGTTCTGCATGTCGGCGCTGAAATAGCAACAGGTGCCGCGGCCCTGGCCCTTGGCCTGGTAGAGCGCGAGATCGGCCTTCTGGATCAGATCGTCGACGCTCTGGCCGTCGATCGGGCCGAAGGCGCAGCCGATCGAGACTCCGATCCGGATCTCGGCCTTGTCGATATGATAGGGCTCGGCGACCGCGTAGATGATCCGGCTCGCCAGATCCTCGACCCGCTTGCGGCTCTGGGCGTCGCGGATGACGATCGCGAACTCGTCGCCGCCCATACGGCCGACATGGCCAAGCTCGCCCACTTCCTTGACCAGCCGCTGCGACACGCTCTTGAGCACGGCGTCGCCCTTGGGGTGGCCGAACGTGTCGTTGACCGGCTTGAAGCCGTCGAGATCGAGAAACATGATCGCGCAGGGCACGTTGCCGGACTGCGCGGCCGACAGGGCCTCGCCGAGAAGCTGGCGTACCCGGCCGCGGTTGGGCAGGCCCGACAGGACGTCCATGTTGGCGAGGTTGGTCAGCCGCTCCTGGGTCTTGCGGACCTCGGTCACGTCGGAGCCGACTCCCCGGAAGCCCTGGAACTGGCCGGCCATGTCGATGATCGGATCGCCGGCGAGGCTGATCCAGCGGGTTCCGCGCCGGGTCTTCAGCTCCATCTCGAGGCTCGCGAACGGAGCCCGGGCGAGAAGGGTGCGGCCCAATGCGCTGTTGCCGCCCAAAGTCGCGGGAAGCGAATGGCCGATCAGCTGGTTGGCCGAGCGGCCGAGCAGGGCGGTCATCCGCGAGGAGATGTAGACGACCCGGTTCTCCGCATCGACCTGCCACAGCCAGCCGACCCCGCGATGCTCATATTCCTTGAGCAAAAGCCGGACCGATTCCGACTGGGTGCGGACCCGGGCGATGGTCTGGAGCAATTCGTAGGTCCAGCGGGTCAGCCGGGCGATTCCGAAGGTCGCTACCGCGGCGGCGCCGACGATGGTGAGACCCATCTTGGCGTCCATCGACGAGCTTCCGACATAATAAGCGACGCACAAGGCGGCGGTCATCGTCACGATCCAGGCATAAGCCGCGGCCGGAACCGAGGCCAAGGCGATGGCGGCGATGATCATCGCGCCCATCGCGCCGCCGATCACGACCTGGACCTCGTGGGCCTGGGTGGCGAAGGCATAAGCGGGAAGAGCGGCCCACAGGCCGGCGAGGCCGACCGCTTCGGCGACCGCCCTCAAGTTCGATCCGCCGCGCGCCGACCGGCTTCCGGACGCGGTTCCGGCCTCGAGCGCGCGCCGGCAGGTGGTCCAGTTGGCGAAGGCGACCAGCGAGACCCAGCCGATGATCAGCTCGAGCCGCTCCGATCCGAACAATGCCCAGGCGACGAGAAGGGATGCTCCGACCGCGGTGATCGCGAACCAGGTCGCGAACAGGGCCCGAGCCTGCGCCTGGCCGTTGTGGAGATGCGCTTCGCGGAGGCGATGGGAGCCCGTATCGGGG
This sequence comes from Allosphingosinicella sp., assembly GCA_036525315.1. GTDB lineage: Bacteria > Pseudomonadota > Alphaproteobacteria > Sphingomonadales > Sphingomonadaceae > Allosphingosinicella. Next base: position 14,505 of record DATDAS010000018.1, read on the forward strand.
CCCATGCCCTCGTCGAGCGCCTCGACGGGTTCCTCTTCCTGCTGGTCAAGGTCCATGGACACAGGGGCGTGGTACATCGACTTCCAATGCGCTTCGGGTGCTCCCTTTCCCTAGCCGCAGAGTTTTGATGGAGTGTTAAAGGCGGGACGAATATGCGGTCAGCCGATTTCGGCGCGAATCCCTGATTTCACGCGGAAAAGCGGGAAATTCGGGCCGGAATTGCGGTATCGGGCTTGGGATAAGGCCGCGTTAACCATCAAAATCGCGAAGGCCGCGCCCTTGGCGCTCAGCAATCCTGATATTTCCAGTGCCGCCTCTTGCCCTCCGCCATCCATTCCACCGCCTGGGCCAGCCTTTTCGAGCGGGTCTCGGGCCGCTTCGCCTCGATCAGCCATTCGAGATAGTCGCGTTTCGCGCTCGGCGGGAATTCGTCATAGCTCGCCCTGGCGGCCGGATTTCCGTCGAGCGCCGAGCGGAGGTCGTCGGGCATTTCGAGCTCGGCCTTGGGCGGCTTCTTGGGCCGGGGCGCGGGCCCCTGCCCGGCCTGGGCGGCGGCTCGGCGGATGATGTCCTTGAGATCTTCCTCGGGCGGCAAATCGGCGATGGACTTGAGGCGGCCGAACTGGCCCATGGCCTCGCGCTCGGATCCCGTCTCGCCGAGCACGGCGCTCGCCTGCCAGAGGCCGAAGGTCGCATGGGCCTTGAACGCGGCCATGCCCGCGAACAGTCGGCCCTTACAGGTGAAGTGCGGCATGTTCCATTTGATCGCCTCCTCGACCTCGGGCGCCGCCTCGTGGACGATTCGCCGGAGATGCTCGAGGATCGGCCGCGCGAAAACGGCCTGGCGGTCGATATAGGCGTCGACTCGCGGGTCGTGGGACATGGCTCTGTTCCCCTTCGGAGCCGATCATCGCTCCGCGGCGCGCGCGAGGCAAGCCGGCGCGGCGGCGGCTCGGGGCTCGTCCCGGCCCTGAATCGATTCGGTCCGCCGCGGCGGCGGGAACGGGCGATTCCGCCGGGCTTTGTCGGTCGATTCTCTTGGCCCGTGGAGAGGATCATGCGCGCCGCCAGGCTGTCGTCGAGCGTCATCGAGCGGATCGCCTATGACGAGGAGGAAAACTCCCTGATCATCTGGTTCCGGGAAACCGGCCGCTACATCTATTCGGACGTCCCGCGCGCGATTTACGAGGGCCTGTGCAGGGCGCCGTCGGCGGGCCGCTACTTCAACGCCTGCATCAAAAGGCGATTTCCCTGCCGGCCCGATCCCGAGCGCCGGCGGTTCAGGCCGCCGTTCGGCGGGTGAGCCGGCTCCAGCCCGGCGATGGGGGCTGGTGGCGATTCGCCTCCGGGATGAGATCGCGGAGCTTGCGCGCGAAGCTCCTCAGGCAGACCTCGCTCCGGCCGAGCGGGCCGGGCGTGTAGCTGGGCGAGGCCATGCCCTGCTGGACGCCCTCGATCAGCTTTGTGTCCTCCTGGTTCACCCGCCGGTTGATGCGCCAGTTGAGGTAGCGCGCCGCCTTCATCTCGCGGCACCATTTTTCCGGCATATTGGCATCCGGAAGCGCATAGCTGATCTCGCGGATCAGGGTGCCGGTCGGGCCGGTCGGCAGGAACTGCATGAAATCGACCTGGTCGGGATAGATGTCGAACGCATTGTTCGGCCACAGCTTGAAATAGAGCCAGCGCCGACGATGCGATTCCGGAAGGTGTGGAACGTCGGGGAGCAGATGCTGATAGGCGCGCTCGGACGGGTTGGCGGAGGGGCGGTCGAGAAGGTCGCCCTGCATCCGGTCGACATGGGCCTCGGCGTGGATCGCATAGCTCCGCCCGAACAGGCGGGTGAGGCCGGGATGGGCGACGTTGATGTGAAGCCCGTCCGAATAATTGTCGGCGACGTTCTTCCAGTTGACCGGGCGCGGCCTCAGGGTCACGCGGCCGATCGCGCGCAGATCCTCGAAGCGATAGGGCGCGATCTCCTCCTCATAGGGGGCCATCATCTCGGCGACCGACGGTCCGCCCCCTTCGAGCCGGACGAACAGGAATCCGCGCCAGCGCTCGAGCTCGACCGGAATCAGGCCGAGGGCGGACATGTCGAGGTCCGGATAGTCGCCCCTGTGGGGAACCCCGATCAGCCGTCCGTCGATCGCATAGGTCCAGGCATGGTAAGGGCAGGTCAGCCTTTTCGCGCAGCCCGACGGCCCCTCGACCAGCCGCGAGGCGCGATGGCGGCAGACGTTCGCGAAGGCGCGCGCCTCCCCATCGTCGCCGCGAATGACGAAGACGCTCTCGCCGGCGATCTCCATCGCATGCCAGTCGCCGGCCGACGGCAGATCGCTGTCGTGGCAGACGATCTGCCAGGCCGGGCGGATGACCCGCTCCATCTCGACGTCATGATATTCGGGATCGCGGTAAAGCCAGCCGGGAAGGCTCAGCTCCGGGCCTGACGAGCGGGCCGGATCGGGCGTGACGGGCTGGGGACTGGCCATGCGCTGACTGTGGCAAAGACGGCCCTTCTTGTCATCAGTGAGCCCGGTCGTCCCGGGGCGAAGCGGGAGCGGTTCAGTCCGAGACGATCTTGGTCTTGCGCGGCCCGTCCGGCTGGGCGACATTCGCGGCCATGACCATCGAGCTCTCGATCCTCGCCTGGGGCTGCGTCCTCGGGATCCTCCACATATTGATCGCTGTGCGCTTCAAGACCCGGCAATACGGCACCAAGTGGAACATGGGTCCCCGAGACGAGGAGCTTCCGCCGCCGCGGCCGATCGTCGGCCGCCTCGCCCGCGCCCAGGCCAATTTCTTCGAGACCTTCCCGATCCTCGCCGCGGCCATATTGATCGTCACCGCCGCATCGCTCGAGGATCGGCTGACGGCGCTCGGAGCGATGATCTGGCTCGGAAGCCGGATCGTCTATCTGCCGCTCTACGCTTTCGGAGTCCCGATGGCGCGGACCGCAGTCTTCATCGCCAGCCTGCTCGGAATCGCGATGATCCTGAGGCCGGTCCTGGTCGCCTCGATCGGCTAACCAAAGTCCGTTCGGGCTGACCCCGTCGAAGCCCTCCCCTTTCCTATTCGCCGGAAAGGAAAGAGAGAAGGGAAGCCCTTCGACAGGCTCAGGGCGAACGGTGTTTCCGTGCAACCCTCACCCGGCCTCGTCCGTTTTCCAACCATGGTCGGACGCAATTTCTGGGTGGCCGCGCAGGGGGACGGCTGGGAGGTCCGGCAGGAGGGCCTACCGGACAAGACCACCCGGCACTCAAGCCGCGAAGAAGCCTGGGACGTCGCCAATGAGCGTGCCCGCGATTGCCATGGCGAGGCGTTTCTCGACGACGGGCAGGGCGGGGCGGCCGACCATGTCTCCCACCGCGCCCTGCCTCGGAAGATTAAATAGGGACAGTATATATTTTCGCGACCGTCCCGGCGGCCGGCGCCGTAGCTCGGGGGAAAATATATACTGTCCCTATTTATTGCGGCGGGCCGTCGGGGCAGGCTTCGAGCTGCGCCTTGCGGCCCTTCCTGATCCCCTCGGTCACGAAGATGGCGAGAGCGGTCCAGATCGCCGCGAAGCAGACGATGTGGGCGGTCGTCACCCTTTCGCCGAAGACGAAGACGGCGAGCGCGAACTGAAGCGACGGTGCGATATATTGGAGGAATCCGAGGGTCGAATAGGGAAGCCGCCGGGCGGCCGCGGTGAACAGCAGCAGGGGGATCGCGGTTACCGCGCCGCCGAGGACGAGCAGGGCGTCGGTCACCGGCTCGATCATGAAATGGCCATCGCCGGTCCGCTGAAGCCAGATCACCCAGCCCAGGGCGATCGGCGCGAGGAAGATGGTCTCGATGGTCAGCCCCTCGACCGCGTCGACGGGCGCCACCTTCCGGACGAAGCCGTAGACCGCGAAGCTCGCGGCGAGGGTCAGGCTGATCCACAGCGCCGAGCCCGCGCCCGCCGCAAGGACCACCACGCCCGCGGCCGCCAGAAGAACCGCGCCTTTCTGGAACAGGGTCAATTTCTCCTTGAGCAGGAAGACCCCGAGAAGAACGTTGACCAGCGGGTTGAGATAATAGCCGAGGCTGCCCTCGAGAACGTGGCCGCTCACCACCGCGTAGATGAAGACCAGCCAGTTGACGCCGATCAGGGCGGTCGTCGCCACGAGGATTCCGGCCACCTTGCGGTTCGCGAGGGCGGCGCGGATCGCCGGCCATTTCTTCCACAGCGCGGCGATTCCCGCGAGCAGGATCAGCGACCAGAGGATCCGGTGCGAGACGATCTCCATCGCGGGCACGTGGACGATCGCCTTGAAGTAGAGCGGCATCACGCCCCACAAAGCGTAGGCCGCGAGGCCCATCAGGATTCCGGCGCGGGCTCGGGCGTGGCCTTCGGTCATGGCCGGGCGCCTAAAGGGAATTCGCCGCCGGTGGAACCGGCAAGATTGGCCCTCCCGGACGCACCGGGCAATCCTGGTCATTGCCGGTACTGGGCCCGGACCCTAATGTCGCGTCGGTACGGGAGGTAGCGGCATGCGGATTGGAAATGCGGCTGTGCTGATCGGTGCGGGCCTGCTTGCGGCGGGCTGCGACGCGCGAATCGGCAACGGGCAGGACTCTACCGGTTCCAACGGGCAGGCCTCCGCGGAAGGCAAGGCCGAGGAAGGGCAGATCGCCTTCAGCACGCCCGGCTTCGACGTGAAGATGGACGTTCCGCTCGACCGCGCCGAGACCGACGACGAAGGGAAGATCCTCTATCCCGGATCCAAGGTGACCGGCCTCTACATCGCCGCCAATCCGGATTCGAAGGGCGGATCGGACGGCGAGGTGGAGCTCCGCTTCGCCACGCCCGACGCGCCGGACAAGGTCGCCGCCTGGTATCGCGATCCCGCCCGGGCCGAGGATTTCGCGATCGGTTCGGAGGGCAAGGAGGGTTCGGCCCTGCTGCTCACCGGCACCGAGAAAGGCGAGGACAATGATTTCCGCCTCCGGCTCGAAGCGAAGGGAACGGGCACGGACGGGCGGCTGGTCATCCGCGACAGGAAGTAAGGATGGCCCTCGCCGATCCCGAGGAGGTGCGGCTTCACCTGGTCGCGGCCGCGCGGGCCGGAGTTTCGCTCACCTATGCCGAGCTGCTCGAGCGCCTCGGCTACAATTTCTCGCGGCCGAAGATGCGGGCGCTCTGCTCGGTCCTCGGCACGGTCGATTCGGACGCCGAGGCGCGCGGCGAACCCGAGCTCGCCGTCCTCGTCGTCCGGCAGAGCGACGGGCTCCCCGGCCAGGGCTGGTTCGTCGCCGGCGGCGCCCGTCAGCACGGCTATGAAGGGCCGTGGGAAGGCCCCGAGGCGAAGAGGTTCATCGCCGGGGTGCAGTCGGAAACCTTCGCCTGGTGGAAGTCCCGTTCCGGGACAGGCGAGGACGGGGCCCCGGATTAACCATCTCTGCACACCCATTCTCGGCGGGTTTCAGGCAAAAGGGCGCTCTGAAGGAGCTTGCTCTCATGCCGAAACGTCTTCCGATGCTGCTTCGCTGTACCGCTCTGGCGGCGGCGCTCATGCTCGCGGGCTGCGGGCAGGCCAATCAAGAGGGCAATCTCGCCGCGCTCGACAACACATTGGTCGGGAACGATGCCGACCCCGCTCTGACCAGCGCACTCCAGGACCAGATCGCGGTCGACCCCAATCTGGTCAACCAGTCCAACCGCAACGCCATCCGGCCGCCCGAAACCCCGACCCAGGCGCAATATCCCGCCGAGCGCGGCGCTTCCGCCTCGGCCGGCGCCGCCCAGGCAGGCGGCGGGACGATCCGGGCGCCCGAGCCGGTTCAGGCCGAGGGCGAAGACGCCCAGCACAGCCGGATCGCAAGCGCCGCCGCCGGCCGCGGCGGCACCGCCTGCGCCAACGGTGCCAAGTTCAATTACGATCGAAGCTGGGCGAACCGGCTTCCGGCGGCCTTCCCGGTCTATCCGGGCGGGCGAATCGCCGAGGCGGCCGGAAACGATCGCGGCGATTGCCGGGTGCGGGTGGTCAGCTTCACCACCGCCGACGCGCCCCAGCGCGTTCTCGATTTCTACCACACGCGGGCCGTCCGCTCGGGCTACAGCTCCGAGCATCAGCTTCGCGGAAGCGATCATGTCCTCGCCGGCACGGCCGAGAGCGTCGACGGTGCTTATTATCTGATCGTCACCCCGCTCCCCAGCGGCGGCTCCGACGCGGCGATCATCGCCAACAAGGGGCGGTAAGGCTCGCTACTGACGCAAAGCCCTCCCCCTCGATGGGGGAGGGTTGGGTGGGGGTGCCCTACGAGTCCCGCTCGGCCCTTCGTCGAACTCCACCCCTCCCCAACCCCTCCCCATCGAGGGGAGGGGTTTTCGGCGCGCACTGGCGGATGCTCCCTCGCGCCGCTACATCGCCCGCCATGCCCAACCTCCTCCTCGTCATGCTCGGCGGCGCCGCCGGCGCCGGGCTTCGCTATGAAGTCGGAAGGATGGCGCTCGCCAGGCTTGGGGCGGGCTTTCCCTGGGGCACCCTGGCCGTAAACCTGCTCGGCGGGCTTCTCATGGGCGTTCTGGCCGGCTTCCTGTTCGAGGACGGGGCGCAGCAGCGGCCGTTCTGGCTCCTCCTCGCGGTCGGCCTGCTCGGCGGGTTCACCACTTTCTCGGCCTTCAGCTTCGATCTGTTCGCGATGATCGGCCACGGCCGGTATTCGGCCGCCTTTGGATACGCGGCCGGATCGGTGATCGGCTCGCTGCTCCTGCTCGCTGCCGGCTTCTTCCTGGTCAGGGCCGCGGCATGAGCGCTGCCGCCGACCAGGTCCGGACCTTCACCGTCGCGCCCGACGACGACGGCATCCGGCTCGACCGCTGGTTCAAGCGCAACCTGCCCGACGCAAGCTTCAATCTGGTGTCGCGCTGGGCCCGGACCGGCCAGCTTCGCGTCGACGGCAAGCGCGCCGCTCCCGGCGACCGGATCCTCGCCGGCCAGACCATCAGGGTGCCTCCGGCCGAGGCCCCGACGACGGCGCCGCGCGCCCGGCCCGAGCGTCCGCGCCTCAGCGAGGACCAGATCGCCTTCGTCAACGAGATGGTGATCCATCGCGATCCCCAAGCGATCGTCGTCAACAAGCCGCCGGGCCTCGCCACCCAGGGCGGCACGAAGACGAAGGAGCATCTCGACGGCCTTCTCGACGGCCTCTCCGACGATGCGGGCAACCGGCCCAAGCTCGTCCACCGGCTCGACAAGGACACTTCGGGGGTGCTTCTGCTCGCCCGAACCGCCCGCTCCGCGGCCTTCTTCTCGAAAAGCTTCTCGGGCCGCACCGCGAGGAAGATCTACTGGGCCCTGGTCGTCGGCGTGCCCGAGGTGAGGGACGGCCTCATCGACCTTCCGCTCGCCAAGCAGCCGGGCACCGGCGGCGAGAAGATGCATGTCGACGAGGAGGAAGGGCTGGTCGCCCGAACCCGCTACCGGATGATCGACCGCGCCGGAGACCGCACCACCTGGATCGAGCTTCAGCCGCTGACCGGCCGGACCCACCAGCTCAGGGTCCATATGGCGGCGATCGGCCATCCGATCGTCGGCGACGGCAAATATGGCGGCCAGGACGCCTTCCTGACCGGAGCCATCAGCCGGAAGCTTCATCTCCATGCGCGGCGCCTGCGAATCGACCATCCCGACGGCGAGCGGATCGACGTCCTGGCCGATCCGCCCGCCCATTTCGCCGACAGCCTCGCCAATCTCGGCTTCGATCCGGCGATGGGCGACCTTCCGATCGACGAGGTCAAATATGGCGAGACCGCGGAAGGGAAGAAGCGCGCCGTCGCGAGCGCCGCCAAGGCCCGCCGCAAGGAGCGGAAGGGCGAGCGGCGAAGCCGCGGGCGGCGCTGATGCACCCGCATCCGCGCTTCGCCTGGACCGACAAGGAAGAGATCCTCGCCTTCATCGCCGATATTGCCTTCTGCTCGGTCTTCGCCGCGGGCGAGACGGGCGCGGCCGTCTTCCACGTGCCCGTCATCGTTCACGCGCCCGACCGGATCCGCTTCCACGTCTCGAACGCCAATCGCGGCGCCGCGGGGCTGGACGGCCGGCGAGCCCTCCTGTCCTGCCTCGGGCCCGACGCCTATGTCAGCCCCGACTGGTACGGGACTCCCGACCAGGTGCCGACCTGGAACTATGTCGCCGCCGAGGCGGAAGGTCCGCTTCGGCTGCTGTCCGAGGAGGAGCTGGCCGGCCTGCTCGACGATCTCAGCGACGTTCATGAGGCGCGGCTCGACCCCAAGCCGCGATGGACCCGGGACAAGATGAGCCCGGGCCGATTCGAGGCGATGCTCAGGGCGATCACCGGCTACGAGCTTCGGATCGAGGATCTGCGCGGAACCCGGAAGCTCGGCCAGACCAAAGGCGCGGCCGAGACCGAAGGCGCGATCGCCGGCCTCGAGGGCGCCGGGCACCAGGCGATTGCCGCGTTGATGCGGGCTGCAAGTTCCTCCCCATCGACAGATGGGGAGGGGGCCCATGCGCAGCATGGGGGAGGGGTAGAAGCCGAGGCCCCGACAATACCCCTCCACCATCCTTCGGATGGTCCCCCTCCCCACGCTTCGCGCAGGGAGGAATAGATTTGAACCGCCTCGCCATCTTCGACTGCGACGGCACCCTGGTCGACAGCCAGGCCAATATCTGCCTCGCCATCGAGCATTGCTTCACCGCCGCCGATCTGCCCGCCCCGAGCCGCGAATCGTCGCGCCGGGTCGTCGGCCTCAGCCTGGTCGAGGCGATGCGGGCCCTGCTCCCCGACGCCGGGGACGAGGCCCACCGCCACCTCGCCGAAGGTTACAAGCGCGCCTTCCAGGCCCTGCGCGGAAGCGGCCGGGTCGACGAACCGCTCTACGAGGGCGTTGCCGAGGCGATCGACGCCCTGGAGGCCGACGGATGGCTGCTCGGAATCGCCACCGGCAAGTCCGATCGCGGACTCGCTTTCTGCCTCGATCATCACGGCCTTGCAGGCCGCTTCGTCACCCTCCAGACCGCCGACCGCCACCCGTCCAAGCCCCATCCGTCAATGATCGAGACGGCCCTCGCCGAGGCCGGCGCCGACCCGGCCGGGAGCATGATGATCGGCGACACAAGCTACGATATGCTGATGGCGAAGGCCGCGGGAATCACGGCGGTCGGAGTCGCCTGGGGCTATCATTCTTCCGAGGAACTTCTCGCCTCGGGCGCGGATTTCATCGCCGGTCGGCCGTCCGACCTGGCACGGCTCGTAAAGGCGATCGCATGACCCCGCAGGAAGACGAAAAAATCTGGAGAGACCGCTTCATCGCGATGAACCTGGTGCGGATCGGCGGCACGATCGTCGTCCTGATCGGCCTTTATATTTCGCAGACGGACGCCGTCCGCGAAGGCGGCGCGATGATTCCCGGCCTCGCTTTGGCAATTGCCGGCCTGGCCATAAGCTTCGGCGGCCCGAAATGGCTTGCGAGGAGATGGCGTACCCCGCCCGACCAATGAAGCGATTCTACAAGGAGGTGAGCGCCGCCCGGTCCGGATCGGGCTGGTCGATCCTGCTCGACGGTCGTCCGGTCCGGACGCCGGCGCGCAACCCGCTCGACCTTCCGACCGAGTCTCTCGCCGAGGCCGTCGCCGAAGAATGGCGCGCCCAGGGCGACAAGGTCGATCCGCGTTCGATGCCGCTGACCGGACTCGCCAATGCCGCGATCGACCGGGTCGCGCCCGATCCGCGGGCCTTCGCCCGCTCCCTTGCGCTCTACGGCGAGAGCGACCTGCTCTGCTACCGCGCCGAAGGTCCCCGGCCCCTGGCCGAGCGCCAGGCCGAAGCATGGGATCCCCCGCTGGCGTGGGCGCGCCGCCGCTTCGACTCCGAATTCGAGGTGACCGAGGGCATCATCCACCGCGCCCAGCCCGATTCGACCCTCGACCGGCTTGGCCGCGCGGTCGCCGCGCGCGATCCGTTCGCGCTCGCGGCGATGTCGCCTTTGGTCACCATATCGGGATCGCTCGTCATCGCGCTCGCCCTGGCCGAAGGCGAGATCGGCCTGGACGAAGCCTGGAAGGCGGCGACGATCGACGAAGCCTGGCAGGCCGAGAAATGGGGCGAGGACGCGCTCGCCGCCTCGGCGCTCGAGGCGCGGCGAGCGGAGTTCGAGGCCGCCTGGCGGTTCCTGGGGTTTCTTGGAGATTCCCAACCCCACCGTTCGCCCTGAGCCTGTCGAAGGGCTTCCCTTCTTTCTGCGCAAATAGAAAGGAAAGGGCTTCGACAGGCTCAGCCCGAACGGAGGGAGTGTCGATCCGAGTTCAAACCTCCGAAGCTCCCACCGCCGCCGCCGCCTCGGTCCGATCCCGAGGCACGAACCAGCGCACCACCACCAGCCCGGCGACAATCAGTGCAACCGTCTCGGCGATGAAGGCATAGATCCAGTAGCCCCAGCCGTAATGGTTGAAGATGGGCGAGCCGATGAACTCCCACGTCGTGAACCCGGCGGAGAAGAGGATGACGAGCCGCGCCATGTCGGTGAAGCTCTTGCCGGGGCTGACCGCCGCAAGCCCGAACGCCATGAGCAGGCCGGAGATCAGAGCGACGACCAGCCCGGGCCCGATCATGGTCATATCGTCCGGCGAATAGCCGCTCGTATTGTAATAGACGGTGGCGATCGGACCCTTGGCGTAGAGCACCGCGCCCTCGGCGCTGTTGTGCGCCGGGATGACATAGGCGCCTGTGCCGCTGATCTTCCCGGTCTTCTCGTCCGTCTTTGTCAAATTCTGGGCGAGCGCGGTCTGGACCGCCGCATTCTGGGCATCGGTCGCCGAGGAATAGGCCAGCTCTCCGAGCGGGGTCGCCCAGAAGATGAAGCCGATCACGAAGATGATGAGGCCGGCCGCGAGTCCGCCGATCAGGGTGCGCACCATGGGATTCTCCCTTTTCGGGAAGAATAGACCAAAGTCGGGCAGGAACCTAGCCGATCAGGTTCCGAACGAAATCGTGGAGGAAGACGCGGCGGGCCGCTTTCAGCCTTTCGGCCTTCAGAATGGTGTGAACCAGCTTTCGGCAATGCAAAGCGTCGTCGTTGATCAGCACATAATCATATTCGGCCCAGTGGCTGATCTCGACCGCGGAGCGCGCCATCCGGTTCGAGATCACCTCGTCGCTGTCGGTTCCGCGCTCGCGAAGCCGCCGCTCGAGCTCCTCCATCGAGGGCGGAAGGATGAAGACCCGGACGATGTCCGGATCGACCTGCTTGAGCTGCTGGGTGCCCTGCCAATCGATGTCGAGAAGAACGTCGCGCCCGTTCTCGATCTGCTTGGTCACCTCGGTCTTGAGAGTGCCGTAGCGGTGACCGAAGACGTGCGCCCATTCCAGGAACTCGCCCGCCGCGATCTTGGAGTCGAATTCCTCGTCGCTGACGAAATGATAGTCGACATGGTCGGTCTCGCCGGGCCGGATCGGCCGAGTGGTCGCAGACACCGACAGTCCGATCCCGTCGTCCGCCTCGAGGAGCATGTGCGATATGGTGGTCTTCCCGGCTCCGCTCGGGCTGGACAGAACGAAGAGGAGCCCGCGCCTCAGCAGCGGATTGAGGGTCGCCATGGGCGCTACTGGCTTGTCAGCCCTTGCTCCGTCAAGCAGGTATGGCGCGTGGGCGGGTTCATCGCATTGCTTCGCGGCATCAACGTGGGCGGGCACACCAGGGTGCCGATGGCGGAGCTTCGTCCCCTGGCCGAAGGCCTCGGCTGGGAGGACGTCCGAACCTACATCCAGAGCGGCAACCTGCTCTTCAAGTCGAAGGGCAAGGCGCCCGCGCTGGAGACCGCCCTGGAAGAGGCGCTCGGCAAGCATTTCGGCTTCGCACCCGCCGTGATCGTCTGCTCGGCCTCGGACTGGACCGCGCTCGCCGGGGCCAATCCATTCGCGAAGGAAAGCGGGACGGAGCCGAACCGGGTGATGATCGGCCTTTCGAAGCAGAAGCCGAAGCCCGGTGCCGCCGAGGCCCTGGAGGGGCGCGCCGCCGCGGGCGAGCGGGTTCGGGAGGCCGGGGGCGCTCTCTGGTTCCATTATCCGCACGGCGCCGGCACCTCGAAGCTGACTCCCGGCCTGATCGACCGGCTCGTCGGATCGCCGCTGACCGCCCGCAACTGGCGGACCTTCCTCAAGCTCAAGGAAATGCTGTCATGAAGGCACCGGGCATGAACGGGCGGTTCGCCGGAGTGCCGGTCATCCCGCGCAAATATTGGTACGCCGCCTTCGCCCTGGTCGCCGTCGCCGCGATCATCCTCGTCTGGATGGGGCGGCCGCCGATCTGCACCTGCGGGGTAGTCAAGCTCTGGGTCGGGACGGTGAACGGCCCCGACAACAGCCAGCATCTCGCCGACTGGTACACGCCGAGCCACATCATCCATGGCTTCATCTTCTATCTGCTCGGCTGGCTGTTCCTTCGCCGCAACCCGCCCGGCGACCGGCTGATCGGCGCGGTTCTGATCGAGGCGGGCTGGGAGCTTCTCGAGAACAGCCAGTTCATCATCGACCGCTACCGCGAGGCGACGATGGCGCTCGGCTATAATGGCGACAGCGTGATCAATTCGGTCGCAGACATCGTCTGGATGATCCTCGGGTTCGCCATAGCGAGGCGGCTGCCGGTCTGGGCGACGGTCGCGCTCGCTCTTGCGTTCGAGCTTCTGACCTTGATCGTCATCCGAGACAATCTGGCCCTGAACGTCATCATGCTGGTCGCGCCGAGCGATGCGATCCGCGCCTGGCAGGCGGGTGGCTAGGAGCCAGGGCCAATCCCTTTGAGCTTGCGGAACCGAGCCGGAGCGGACAGGTTCTGCCGCCTTATGAACCGCTTTCCATTCATCGTCGCGGCCGGGGCCGCGTTCCTCGCCGCCTCGCCCGCACATGCGGGGGAGCTGTTCGGCGGCATCTACGCCCACGACGTCGATACGCCCCTCAACAAGGGCGGCTACGAAGACGGGCTCGCGGTCTCGGCGGGCTTTCGAGGCAAGCCGATCAAGGGGCTCAAGGCGGTGGGAGGGCCGTCGCCTTATGTCCTGGTCTCGGTCAGCACCGACGGCGGCACCAATTTCGCCGCCGCGGGCCTCAGCTGGAAGATCGGAAAAAAGGTCTATCTGCGTCCGGGGATCGGCCTCGCGGTCCACGACCGGTCGAGCAATATCGTCTACGGCAACCTGCGCGGCGATTTCGGATCGCGGATCCTGTTCGAGCCGGAGCTCGGGTTCGGGGTCCAGGTCAGCGAGCGAGTCTCGGTCGAGGCGAGCTGGATCCATCTCAGCCATGGCGGCCTGTTCAACGGCGGCCAGAATCCGGGGATGGACAATATCGGCCTGCGCCTGAACTTCAGGCTCTAGCTCGGCGGGCGTCCGGGGCGTTCAGCGCCCCAGCATCGCCTCCGGCTTCACCACCCGGTCGAACGTCTCCTCGTCGACCAGTCCGAGCTCGAGCCCCGCTTCCCTCAGGGTGAGGCCTTTCTGGTGGGCGTGCTTGGCGATCTTCGCGGCATTGTCGTAGCCGATCTCGGGCGCCAGGGCGGTGACCAGCATCAGGGACCGGCCCATCTGCTCGGCGATCCTCTTCTCGTCGGGCTCGAGGCCGTCGAGGGTCCGCTCGGTGAAGCTCTCCATTCCGACGCACAGCAGATCGATCGATCGAAGCACGTTGGCCGCGATCAGCGGCTTGAACACGTTCAGCTCGAGATGGCCCTGAAGCCCGCCGACCGTCACCGCGACGTGATTGCCCATCACCTGGGCCGACACCATGGTCAGCATCTCGGCCTGGGTCGGATTGACCTTGCCCGGCATGATCGAGCTTCCCGGCTCGTTCTCGGGCAGCTTGAGCTCGCTCAGGCCCGAGCGCGGCCCCGACCCGAGCAGCCTGATGTCGTTCGCGATCTTGGTCAGCGATACCGCGATCACGTTGAGGACGCCCGACAGCTCGACGAGCGTGTCGTGGCTGGCCAGAGCCTCGAACTTGTTCGGAGCGGTGACGAAGGGAAGCTTGGTCAGCCGCGCGATCTCGCCCGCGAAGGCCTCGGCGAAGCCCTTGGGCGCGTTGAGGCCCGTGCCGACCGCCGTCCCGCCCTGGGCGAGCCGATGAAGGCGCGGAAGCACCGCCCGGACCCGCTCGATATTGTCCTCGATCTGTGCGGCATAGCCGGAAAATTCCTGGCCCAGGGTCAGCGGAGTCGCGTCCTGCAAATGGGTTCGCCCGATCTTGACGATCCGGTCCCACTCACTCGCCTGAGCCGAGAGGCGGCGGTGAAGCTTCTGGAGGGCGGGGAACAGCCTCATGTCGATCGCGCGCGCCGCGGCGACGTGCATCGCGGTCGGAAAGCTGTCGTTCGAAGACTGGCTCTGGTTGACATGGTCGTTGGGATGGACGGGGCTCTTGCCGCCGCGCTCTCCGGTGAGGACCTCGTTGGCGCGGCCCGCGATCACCTCGTTCGCGTTCATGTTCGATTGGGTGCCCGATCCGGTCTGCCAGATGACGAGCGGGAACTGGTCGTCGAGAGCGCCGGAGGCGACCTCGCCCGCCGCCGCCTGGATCGCCTCCGCAAGCTCGGCGTCGAGACCGCCGAGCTTCGCGTTCACCCGGGCCGCCGCCTGCTTCACGAATCCGAGCGCGTGGACAATCTCCACCGGCATCGCTTCGCGCGGACCGAACGGGAAATTCTGGATCGAGCGCTGGGTCTGGGCGCCCCAATAGGAATCGCCCGGAACGTCGATCGGCCCAAAGCTGTCGCTCTCGCTGCGCGTGGTGGTCACGGAAATCATATTACTACCTCGTCATGCTGAACTTGTTTCAGCATCCAGTTTGGAATGACGCGGCGTTACGAGACGCTGGACCCTGAAACAAGTTCAGGGTGACGGCCTGTCGGGGCCGTCACTTCTTCCGGCTGAAATCCACCGAGACGACGTTGGACCCGTCCTCGACCGGCTCGGCGAGCGGGTGGTCGTTCTCCGCTTCCTCGTGCGCCTGGGGGCCGCTCTCCTCGGCCTGGGCCTGGAACTGGAGAGCGAAATTGACCGCCGGATCGACGAAGCCGGTGATCGCCGAGAAGGGGATGACCAGACGCGCCGGCGACTGGTTGAAGCTGAGGCCGACCTCGAATCCGTCGTCCCCCACCTTCAGGTCCCAGAAGCGGTTCTGGATGACGATCGTCATCTCGTCCGGAAAGCGCTCGGTCAGATGCTTGGGGATGTCGACTCCGGCCGCGCCGGTCTTGAAGGTGATGTAGAAATGATGCTCGCCGGGAAGCGTCCCGCTGGTCTCGACCTCGCCGAGCACGCGCCCGACCACGGCCCGAAGCGCCTCCTGCACGATCTCGTCGTAAGGAATCAGGCTGTCGGGCGCATCGTCGCTCATCGCCCGACTGGTAACGCGGCGCTGGCGCGGGTCAAGTTGCATGAAGGCGCGGCGAGACGGTAACGGCCTTTCGACGGAGGTGAAACATGCCGATCGACGCGACCCGCCCCTATGACGAGACCAACATCTTCGCCCGAATCCTGCGCGGCGAGATCCCCTGCAGCAAGGTCCATGAGGACGAGCATTCGCTCGCCTTCCACGACATCAACCCGCAGGCGCCGGTCCATATCCTCGTCATCCCAAAGGGCGCCTACGTCTCCTGGGACGATTTCTCGGAGCGCGGAACGGCCGAGGAGATTGCAGGCTTCGTTCGGGCGGTAGGCAAGGTCGCCCGCGAGGCGGGCCTGGTCGAGCCGGGCTATCGGCTGCTCGCCAATGCCGGAATGAACAGCGGACAGGAGGTTCCGCACCTCCATGTCCACATCTTCGGAGGCAAGGGACTCGGGCCAATGCTGGCACGTTGATTAGCCCTTGCCCGCGCGGATTTAGCGGCTAGGCTCCGCGCAAAATCGAACAAGCCGACCAAGGGGAAGAACATGGCCAGTGCCGCACCGAAACGGAGTTTTCTTCAGCGCATTCTGCTGCGCAAGACGGTTGCTCAGGTGCAGCGGGAAACGGAGACCAGCGAGCTCAGGCGCTCGCTCGGCCCGTGGAACCTCGTTTTCCTCGGCATTGGCTGCATCATCGGCGCCGGCATCTTCGTCCGCACCGGCAATGCCGCGGCCTTGCACGCCGGCCCGGCGGTGCTTCTGTCGTTCGTCATTGCCGGCGTCGTCTGCGCCTTCGCCGGCCTTTGCTACGCCGAATTGTCCTCGACGCTTCCTGTGTCGGGCTCGGCCTATACCTACAGCTACACGACGATCGGCGAGTTCGCCGCCTGGGTGATGGGCGCTCTGCTTCTCCTCGAATATGGCCTGGCCGCTTCCGTCGTTTCGGTGGGCTGGTCGGGCTATGTGGTCAGCCTGCTCGGCGACATGGGTATCCATGTGCCGGCACAGCTGACCGGCCCCATGAACCATGCGAAGGTGCTGGAGGACGGGACGACGATCACCACGATCTTCAATCTGCCGGCCTTCCTCGTGTGTGCCGTGCTTGCCTGCCTGCTCGTTCTCGGCGTCTCGGAATCGGCGAAGGTCAACAACCTCATCGTCGCGATAAAGGTCACCGTTCTGGTCGCCTTCATTCTCGTCGGCGGGTTCCTCATCGCCCAGAACTGGGGCACCTTCTCGCCCAATTGGGATCCCTTCATCCCCGAGCCGACCGGCAAGCCGGGCGAGTTCGGAGTCACCGGAATCGTTCGCGCCGCCTCGATCGTCTTCTTCGCCTATATCGGGTTCGAGGCGGTCTCGACCGCGGCCCAGGAGGCCAAGAACCCGGCCAAGGACATGCCGTTCGGAATCATCGGATCGCTGGTCGCCTGCACGATCATCTACATCCTGGTGTCGATCGTTCTGACCCTGATCGTCGACTATCGCCAGCTCAACGTGCCGGACCCGGTCGCGGTCGCGGTTGATGCCTTCGGGCCGCAATGGGCGTGGTTCGCCTCGTCGATCAAGATCGGCGCGATCATCGGCCTGACTTCGGTCATCCTCGTGCTGATGTACGGCCAGACCCGCATCTTCTACACGATGGCGCGCGACGGCCTTCTGCCCAAGGTCTTCTCGCGGGTTCATCCGAAATTCCGCACGCCGTGGATCAACACCCTGGTCGTCGGCCTCGCGGTTGCGGTCGCGGGCGGCTTCTTCGACATCAACTTCCTCGGCGACGCCACCTCGGTCGGAACGCTCGCGGCCTTTGCGATCGTCTGCCTGACGGTGATCTGGCTTCGCCGGACCCACCCGGAAATCCCGCGTGGATATCGCGTCCCGCTTTATCCTGTGGTTCCCGCGCTCGGCATTGCGTCCTGCGTCTGGCTGATAACCTCGGTTCCCGCGAACGTGCTGATCTTCTTCGGCTGGTACGTGGTCGGAGCGGCCGTGCTCTATTTCGTCTACGGAATGCACAATAGCGAGCTCGCCAAAGGCCACGACGTGATGGCCGACGACGAGACGCCCTATTTCCCGGAGGACGCGCCGACGGGCCCCGACGGCAAGCCCGTCATAAGGCCCTAGGCGGCAAGATCATTTGGGTTGGAAAGGGAGGCTTCGGCCTCCCTTTTTCATTGTGTCGAGCCCGCAACCGACGCTCCGACCGACGCGTTGCCATGGCGAAGGAGAGCATGATGGCAACGCCAGCGCCACCCGAGCCGCCCGCCGAACCGACCCGACCGCCGCCCGAGATCGTCCCGCCTCAGCCCGATGTGGATGTGCCTTCGCCGCCGCCGGACGGGCCGCACCCGGCGCCGGAGACTCCGGCGCTGCCCGACTGACCGGCTTCAGCCGAGCCGTTCGGCGACCAGTGCCTGGAGGTCGGCCTCGGGACGGGCGCCGTAATGGGAGATCACCTCGGCCGCCGCGATCGCGCCCATGCGAAGGCTCTGCTCGATCGACCGCCCCCTGGCATGACCGGTGAGGAACCCCGCCGCGAACAGGTCGCCCGCGCCGGTCGTGTCGACGATCCGCCCGACCGGCTCGGCCGAAACCTCGACCCGGTTTCCGCTCTCGACGGCCAGAGCGCCTTTTTCGCTTCGGGTCACCACCAGCAGCGGCACCCGGGCCCCCGCCTTCGCGACCGCCGAATCGAATTCCGTCTCGCCGGTCAGCGACAAGATCTCCGCCTCGTTGGCGAAGAGGATGTCGATCCGGCCGCTGTCGATCAGGCCGTTGAAGCCGTCGCGATGGCGGTCGATGCAGAAGCTGTCCGAAAGCGTGAAGGCGACCTTCCGGCCGGCCTCGCGGGCAATGTCGATCGCCCGCTCCATTGCCGCGCGCGGAGTTTCCGGATCCCAGAGATAGCCTTCGAGATAGAGGATCGATGCGCTTCGCACCTGCTCGGCGTCGATCGAATGCGACTCCAGATTCTGGGCTGCGCCGAGGAAGGTGTTCATCGTCCGCTGGGCGTCGGGCGTGACGAGAACGAGGCAGCGCGCGGTCGGCGCCGCGTCGGGATCGCTCTTGGGCGTGGTGAACTCGACCCCGATCGACTGGATGTCGTGGGCATAGACCTCGCCCAATTGGTCGTCGGCGACCTGGCCGACGAAGCCGGCGCGCCCGCCCAGCATTGCGACTCCCGCGGCCGTGTTGCCGGCCGATCCGCCGCTGACCTCCCTGGCGGGGCCCATATGATCGTAGAGCCGGGTCGCCTCCTCGGCATCGATCAGGCGCATCGAGCCCTTGGCCAGGCCCTCGGCCGAGAGGAAATCGTCGTCGGTCGCGGAGATGACGTCGACAATGGCGTTGCCGATGCAGAGGACGTCGAGGCGTGTTTCGGTCACGTGCGGATTCTCATGTGGGGAAATGGGAAGCGCGGCCTCTAGCTTGGCCTCCGGGCAGGGGTCAACCGCGCCCGCCCGCGCCGGCTTGCGGCCAGCCGCCCCCGAAGCGCGCCGCTCCGAATCCGCGCGCGTCGCCTTTTGCACTGGCCTTTGTCACTCTGGCCGGCGAGGGGAAATGCGATGGGGCAGATGACAGGAAGACTCGGCCTGGGTGCGGCTCTGCTGCTCGGCGGCTGCGTGTCGAGCCGGGAAGCGGGGCCGCCGCCGCCGGTCCAGCCGGCGCGCCCGGCCACGTACAGCGTCACCGGGCTGGAGACGGTGATGGGCCGAAACGTCAGGGCGCTGGAAGGCCTGTTCGGAAAGCCCGACCTCGACGTTCGGGAAGGGACCGCCCGGAAGCTCCAGTTCATCAGCCCGATCTGCGTGCTCGACACCTATCTCTATCCGCCCCGCGGAGGCGGCGATCCGATCGTCACCTACATAGACGCCCGGCTCCCCGACGGCCGCGACATGGACCGCTCCAGCTGCGTCGCCGCGCTGAGCAGGCGAGAAGGGGCAAGATAATCGCCTAAAAGCCCCTCCCCTTCAGGGGAGGGGTTTGGGGTGGGGGAGTCGCCGCCCGTCGAGCATAAGCGCCTTCGCGGGCATCGAGCCCGCTCAGTCGCCACCCACCCCCTGCCCCTCCCTTGAAAGGGAGGGGTTGAGTTGTATGAGCGCCCACCGCGCAGCCTCGGCCACGACCGGATCCTCATCCCCAACCAGCCGCTTCAGCACCGGCGCCAGCTCCGCCCGCCCGCTGTTGCCCGCCGCGATCGCCGCATTGCGGACCATTCGGCCGCGCCCGATCCGCTTGATCGGCGATCCGGCGAAGACCTTGCGGAAGCTCGCATCGTCCAGCGCCAGCAGATCCGCCAAAGCGGGCGCGGCGAGCTCGGCGCGGGGCAGGAAGGCCTTGTTGGCGCGGGAGGCGTCGGCGAAGCGGTTCCAGGGGCAGACCGCAAGGCAATCGTCGCAGCCGTAGATCCGATTGCCCATCGCCTCCCTGAGCTCGACCGGGATCGGGCCCTTATGCTCGATGGTGAGGTAGGAGATGCAGCGCCGGGCATCGAGCCGGAACGGTGCCGGGAAGGCGTCGGTGGGGCAGATGTCGAGGCAGGCGCTGCAACTTCCGCAATGGGCCTTGTGCGGCGAGTCCGGCTCCATCGTCTCGCCGAGATCGAGCGTCGTGTAGATCGCGCCCAGGAACAGCCAGCTTCCGTCCGCCCGGCTGACCAGGTTGGTATGCTTGCCCTGCCAACCGAGGCCGGCGGCCTCGGCGAGCGGCTTCTCCATCACCGGAGCGGTGTCTACGAAGACCTTGAGGTCGCAGGGCGACTCCTCGACAAGCCAGCGCGCCAGGGCCTTCAGGCCTCTCTTGACCACGTCGTGATAGTCGGCGCCCTGCGCATAGACCGAGATCCGCCCGAGCTCGGGCCGGTCGGCGAGCGCGAGCGGATCGGCTGCGGGCGCATAGCTCATCCC
Organism: Allosphingosinicella sp.; assembly: GCA_036525315.1. GTDB lineage: Bacteria > Pseudomonadota > Alphaproteobacteria > Sphingomonadales > Sphingomonadaceae > Allosphingosinicella. The sequence goes on from DATDAS010000018.1 coordinate 34,771, forward strand.
GAGCGAGATCACCGAACGCACGTCGGGCCAAAGCGCGGCGGGCGAGACTCGCCGGTCCGCTTTCTCCTCCATCCAGATCATGTCGCCATGAGCGCCCGAGGCCAGCCAGTCGCGAAGCCGCGCGCCGGCCAGTGGCGCCGAGTCCGCGCGCGCGACTCCGACAGCGGCGAAGCCGAGCTCCTTCGCTTTGTCTTCAAGCATTTGGCGCAGCTTCGGCTTGCCTTCGCTCATGCCCTCTCGCTACCACGTCCGCGGCAGGAGCGCATTGCGCGAAGAAGCGGGCAATGTCTTTCGCGATGGGCAATGCGGCCGAGAAGAAACGAGGATGTCCGAGTGGGGAATGGCCTGGCAATCGAGGCGAAGGGCTTGTTCAAGGCCTTTGACGGCAAGCCCGCGGTCGAGGGAGTCGACATCGCCGTTCCCGAGGGAAGCATTTACGGGATCCTCGGCCCGAACGGTGCCGGAAAGACGACGACCCTTCGAATGCTGCTCGGGATCATCGACCCCGACCAGGGCGAGCGCCGGCTCCTCGGCTATTCGAGGCCGCTCGATGCGGCGGGGATCGTCGGCTATCTGCCCGAGGAGCGCGGCCTCTATCCGGCTATGACCTGCAAGGAGGCGATCGCCTTCATGGGCGCCCTTCGCGGGCTTCCGCTCGGCATCGGCCGTACCCGCGCCGCCGGCCTTCTGAGGGACAACGGGCTCGGCGATTATGTCGACAAGCCGATCAAGAGCCTTTCGAAGGGCATGGCGCAGACGGTCCAGCTTTTCGGGACGATCGTTCATCGGCCCAAGCTGATCGTTCTCGACGAACCCTTCTCCGGGCTCGACGCGATCAACCAGGGCAGGCTCGAGCATCTGATTCGCGAGGAAGCGGCCGGCGGCGCCACCATCATCTTCTCGACCCACGTCATCGCCCATGCCGAGCGCCTGTGCGAGCGGATCGCGATCATCGCCGGCGGGAAAATCCGCTTCGAGGGCAAGGTCAAGGATGCCAGGGACAAGCTCAGGCCCCAGGTGCGCGTTCGAACGCGCAAGGCGGACGGTCCCTGGCGCGTCTCGCTTCCGGCGGGTGCCGCGCTGACCGACGGAGTCTGGCATTTCGAGCAGCCCAGTGCCGGGATCGAGCCCTTGCTCAAGGCCCTGATCGACGGCGGCGCCGGCATAGAGGAATTGTCGATCGAGCGCCCCGGCCTCCACGACGCCTTCGTCGCGATCGCCGGCGAGCAGGCGGCCCGCGAGATGGACGAAAGCCGCGCCGCGGACCTGGAGATGGCTCCATGATGTCCTTTCTCCGCTCCGCCTTCGTCGTCGGCCGCCGCGATTTCGTCGCGACCGTCTATTCGCGCACTTTCCTGGTCTTCCTCGCCGGGCCGCTTCTGATCATCGGCATCTCCTTCATCTTCGGAAACGTGGTCGAGAAAACGGCGCGCAAGGATACGCGGTCGGCCGTCGCGGTGGTCGCGACCGAGTCCGGCTATGCGCCGATCAAGGCGGCCTATGACCGGCTCGGCCCGACCTTCGGCGAGTCGCCCGACCTGATCCGCGACGAGCCGGATTACGATCTGTCGCTGCAGGTCGAGAATTTGCTCGCTTCGAAGGACAAGAGGGTGGTCGCGGTCCTGACCGGCGGCCTCGCCAAGCCGGTCCTGACCGGTTCGGTCTCCGCGGAGAGCCGGACCCGCAAGCAAATGGCCCTGATCGTAGACGATGCGCGGCGCCGGCAAGCGCTGGAGAAGGCGGGCCTTCCCCTTCCGCCCGCCGATCTTGCTTTCGTCCAGGTGAGCGAATCGGCCGGATCGATTGCCAGGGAGCGCTCGGCCACCGCCATTTTCGCGATCATGCTGATCTTCGTCCTCACCATGCTTCTGGCCGGGATGCTGCTTTCCAACCTGATCGAGGAGAAGTCGAACAAGGTCATCGAGGTGCTGTCCGCCGCGATTCCGGTGAACGCCATTTTCCTGGGCAAGCTCTTCTCGATGCTCGCCGTGTCGCTGGTCGGAGTGGCGGTGTGGGTGGGCGGGGCGCTGCTCGCCGGGACGATCTGGTCGAGCGGAGGTCTCGATCTGCCGGCCCCGGCGGTCGGCTGGCCGGCCTTCATCCCACTCCTCATCCTCTATTTCGCGGCCAATTATCTTTTGCTCGGCGCACTGTTCATCGGGATCGGATCGCAGGCCGCCTCGATCCGGGAGGTGCAGACCCTCTCCATGCCCATCTCGGTCGGCCAGATGCTCATCCTGATGCTGGCCATGACGGCGGGCGGCCAGCACGAAAATGCGATCGGCATAGGCGGGGCGATTTTCCCGTTCAGCTCGCCTTTGGTCATGGTCAGCCGCGCTGCCCAGATGCCGGAGCTTTGGCCGCATCTGCTTGCCCTGGCCTGGCAGGCGCTGTGGGTCTGGATCACCCTGTCGCTCGCCGCCGCCTTGTTCCGGCGCAACGTGATGAAGTCCGGAAGCATGGTCCCGCGCCGTCTCCGGCGATCGAAGGCGTAAGGAGGTGGCCGCGCTTATTCGGGCGCCGGCCCCAGCTGCTCCCAAAGCTCGATCTTGATTCCGTCGCAGTCGAGGACCCAGGCGAACTTGCCGTAATCCTCGTTCTGGCGGCCCAATATCGCTATGCCTTTGCCTTCGAGCTCAGCGGTGAACGCATCGAGATCGTCGACCCGGAAATTGACCATGAACCGGGAATCGCTCGGGTCGAAATAATCGCTCGTCGCCTTGAACTGGGAGAAGAGACTGTAGGCCTCGCCGGTCTCGTCCTTCTTCCATGGGAACATCGCGCCCCATTCGCCCCCGACCCCGAGCATCTCGCGATACCAGGCGGCCGTCCGCTCGCTGTCCTCGACCTTGTAAAAAATGCCGCCCAGTCCGGTGACCTTCGCCATCTCAGCCCTCCATCGCGTGCGCTGCTCTCGCCACTTCCTTTAGCGCGTTCATCGCGATCCGCCACGGCCCGCCGGCATGGCTGATCCGCGCCACGCCGAGCTCGGCGAGGCGGCGGAGCGGCGGAGTCCGTCCGGGCCAGATCATGATGTTCACCGGCAGCGTGCTGTCCCGGCAGATCCGCTCGATCAGCCCCTCGTCGGAAAGGCCCGGCACGAACAGGCCGCCGGCGCCCGCTTCGGCATAGGCCGAGCCGCGCTCGAGCGCCTCGCCGACAAGCCCCTCATGAGTCTCCGGCGCGCTGTGCAGGAACAGGTCCGTTCGCGCATTGATGAAGAATCCCCGGTCCGCAGTCGCCTCGCGGATCGCCGCGATCCGGGCCGCCTGGTCCGCGGCCGGCCGAATCGCGCCGTCCGCCAGCCCATCCTCGAAATTGCAGCCGATCGCTCCAGCCTCTGCGGCGGCGCGCGCATTGTCGGCGATCCGTGCCGGCGCCTCGGCATAACCGCGTTCGAAATCGATCGTGACCGGCAGGTCCACTGCTTCGGCGATTCGCGCGATATTGGCCAGCGCCAGATCGAGGGGCATTGCCTCGCCGTCAGCATAGCCCTGAGCCGCCGCGACCGACCAGCTTCCAGTCGCGATCGCCTTCGCGCCCGCTTCCGCAACCGCCTTCGCGCTGCCCGCGTCCCAGGCGTTGAAAAGGATCAGCGGATCGCCCATCACATGGAGTGCGCGGAATCGTTCGGCTTTGGGATCCATTCTTCGTCCTCCCCCGGGCGATGAGGGAGGCTAAGCGCCGCCGGCGCGAGAGTCGATTCAGGTGCAACGCTCTCTCGTCATCCTGACGAAGGTCAGGACCCATGAACATCGAACGAGCCGATCTGGCGCCGCCAGTGTTCATGGGTTCCGGATCCCTGGATCAAGTCCAGGGCAGGCAAGTCAGGGATGACGACGGGCTTACTGTCCCAGCCGCCGCGAGGAGACGATCCGGTTGGCGCTGTCGGTGACCACTTCGAGCAGCTGGCCGGCGCGGTCGCGGACCTGCCTTACGGTCTGTCCGGACGCGTTCACCGTCTGCGAGACCTGGGTCAGCCCGCTCCCGACGAGGTTGAGCAATTGGCCGTTGCGAAGCGCCGTGCCGGCGATGCTTCCGACCGTGCCAACCGTATTGTTTGCGACCCCGCCGACCGTGTTCACCGTATTGTCGACGGTGGAGAGCAATTGGGTGACGATCTGCGGGTTGTTGTCGAGGGTCTGAAGAGTCCGCTCGATGATCGCCCTGACATTGTCGAGACGGACGATCAGTGTCGCCTGGGCATGGATGCCCTTGATGTCGAGCTTGACGTTGTCGATGCTGGCGTCGGCGCCCGCGGTCAGCTTGAGCAAATTGGCGAGCCGCGCGTCGAGCGCGATATGAACCTGGAGATTGTTCACCTCGAGCGTGATCTGCTCGACCGAGAGATCGGGCACGTCGAGGATGACGTCGGGCTGGTCGCTCCCCTGAGCGACCTGCATCGCGAGGGGCGAATTCTGGCCGGTGGCCGGCGGGTTTCGGCGATTCTGGGCTTCGGCCGAGGTCGCGGTGAGTGCGAGCGCGGCGGTGGCCGCCGCGAGTGTGACGAGCGGACGCATACTTTCCTCCCTGTTGATGCGCGGAGAACGTTATTGAGGCGTACTGGTTTCGCCTTCGGGCGGATTTTCCGCGCCTTCTCCGATCCTTGCCTCCGCGTGCAGCTCGACGGTCACGTTCCTGAGCTCGGTCTTGCCGTCTGCCGGGGGAGTCACCCGAATCTCGGTCCGGCTGCCCGCATCGGGGCCGGCACGAACCTCGAGCTTCGTCTCGCCCTTCCTCTCGATCCTCACCGAGCGGGCCGTGGCCCGCAGGTTGAGCTCGATGTCGGGAGGCGGCGATGCGGCCTGCATGGCCAGCAGAATCCAGATCATCTTCTTCTCCTCGCTGCCGACTCGGACCGGTCCCGCCAAGGAAAACGCCGGACGGCGTTCATTGTTCTACGATATGGCGGGCTGCGCGGTCAGCCCAACGGACGACCCGCCCAAGGTGCACCCGCTCCTAGTGAACGAACCGAGCCACCACGTCGCGATAGGAACGGCTGACCTTCACCTGGCTGCCTGAATCGAGCACCAGGAAGCATTCGCCGTTGGTATGCGGCTTCACCTGCCTCACCTGGTCGAGATTGACGATGCAGCTCCGGTGAACGCGCTGGAACCGGCGCGGATCGAGCCGCTTCTCCAGATCCTTCATCGTCTCGCGAAGGATGAGCGTGTTGTCGCCCGTATAGATGCACATGTAATCGCCGGCCGCGTCGATCTTCTCGATCGTGTCGACGTCGACCCGGAAGATCTGGCCGCGATCCTTGATGTTGATGAGCTTCTCGTAGCGGTTCGAGCTGTGCGCGTCCTCGACGCCCTCGACATTCTCGGCCACTTCGGGCGCCACCTCGGCGAGCACTTCCTTAAGCCGCCCGACCTCCTCGACGCCCCTCTTCTCGGCGAGCCGCTGGCGCACCCGGTCGAGCGTGTCGGCCAGCCTGTCCTCCTCGACCGGCTTCATCAGATAATCGACCGCCTGGGCCTCGAAGGCGCGGATCGCATGGTCGGAATAGGCCGTGACGAAGACGAAGAGCGGAGGCTCGACCTCCATCAGGCCCTGGATCACCGAGAAACCGTCGAAGCCGGGCATCTGGATGTCGAGGAAGACCAGATCGGGCTTGTGAGTCTTTATCGCCCGTATCGCCTCCCGGCCGTTGCTGCAGGTCTCGACGATCTCGACGTCCTCATGCGCCTGGAGGCGCAGCTGCAGGCCCTGGATGGCGAGAGGCTCGTCATCGACCAGGATGGTGCGAATCGTCATGTTTGTTCCTCGGATATTTCCACTTGGTAGGGAATCTCGATGGTAACGCGGAAACCGCCCCTTATGTTCGATTCGGTCTCAAAACGATGGTCGGGTCCATAGGCTTGCGCCAGACGGTCGCGAATATTGGCCAGTCCGACGCCCGTCGACTCCTGGGCCCTGACCCAATGATCCTCGGCGCCCGGCCCGGTGTCCGATACGGTGATCACCACCCGGTCGATGTCGCGCTTGGCGACGACCTTGATGTCCGCGCCTTCCTCCTGGGGGGTGACCGCATATTTGATCGCATTCTCGACCAGCGGCTGGAGCAGCAACGAGGGCAGGCGGGCCTGGGAAACGGACGGGTCGATCTCGAAGCACGGCCGAAGGCGCTCCTCGAACCGCATCTTCTCGATCTCGAGATAGAGCTTCAGGGTCTCGATCTCCTGGGCGACCGTGACCTGGCCCATCGGCTCGTTGACCAATGTGTAGCGGAGGAAGGAGCTCAGCCGGCTCAGCATCGCATTGGCGCGGTCGGTCTGCTTGAGGAGCACGAGGGTCGAGATCGAGTTGAGGGTGTTGAACAGGAAGTGCGGATTGAGCTGGTAGCGAAGCATCGCCAGCTGGGCGCTCGAGGCCTGATGCTCGAGCCGGAGCAGCCGGTCGGTCTGCTTCTCCAGCATCAGATAGTAATTGATCGAATAATAGAGCGCCGACCATGCGACGAGCAGAATGACGGTGAACAGGATGGCGCCGAGGAATCGTATCCCTTCCGGCTGCGCTCCAGGCACCACGAAGGTGGCGTGGCTCCAGATCTCGATCACCGAGAAGGCCGCCGCCGCGATGACGACGATCGCGATCGTGCCCGGCCAGGTGAACAAAGGCTTCATCCGGATCAGGCGGCGATAGGCGGCCGCCATGAGCAGGGTGATCGAATAGCCCGTCGCAGTAAGCAAAGCGGTGTGGAGCACGTAGCTCCACCCCATCGCATTGGCGATGCCTGAAACCGTGCGGAGGACAAAATAGCCGGCCCATCCGGTCGACTGGAGCAGCCAGAAGGCGCGGTTCTTGTCCTCGAAGAAGGGCTGCTGCTGAAGCCTGACCGGCTTCCAGCCTTTCGCCGCCTCATTGCTTGCGGGCGCTGCTGCATGGACTGCGCTACTCGACACTGAGGCCTATTTAGCGACGCAAGGCCGCTTTCGCCAGTCGCGGACCTAGCCGGCTTCCGCGGCGGCCCAGCGCCTGATCATTTTCTCGAGGCCCGAGACGACCCGCGCCAGCCGCGAATGATCGACCTTGTCGGGGGTGTCGGCTTTGCCGTGATAGTGCGGATATCGGAATGGCGCGGTGTCGGTGACCATCAATGCGGGCATGCCCTGCTCCTCGAACGCCCAATGATCGGACCAGTCGATGCCCTGCACGAACCCCGGTGCGGTCCCTCCGACGCTCGGGAAGGCGGCGACGTCCCGGAAGTCGCGGACGGCGCGGCGAAGGAAGCTCCGCGATGAGGTGAGGCCGACGAAGGCGATGAAGTCGCCTTTGGTCGGATAGAGGAAGTTGAGGGGCGGCGGATAGTTCTGGCTGCCTTCGGAATCGCTGTAGAAGCCCATCGTCTCGAGCGAGATCATGCCCATGACCGGCTCGCCCGATGCCTTGAGCCGCCGCGCATAGACGAGGCTGCCCATCCGCTCGCTCTTGAAGAAGGGCGGCTCCTCGTTGACGAACAGGACGAGGCGTATGCGCAGGCCGCTCTTGCCGGAAAGGTCCGCGAGCAGGCGCGAAAGCTCGATGACCGCGGCGGTGCCGGTGCCGTTGTCGTTCGCGCCAGGCGCATCGAGGCAGGAATCGTAATGGGCGCCGACGACGAGCGTCCTTGCGCCGGGCGCCTGAGGCTCGATCACCGCCTCGATGTTGCGGACCTGATGTCCGTCGGCGGTGAAGGCCTGCCTGTGCACGCCGTAGCCGAGGACGGTCAGAGTGTTTTCGATATAGGCGGCCGACTGTTCGAGCGCTTCGGGATATTTGAGGTTGTGCGGCTCGCTCGCCACCGCCCGGACATGCGCTTCGAGCCGAGCCGCCAGCTGCCTTTCGCTTTCGGTGAGGGGCGGGAGAGGGCCTTCATGAGAGCGGCCGGGCACCGAGGTCATCCACAGGAGAATGCCCGCGGGCAAGGCGAAGAGGAGAGTGAAGACCAAAAGTGCCGCCGCGATCCTGATCCGCATTCTTCCGGCTCCCCCTGGGCAAAGATCGTAGCAGGCCGCTTTGCCGGTCTCCATGGTCCTTGACTCTCGGAAGCGAGAGTCGGAACATAAGTAGAACACAAGAGTCGTCCGAATCATGCAGATCAATCCCGCCCGTGCCGAACGGCTGGCCGCCCTGCGCGCCGAGGTGCGGGCGATCGAGTCCCGCGGACCGGCGGCCGGCGAGGTCCTGCCGTTCGGAATCGCGGCGGTCGACGAGCGGCTTGGGGAGGGCGGGCTCGACGCGGCGGCGCTTCACGAGATCGCGGCCGAGGCGTCCGATCTGAGCGACGATGCCGCCGCCACCCTGTTCGCGGCCGGAATCGCCGCCCGCCGCTCCGGCCACGTGCTGTGGGCGCTCCGAAGGCCCGATCTGTTCGCGCCGGGCCTGGCCCTGGCCGGGCTCTCGCCCGATCGCCTTCTCTATGCCGAATGCGGACGCGACGAGGACGTGCTCGCGGTGATGGAGGAGGGGCTCCGCCACGGCGGGCTCGCCGCCGTGGTCGGCGAGGTCGGGCGCGCGGCCATGGCCTCGACCCGCCGGCTCCAGCTCGCCGCCGAGGAAGGGACGACTCCGGCCCTGATGCTGAAGCGCTGGCGAAGGAGCGGCGAGGATCCGCTCGGCCTTCCTTCCGCCGCGGTCACGCGCTGGCGGATCGGCTGCGCGCCCTCGGCGCCGCTTCCGGTCCCCGGCGTGGGGCGGGCACGCTGGCGGATCGCGCTCGCCCGCCAGCGCGGCGGCGAGCCGCACCAATGGATCATGGAGGCTTGCGATGCCGAGGGTCGCCTCGCTCTGCCTGCCGAACCTGCCTACGGACAGGCTCAGGCGGCACCGCACCACCGCCGCGCGGCATAATTTTTCCTCCCTGTCGCGCAGCGATGGGGAGGGGGACCATGCGAAGCATGGTGGAGGGGCTTCTCGGGCTCAGCAGGCCCCTCCACCGTCCTTCGGACGGTCCCCCTCCCCTCGAAATCGAGGGGAGGAACTGGGCCCGCTCGTCACCGCTGGGCGCAGCGGCCAGATCATGGCGATCGCCGCCGCCAGCCCGGAGGCGCGCGCGCTCGGCCTCCATCCGGGAATGGCGCTCACCCATGCCCGAGCCCTCGTCCCGGAGCTCGAGATAAAAGACTCCGAGCCCGAAGCCGACCATGCGCTTCTGCTCCGCCTCGGTCTGTTCGCCGCCCGCCGCTGGACCCCGCGCGCCGCAATCTCGGGACCGGACGGCCTGTGGCTCGACCTGAGCGGCGCCGCCCATCTGTTCGGCGGCGAGGCGATGATGTGCCGGCGCATTCTCGCTTTCTGCGCCAGGCTCGGCCTTGCCGCCCGGATCGCCGTCGCCGGAACCGCCGGCGCCGCCCACGCCCTCGCCCGCTTCGCCGCGGCCGGCCACCCGATCCTCTGCCCGGAAGGCGGCGAGCGGGACGCGCTCGCGGCGCTGCCGCTCGCCGCCCTTCGAGTCGGCGAGGATGTGCTGGTCGCCGCGCGCAGGCTCGGGATCGACACGATCGGCGATCTGATGGACCTGCCGCGCGGCCCGCTCGAACGGCGCTTCGGCCGAACCTTGCTCAGGCGCCTCGATCAGGCGCTCGGCCGGGCCCCGGAGCCCTTCGATCCGATCGTGCCCGAGGAGCCGCCCTCGGCACTTCTGCGCTTCCTCGAGCCCATTGCGACCGCCGAGGCGATCGGCGCGGTGCTTGCCGACCTGGTCGACCTGCTGATGCGCAATCTCTCCGGGGCCGGGCTCGCCGCTCGGACTCTCACCCTCATCTGCCTGCGAGTCGACGGCGAGGAGCAGAGGGTCGCGATCGGCACCGCCCGCGCCAGCCGCGATTCAGCCCATCTGCTTCGCCTGCTCGCCGGCAGGATCGAGACGATCGATCCGGGCTTCGGGATCGAGGCGATGCGGCTGGTCGCCGGTCGCTGCGAGCCGCTCGGGCCCCAGCCGGTCGCCGGCATATTGACCGGCGAGACGGTCGCGCCCGATCTCGCGCCTTTGGTCGACAGGCTCGCCGCCCGCCTCGGTGCGCGCCGCCTGTTCCGGATCGGCGCGGTCGAGAGCGACGTGCCCGAGCGGAGCGTCCGCCGCGTCGGACCGCTCGCCCCGGCCGCCGCCTGGCCGTCCTGGCCTCGGCCGGTGCGCCTGCTCTCGCCGCCCGAGCGGGTCGAGAATGTCGTCGCCCTACTCCCCGATCTGCCGCCGCGCCGATTCACCTGGCGCGGCCGCCGCCACCATGTCCGCCAGGCCGACGGGCCCGAGCGGATCCACGGCGAATGGTGGAAGCGGATCGGCGAGGCCGACGCGGTGCGCGACTATTTCCAGGTCGAGGACGAGGAGGGCAAGCGCTTCTGGCTCTACCGCCGCGGCGACGGAGTCGATTCCCGAACCGGCGACCTCAGCTGGTACATGCACGGGCTGTTCGGATGAGGGATCCGAGCTCAGCGCGAGGCGTCGATCGCCCGCACATAGCCTTTCGCCGCATAGGCCAGGATCCTTCGGTCCCTCGTCGCCAGAGGACAGGAAAGGTGTCGGGCCGTCGCCACGAGTATTCGGTCGCAGGGATCACCGTGAAGGCCCGGTGGAAGGTTCGCCGTTTCGATCGCGACCCCCGCATCCACGGGCATCACTCTGACCCCGCTCTTTCGCGCGAGCATTTCGGCGAAATCTCCCAAAGCCATGGAAAGGGCGATTCGGCCTTTCTCGATCAGCATTCCCATTTCCCAGAAGGAGATTGCCGAAACGATCACATTTCCCGCCGCTGCTTCCTCGCCGATCGTCTTTCGCGCCTTCCTTCCCAATCGGTCATCGCCTTCAGCCATCCAGAGAAGGGTGTGGGTGTCGAGAAGGATCACCGATACAGTTCCGGAGGATTATTGGCGTCCCATTCCTCTTCCCAGCCCGAGTCCAGAGCGGGAGCGGTCGGATCGTCGGTAAGCCAGGTCATCGAGCCCTTCATGCAGCCGAAAAGCGGAGTCGCCTCGTCCGGCGCGACCCGCTTCATCTCCATGAACGGCTTGCCGCGCTTGGTGATGACCACCGTCTCGCCGCTGCGGTTCGCCTCTTCCATGATGCGCAGGCAATGCGCCTTGAACTCCGCCGCGCCGATCATCTTGCCCATCTCAGCCTCCCATGTGACCACTTCATATAGTCACTTTGTCGTGGCGACGCAAACATGACCTACACCGAGCTTCAGGTCACAAGCCATTTCAGCTTCCTTCGCGGGGTCTCCAGCGCCGAGGAATTGTTCGCGGCCGCGGCTTTGCTCGGCCACAAGGCGCTGGGCATAACCGATCGCAACAGCGTCGGCGGGCTCGTCCATGCCCTGCGCGCCGCCGAGACGACCGGGGTCCGCCTCGTCGCCGGCTGCCGGCTCGATTTGATGGACGGCAATAAGCTCCTGATCTGGCCCGAGGATCGTGACGGCTGGTCGCGCCTCACCCGGCTGCTCACCTTGGGCAAGAGCAGGGCTGACCGGAAGAAAGGCGAGAAGGGCCAATGCTTCCTCCACTGGGAGGATGTCGACGCCTATTCGCAAGGCTTGGTCGCAGCCCTCGTCCCCGGCGAGGCGGACGAAACGGCCGAGACCGCGCTTGCTTTGACCTCCGACATATTCGGCGACCGTTCTTATTGCGCGCTCAGCCTTCGCCGCCGCCCCGGGGATGCCCTTCGCCTTCACAAGCTGGACTCCATGGCCCGCCGTTTCGGGGTCCGGAGCCTGGCGAGCGGCGACATACTCTATCATTCGCCCGACCGGCGCATGCTCCAGGACGTCGTCACCGCGATCCGCGATAAATGCACGATCGACGATCTCGGCCTCCGCCGCGAGCTCTACGCAGACCGCCATCTCAAGAGCCCGCGCGAGATGGAGCGGCGCTTCGCCGATTATCCCGACGCGATCCGCGCCGGCGCCGACATCGCCGGGCGCTGTACCTTCAGCCTCCGCGAATTGAGCCAGCAATATCCCGACGAGATCGTCATGACCGGCCGGACCCCGCAGGAAGCGCTCGAGCGGCTGACCCGCGACGCTCTCGCCGTCCGATTCCCCACCGGCGTTCCGGACGAATATCGCAACATCCTGGAGCATGAGCTGAAGCTGGTCGGCGACCTCGATTGCGCCCGCTATTTCCTCACCGTCAACTCGATCGTCGCTTATGCGCGAAGCCAGGGAATACTCTGCCAGGGCCGCGGCTCGGCGGCCAATTCAATGATCTGCTTCGTTCTCGGGATCACCTCGATCGATCCGGTCCACCATCAATTGCTGTTCGAGCGCTTCATGTCCGGCGAGCGCGCCGAGCCGCCCGACATCGACGTCGACTTCGAGCATGAGCGCCGCGAGGAGGTGATCCAGTGGATCTACCGCACCTATGGCGAGCAGCACGCGGCCCTGACCTCGGTCGTCGTCCGCTACCGGAGCCGGGGCGCGATCCGCGAGGTCGGCAAGGCTTTGGGCCTGACCGAGGATTTGACCGCGGCTTTGTCGAGCCAGATCTGGGGCTGGTCGAGCGAGGGGATCCCGGACAGCCATGTCGACGCCCTCCACCTCGACCGGAGCGAGCCGCGCCTGGCGCTCGCGCTCGAGCTGTCGCGCCAGCTGATCGGAACGCCGCGCCATCTCAGCCAGCATCCGGGCGGCTTCGTCCTCACCCGCGATCGGCTCGACGATCTCGTTCCGGTCGAGCCGGCCGCAATGGAGGATCGGCGGGTCATCGAATGGGAGAAGGACGATATCGAGACATTGGGCTTCATGAAGGTCGACATATTGGGGCTCGGGATGCTCGGCTGCATGCGCCGCGCCTTCGATCTGCTCGCCGACCATAAGGGCCGGAGGATCGACCTGGCATCGCCGGTCATGCAGGAGGATTGCCCGAAGACCTTCGCGATGATCCGCAGGGCCGACACGATCGGCACCTTCCAGATCGAGAGCCGGGCGCAGATGAGCATGCTTCCGCGGCTGAAGCCGAAAGAATTCTACGATCTCGTCATCCAGGTCGCGATCGTCCGGCCCGGCCCGATCCAGGGCGACATGGTCCATCCCTATCTTCGCCGGCGGGAAGGAAAGGAGAAAGCGGAATATCCGAAGCCCGAGCTGAAGGCCGTGCTGGAGAAGACCCTGGGCGTTCCGCTCTTCCAGGAGCAGGCGATGAAGGTCGCGATCGTCGGCGCCGGCTTCACTCCGGCCGAGGCCGATTCGCTCAGGCGCTCGATGGCGACCTTCAAGTCGACCGGCGGGGTCAGCAGCTTCCACGACAAGATGATCGAAGGGATGATCGCCAACGGCTACGAGCGCGATTTCGCCGAGCGCACCTTCCGCCAGATCGAGGGCTTCGGAAGCTACGGCTTTCCCGAAAGCCACGCCGCCAGCTTCGCCAAGATCGCCTACGCCTCGAGCTGGATGAAATGCCACCACCCCGAAATCTTCTGCGCGGCCCTGGTCAACGCCCAGCCCATGGGTTTCTACCAGCCCGCCCAGATCGTCCGCGACGCAAGGGAGCATGGCGTGGAGGTGCGGCCGGTGTGCATCCAGGCGAGCGAATGGGATTGTACTTTGGAAGGTGAGCATCGAGGCAAAACCCTCCCCCTCGATGGGGGAGGGAAGGGTGGGGGTGGCTTTGCCGCCAGCACTGAGCTGGTCTTTGAGTCCACCCCTCCCCAACCCCTCCCCATCGAGGGGAGGGGCACCAATGACGACGGGGAGGCCTCACCCCCTCTCCCCCTCCGCCTCGGAATGCGCCTGGTCAAAGGCCTGTCCGAAACCCATGCCGCTTTCATCCTCGCGGCGCGCGCCGAGCGGCCGTTCGCCTCGGTCGAGGATGTGTGGATGCGCTCGAACGTGCCCGCCGCTTCGCTCGAGAAGCTGGCCAATGCCGACGCCTTCCATTCGCTCGGCCTCACCCGCCGCCAGGCTCTGTGGGCGGTGCGCGGCCTCGGCGAGCGGCCGCTTCCACTGTTCGCCGCGGCGGAGCGCGCCGAGAGCGGACGCGAGCCCGAGGCGCGGCTCCGGCCGATGACCGAGGGCCGCGAGGTGGTCGAGGATTATGGCGCGCTGAAGCTGTCGCTCAGGGCCCATCCTCTCGCTTTCCTCCGTCCCGAGCTCGACGGCATGAAGATGCTGCGCTGCGCCGATCTCGCCAAAGTGAAGGACGGCTCGAAGGCCTATGTCGCCGGGATCGTCCTCATCCGCCAGCGGCCCGGCAAGGGCAACGTCACCTTCATCACCATCGAGGACGAGACGGGAATCGCCAATATCATCGTCTGGCAGCGCAGGTTCGAGGCGCAGCGCCGGATCATCATGTCGGCGGCGATGATCGCGGTTCGCGGCACCGTCCAGCGCGAGGGCGACGTCATCCATATCGTCACCGACCGGCTCGAGGATCACACGCCTCTGCTCGACACGGTCGGCAAGATGCACTTCCCGAATCGCCGCAACCGGGTCGACGTGGCGACGGGAAGCCTCCGCGACCCATATGGAAAGGAGCGCGGCTCGCGCCACGCTCCTTCCCGCACGGATTCACCGGAGACCATCCGTGTCAAAAGCCGCAATTTTCATTGATCGGAGCGGCCGCGGCCGCTCCCGAAATCAGAACTTCTGCTGGCGCTCGTAGAGGCTCTTGTAATGCTGGATGCGCGTGACCCTGAGGCCCGGCATCCCCGAGCGGTCGACCGCGCGCTGCCAGCCGGCGAATTCCTCGAGGGTCAGGCCGTAGCGCTCGCATGCCTCGTCGACCGAGAGAAGCCCGCCATTGACGGCGGCCACCACCTCGGCCTTGCGCCGAACGACCCAGCGGGTGGTCGAGCTCGGCGGAAGGCTCTCGAGCGTGAGAGGCTCGCCGAGCGGTCCGATCACCTGGGCCGGCCTGATTTTCTGATTCTCGATCATTCCTACCTCAAGACTCGCTGACATCTGGCCGGTCCTGCTTCCCCGAAGCCGGTCCTTACGCGCCGGGCCTTGAAGGAAGGCTGAAACGCCAAGGTAAATTTCCCGGTCATTTCAGTTTAAATACCCTTGCGCCTTTCCCCACGCGGCTTCGCCGCCGGGGATAAGAAAGGCGCTCGATTCGTCCGCCGGAGCGATTCCATTCCGAAAAACCGGTTCCCACTTTTTCGGAAAGCGCTCTTGCCGGGCGCAGGCCGGATTGAAGCATCCGGCCTGAGCGGCCGCCGCTCGCCGCCACAGCGGCGCTCCGAGCAGCAGTTCGGCCAGCGGATCCTGAAGACGGGGGGCGCTGCTCCACAAAGCATGCGCGCGCGCCGCCGCGCTCGCCGCCTGCCGCGTCTGCAGCATCGCGACCAGCAGGCCAAAATCGAGAGGCGCTGCCGTTCGGCTCGCGAATCTCTGCTCTGCCCGGCGGAAGAAATTCAGATCCATCGCCGCCCCTCCTAATCGAGAGGGTTGAAGACCCGGTTAAAGCCAACCCGTCATCCCGGCCCTTCGCCGCCGCCTGCGGCGTCGCTCAGGATGAACTCGGCAAAGCCGAGGCCGGGATCTCGTGTCGGTATGGCGCGGATCCTCCCTGAGACCCCGGCCTTCGCCGGGGTGACGATACTGACAGACTGTGAATTTCGGGCGGACGCGACTATGTGGGCGGCCTCATGAACGCGGATTTCCAGCTGAGCCGGCCCGCAAGCCAGGCCCGGATCGTCGTCGCCATGTCGGGCGGGGTCGACAGCTCGGTCGTGGCCGCGCTCGCCGCGAGGAGCGGCGCCGAGGTGATCGGGGTCACTCTCCAGCTCTACGATCATGGCGAGGCGATCGAGCGCTCGCGCACCTGCTGCGCGGGCCAGGACATTTACGATGCCAAGGCGGTCGCCGCCCGTCTCGGAATCGCCCATTACGTCTTCGATTATGAAAGCCGCTTCCGCTCGAGCGTGATCGAGCGTTTCGCCGACGAATATATGAAGGGCCGGACGCCGATCCCCTGCATCGCCTGCAACCAGGGGGTGAAGTTCACCGATCTGATGAACCTCGCCCGCGATCTCGGCGCCGACTGCCTCGCCACCGGCCATTATGTCCGGCGAGTCGAGGGACCGAACGGCGCCGAGCTCCACCGCGCCGCCGATCCCGCGCGCGACCAGTCCTATTTCCTGTTCGCGACGACCCGCGATCAGCTCGATTTCCTGCGCTTCCCCTTGGGCGGAATGCCCAAGCCGGCGGTTCGCGAGATCGCCCGCGAGCTCGGCCTGGTCGTCGCCGACAAGCCGGACAGCCAGGACATCTGCTTCGTCCCCAACGGCGATTACGCCTCGGTGGTCAGGAAGGTCCGGCCCGAGGCCGCGCGGGAAGGCGAGATCGTCGACCTCGAAGGCAATGTCCTCGGCCGCCATCGCGGCCTCATCCATTTCACCGTCGGCCAGCGCCGGGGCCTCGAAATAGGCGGCCAGGCCGAGCCGCTCTACGTCGTCCGAATCGAGCCCGAGGCGCGGCGGGTCGTCGTCGGCCCGAAGCACGCGCTCGCCATCCGTGCCGCGCGCCTTTCGAACATCAACTGGCTCGGCGAGAATCAGAAAGACGGACTCACCGCCAAGGTCCGTTCGATGGCTCGCCCCGCGCCGGCGCGCCTCGAAGGCTCGGAAGTCATTTTCCGCGATCCGGAATATGGAGTCGCGCCCGGCCAGGCGGCCGTGCTCTACGACGGCGACCGGGTGCTCGGCGGCGGCTGGATCGAGGAAACGGTCAGTGTCGAGATGATCCCGGCTTAGTCCCGGCGAAGCGGGCCGCGAAATAGAGCAGCGTTCCGGCGGCAATCAGGATCAATAGCATTCGCCACGACGCCCATTCGGACTGGAGCGCGGCCCACAGGCAGACCCCAAGCCCGGCCGCCATCATCGCATAGATGAGCGGCTTGCTCGCGCTATCCCGCTCCAGCTTGGGCAGGGCGGCGATCGCAAGCGAGTAGACGATCAGTCGCGCCAGAGTGCTGATAACGGCGAGCCAGAGAAAGCTTCCGGTCACCGCGAGCAGGGCGATCAACGCCCCCATGAACATGATCGAATTGGCCGGCGTTGCGAAGCGCGGATTCACGCGGCCGAACCAGGCCGGGAGAAGCCCGTCGCGGCCGAGCGCATAGGTGGCGCGGGTCGCCGCTGTGATCCCGCCGCTGATGTTGCCGCTCAGCGAGAAGATGGCGGCGGCGGTCAGGAGCAGACCGCCCGCCGCTCCGGCAAGCTTGGTCCCGAACGCGACCATCGGCGCTTCGCCGCCTTCGCCCGGCGCCATCACCGCGACGTAGGAAAGCTGGACCAGGAAATAGAGCATGGCGGTGGCGACGATCGTCGTGATCAGGGCGCGGGGAATGGTCTTCTGCGGATCGCGGGTCTCGCCGGCCGGCACCACGCTCGTCTCGAATCCGACGAAGGCATAGAGGACGAGAAGCGCCGCGGCCTCGATCCCCGACAGCGGCGGAAGCGCGGACGGCGCCTGGATCGATCCGCCCGCGACGATCAGTCCGAAGATCGCCATCGCGATCAGCGGCACCGCCTTGAGCAGGGTCAATGCGTCGAGCAGCCGAACCGCCTTCTTCACCCCGGCAACGTTGATCGCGGTCAGCAGCCCGACGAGGGTGACAATTGCCGCGGACCGCCATGGCTCCTGCTGCAGCGGCGGCCAGAAGGCGGCGAGATAGGTGACGAGCACGTTGGCGTTGGCGGCGAGGGCAGTGCACCGCGCCAGATAATAGATCCAGCCGCCCTGGAACGAGACCGCCGGCCCGAACTGGGCGCCGTAGACGACGGGCCCGCCCGACATTGGAAAATGCGACGCGACCCGCGCGAACGGCAGGGCGACGACCAGCACCAGAAGGCCGAACAGCGGAAAGAGCCAGGGGCTGAACCAGCCGAACTGGTCCTGCAGTTTTGCGGGAAGGGCGAAGATGCTCGCCCCGATCACCCCGTTGAACGCGAGGAACGCCGAGCCGGTGAATCCGATTTCGCGGCGAAGGCCCTTGTCCTCGCTTGCTGCTGTCGGTTCCGGCGCCCCCATCGCCCTGATGTGCCGCCTGCCGGGCGGTAGGGCAAGCGCCTGTCGCTCGGCTCGCGCTTCGATTAAGGTGCGCCGGGGAAAAGGGGGAAAGCCATGATCCGCGAATTCAGGGACTTCGTCGCCAGGGGGAATGTGCTCGATCTTGCCGTCGCGGTGATCATCGGCGCCGGATTCGCGACGATCGTCACCTCGCTGACCGGCGATCTGATCATGCCTCTGGTCGGCGCGCTATTCGGCAACATGGATTTCTCGAACAAGTTCGTCCTGCTCGGCGAGGTACCCGCGGACTATTCGGGCCCGATGACCTATGCCGCGCTCAAGGCCGCCGGCGTTCCGATGCTTGGCTGGGGCCAGTTCCTGACCGCCCTGGTCAACTTCCTGATCCTGGCCTTCGCCATCTTCCTCCTGGTCAGGGCGGCGACCCGGGCGAGCCGGAAGGCCGAGGAAGAACCGGCCGGGCCGAGCGAGGAAGCGCTTCTCCTGCGCGAGATCAGGGACTCGCTGAAAAGCCGGGCCTGACGGAGTCCGATGCCCGTCCTCAGCGCCGGAATCCTCCTCTATCGCCGCCGCGAGAGCGGCCTCGAGGTGCTTCTCACCCATCCCGGCGGCCACTATTGGCGCAACAAGGACGAAGGCACCTGGATGATCCCCAAGGGGCTGGTCGAGGAGGGCGAGGCGCCGCTCGCCTGCGCTCTTCGCGAGTTCGAGGAGGAGATCGGCATTCCCTGTCCGGGCGATCCCGAGCCGCTCGCGCGGATCCGCCAGAAAGGGGGCAAATGGGTCGAGGCCTATGCGCTCGAAGGCGATCTCGACGCCGATTCGATCGTCAGCAACCTGTTCAAGGCCGAATGGCCGCCCAGGAGCGGCGCTTTCCAGTCGTTCCCGGAGGTCGACCGGGCCGCCTGGTTCGGGCTCGCCGAGGCGCGGAACAGGATCCTGCCGAGCCAGGCGCCCCTGCTCGACGCGCTCGAGGCGAAGCTGAGCTAGTTTTCCCCCAAACTCAAACCGTTCGGGCTGAGCCTGTCGAAGCCAATCCCTTCTTTGGTTGTCAGATAGAAGGAAAGCCCTTCGACAGGCTCAGGGCGAACGGTGTGTCGTGGGACTAGAAGCTCATCACCCCTTCCATCACCGTCACGCATTTGCCGCCGAGGATCGCGCGGTCGCCCTTGCGCCGGCACTCGACCCGGCCGCCGCGGCGGCTCGCCTGCCAGGCGGTGAAGCTCTCTCGGCCGAGCCGGTCGCACCAGAAGGGCGTCAGAGCCGCGTGCGCCGATCCGGTCACCGGATCCTCGTCCACGCCCCAGGCCGGAACGAAGACCCGGCTGACCACGTCATGACCCTCGCCCGACCCGCCTTGAGCGGTGACGATGACCATGAGCTCGATCTCGCGAAGCCGCGCCATGTCCGGCGCGCATTTGCGGACAGCGGCGGCGTCGGGGAGCAGCAGGATCGCGGTCGCCTCCGCGCCGGAGCAGCTGAGGAACGGCTCGCCTTTGTCCGCCTCGCTCGCCCCGTCATGCCCAATGATGTCGAGCAGTCCGGTGCCGTCCTTGCTCCTCGCCTCCTGCAGCTGGTCGGCCGTCGCCGGCCGGACCAGGGTCTGGGGAACGTCGAGCTCCAGGCCCGCTCCGTCGCGCGCGATCACCTCGAACAGACCGCTCTTGCGGGTCCTGAACCGCACTCGTTCGCGGTCCTCCATCAGCACATGGCCGCTTGCCAAAGTGGCATGGCCGCAAAATGCGACCTCGACCGTGGGCGTGAACCAGCGAAGCTCGTAATCCGCATCGTCTTGTGCCGGAACGGTGAAAGCGGTCTCGGCGAGATTATTCTCCATCGCGATCTTCTGCATGGTCTCGTCCGGGAGCCACTCCTCGAGCGGCATCACTGCGGCCGGATTCCCGGTGAACGGCCCGTCGGCGAACGCATCGACCTGGGTGATGCTGAGCTTCATTCCTTCCTCCCTAACTACCTCCAACCCGCTCATCCTGAGTAGGGACTGAGCCTGTCGAAGGCCCGTATCGAAGGACCGTCCTTCGATAATGAACAGGTGAAGCATGCACACCGCATGTTTCAGGATTGCCCGGGGGGCAATCCGACCTGCTCATGGTTCGACAAGCTCAACGGCTACTCAGGATGAGCGGATGGTGTTTTTCCGCCTGCGGCCTTGGTCAGATCCGTCTCCACCAGCGGATTACCCGGATGGTCGACCTGGCCGACCGGGTCGATATGGATCAGTATCTCCACCCCTGGAAATTCCGTCGCGAGCTTGGCCTCGACCTCGTCGAGCACCTGGTGGGCGTCGGCCACGCTCATCTCGGGATCCATCCAGACGTGGAACTGGACGAAATCCTTGTTGCCGCTGGTCCGGGTGCGAAGGTCGTGAAGGCCCTTCAATTCGTGATGCTTGGCGGCGACGTCGACGAAATGCCGCCTTTTCTCCTCCGGCCATTCCTTGTCCATCAGCTGGTCGATCGCACGGCTCGACGCCCGCCACGCGCCCCAGGCGAGCCAGAGAGCGATCGCGATTCCGAAGGCCGCGTCCGCTCCGGCCAGATCGAGATATTGCTCGAGCGCCAGGGCCGCGATCACCGAAAGGTTGAGCAGGAGGTCGCTCTGGTAATGGACATGGTCCGTCTCGATCGCGACCGAGCCGGTCCGAGCGATCACGCTTCTCTGATAGGCGAGCAGAAGCAGGGTCGCGGCGATCGCGACCGCCGAGACGATGATTCCGCCTTCGGCACTCGCGGTCACCTGGTCGTTGATCAGCCTTTCTATGCCCCGCCAGAATATGACCACCGCCGAAAATGCGATCAGCATCACCTGGAACAGGGCGGCAAGCGCCTCGGCCTTGCCGTGGCCGAAGCGATGGTCGCGGTCGGCGGGCGCCGCCGCGACCCGTACCCCGAACAGGGTGATCAGCGAGGCGACCAGGTCGAGCCCGGTATCGGCGAGCGAGCCCAGCATCGCCACGGAACCCGTCGTCCAGGCCGCCCAGCTCTTCAGAAACACCAGGAACAGGGCGACCGCGACGCTCGCCAGCGCCGCCCGGGTCGCGAGGTTCGAATGGCTGGTCTCCGGCGAGTCGGTCACGGGTAGAGCAGGCCTTCGCTCCAGCCGACTTCGGCCCGGACGAACAGGCGCCTTTCGTGAAGCCGATGGTCCCGGCTCGTCCAGAACTCGATCCGCTCGGGAACGACCCGCCAGCCCGACCAGCGCGGCGGCCTCGGAACGTCGCGCCCCTCATACTCTTCCTTCATCGCCTCGTAGCGCGATTCGAACAGCGCCCGCGATTCGAGCGGCCGCGACTGGTCCGACGCCCAGGCGCCGAGCTGGGAGTCGCGCGAGCGGGTTGCGAAATAAGCGTCCGCTTCCTCGTCGGAGACCGGCTCGATCGGACCTTCCACCCGAACCTGCCGGCGAAGCGATTTCCAGTGGAAGAGCAGAGCGGCGCGCGCATTGGAGTCGAGCTCGCCGCCCTTCCGGCTGTCGAGATTGGAGTAGAAGACGAAGCCCCTCTCGTCATGGCCCTTGAGGAGCACCATCCGGCACGAGGGCCGGCCGTCGGCGTCGGCCGTGGCCAGCGCCATCGCGGTGGGATCGTTGGGCTCGCCGAGCCGTGCCTCGGCCAGCCATTCGTCGAAGAGCGCGTTCGGGTCCATCGCTTCGCCTTTGCCGCCGCGCGCGCCGGCGCACAAGCATTCGGCTTGTCAGAGCGGGCCGCTTCACCCATCTGCGAAGGATTGGGTTGGACTTTTTCGGTGACGTAAGGAAGCTAGAGGCGAATGGCCGATCTATACTCCCAGCTTGGCGTGAAGCGCGACGCGACCGAGGCCGATATCAAGAAGGCCTATCGCAAGCTCGCCAAGGAGCTTCATCCCGACAAGAACAAGGGCAATCCCAAGGCATCCGAGCGTTTCTCGACCGTCACCCGCGCCTATGACATCCTCACCGACAAGGCGAAGCGCGCCCAATATGATCGCGGCGAGATAGACGAGGAGGGCAATCCCCGCGCCCCGTTCGGATACGGCGGGGGCGGAGCGAGGCCCGGCGGTCCGGGCGGCTTCCAGCGCGGTCCCGGCGGTCCGGGCTTCGGCGGCGGCGGTGGCGGCGAGGAGGTCGACCTGTCCGAGCTGTTCGAGGGCCTGTTCGCGGGCGCCGGCGGGCAGCGCCGCGGCGGATTCGGGGGCTTCGGCGGCCGGGCCCGCCAGGCGCCGCCGCAAAAGGGGGCCGACGTCGCCTACCGCCTGCCCGTGGCGTTCGAGGATGCCGCGACTCTCAAGTCGCAGCGGGTCACCCTGTCCGGGGGCAAGACCGTCGACATCAAGCTCCCCAAGGGCGTCGAGGAAGGAACCAGGATCCGGCTCGCCGGCCAGGGCCAGCAGGGGCCGGGAGGGAATGGCGACGCGATCGTCACCATCCATCTGAAGCCCCATCGCTTCTACCGGCGCGAGGGCGACGACATCCGTCTCGATCTCCCGGTCGCGATCGACGAGGCGGTGCTCGGGGCCAAGGTCAAGGTTCCGACCGTGGACGGCCCGGTCATGCTCAGCATTCCCAAGGGCTCGAGCTCGGGCAAGGTGCTCCGGCTCAAGGGCAAGGGCTTCACCGGCAAGACCGGCCAGCGCGGCGACCAGCTCGTCACCTTGATGGTCGAGATTCCGGCGGAGGATGAGGAGCTTGCGAGCTTCGTCGAGGGCTGGAGCCGCAAGGGCAAAGGCAACCCCCGCGCCGGCCTGGGCGTATAACCCCTCGCTGTGCAGGAAATATCACCAGAATCACCGGAAGCGCGGCGCAAGAAGCTGATCAGGAAGAAGGCGCGGTTCGGCAGGATCCGCCATCATCTCAGCCCGGGCCAATATCCGTTCGAGGTGGTGAAGCGGGTCGCGGTCGGAGTCTATTCGGACGGCTTCATCCACGCCGGCAACCTCGCCTACCTCGCTCTGCTCTCGCTTTTCCCGTTCGTCATCGTCGCGGCCGCCGTAGCCCGCCTATTCGGCCAGACCGAGGAAGGGATGAACGCGGTCATCGCCTTGTTCCAGACCATGCCGCCCGACGTCGCCGAGGTCCTGTCCAAGCCGGTCAACGACGTGCTCCAGGCGCGCACCGGCGGGCTTCTCTGGCTCGGCGCGATCGTCGGGCTGTGGACGACCGGGAGCTTCATCGAGACGATCCGGGACATCATCCGCCGGGCCTATGGAGTGACGTTCAGCCGCCCCTTCTGGGAATATCGCCTCGGCTCGGTCGGGATGATCATCGCCGCCGTGATTATCGCCATGGTCGCCTTCAGCTTCTCGGTGCTACTGTCGGGCGTCCAGGAATTCGCCGTCGCGAAGATTCCAGGCGCGGACGATCTCGTCGGCCTGTTCACGCTGTTCAAGATCGTTCCCGGCCTGATGCTGTTCGGCTCGCTCTACCTACTCTTCTACACTCTGACGCCGAAGCGCTATCGGAGCTGGTCCTGCCCGAAATGGCCGGGCCCCGCCTTCGTCACGATCTGGTGGCTCGCGACCACGGCCCTGCTCCCGGTCGTGCTGGCCAGCCTGGGCGGCTACGACGCCACCTATGGAAGCCTCGCGGGCGTGATCATCGCCTTGCTTTTCTTCTTCGTGATCGGGCTGGGCGTGGTGATCGGCGCGGAGCTCAACGCGGCTCTAGCCGAGGTGCCGGAAGAGGCACTAAAGGAGGGCGAGCAGGCCTTCTACGACAGGGAAAGCATATGACCGGGATGATGAAGGGCAAACGGGGCCTGATCATGGGCCTCGCCAACGACCGGTCCTTGGCCTGGGGGGTCGCCAAGGCGCTCGGCGACCAGGGGGCCGAGCTCGCTTTCTCCTACCAGGGCGAGGCGCTCGAGCGGCGCGTCGCGCCGCTCGCCGAGCAGGTCGGAAGCGATTTCCTGCTCGATTGCGACGTCTCCGACATGCCGGCGCTCGATCGCGCCTTCGACCGTCTGAAGGAAAGGTGGGAGACGATCGATTTCGTCCTCCACGCGATCGGCTTCTCCGACAAGAACGAGCTTCGCGGCAAGTTCGTCGACACCAGCCTCGAAAATTTCCTGCTGACCATGAACATCAGCTGCTACAGCTTCGTCGCCGTCGCCCAGCGCGCACGCGCGATGATGCCGAACGGCGGCTCGCTCCTCACTCTGTCCTATTACGGCGCCGAGAAGGTCATCCCGCATTACAACGTGATGGGCCTCGCCAAGGCCGCGCTCGAGGCGAGCGTCAAATATCTGGCGATGGACCTCGGCCCCGAAGGGATCAGGGTGAACGCAATCTCCGCCGGCCCGATCAAGACCCTTGCGGCGAGCGGAATCGGTGACTTCCGCTACATCCTCAAATGGAACGAATATAACAGCCCGCTTCGCCGCAACGTCACGATCGAGGATGTCGGCGGCGCCGGCCTCTATCTCCTCTCCGACATGGCTTCGGGAGTCACCGGCGAGATCCACCATGTCGACGCCGGCTACAATGTCGTCGGAATGAAAGCCGAAGACGCCCCCGACATCGCGACGACGTAACTCCCTCTCCTGAAGGGAGAGGGAAGGGGCCCGCGCCCCCGGCGCGGGAAGGGTGAGGGCACGGAACCTTGCGAAAGTTAGACGGCACCGAACCTCTGGAACGCGCACGACAGCTCCGCCGCGCCATGACCCCGGCCGAGAAGCGCCTCTGGTCCGCCCTCCGCAATCGCCGCCTCGAAGGCTTCAAATTCCGCCGCCAGGACTGGATCGGCCCGTTCGTCGCCGATTTCGTCTGCTGGAAGGCGCGGCTGATCGTCGAGGTGGACGGCTCGCAGCATGGCGAGCAGGTGGAATATGACGAGGGACGCGACGATTATCTGGCGCGCGAGGGTTTCATGGTGCTCCGTTTCTGGAACAATGAAGTGACCAATGATCTGGAGGCGGTTCTCTCATCAATCCGCGTCCATCTGCTCGAGCGCGTGCCCTCACCATCCCACGCGGCTTCGCCGCGCGGGCCCCTCCCTCTCCCAAGAGGAGAGGGGCGTTGAGCATCAACAGCTTCGGCCGGGTCTTCCGCTTCTCGACTTGGGGCGAGAGTCACGGGGCGGCGATCGGGGCATTGATCGACGGCTGCCCGCCCGGCATTTCCCTGAGCGAGGCCGATATCCAGCCCTGGCTCGACCGCCGCCGCCCCGGGGCCTCCGCTTTGGTCTCGCAGCGCAGGGAGCCGGACCGGGTCCGGATCCTGTCCGGTGTCTTCGAAGGCCGAACCACCGGAACGCCGATCAGCCTCGTCATCGACAATGTCGACGCCCGTCCCCGCGATTATGGCGAGCGCCCGCCCTACCGGCCCGGCCATGCCGATTATGCCTATGAGGCCAAATATGGGATCGCCGACTGGCGCGGCGGCGGCCGTGCCTCGGCGCGCGAGACGGCGGCGCGGGTCGCTGCGGGCGCCGTCGCCCGGCTCGTCATCCCCGAGGTCGAGATCGGGGCATGGGTGGTCGAGCTCGGCGGCGACGCGATCGACCGCGCCGGTTTCGATCCGGCGGCGAGCAATTCGCTCAACTGCCCCGATCCCGAGGCGGCGCTGCGCTGGCAGGCAATGATCGAGCGGGCGAGGGAAGAAGGAAGCTCGCTCGGCGCCGTCGTCGAGTGCGTCGCCACCGGCGTCCCCGCTGGGTGGGGCGCTCCGGTCTACGCCAAGCTCGACTCCGATCTCGCCGCCGCCCTCATGTCGATCAACGCGGTCAAGGGCGTCGAGATCGGCGACGGCTTCGCCGCCGCCCGGCTCCGCGGCGAGGAGAATGCCGATCCGATGCGGCCCGGCCCGGAAGGCGCCCCGTATTTTCTCTCCAACCATGCCGGTGGGGTCGCCGGCGGAATCTCGACCGGCCAGCCGATCGTCGTCCGCGCCGCCTTCAAGCCGACCTCCTCGATCGCCAGGCCGGTCGAGACGACCGGCCGCGACGGCGAGGCTTCGACCGCGGAGACGAAGGGCCGCCACGATCCCTGCGTCGCGATCAGGGGGGCTCCGGTGGTCGAAGCGATGCTGGCCTTGGTCCTGGCCGACCACAAGCTCCTTCACCGCGCCCAGTGCGGCTGATCGGAGGGACCGTGACGGGCAGGAGCATCCGGATCTTCGGCCGGGTCCAGGGCGTCTTCTACCGCGGCTGGACTCTCGAGCAGGCCCAGGCGCTCGGAGTGAAGGGCTGGGTCCGCAACCGCCGCGACGGAAGCGTCGAGATCGAGGCGTGGGGTGATCCGGCCGCGATCGGCGCCTTGGTCGAGAAATGCCGCCTGGGCCCGTCCCAGGCCCGGGTCGAGCGGATCACCCAGGACGAGATCGAAGGCGAAGCGCCCGAAGGCTTCCGCGCCGCCCCGACGATCTGAGTCGCTTAGAGCATCGTGCGGAAAAGTGGGAACCGGTTTTCCGCTTAAACGATGCGGCAACAAAGGTTTAGAGCAGCGGCGCGATTCAGAAATCGCGTCCGATGCGCTAATTCGCGAACGGATCGCGGACCAGGATCGTGTCCTCGCGCTCCGGGCTCGTCGAAACGAGAGCGACCGGGCATTGGATCAGCTCTTCGACCCGGCGTATATATTTGACCGCCTGGGCCGGAAGCTTCGCCCAGCTTCGCGCGCCCGCGGTCGAATCCTGCCAGCCGTCCATCGTCTCGTAGATCGGCTCCACCGCCGCCTGGTCGCCGGCGAAGGCGGGGTAATGGTCGATCGTCTCGCCCTTCAGCCTATAGCCGGTGCAGATCTTCAGTTCCTCGAACCCGTCGAGCACGTCGAGCTTGGTCAGAGCGATCCCGGTGACGCCGGCCACCGCGCAGGATTGCCGGACCAGGGTCGCGTCGAACCAGCCGCAGCGCCTCTTGCGGCCGGTGACCGTGCCGAATTCGCGGCCGCGCTCGCCCAGCCTCTCTCCGATCTCGTCGTTCAGCTCGGTCGGGAACGGGCCCGCGCCGACCCTCGTCGTATAGGCCTTGACGATTCCGAGCACGAAGCCGGCGGCCGACGGCCCGAGCCCGGTGCCGCCGGCCGCGGTCCCGGCGACCGTGTTCGACGAGGTCACGAACGGATAGGTGCCGTGATCGACGTCGAGAAGCACGCCCTGTGCGCCTTCGAACAAGATCCGACGCCCGCGCCTCCGAGCCTCGTTCAGGGTGATCCAGACCGGCCTTGCATACTGGAGCACGAAATCGGCGATGCCCTTGAGATCGCGCTCGAGCCGGCCCCTGTCGATCCGGGGCTCGCCGAAGCCGGCGCGAAGCGCGTCGTGATGGGCGCAGAGCCGGTCGAGCTGCGGCCCCAGCGACCCGAGATGGGCGAGATCGCAGACCCGTATCGCGCGCCGCCCGACCTTGTCCTCATAGGCCGGCCCGATCCCTCGCCGGGTCGTCCCGATCTTGCCGGAGCCGCTCGCATCCTCGCGAAGCGCGTCGAGGTCCCGGTGGAACGGGAGGATGAGCGGGCAATTGTCGGCGACCTGGAGATTGTCGGGCGTGATCGAGACGCCCTGGGCGGTGAGAGCCTCGACCTCGGCCTTCAGAGCCCAGGGATCGAGCACCACGCCATTGCCGATCACCGACAACGTGCCCCGGACGATCCCCGAAGGCAGAAGCGACAATTTGTAGGTCTGGTCGCCGACCACGAGCGTGTGGCCCGCATTGTGTCCGCCCTGGAACCGCGCGACCACGTCTGCCCGGCTCGCCAGCCAGTCGACGATCTTCCCCTTGCCCTCGTCGCCCCACTGGCCGCCGATCACGGTAACATTCGCCAAGGCGCATTCTTTCGTTGGAGTGTCGCGGAGCCTCTAGGTTCGGGAAGTGCGAACGTCCACCTTTGCGCTTCTCGCTTGCGCCAACTCGTCATGCTGAACTTGTTTCAGCATCCAGCGACGCGCCTCGGTGCGGGTGGAGGACTGGATCCTGAAACGAGTTCAGGATGACGGCTTGTGGGAGCCGTCAGTTCAGGGTGACGATGGAAGCGGGGCTTCACTCGTCAGAACCTCAGCGTCTTCACTCTCTTCACCCCCGGCAGCCCCTCGAGCCTCTCGACCACGTCCTGCTCGATATGGCCGTCGACCGAGACCAGGGCCACGGCTTCGCCGCCCGCCGTCCTGCGGCCGAGGTTGAACGTGCCGATGTTCACGTCGGCCTCGCCCAGCGTCGTCCCGAGTCGCCCGATGAATCCGGGCGCGTCCTCGTTGACGATATAGATCATCTCGCCTTCGAGCTCGGCCTCGACCCTGATCCCGAACAGGTCGACCAATCGCGGCGCGGCATTGGCGAACAAGGTGCCGGCGGCGGAGCGGGTGCCTTCGGGCGTGGTCACGCTGACCCGAACCAAAGTGTGATAATCGCCCTCGCGGTCGTGCCTTACCTCGCGCACGTCGAGCCCGCGCTCCTTGGCCAGGAAGGGCGCGTTGACCATGTTCACGCTGTCGGACCAGATCCGCATCATCCCGGCCAGCACCGCGCCAGTGATCGGCTTCTGGTTCAGTGCGGCGGCCGCGCCTTCCACCTCGACCGAAATTGCCGACGCGCGGAGCCCCTCGAGCTGCCCGACCAGCGAGCCGAGCTTCCCGGCAAGCTCCATATAGGGACGCAGCTTCGGCGCTTCCTCGGCCGAGAGCGAGGGCATGTTGAGCGCGTTGACGACGCCGCCCCGGGTCAGGAATTCGGACATCTGCTCGGCGACCTGGATGGCGACGTTGACCTGGGCCTCGGTGGTCGAGGCGCCGAGATGCGGAGTCGCGATCAGCCCCGGCGTTCCGAACAGTGGGTTG
This sequence comes from Allosphingosinicella sp., assembly GCA_036525315.1. Lineage (GTDB taxonomy): Bacteria > Pseudomonadota > Alphaproteobacteria > Sphingomonadales > Sphingomonadaceae > Allosphingosinicella. Next base: position 63,482 of record DATDAS010000018.1, read on the forward strand.
GAGCTCGCCGGCTCCTCGACGAACACGTCGAGCGCCGCTCCGGCGACATGGCCGCTCTCCAGCGCCTCCTTCAGCGCCGCCTCGTCGATCAGCCCGCCGCGCGCGCAATTGACGATCCGGACGCCCTTCTTCGTCTTGGCCAGGTTCGAACGCGACAATATGTTGCGGGTCTGGTCGGTCAGCGGCGTGTGAAGGGTGATGAAATCGGCCCGCGCCAGAAGATCGTCGAGGCTCACCTTCTCGATCCCCAGGTCGAGCGCCCGCTCCTGGGTCAGGAACGGATCGTAGGCGATCACTTTCATCCTGAGGCCCAAGGCCCGCTCGGCGACGATCGATCCGATATTGCCCGCTCCGATCAGGCCGAGGGTCTTGGAGGTCAGCTCGACCCCCATGAACCGGTTCTTCTCCCACTTGCCCGACTGGGTCGAGGCGTCGGCGGCCGGCAGGTCGCGGGCGAGCGCGAACATCAAAGCGATGGCATGCTCGGCCGTCGTGATCGAATTGCCGAACGGCGTGTTCATCACCACCACGCCCTTGGCCGAAGCGGCGGGCACGTCGACATTGTCGACCCCGATACCGGCCCGCCCAACCACCTTGAGCTTCTCGGCGGTCTCCAGGAGCTGAGCCGAGACCTTGGTCGCCGACCTGATCGCGAGCCCGTCATAATCGCCAATGATCGCCTTGAGCTCGTCCTTGGAGAGGCCGGGCTTCTCGTCGACATGGATCCCGTTGGCTCGGAACACCTCGGCGGCCTTGGGGTCCATCGGGTCGGAAATCAGCACTTTGTACATTCGATACCTCGTTCCCCGGCGCAGGCCGGGGTCCAGAAAGAGAGCAGGCCGGCTTGGATCAGCTTTCGCGCGCCTCGTGGAAGGCCCAGTCGAGCCAGGGGAAGAGCGCGTCCAAATCCTCGGTCTCGACCGTCGCTCCGCACCAGATTCGGAGCCCCGGCGGAGCGTCGCGATAGGAAGCGACGTCGAATGCCGCGCCCTCGGTCTCGAGCAGATCGGCCATCTTCTTGACCAGTGCCGCCTGCGCCTCTGTGTCCAGGCCCGGCAGAGCGCCGTCGGCGAACTTCAGGCAGACGCTCGTGTTGGAGCGCGTGGCCGGATCCTCGGCGAGATGATCGATCCAGTTCGTCGCTTCGACCCAGGCGGAGACCGCGGCGGCATTGGCGTCGGCGCGCGCGATCAGGGCGGACAGGCCCCCGAGCGACTGGGCCCATTCCAGGGCGAAGATATAATCCTCGACGGCGAGCATCGAGGGCGTGTTGATCGTGTCGCCCTGGAAGATGCCCTCGATCAGCTTTCCGCTTTTCGTCAGCCTGAAGATCTTGGGAAGCGGCCAGGCCGGGGTCCAGCTTTCGAGCCGCTCGACCGCGCGCGGCGACAGGATCAGCACTCCGTGCCCGCCCTCGCCGCCGAGCACTTTTTGCCAGCTGAAGGTCGCGACGTCGATCTTGTCCCAGGGCAGGTCGACCGCGAACGCCGCCGAGGTCGAATCGGCGATGATCAGGCCCTCTCGGTCGTCGGCGATCCAGTCGCCGTCCGGCACTCGGACTCCCGACGTAGTGCCGTTCCAGGTGAAGATGACGTCGTTCGACTGGTCGACCGCGCCGAGATCCGGCAAGGCGCCGTAGGGCGCCTTCACCACATTGGCGTCGAGCTTCAATTGCTTGACCGCGTCGGTCACCCAGCCTTCGCCGAAGCTCTCCCAGGCGAGCACGGTCACCGGCCGCGCCCCGAGCAGCGACCACATCGCCATCTCCATCGCCCCGGTGTCCGACGCGGGAACGATTCCGATCCGGTGGCCGGCGGGAACGCGCAGCATGCGCCTGGTCAGGTCGATGGCATGGCCGAGCCGCGCCTTGCCGAGCCTCGAGCGGTGCGATCGCCCAAGCGATCCGAGCGCGAGATGCTCCGGCCCCCAGCCGGGCGGCTTGGCGCAGGGTCCCGATGAGAAGAAGGGCCGGGCCGGTCTGGCCGAGGGCTTCGAAATCGGCGCCCGGGCGCCGTCGGCGGAAACTTCATTCACTGTCGACTCTCCTCGCAGAGAGCTCGCGCCGCGTTGGGACGGCGTGGCCCGCCGACGGCCTTAAAGGAGGGGGAGAGGGTGTCAACAAGCATAAGCCCCTCCCTTTGAAGGGAGGGGGAAGGGGTGGGCGGTCGAGCCGGCTCGATGCCGGCGAGGGCGCAAGTCGGTTTCAGGCCGAGCCTACGCTGGGTACGGCTCCCGGATCAGCCACGCTCTCCCGCGCGTCGTACATGGCGGGCGTGACGGGCATGCCGGACCGGCGCGACCTTCCGCATCGGCCGGGCATGGCCGTAGCGCGTCTGGGAGCGCATCTGGGTGCAGCTGTCCTGCCGGCTCGCGGTGCAGGGCGGATAGACCTTGCGCGGCTCGGCGGACGCGACCGGCGTCGGATGGTAGCGCGGGACGGGCGCGCCCGAATCTTCGCCGGGCGGCATCGCGTCGAGCGCACGGCTCTCGGGCTCCCTCATCCTTCGCTGGACGCAATTGTCGGTGACCCGGGCGGAGCAGGGTGGATAAGCCCCGGTGTCGCGGCCCGGAGGCGGCGGGGCATTGCTGACCAGGAACAGACCGGCCGATGCCGCGAGCAAGCAGAGTCTCTTCATAAAGCCTCCTGTATCGCGCCTTCGTGCGCCCTCTCGCCGCCGAGGGCAATAGGGTTACCGCCTTGTTAACCATAGTTGTTTGCGCTCGGCGCATCGGCGCCACGCTTCGACTCGTTATCGCGGACACCTTCTTGACCGCGGACTCGCCGCCATCCAGGCTCCCTGCATGCGGGGGTGGGGGATCTTCGCCGTTCTGTTTCTCGCCGGATGCATTCCCGGCGGAGGGAAGGATTCGGCCCCGCCCAAGCTCGGAACTCCGGGCCCGGCCGGGCCGGACAAGGCGACCCTCCAATGCCATTCCGACCTCGAGCGCGAGAAGGTCGACTTCCGCGCGCTGCCCGACCGCTATTTCGGCGAGGGCTGCACTGCGTTGGGCTCGGTCCAGCTCCTCGAGATCGGGACTCCGGTCAACAATCTGGGAGCGATGACCTGCCCGCTCGCCCGCCAGTTCGCCCGATGGGCGCGCGAGGCGGTCCAGCCCGCGGCCAGGGCATGGCTCGACAGCCGGGTGGTCCGGATCGAGAGCTTCGGCACCTATTCGTGCCGGCCGTTGAACGGCCAGGCCGGAGCCCGCCTCAGCGAGCATGGCCGCGCCAACGCGGTCGATATCGGCGCCTTCCTGCTCGCCGACGGCAGGAAGATCAGCGTCCTCCAGGGCTGGAACGGCGAGGACGAGGATGTCCGCAAGTTCCTTCGCGCAGTCCACCAGGCCGGCTGCCGCCGATTCCGGGTCGTGCTCGGCCCCGACGCCAACGCCTTCCACCGCGACCATCTCCATTTCGACCTCGGCAACGGCCCTTATTGCCGCTGACAAAAACCCCTCTCCTGAAGGGAGAGGGAGGGGCCCAGGGCGAAGCTTTGGGAGGGTGAGGGCACGAGGCATGATAGTCGGCGGGCTTCCGGCTTACCCCCACCGGGCCTAGAAGCCCCCCATGACCGACATCGTACCCCCCAAGCGCATGTTCCAGCCCGCCCGCGAGGAAGCCGAGGCCGCCAATCAGCCGACTCCGGCCCCGCAGACCGCCGATCCCGCCTACCGGCTCGCCTTCCAGGACATGGACTTCCTCCTCCGCGAGGATCTCCGCCCGGTGCGCTTCCAGCTCGAGCTTCTGAAGCCCGAGTTGATGCTCGACGAGGCGGGCATCGCCTCGACCTTCGTCTTCTACGGCTCGGCGCGGATCCCGGAGCCCGAAAAGGCCGATGCGATCGTCGCCGCCGCCTCGACCGACGGCCAGCGCCTTATCGCCGAGCGCCTCAAGGCCAAGTCCCGTCATTATGACGAGGCACGCAAGCTCGCGCGCATGGCCAGCCGGGTCGGCCGGGATTCGGATGGATGCCGCCATTTCGTCGTCTGCTCGGGCGGCGGACCATCGATCATGGAGGCCGCCAATCGCGGCGCCGCCGACGAGGGTCAGGAATCGATCGGCCTCAACATCGTCCTTCCCCACGAGCAGCTGCCCAATGCCTGGGTCACTCCGAGCCTGAGCTTCCAGTTCCACTATTTCGCGCTTCGCAAGATGCACTTCCTGCTGCGCGCCAGGGCCGTCGCCATCTTCCCGGGCGGCTTCGGCACCTTCGATGAATCGTTCGAGCTCCTCACCCTGGTCCAGACCGGCAAGGTCAAGCCGATGCCGATCATCTTCTTCGGCAAGGACTTCTGGGACCGGGTGGTCAATTTCGAGGCGCTGGTCGAGGAAGGCGTCATCTCGGAACGCGACCTCGGCCTGTTCAAGTTCGTCGAGACCGCCGAGGAAGCCTGGGCCCACATCTGCGAGACCTATGCGGAGGGCGATTCGGAGCTCGGTTGCTGATGGGCCTGTTCGGACCTCGCCTTCCGATCGATCGCGACGAGCTGGAATTCCAGCTCGCCACCTTCAAATGGTTGGATACGGAGTTCGGCTCCGTCGCGGGCCGGCCGCTCGTTCTTCCGACCTCCGATTTTTTCCCGGCGCCGAGCGGCGGAACGCCACGCATCACCGCCCTGTTCGACAATGTCAGGAACGCGGCCGGAATGGCCGACTGGCCATGCGAGCTTCGCTCCGGCCGCGAGAGCCGGCCGGCGCAGGTCGGGTTCGCCTTGCTCCTCAAGCATGAGGGTGCGGAGGCGCCGTGCGGCACGTTCGAGGTCGAGGCGCCCGATGGGGTGCGGAAAGTCGTGATCACCTACAATCCGTCCCTCGCGGACGACACGGACGCGATGATCGCCACCTTCGGCCACGAGCTCGGCCATTATCTGATGAGCAAGGCGAAGAGCGATCCTCCCGGCGGCTGGGATCTCCACGAGCTCCACACCGACCTTGCCGGAGTGTGGCTCGGCTTCGGGATTTTCCTCGCGAACAGCGCGAAGAACTTCAGGCAGTTCCAGAGCGGCGGGGAAATGGGCTGGGAATCCCGGAGCCAGGGCTATCTCAGCGAAGGGGCGCTCGTGACCGCGCTCGCCATCTTCCAGCGGCTTCGAGGCGAGGACCCACTCGCTCCATCGCGTTGGCTGAAGGACTATCTCCGCACCGATCTCAAGAATGCCGCCAAGGCGCTGGCGCGCATCCATCCTGATCTCGAGCGGGCCGTCGATGCCGTCGACCTTGGCGAATATGGCAGTGGCTGAGGCGCCGGAGCCGCTCTTCATCGGCACCGCCGGCTGGAGCATCCCGCTGGTGGCTGCCGAGCGGTTCGGCGAGGGCACGTCGCTGGAACGCTATGCCCGAATCTTTCGCGGCGCCGAGATCAACTCCTCCTTCCACCGCTCCCACCGCCCGGCCACCTGGCAACGCTGGGCCGAGAGCGTCCCGGACCATTTCCGCTTCTCGGTGAAGCTGCCCAAGGCGATCAGCCACGAGCGCAAGCTGGTCGATTGCGCCGACCTGGTCCTCCGCTTCCTCGACGAGGTCTCGGCGCTCGGCGACAAGCTCGCCATCCTGCTTCTCCAGCTGCCGCCCAAGCTCGAATATGATCCGGCGCTGGCCGAGCCCTTCTTCAACCATCTGCTCCCGCTGACCCGGGCGCGCCTGGTCTGCGAGCCGCGCCATCCGAGCTGGTTCGAGCCCGGGCCCGACGCCTTGCTGGACCGCCTTGGAGTCGCCCGGGTGGCCGCCGATCCCGCCCGGGTGCCGCCGGCCGCCCTGCCCGGAGGCTGGCGTGGCCTGACCTATTTCCGCCTGCACGGCTCGCCGGTCATGTACCGGTCGAGCTACGATGACGGCCGGCTCGACGCATATGCCGCCACGATCCGCGCCGATCTCGACGCCGGCCGCGAGACCTGGTGCATTTTCGACAATACCGCCTCTTCGGCCGCGGCCGGCGATGCGCTGTCGCTGATGGCGAAGCTGGACGACGAATCTTAACCCCGGGGAATGCAGCCTCAATCCGGAGCCACGGCGTTCCGAAAGTGTTTTGCGATCATGCGTTCCTTGCCGCTCTTCCTGTACCTCCTGCTCGCATCCTGCGGCGCTCCGGCGAGCGGGTCCGAGCCCCGGTTCGATCAGGATTTCGCGCCGAGCGGCAACGGAAAGGCTCCCTCGGGCGACTGGCCGGCCGATCGCGCCATCTCCTGCGACCCTCCGCCCAAGTCCGGGCCGTCGATCTGCATCGGTCCGGCCGACAAGTCCGCCTACCGCAAGGGCGATCCGGTGGCGGCGCGGCTGAGCTGGCGCAACGTGCCGGCCGGCGCGTCGGTGATCGTCTATCTCGAAAGAGACGCGCCCCCGCGCGAGCCACGCTATCTCGGGCCGGTCGGAGCGCTGGTCCTTCATCCTCTCCCGGCCGACGGCGATGGCGACCGGGAGTTCCGCTGGAACGGCCGCGAATTCCCCTGCGCTCCGACCGATTTCCCCATGCTTTGCCCGCAGCCGGCCGAGATCGGCCGCTACCGCCTTCGCGCAGTCCTCTACGATCGCCGAGCGATCGCGATCGTCGGCTGGCCGAGCCCGGAAAAGCCCGTGGTTCTCGCTCATTCCGCCTCGGCCCCGTTCCAAGTGACGGGCAAGCCCGATCTTCAGCCGATCGCCCGCGCGCTCTGGTGGGGGGCAGTCAACAAGCTGATGAAGGACGGTGAGCTGCCGACGAGCGGAATCATGTCCAGCGACACGAACGGCACAGGGCTGGATCTGTACGAGGCGCGCGGCCTTCTGTGCGCCGCCATCGCCGCGAAGCCTCCCTACCGAAGCGATGTCGTCGCCTGCGTACCAAAGGCGAAGGTCCAGGGCGAGGCGGGGCTTGTGCCGGTCGAGCCCGACGACGTCGCGGTGACCGGGCATGTCTCGGTGATGAGCGGAAGGATGTCACGCGACGACGCGATCCTTCTCGCCCGCAAGGTCGCGGACGCACCCTATCGCTCGAAAGTCCGTTTCCACCGCCAGCCATCGATGGAGGAAGCGGGCTATGACGGTGCCCGGGACGGCGATTTCCAGGAATGGAGCCGGCGCAATCCGAACGCCACGACCTATTTGTCGGATTCGATCGGAGAGACCGTCTACCGCCCCGATCTCGGCGGCGCCTGGGTGGTGATCGTCAACGAGATCATGGCCGGCGGAAGCGTGCCCGACAGCGAGAGATTCGCCGAAAAGGTGATGGTGCTGGTCCAGCCCGACCGCCGCGCCTGCGTGATCGAGACGATCCCCTACAAGGGCGCCTCGTTCGGCCGCGATCCGGCCACGGCAGCTTTGCGCTGCTGACCCGGCGCGCCCGCCAGATCAGTCCGGGCGTGCCGCGCGCACCCTTCGATAGGGCACGAACTCGCCCAGGAAGACCGTGCCCGTCTCCATCCGGGATCCGGCCTCGAACAGCCGAACCACGTCGACGCTGCACAGCTGCGAGGAGTAGCTCCTGGTCACCAACGTGTCCCAGTGGTCGAGCGACTCGAGCCCGGCGCGAGGCCTGTTGACGTAGAGAATGCTGCCGGCGTCGTAGATGATCGCCGTGTGATCGATGACCTGGGTCGAACGGACCCGGCTGAGCTGGATGCAGTCGACCGGTTCGCCCGCGGCCCGGCCCTCGAGCGCCTTGGCGAGGCGCGCTTCGGGGTCGAGCTTCGGCCTGGCGATCGCGGCGCTGCCTGGGAGCAGCAGAAGCGAGGCGGCGATGAGGGCGGGGAGCCTGGTCATTTCGAATCACTTTCCTGTCCGGCGCGATAAGAGCGGCGGGCTTAAACCAGCGCCGCTGAACCTCGCCTGAGCGGGCGTCCGCTCAGCTTTTCGCCTTCGCCCGTCCCGCCTCGTAATCGGCGATATAGCGCTCGACCGTGGAATCGCGGATCGTCTCCGCCACCGCTTCCTCGGCGAGATCCTCATAGTCTTTGAATCGAAGGCAGCTCTTGCCCATGTCGATTTTCTTGCCCGCCGCCCTGAACCTCTGCTCGAGGCGCCTGGTCCGCTCCTCCGAAACGTATGCGCACATCAGATAGAGCGCATTGTGGTTCTTCTGCGCCACGAGCGATGCGAGAATGAGGGGCTGGCGATTATAGGTGTCGGGATAGGTTTCGAGCGGAAGGATCCAGGCGATCATGCTCCCGGCCATTCGCTCGACCCAGCCTTCGGGCAGGTTGGCGTTGACCAGGTCGCGGACCCGTCCGACCGCTTCCGCGCGCTCGGCCGGCAGGCCGGCGAGCCAGCCTTCGGGGGTCGCTTCGGCGCCCCAGGGCGGCGCCATCTAGGGTCCGGACCCGCTACCGAAGGCGGTCGTGACGGGTTGGCATTTGTTGTCCGGCAAGGAGCGAGGAGGGAGCGATGGAGACCCCATCGTGACCGACCGAGCGACGATGTCCGGGCAGCAAAGGACAGCCCGCCGCTTCGCGGTCGGCCGGGGAAGGCGGCTGGCTGCGTCGATTGCCTCGGACGGGCTACCCGGCCCGCCCTTCGCCGGAGATGGGGCTGCGCCGTCCCCCGGACGGCGCGATGGGGGCCCCATCTCCCTGTCCAGCCGCCTTCCCCGGTCGATCACGATCACCTCCGGTAGCGGGTCCGGACCCTAATGCGCCTTGGTCTGCTGCGAATTGCCGGCGACCGAGGAAGCGCCTTCGCCGCCCACCTTGGTCGGGGTGGCCTGCGCCTCGTTCAGCACCGGCTGGTCCTTGGCCTTGCCCGGAATGGCGTCGCTCGCTTCGGCGGCGGCCGCCGCCGGAGTCTCGGCCGGAGCGGCCGGGAGAGGCAGAGGGCTGTCGCCCTGGCTATTCAGATAGGCGAGCAGGTTCGCCCGGTCCTCGGGCTTGCCGAGGCCCGCGAAGCCCATCTTGGTTCCGGGGACGAGGCCCTTGGGATTGTGCACCCAGGCGTCCAGCTTGTCCCAGTCCCAGCTCCCGCCCAGCGCCTTCAGATCGGGGCTGTAGGCGAAGCCGGCCTGGCGAGCGACGGGCGCTCCGACCGACCCCCAAAGATTGGGGCCGGTGCCGGTGGCGCCGCCCTTGTTGATCGTGTGGCAGGTGACGCAACGCTTGAACACGTCGGCGCCCTTGGCCGGATCCGCGCTCGCCAGGTAGAAGGAGATGGGCTTCTCGGCCTCGGCGCCGCCTTCGCCCGGAACCTCGACGCCCTCGATCGGATAGCCCATCTTCTCGGGCCGCTCGGAATGGAACATCTCGCCGGTCACGATCGACGCTCCGAGCGCCACGATGCCCGCGAAGAGCACCCAGCCCGCAACCGTGTTGAATCGATTGTCCATGCCGTTCGAGACCTCCTGGAGCGCTCGCCTCCAGCCTTGGCGCCGCGCAAGTAACGGGAAATGCGGAGCCCCTTTAAGCGGGCTAGCGAGACGGGGCAAGACGGGCAGTTCCTCCCTGCGCGGAGCGCGGGGAGGGGGCCCATCGCCCCGGGCGATGGGGGAGGGGTGGAAGCCTAAACTTCGTCAGCACCCCACCCCATTCACAATGGGGAGGAATCAGGAATCCGCCCATGCCTTCAGCAGGCTGTACGCGATGGCGAAGGGCGGAGGCGCCAGGAATGGCGCCGTCGGATCGCCGTCCAGCGCTGCACGGACCTGCGTCCGGTCCACCCACATCGCATCGTCGAGCTCGTTGCGGTCGAGAACGACCTCGTGCGTTTCCGCCTCGGCGACGCAGGCGATCATCAGCTGGCCTGGAAACGGCCAGGGCTGGGAGGCGATGTAGCGGACGTTCGAGACGGTCAGCCCGGCTTCCTCGCGAAGCTCGCGGGCGACCGCTTCCTCGATCGATTCGCCCGGCTCGACGAAGCCGGCCAGGGCCGAGAAGCGGCCCGCCGGATATTGCGGCTGGCGGCCGATCAGCACCTTGCCGTCATGCTCCGCGAGCATGATCACCACCGGATCGATCCGAGGGAAATGCTCGAGCCGGCAACTCCCGCAGCGCCGTCCCCAGCCCCCGCGAAAGCTCATCGTGGGCGATCCGCAACGCCCGCAGAAAAAATGGCGGTTGTGCCATTCGATCAGGCTCCGGGCAGCGCCCCAGATCGCCGTCTCCTCCGGCGTCATCAGGCCGAGAGTCCGGAACACCGACCAGGCCCTCTGGCCGAGCTCGGCCCGGACCAGCGGCGCGAACAAGGGCGAGTCCCCCTCGAGCCCAAGGAAGATCATCTCCTCCGCGCCGCCTTCGGCCAGAGGAGCCCAGGCCAGCCGCCCGTCCTCCCCGAGCACCGGGTCGAGCTCCGCCAATATCAGCAGCCGAGCCGCCCCATGGGCGGCAAGCTCGGCGAGCTTCGATTCATCGAGCCTGAGATGATCGGCGCGGTCGAGGCCCGATCCGGTGAAGCCGATCCTCACGCCGCCGCGGCTTCGAGCGGCAGAGGCCTCGACTCGCGCCAGGCAAGGCCGCGTTCGGCGGCGCGAGCGAAGACGGTCGGAAGCCCCGCCTCGTTCAGCGCGCCGATCGGCCACCAGATCCGGTCGGCGCTTTCCTTAAGCCGGTCCGCGGTCTCGGCGCAGACGATTCGCAGGTTCAGCGCGAAATGGGTGAAGACATGGTCGACGGCCCCGGCCTCCTCCCAGAGCGCCGCCGCGGGCGCGCCGTCCCCTTTCCGCGGATCGTCGCCCCAGGGGCCGGTCGGCAAGGCGAGCATCCCGCCGAGCAGCCCTTTGCCCGGCCTTCGCACCAGGAGGACATGGCCGTCATTCTCGAGCCAGTAGGCGATTCCGGACCGCCGCGGCCGAGCTGCCTTGGGCGCCTTGCGCGGATAGGTTTCCGGAGATCCTTCCAGCCGGGCCTCGCACATCGAGGCGAGCGGGCAGCGGCCGCAATCCGGCGAGCGCGGCGTGCAGATCGCCGAGCCGAGGTCCATCATCGCCTGGGCAAAATCGCCCGCGCCTTCGTCCGGCGTGAGCGTGCCGGCCAGCGCGTATATCTCCTCCCGCGCTCCGGGCAGCTCGGACTTCACGGCGAACAGCCTCGAGACCACGCGCTCGACATTGGAGTCGACCGCCACCGCTTTTTTGCCGAAAGCGATCGCGGCGATCGCGGCGGCCGTGTAGCGGCCGATCCCGGGCAGCTTGCGCAATTCCTCCTCGCTGTCCGGAAAGGCGCCGCCCGGAAGCCCGGCCACCTGCCTCGCGCAGGCATGGAGGTTGCGGGCGCGGGCATAGTAACCGAGTCCCGCCCAGGCGGCCATCAGATCGCTCTCGCTCGCCTCGGCCAGCGCCCGAACGTCGGGCCAGCGCCCGGTGAACTTCTCGAAATAGGGCTTCACCGCGGCGACACTGGTCTGCTGGAGCATGACCTCGGAGAGCCAGACCCGATAGGGGTCGGGACTCTCGCCCTCCAGGGCGCGCCACGGCAGCTGCCTTTTATCCACAACATACCAGCGCAGCAGGGCAGAAGATGCATCGACGGCCATGGCTCGCCTATGCCATGCTCGCGCCGATGGCGAAATCCGGCGGGACGACAAAAAGGCAGAGCGAGGCATCGCGGGCCAGGGCGGAAGCGCCCCGGTCCAAGCGCGCGCGCGCCGTCTCGGACATGCTTCCGGAGGTCGGCCGGGCCGCTTTCCGCCGCTTCGGCTTCGTCCAGTCGTCGATCGTCAGCCGTTGGCGCGAGATCGTCGGCGAGCGCTACGCCTCGGTCTCGTCGCCGGAATCGATCCGCTTTCCGCAGGGCAAGAGATCGGGTGGGGTCCTGACCCTCGTCGTCGAGGGCGCGCACGCGCCGATGCTTCAGCATGTCGCTCCGGTGATCGTCGAGCGGGTGAACCTCTTCTTCGGCTATCCCGCCGTCGATCGGGTCAGCATCCGGCAAGGAATCGTTCAGATCGCCAAGGCAAGATCGCGCGCGGCGCCGCCTTCGCTCCGTCCGATCCCGGCGGAGCTCGGCGATTCGCTTCGGGCGATCGGCGATCCGGAGCTTCGCGCCTGCCTCGAATCGCTCGCCCGGGGAGTGGCGGCGAACGAGGCCGCGGCGCCGGTGGCGATCCCGATCGTCGGAAGAATTGGAGAGAGGAAGAAATGAAGTTTAGCACCGCCGGCGCAGTCGCCGCCTTGCTCATTCTCGCCGGCTGCGGCGACCAGGGCGGAAACGCCTCCACGGGCGCCCCGGCGATCGAGAAGATCCCCGCCCCGAACAATGGCGACTGGACCGAGATGGTCTCGGAAACGCCCGAGGGCGGCTTCCGGATGGGCAATCCCGAGGCTCCGGTGAAGCTGGTCGAATATGGCTCGCTCAGCTGCAGCCATTGCGCCGAGTTCGCCGAGCAGGCCAGCGGCATCCTGCGCGAGGATTATGTGAAGACCGGCAGGGTGAGCTGGGAGTTCCGGCCGGTCATGCTCTTCCCGTCCGATCCGGGAGTCACCATGCTTCTTCGCTGCCAGGGCCCTTCGCCCTTCTTCCAGCTCTCCGACCAGCTTTACGCCGATCAGGCCAATTGGCTGGGCGCCCTTCAAACGGCCGCCCCGGCTGCCCAGGCCCAGCTTTCGGCAATGACTCCGCATCAGCGGGCCGGGGCAATGGTCCGGATGGCCGGGCTCGATGCCTTCTTCCGTGGCCGCGGAATGCCGCAATCGAAGATCGATTCCTGCCTCGCCGACCCTCAGGCATTGGAGAGCCAGGTGTCGCAGTCCGAGCGGGTCGCCGCCCAGGATGGGGTCCAGGGGACTCCGACCTTCCTCATCAACGGAACGCTCGTTCCCAATGCCGCCAGCTGGGCGGCGCTCGAGCCGGCGCTCCGGGCCGCGGTCCGGTGACCATGATTCGTATCCTTCTCGCGCCGGTCGCCTTCGCGGCCGTTCTTCTCGCCGGCTGCGGCGGCGATTCCGCGTCGGGCAATTCCTCCGCTCCGGCCGGCGCGGCGGTCGCCGCTCCGAACGGAGACTGGACCCAGACGGTCGAGGCGACTCCCGAGGGCGGTTTCCGGATGGGCAATCCGGCCGCTCCGGTGAAGCTGGTCGAATATGGCTCGGTCGGCTGCCACGTCTGCGCCGAATTCTCCGAGCAGGGCAGCGCTCCCTTGCAGGAAAGATTCGTGAAAAGCGGCCGGGTGAGCTGGGAGTTCAGGCCGATCCTCCTTCTTCCGCCCGATCCGGGCGTATCGATGCTTCTTCGCTGCCAGGGCCCCGGCCCGTTCTTCCAGAGCCTCGACCAGCTCTATGCCGACCAGGAGCAGTGGATGGCGCAGCTTCAGGCCGCGGCGCCGGCGCTGCAGGCCCGGTTCGCGAGCATGACTCCGCTTCAGCGATCGGCGGCCGTCGCCGGAATGGCCGGTCACGACCAGTTCTTCCGGGTCCGCGGAATGCCGCAATCGAAGATCGATTCCTGCCTCTCCGATCCGGCGGGGCTCCAGGCGATGGTCGACCTGACCAAGCGGAGCCAGGAGGAAGGGGTCACCGGCACTCCGACCTTCTTCATTAACGGCGCAATCACCGAGGCGCATGGCTGGCCCGCGCTGGAGCCGCTGCTTCGGCAGGCCGGCGGGTGATTCGAGGCATTTCCCTCGCCGCGGCCGTGGCCGGGCTGGCGCTCGCCGCCGCGCCCACCGCTTCCGCGCCGGCGCGAGGGACCGCGCCGGTGCAGCGCGACTGGAGCCGGACGATCGTCGCGACTCCCGAGGGCGGCTTCCGGATGGGCAATCCGGCCGCGCACGTGAAGCTGGTCGAATATGGCTCTCTCACCTGCGGGCATTGCGCCCAATTCGCCCAGGCCGGGATGCCGGCACTCGTCGCCAATCACGTGCGGACCGGCAAGGTCAGCTACGAATTTCGCAACTTCATATTGAACGGCACCGACGTCATGGCGAGCCTTCTGGCCCGCTGCATGCCGTCGGCCAGCTTCTTCCGCTTCGTCGACCGCCTCTACGCGACCCAGCCGACATGGATCGGCAAGGTCAACAGCCTCCCTCAGTCGGAGAAGGAGCGCCTTGAGGCGCTTCCCGAAGGCCAGAGGCTCGCAGCGCTCGCCCGGGCCACCGGCCTGACCGCAGTCGCCGCCCAGTTCGGGCTCCCGGCGGCGAAGGCCAGAGCCTGCCTCGCCAATCAGGCCGGGCTCGACCGGCTGAACCGGATCGCCGAGGCCGCCGAGGGCCAGGGCGTCCAGGGCACTCCGACCTTCTTCTTCAACGGCGCCAATATCGGCCCCCAGACCTGGGCGACCCTGGAGCCGATGATCCGGGAGTCGGGCGGATGATCGCCCGGGGGCCCCGATGCGGATAAAGCGGCTCAAGCTGACCGGCTTCAAGAGCTTCGTCGAGCCCGCCGAGCTTCGGATCGAGGACGGACTCACCGGGGTCGTCGGGCCGAACGGCTGCGGCAAGTCCAACGTCCTCGAGGCCATTCGCTGGGTGATGGGCGAATCCTCGCCCAAGTCGATGCGCGGCGCCGGCATGGACGACGTCATCTTCGCCGGAACCGCGATGCGGCCCGCGCGCGATTTCGCAGAGGTCTCGCTTCTGGTCGAGCGGGCCGCCGAGGACATGCCGGGCGACCTGGGCGTGGCGCCCGAGGGCGATGCCGAGATCACCCGCCGGATCGAGCGCGGCGCCGGCTCCGCCTATCGGGTCAACGGCCGCGACGTCAGGGCCAAGGACGTCGCCTTGCTGTTCGCCGACGCCGCCACCGGCGCCCATTCGCCGGCCCTGGTGAGCCAGGGCAAGATCAGCGCCGTCATCGCCGCGAAGCCGACCGAGCGCCGGCTGATGCTCGAGGAAGCGGCCGGGATCGCGGGCCTTCACGTCCGCCGAAAGGATGCCGAGCAGAAGCTCCGGGCCGCCGAGGCCAATCTCACCCGCCTCGACGAGGTGCTCGGCGACATGGAGCAGCGCTCGCTCGCTTTGCGCCGCCAGGCCAAGGCGGCGGAGCGCTACCGCAAGCTCTCCGACCAGATCCGCATCGCCGAGGCGCGGCTGATCTTCGCGCGCTGGCGCGAGGCAGCCGAGGCCGCCGAGGCGGCCAGGCGGGAAGCCGAGGCCGCCTCCGCCGCGGTCGAGAAGGCCGCCGAGGCCCAGCGCTCCGCCGCCGCCTGGCAGCATCAGGCCGCTCAGGCGCTGGCCGAAAAGCGCACTGCCGCCCAGCAGGCGCGCGAGCACAGCGCCTCATTGGGTCACAAGCTCGCGACCCTTCGGGCCGAGCGCGAGACTTTGAGCCGCCGGGTCCGCGAGCTCGGCGAGCGCCGCGCCGGCCTCGCCGCCGACCGCGAGCGCGAGGCCGCTCTCGGCGAGGATGCGCGGGCCGCGCTTCAGCGGCTCGAGCGCGAGGCCGACGATATCGCCGCCCGACTGGCCGCCGCCGAGCAGTCGCGCGGAACGATCGACGTCCGGACCGTCGATCTCGAGGACAAGGCCCGCGAGGCCGAGGCCGAGCTTGGCCGCGCCCGGGCGGTCCAGGCCGCCGAGCAGGCCGAGGCCCGGGTCGCTTTGGCGGCGCTCGAAGCCGCCCGAGCACGTGTCTCGCGCGCCGAGGCCGAGGCCTCCCGCCTCGCCGAGCAGATGCAGGGCCTCGGCGACGAGGCGCCCCTGGTCGAGACGCTCCAGACCGCCCGCCGGACGCGCGAGCAGGCCGAGGCCCGCCTCGCTTCATCGGGAGAGGCGATCAAATCGGCCGAGGCGAAGCGCCAGCAGGCGGCGGCCGCCCGCGACTCCGCCGAGAGCGAGGGCGCCGCAGCGCGCGCCGCGCTCGCGGCTCTGGAGTCCGAGGCCCGGTCGCTCGTGAAGGCGGTCGAGGGCACGAGCGGCGACCGGGCGATCAACCATCTGAAGGCAGAGCCCGGTTTCGAGCGCGCGCTCGCCGCCGCGCTCGGCGACGATCTCGACGCCGCTCTGGCCGGCGACGCCCCCCGACGCTGGACCGGCTCCGCCGCCGGTGCCTCCGATCCGGGCCTTCCCGCCGGCTGCGCGCCCCTGCTCGACCATGTCGACGCGCCCGAGGCGCTTCGCCGCCGACTGGCCCAGATCGCCGTCGCCGAAACCGATGACGGAATCGACCTCGCGGTCGGCCAGCGCCTGGTTACCAGGGACGGCCGGCTTCGCCGCTGGGACGGCTTCGTCGCCACCGGCCTCGGCGCCGCCGCCGCCGAGCGGCTGATCCGGGTCAACCGTCTCGCCGAGATCGAAACCGCACTCCCCGCCGCGTCGGAGACCGTTCGCGCCGCTTTGGCCCGGACCGAAGCGGCACTGGCCGAGATGCAGTCCGCTCGCGACGCCGCCGACGCCGCCCGCCGGGCCGAGGCCGAGGCCGGCGCCGCGATCCGCGAGGCCGCGCGCGCCGAGGACAGCGCCGCGGTCGAGATCGAGCGGCTCGAGCTTCGCCGCACCGGACTTGCCGAGCGGGCCGCCCAGGCGGGGGAGGACGTGGCCGAGGCCCGCTCCGCTCTCTCGCAGGCGGAGGCCGCCGCCGGCTCGCTTCCCGATGCGTCGCTGACCGAATACCGGGTTGCCGGGCTTCGCTCGATCGCCGAGGCCGCCCAGCAGGCGTTGGCCGAGGTCCGGGCCGAGGCCGCCACCCAGGCGCGGGCGATCAGCGCCGACAAGCAGCGCGCCGAGGCCGCCGCAAAAGAAAAGGAGGATTGGCTGGTCCGATCCGCCGATGCCGTCGCCCGCCACGAGGATCTCGGACGCCGGATCGCCGAAGCCGAGGCCGAAGCCGATCGCCTCGCCGACGCGCCCGACGAGCTTGCCGGCCGGATCGAGGCGGTCGAGGCCGAGGTCGCCGAGGCCGGTACCGCCGCCGAAGCCGCCGCCGCCGCCGAGCGCGAGGGCGAGAACGTTCTCCGCGAGACCGAGGCGCGCCTTGCCGAGGTGGGCGAGGCGCTCGCGACCGCTCGCGAGGCACGGGCCGGAGCCGCCGCCCGCCACGAGAATCAGGAGAGCCGGAGGATCGAGATGGGCCGGATCTCGGGCGAGCGCTTCGAATGCCCGCCGCCCGTTCTTCCCGAGAAGGTCGGATTCGACGAAACCGGTATCCAGCCGGCCGCCGAGGAATCGGCCCGCCACGACCGGATGATGGCCGAGCGGGAGCGGATCGGCCCGGTCAACCTCGTCGCCGAGCGCGAGCTTCAGGAGCTCGAGGAGAGCCGGACCACCAGCCAGTCCGAGCGCGAGGAGCTGGGCCTCGCAATCAACCGGCTTCGAGGCTCGATCGGAAGCCTGAACAGGGAAGGGCGGGTGCGCCTGCTCTCCGCCTTCGAGACGGTCGACCGCCATTTCCGAAGCCTCTTCACCACCCTGTTCGAGGGCGGCCAGGCCCATCTCGAGCTGATCGAATCCGACGATCCTCTCGAGGCCGGGCTCGAGATCATGGCCCAGCCCCCGGGCAAGCGCCTCTCGACCCTCACCCTGCTGTCCGGCGGCGAGCAGGCGCTTACCGCCATCGCCCTCATCTTCGCTCTGTTCCTGACCAATCCGGCGCCGATCTGCGTATTGGACGAGGTCGACGCGCCGCTCGACGACGCGAACATCGAGCGCTTCTGCGACCTGCTCGACCGGATGACGAACGAGACCGACACGCGCTACCTCATCGTCACCCACAATGCGGTGACGATGAGCCGCATGCACCGCCTGTTCGGAGTGACGATGGTCGAGAAAGGCATCAGCCGCCTGGTCAGCGTCGACCTCGGCGGCGCCGAGCGCCTGCTCGCTGCCGAATAGCCCCCGTCATTCCAGCGAACGCTGGAATCTCACTTGTTCTTTGCTGGCTCCGAAAAGGGAAATGAGATTCCAGGTTGGGCTACGCCCGTCTTCGACTCCGCTGGAATGACGTGCTTCACGGGTGCTGCTCCCCACGCGAATTCGATGTAGAAGCAGCGCATGCACGCGCCCGTCTCACGCTACGTCCCGCCCCACCCGCCGCGCGGCGAGCCCGTGGCGGTCTGGCGCGGCTTCTTCGGAGAGCGCGCCCGGACCGCGGTCTACGGCTGGTCGGAGGGCGCGTTCCACCAGTCTCACATCCGCCGCAACGTCCTCGGCTACCGGGTCCACATCCCGCTCGATCCCGACAGCGTCCAGCGCGTCCTGCTCGACAATGCCGCCAATTATCAGAAGCCGGGCCTGGTCAAGAAGCTGCTCGAGCGCACGGTCGGCCGGGGCCTGCTCAGCGCCGACGGCGCTCTCTGGCGCGAGCAGAGGAAGATCGTGTCCGCAAGCTTCGTGCCGGCCGCGGTCGATGCGCTCGTCCCCTCCTTCGCCCGAGCCGCGCGGCTGGCGATGCACGGCTGGCAGCCCTCGACCACCGACATGGCCGAGCAGGCGACCGCGACGACGATGCGGGTGATCGCCGACAGCCTGTTCGGCGGCGATCCGCGGCTGATCACCACCGAGGCGATGGCCCATATCAGCGCGGCGCTCGAAGGCGTCAGCGAGGCGCGGCTCCAGATCATGCTCGGCGCGCCGCTCGTGCCGTGGAGCCTGCGCGGCCGCCGCGCGCATAAGGGCCAGCAATATCTGCGGACGACGCTCGCTCGCCTGGTCGAGGAGAGGATCGCCGAGGGGAAGGGCGGCCAGGGCGATTTCCTCGACAAATTGATCGCAGCCCTCAACGCCCGATTCGAGCCGGCCGAGGCGCACGACCTCGCCGTCGACAATGCCGCGACCTTCTATCTCGCCGGCCACGAGACCACGTCGAACGCGATCACCTGGACCCTCTTCCTCCTCTCCGAGCTGCCCGATCTGCAGGAGGAGGCCGCGGCCGAGGCGCGCGCCGCGCTCGGCGCCGGCGAGGACGATTCCGATCTTCCCGAGCGCCTGCCCTTGCTCCGCCGGATCCTCGAGGAATCGATGCGGGTCTATCCGCCGGTGCCGCGCTTCGACCGCGAGGCCGTCGCCGCGGACTCGCTCGGCGAGCACGAGATACTCCCCGGCGACATCGTCTCGATCTGGCCCTGGCTTCTCCATCGCCACCGCAACCTCTGGGACGATGCCGACGCCTTCGATCCGGACCGCTTCCTCCCCGAGGCCAAGGCCGATCGCCACCGCTTCCAATATCTCCCCTTCGGCGCCGGCCCGCGCACCTGCGTCGGCGCCCGCTTCGCCCAGTTCGAGGCGCTGACCATATTGTCCCACTGGATCGCGCACTGGCGCTTCGCCCCGATGCCCGGGCGCCTCGTCCAGACCTCCGGAATGGTCACGCTCCGGCCCAAGGGCGGATTGCCGCTGCGCATCGAAAGGCGGGATTGATACAATCCGTTCGGGCTGAGCTTGTCGAAGCCCTTACCTTTCTCTCTTGGCTGAAAATGAAGGAATGGGCTTCGACAGGCTCAGCCCGAACGGTGAGGAGAAAAGACAATGCCCGAACCCGTCTCGATCGCCTTCCTCCTCTACCCGAACGTCACCCAGCTCGACCTCACCGGCCCGGCCCAGTTCCTCGCCCGGCTCGGCAACTCGAAGATCGACCTGGTCTGGAAGGACAAGGCCCCTGTCCCAACCGATTGCGGCTTCTCGATCCTCCCGACCGCCACCTTCGGCGAAGTAGCCGCTGCCGACATTATCTGCATTCCCGGCGGCCCCGGAAGCATCGAAATGATGGAGGACGAGCAGGCGCTGGCCTGGATCAAAGCGGTCGCGGCCGACGCCAGGTGGGTGACCAGCGTCTGCACCGGCTCGCTCATCCTCGCCGCGGCCGGCCTGCTCGAGGGCTATCGCGCGACCAGCCATTGGGCATGGCGCGAATATCTGCCGCTGTTCGGCGCCGAGCTTGTCGAGGAGCGCCTCGTTTTCGATGGCAACCGCATCACCGGCGGCGGAGTCACCGCCGGAATTGATTTCGGCCTAGCACTGACGGCCGCGATCCGCGGCGAGGAGTTCGCCAAAGCGGTTCAGCTCGCCCTCGAATATGATCCCGCTCCGCCTTTCGACAGCGGAAGCCCCGAAAAGGCCGGGCCCGAGCTCACCGCCTTCGTCCGCGCCCAGACCCGCCGAGCAGCCCCCGACCGCCAGGCCCGGATCATGGCGGTGGCGGAGCGGATGAAAGCCAAGGCCTAACCGTCATGCTGAACTTGTTTCAGCATCCAGTTCGCCGCCGCACGAGAGGTGACCAATTGGACCCTGAAACAAGTTCAGGGTGACGGCCTGTAGGGGCGGTCAGCCAGGATGACGGCCTGTGGGGTCCTCAGGTCCCCCCAACCTCCCTTCCCGCCGCGCTGTCGGCGATCAGGGTCGCAAGCCTCTTCGCCCTCGTCTCGGACCGCTTCGCGCTGGTGATCCAGAACAGCATCCTCTTGCGATAGCTCGCCGGCCGCCTCTCGAAATCCTTCCAGGCCGCCTCGTTCGCGCGGAAGGCCTTTTCCTCCTCCGCCGAAAGCGACCGCTCCTCATTCTCATAGGCATAATGGTCGGTCCGCTCCTTGCCTTCCTCATAGGCAAGCTCGCCCGGCTCGGTCACTTGCCCGGCCGCCTTCAGCGCCTTGAAACGCTCGATATTGACCCGGCTCCAGATGCTGCCCTTGCGCCTCGGCGTGAACCGGATCGTGTAGGCGCTGTCGCCGAGCGATTTCCGAACGCCGTCGATCCAGCCGAAGCAGAGCGCCTGGTCGCGCGCCTGCGGCCAGTCGATCGAGGGCAGGCCCGTTTTCTTCTTGTGGAAGCCCACGAGCAGCTCGGCCGCCGTGCCGTGCTCGCGCTCGAGCCATCGCCGGAAATCCGCCTCGCTCTCGAAATAGGTCGGCTCTCGGGCACCCATGGTGCCTGCCTACCAGCAGCCGGACCGGCCGCCCAGCCATCGCCCTACCCGCTCGTGCGCTATTGATATTCACTCGCACAAAGCCGCCGCCATCCGTGCCAAAATGCTATTGCGAACAATTCGCAACAAAGCTAGGCCAGCCGCAGCGCAAACATGCGCATGAAGGGGTCACAGAGTGTTTCGTCAGGTTTCCGTTCTCGCTTTTTCCATTGCCTCCCTCTCCCCCGCCTTCGCCGCCGACGTTGCGGATGACGTCAGCGCCGACATGGCCTCCGATGCGGCCGACGTCGCGGGCGAATCCGGGTCGGACCGGAGCACGATCACCGTCATCGGCACCCGCGACAAATATGGCGAGGAGTCGACGACCTCGGCGACCCGGACCGAAACCCCCTTGATCGACATTCCGCAGGCAGTGAGCGTCGTTACCGAGCGCCAGATCGACGACCAGGCGATGCGCTCGATCGGCGACGTGCTTCGCTACGTCCCCGGAACGATGATCGGCCAGGGCGAGGGGCATCGCGACCAGATCACGATCCGTGGCAACAACAGCACTGCCGATTTCTTCGTCGACGGCCTCCGCGATGACATCCAATATTACCGGCCGCTCTACAACCTGCAGCGGGTCGAGGTGCTTCGCGGGCCCAATGCGATGATCTTCGGCCGCGGCGGCGGCGGCGGTGTGGTCAACCGCGTCACCAAGACCCCGCTCTTCGAATCCTCGATCGGGGGAAGCGCTTCGGTCGACACGTTCGGCGCCTGGTACGTCGATGCGGACATCAACCAGCCTTTGTCCGATGACGTCGCGGCCCGGCTCAACGCCGTCTACGAGGAGTTCGGCAATCACCGCGATTTCTTCGACGGCCGCCTGTTCGCCCTCAATCCCACGCTCCGCTTCCGACCCGGCGCCGACACGGGAATCAATCTATCCTGGGAATATGTCGACGACGAGCGGGTGGTCGATCGCGGCATTCCCTCCGCGCGCCCGGGGTCCATCGCCGATCCGGCAGGTCCGCTCCGCGGATTCCGAGATGCCTTCTTCGGAGTTCCGGGCGTCAATGAGCTCGGGTTCGAGGGCCACATATTGCGGGGGACGGTCGAGCACAGCTTCACGCCCGACCTTATTCTGGTCAGTCGGCTCCTCTACGCCGACTATGACAAATTCTATCGCAACGCCTTCGCCGCGACCACGGTTACGACCAATGCCGCCGGCGCCCGCCAGGTGGGAATCGAGGCTTATTTCGATTCCTTCCAGCGCGAGAATCTGTTCAGCCAGAACGACCTCGTGTGGCGGGTCTCCACCGGGGCTGCTCGGCATGCTTTCCTTGCCGGGTTCGAATATGGAAAACAGGACACCGGCAACCAGCGGCTCAACGGCTTCTTCGACACGCTCGCCGGAAGCCCGCGGCGAGCGACGATCAACCTCGCCGACCCGATCGCGGTTCCGCCGATCACCTTCCGCGCGGGAACCGGGCAGCGCTCGACGCAGAGCGATGCCGACATCCTGGCATTCTATGTCCAGGACCAGGTCGAGATCGGCCCGGTCGAGATCATCGCCGGCCTTCGCTACGACCGTTTCAAGATCGACGTTCGCGACTTCATCAGCGGGGTCGCCACCGAGCGAATCGACAATCTGTGGTCGCCGCGCCTCGGCCTGATCTTTCACCCGGCTCAGCAAGTGTCGCTCTATGCGAGCTTCAGCCGCTCCTATCTTCCCCAGTCGGGCGACCAGTTCAATTCGCTCGACGTGACCGGCGCCAATCTGGAGCCTGAGCGGTTCGACAATTACGAGCTGGGCGTCAAATGGCAGCCCCGCCAGGATCTCCTCCTGTCGGCCGCCGTCTACCGGCTCGACCGTGCCAATACGCGCGCTCCCGGCGCCGCTCCGGGAACGATCGTGGCGACTGGCGAGCAGCGCAGCCGCGGCCTGGAGCTGGAGGCGGTCGGCCAGCTCAGCCCCGAATGGCGGCTCAGCTTCGGCTATGCGCTCCAGGACGCCGAGATCAGCGAAACGACCAGTGCGGCCCCGGCCGGCCGCGGCGTTGCGCAGGTACCCAGGCATCAAGCATCGCTCTGGACACGATACGATTTCAGCCCGCGTTTCGGCGCCGGAATCGGCATCCACCACCAGTCGCGAAGCTTTGCCTCGATCAGCAACGCGGTCGTGCTGCCGTCCTACACGCGGATCGACGCCGCTGTGTTCTTCAGGGTCACCGATGGGATCGAGGCTCAGATCAACGTCGAGAATCTGCTCGACGACAGCTATTTCCCGACCGCGCACAACGACAACAATATCAGCACCGGCGCACCGATCACCGCGCGCGGAAGCCTGAGGTTCCGGTTTTGACGGGAGGCTTATCGCTGTCCTCTTGCCCCGTTGCGCCGGCATCGCTCTAGCTGCGTTGCCGGCGCCCGGCGATATTCCGTCCCGAACCCGCGAGGTCACGTCGCCCGGGCCTCGCGCGCGCTCGATGATCGAGCGCAAGCCCCTGTTGTGGGCCGTCCTCGCCGTTCCCGCCGCCTGGCTGCTCGCGCGCTTTTTCGCCGAGGGTCTCTGGCCCGACGATATGGTGGCGCCGTCCGGTGAATGGGCCGCTCGGCTGATCATCGTCGCTTTGGCGCTGACTCCCTTGTCCTTGCTCCTGCCGCGGTCGGGCCTCCTCATTTGGCTCGTCCGCCGCCGGCGATCGTTCGGAGTTGCCGCCTTCTGCTACGCCCTGCTCCATCTCGCATTTTACGTCGGGGAGATGGAAACCGTCTCCAACATGCTTGCCGAGCTCGGCTCGCCGGGCATCTGGACCGGGTGGCTCGCGCTGCTTCTGCTTCTTCCGCCGGCACTCACGAGCAACGACGCGTCGATGCGCATGTTGAAAGCCGGATGGAAGAGGCTCCAGCGGCTCGCTTACCCGGCGGCCCTGCTCACCCTGGTCCATTGGATCCTGGTGCACGATTCCATCGGCGAGGCGCTCGTTCAATTCGCGCCGCTCGCATTTCTCGAAGCTTATCGGATCGCCCGACTGGTCGGGTTCGGACGTTCCGCTGGTTCAACCGCCTGACCGAAGGAAAGACAATGACGAAGCTCCTTATCCCCGCTCTGGTTCTGGCCGCCGCCGCGGGCCTGGCCGCCGCGCCGGCAAGCGCCACCGGCGCGATGACGTGCAATTCCGGCCCGCAATCGGGCTGGCGAAGCCAGGATCAGCTCGTCCGGACCCTGACTCGCCAGGGCTGGAAAGTGCGCCGGACCAAGATCGATGGCGGCTGCTACGAGGTCTACGGAGCGACTCCGCAGGGAGACCGGGTCGAAGCCTATTTCCACCCGGTGACCTTCCGGAAGCTGCTCGTCAGCCGGCGGGGCAAGGTGATCTTCCGCGCGCGCTGACCAGCGGCGCGCTTCGGGGCAGCCCGGACCTCCGGCTCGTCTGTCATCTTCCTCTGGCCGTCACCAACGCCTAAGTCGGCGTCATGAAGGTCGGAATCCTCGAGACCGGCGCTCCGCCCGATCCGCTCGTGCAGCGCTTCGGCGCCTATCCGGCGATGATGTCGGCGATGCTCGGGCCGGGCTTCGAGACGGAGAGCTTCGACGTCGCGGCGGGCGCTCTGCCCGCCGCTCCCGACGCGCATGATGCTTATCTGATCACGGGATCCCCCGCCGGCGTTTACGAGCCTCATGCCTGGATCCCCCCGCTCAAGGCCTTCCTCGCCGGGGCCAGGGGCAAGGCGAAGCTGGTGGGACTCTGCTTCGGCCACCAGATCATGGCCGAGGCTTTCGGAGGCCGGGTCGAGAAATCGGAGCGCGGCTGGGGAATCGGCCTCCAGAGCTACGACGTCGCCGAGCGCGCGCTTTGGATGGACGACGTTCAAAGTTTCGCTATTCCGGTCTCACACCAGGACCAGATCGTCGTCCAGCCGCCCGCCTCGCGGATCCTCGCCGCCAACAGGTTCAGCCCGTTCGGCCTGCTCGCCTATGACGACCAGCCGGCAATCTCCTTCCAGGGCCATCCGGAATGGGAGCCGGCCTTCGCCCGGGCGCTGATCGAGTACCGCCGCGCCCGCCTGCCGAATGTGGACACAGCCCTGGCCTCGCTCGACGAGCCCAACGACCGCGCCCGCGTCGGCGAATGGATCCGGCGTTTCCTGCGTTCTTAATGTTCCTCCCCTCGATTTCGAGGATGGTCAGGTGCGGATTGCCCCCGGCAATCCGCAGCCGTGCTGGGGGCACGGCGGCCTGACCATGGGGACCGCACGGGCCGAAGGCGACCGCGCGTCAGCGCGGTCAACTGCAGTGGAGGGGCCACTTCCGGCCTACTCCTCCTCGGGATCGTAATAGGTCGGCGGAGGCTCGGGGCCGAGCTCCCAGACATGCTCGCCCCGGACGGTGTCGGCCACGGGCCTGCCGGCCCCGTCGCGCGCCGGCCGGTAGCGGAAGCGCTGCATGATCAGCCTGCACGTCGTCTCGTCGAGCGCCCGGCTTCCGCTCGATCGGGTCACCCTGCACGCGCTCACCCGGCCGGTCGGGGCGACGGTGAAGCTCAAATGCACGATCCCGCTCTTGCCCGCCTCGAGCGCGGCTCGCGGATAGTCCGAATCCATGATCCGGCCGCTGAGGTAGCGAGCGCGCGTTCCGAGCCCGCCGCCGCCTCCGCCGCCGGTTCCGGTGCCCTGGGTCCCGCTGCCCAGCCCGACGCCCTGGCCGCCCCGGCCGGTTCCGGGCCCCGGGACTTGGGCCGCGCCCGCGGCTTCGACGCTGCCCTTGCCGGCGATCGGCCCGGCCGGAATCGGCGGCGGCACCGGGATCTTGGGCTCCGGAGCGACGATCTCGGTGGGGGTGTTTTTGAGGTTGGCGGGAGAGGCCGCGCCTTCGGCATCCCTGGGTTTGGCGCGTCGGGCCTTCTTCTCGCGGTCCGGCCGCGCCGGCGTGGAAAGCGGGGGAGGGGGCGGCTCGACCACGTCGAACATCTTCAATCCCTCGTCCACCGCCGTGGGAAACTCGAATCCCAGGCTGGTGAAGAAGGCCCAGCCGAGCAGGGCATGGAAGATCGCAACCCCGGCGGCGGAGGCGGCGCGCTCCTTATTCTCGCGGCTCAGCTGCTTCATCGCGGTCTCGCCCCGCGCGGTTTTCCCCCCAGGGTCTGCCCTCAGCGTCCGGGGCTAAAGCAGTTCACATGTCCGGGAGATGAAGGCCCTTCATTTGGCCGGGAACCCCCGACGCGCGCCGTGGAACCCCTCCATCCCAAAATCAGATCGCCGCGCTGAACGTATCGCAGGCCTTCGGATCTCCGCTCTCGAGCCCGCGCTTCAGCCACTGCATCCTCTGTTCCGCGCTTCCGTGGGTGAAGCTTTCCGGGACCACCCGGCCCTGGCTCTGGCGCTGGAGCGTATCGTCGCCGATCGCCCGCGCGGCCCGAAGACCTTCCTCGAGGTCGCCCGGCTCCATCAGATTGCGGTCGTTCGCCGCCCACACGCCGGCATAGCAATCGGCCTGGAGCTCGACCCGCACCTGAACGGCGTTGCCGTCCCTCGACGAGCTTCGGCTCTGCGCCGCCCGGGCCTGGTCGAGGACTCCGGTCAGGCCCTGGATATGATGGCCGACCTCATGCGCGATCACATAGGCCTGTGCGAAATCGCCGGCCGCTCCGAACCGGGTCTGGAGCTCGTCGAAGAAGCTGGTGTCGAGATAGATCCTCTGGTCGGTCGGGCAATAGAAGGGCCCCATCGCCGACTGGGCGATGCCGCAGCCCGACGAATTGGTCTGATTGTAGAAGACGAGCGTGGTGGGCTGATACTGGCTGCCCTGCGCCGCGAACAGCTCCGTCCAGCGCCGCTCGGTCGAGCCGAGCACTCGAAGGACGAGGGTTCGGGTCGCCGGATCCACCTTCGTATTCGCCGCCGGCTGTCCGCTCTGCACTGGCGAAGGCGTTCCCCCGCCTCCGCCGAGCGTGCTGAGCGCGCAATAGCCGAGCATGAGCACGAGCACGCCGACGATCCCGAACCGGCTCGCCACCAGGCTGAGGATCAGGCCGAGCCCGCCGCCCATTCCGCCTCCGCCGCCGAATCCGAAGCCGCCGCTCTGGCCGCTGCGATCCTCGAAATTCACGCTTTCCTGTTCGTCGCCCAGCCGCATCGCCTGTCTCCCTGAACCTGTAGAACCGACAATGCGCCGCGACGCCGGTGGTTGCAAAATGGCGGCGCGGGCCGGAAAGGGGCGGTCACATCCAAAGGGGGAAGGCGCCAGATGCAGCTCAAGGGCAAGACCGCACTCGTCACCGGCTCGACCTCGGGCATCGGCCTTGCCGTCGCGCGCGCCTTGGCCGGAGAGGGCGCGAACATCGTCCTCAACGGCTTCGGCGACGCGGCGGAGATCGAGTCGATCCGCAAGGCGCTCGAAGAGGCGAGCGGCGGCCGTGCCCTCTACAGTGGTGCCGATCTCACCAGGCCGAAAGAGATCGAAACGATGTTCGCCGAGGCCGCCCAGGCGCTGGGCGGCATCGACATCCTCGTCAACAATGCCGGCACCCAGCATGTCGCCCCGGTCGATCAGTTCCCCGTCGAGAAATGGGACCTGGTCATCGCTCTCAACCTCAGCGCCGCCTTCCACTGCATCCGCCACGCGCTTCCGGGAATGAAGTCGAAAGGCTGGGGCCGGATCGTCAACACCGCCTCCGCCCACAGCCTCGTCGCGAGCCCGAACAAGTCGGCCTATGTCGCCGCCAAGCACGGAATCGCCGGACTCACCAAGACGGTGGCGCTCGAGGCCGCGACCAGCGGCGTGACGGTCAACTGCATCAGCCCCGGCTATGTCTGGACCAGCCTGGTCGAGAACCAGATCCCCGACACGATGCAATCGCGCGGCCTGACCCGCGACCAGGTGATCAACGACGTCATGCTCGCCGCCCAGCCGACCAAGAAGTTCGTCACCGTCGACCAGGTCGCCGCTTTGGTCCTCTTCCTCTGCAAGGACGAAGCCGCCTCGATCACCGGCGCCAACCTGTCGATGGATGGAGGATGGACCGCGGCTTGAGTGAGCGCGCAATCCCCCTCTCCCCGGCGGGGAGAGGGTAGGGTGAGGGGGTTCCCACGCCGGAATTTCTGCTCTGCAATTGAGCGAGCTCGGCGTGTTCCCCGGCGGAAGCCGGGGTCCAGTCGGACGGTCAACGCGAGCGCCGAAAGCTGAAACTGGACTCCGGCTTTCGCCGGAGAACAGGCACCATCTGGCTCAGCCTACTTCCCCGCCGCCTGCTCCCGCGCCTGAGCCTCGATCCCCCTCTCCGCCTCGGCCAAAAACCGCCGGCACCCCGCCGGATCGACGAACGGATTCGTCCGCCCAGCCCCCATCCGCGCCCTTTTCTCCTCGATCCCGAAATAGGAGCCGTGCGCGCCGAGAAAGATCTCGCACTTGAGCGCCCACCACTTGGCGAACGAGGCTCGAAAATCCGCCATCACCCCCGGGTAATCCGCATTCCCGACCAGCCGGTAACCCGGCGCGCTCGCCCCGCAGACGAACAGGGCATCGTAGGTCCGCCCCCCGTCCCGGGCCTTCATCGACCAGCTCGTGCACCCCTTCGAATGGCCCGGAGTCAGGTGCGCGGTCACCGCCGCGCCGCCCACCGACACGGTCTCACCGTCCATGACCACCCGGTCGACCTTCACGGCCGGATAGGTCAGCCGGTCTCCGAACGCGAAATCCCCGGTCCCGCCGCGCTCGAGCAGCGCCTTGTCGCCCGCGGACGCCAGCATCCGCGCCCCGGTGCGCGCCTTGATCGCCGCGAGACCGCCGGCATGGTCCTGATGCGCCTGGCTGTTGAGGAGGGTGCGGATCCGCCGCGGATCGAATCCCAGCGCTTCGACATTCGCCAGCACGGCCTCGGAATCGTCCGCGAATCCGCCGTCGAGAAGGATCATCCCGTCCCTCCCGACGATCAGATAGACGGCGCTGTCGCTCGCCCCGACATGATAGAGATTGTCGGCAATCCGGAACGGCGCGCCCGCTTCGACGCGCTCCGGTGGTGCTCCCCCGCTTTGCGCGGCAAGCGTTCCGGTCACGCCAGCGAACAGGCAGAAAGCGGCGGAAATCCTGTATTTTTCCATCTCATCATCTCCGTCGGATGGCTGCAAACTGCCCGCCATGGCGCCCGCCCGCAAACGATGATAGCTCGACGCTGGGATTAGAAAATCTAAGGAAAGAAGCATTGCGCAAGAAGGTGGATACCGGCTTTTTGCGATCGGCAATGCGACAAGGAGGGATCTTCCAGCGGTGATCCGGCCCTATCTCCCGCTCAACGCCTTGCGCGCCTTCGAGGCCGCCGCGCGCCATGAAAGCTTCACCCGCGCGGCGATCGAATTGTGCGTGACCCCCGCCGCCCTCAGCCACCAGGTCAAGGCGCTCGAGGAGAGGCTGGGCGCGAGCCTGTTCCGCCGGCTTCCCCGCGGCCTTGCCCTCACCGACGAAGGCCAGGCCCTCCTCCCGGTCCTTCGCGACAGCTTCGATCGGATCGCTGAGCTTCTCCAGCGCTTCGACGCCGGCGTGGTCCGCGAGGTTCTCGCGGTCGGGTCGGTCGGCACCTTCGCGGTCGGCTGGCTGCTTCCGCGCCTCGCCGCTTTCCAGGCCGCTCACCCCTTCGTCGATCTGCGTCTCTCGACCAACAACAACCGGGTCGACATCGCCGCCGAGGGGCTCGATTTCGCGATCCGTTTCGGGGACGGCGCCTGGCACGGGATCCTCGCCGAGCGCCTGTTCGCGGCGCCTCTGACGCCGCTCTGCATTCCGGCCATGGCCGAGCGCCTGTCCGAACCCGCCGATCTCGGCCGCGAGACATTGCTCCGCTCCTACCGCGCCGACGACTGGCCAGACTGGTTCCGGGCCGCCGGCACGCCTTCGCCCGCGGTTCGCGGTCCCGTCTTCGATTCGTCCTGGGTGATGATCGAGGCGGCGATGCAGGGCGCCGGGGTCGCGCTCGCCCCGTCCTCGATGTTCGAGCGCGAGCTTACCGAAGGCGTTCTCGTCCGCCCCTTCGCGGCGGAGATCGATACCGGCGCCTATTGGCTGACCCGCCTCAAGTCGAAGGCCCCGACCGGGGCGATGAGCGCCTTCCGCGACTGGATACTCGCCGAGGCCGAAGCCGGGTGAGCTCAAGCCTGCTCGCCATCTGCCTGGGCATCTTCTCGGCCGTGACCCTCGCCGCCGCCAACATGTCGGTGAAAATGGGCGACGACATATTGGTCGGTCGGGCAATTCTCTCGGCCAGCGCCGCGATCCTGATCCTTCCCGCCGCTTTCTTCGTGCCCACGCCCAATGCCGAGACCGCGGCGGCGCTCGCTTTCACCCTGCCATTCCACTTCTTCTACCAGCTCTGCCTGGTGAAGGCGCTCGGCCGCGGTGACCTGTCGCTCGTCTTCCCGGTCATGCGCGGCGCCGCGCCCTTGCTCACCGCCTTCACCGCCATGTTCCTTCTCCGCGAGCATCTCGAGCCTTTGGCTTGGCTCGGCCTCCTCGCCGCCAGCGCCGCGGTCGGCGCCTTCGCTCTGCCGCCCAAAGGCGTCCGCCTCCGCGATCATCCCGACCGCGCCGCCCTGGGCTGGGCGGCCGCGACTGCGGTCGGCGTGTCTCTCTATAATGCGGCGGACTCGCGCGGAGTCCGCCTCGCCCCCGATCCCTTCACTTTCATCGTCTGGCTGTTCCTTCTCGACTGGATCCTGATCACCGCCGCAGCCCTGCTGTTCCGCCGCCATGCGCTGGCGTCAGCGGTGGCGATGAAATGGCGCTATGGGGTCGCGGCGGGAGCGCTCTCCATCTTCTCATTCGGCGCCGCCCTCTACGCATTCTCGCTGATGGAAACGGCCAAGGTCTCCGCCTTGCGCGAGACCTCGGTCGTCTTCGCCGCCCTGATGGGCAGTCTCTTCCTCGGCGAAAGCTTCGGCCGCCGCCGCCTGGTCGCGGCACTGGCGCTGGCCGCCGGCTTGGTTCTGATGCAGTTCGCTTAGGCAGCGGGCAGGAGCGGGCTTCGCACTCGCGGCTCCTCCCATTGGCGGTTCGACTCTTTGCAAAGGTTCAGGATCGGCTTCCCTCCGTCCGCAATGCCTTGCCTGAGCGTCGTCAGCGCCTTTGCCTGCTGTCGAAGCTGGCCCTGTATATATTGCGAGTCCGCTGCGTTCGGCATTTCCGACAGCAGCCGAGTCGATTTCTCCATGTCCGCTACCGCCTTGTCGAGTTGGCCGAGGCCCGCATGCGCGCACGATCTCATCTCGAATGCGAAGGCATAATCGGGCTGATATTCGAGCCCCCGGTCGAGCGTTTTCACCGCGTCTTCGAACCTGTTGAGAAGCAGCAATGTCCAGCCCCTGTGATAATCGTATTTCATGCCCTCCTGAGGGCCGAGGCTGGCGACGAGCCGGTCGAGCTCGTCCAGGGCGCGCTCATATTCTCCCTGCTGGCGTCTCAGCGCGCCCAGCCGGATCCTGACACTGAATTCCTCGTCCGGAAAACGTGAAAGCAAACTCTCATAATGCGCACGCGCTTCCCGATACGCGCCGAGCTGCTCGAGCAGACCGCCGATGTCGAACTGCAAATCGTCATTCTGCGGGTCGAGCGCTGCGAGCCTGCGATAATCGGCCAGAGCCGAGATCAGCAAACGATCCGCCGCCTCGCTCCCAGGGACTGCCAGCGCCCCAAGGCTCTCGGTGGCACTGGCGCGGGCATAGAGTTTCAGCCTCTCGAGCTCCGCGCCGACGCTTCGCTCCGCCCAATCCTTTGCGGTCGCGTAATGGCCGGCGTCGAGATGCGCGAAGCTGAGGCCAAGTGCTGCCTCACCCGAAGGTGAGCCGGTGAAGGTCTCGGACCCGCATGGTTTCGCCGCCGCGAACACGCGATCATCGAAAATGAAGGCGCAGGCGGGGTAGTCGATCAATTCGATGAGCGGCACGAACCGGCCCTCGGTGCCATCATAGCGTATTCTGATCGAACGGCCCGCGAGAGCCGACTCCTCGATCAGGGCCAGAAGCTCCCCTCGCTTTTGCAGGGATTCGACCGCCAGGCGAAAGCGCATGTGCCGCGGCCAGAGATGAAGATAGACATTGTCCTCGCCGTCTTCCTGCACGTCGCGGATTCCGGCCTGTGTCTCGAAGATGCGCCTTTCCTCGGGGCGGGGCGTTGCCTGAGCGTCGGCGACCGCACCGAACGCGGCCATCGCCAAAATGATCGCGGATAGCCTGCCCATCCCGGACTTCCCCCTTTTCTGCCCAATATCAGAAGCGTAGCTGTCCGGCCGACCGATGGCCAGTCGCTCATCCCATCGGGTCTCACCGCTTGAGCTCGCTCGTCAACGTCGCGCGCGATGCGGTGCAGGGTCCGCGATGCTGGCTCCAACCCGCCCGCCGCGCTAATAGGCGCCAATGTCCGTCACCCACTCGCTCGACACCTCGACCAGCCGCGCCAATCCGGTGCCTTCGCCGATGAAGCGGCTGACCGTCCCGAAGCTGAAGGCGATGAAGGGCGGCGATCCGATCGTCATGCTCACCGCCTACACCGCGCGGATGGCGCAATTGCTCGATCCGCATTGCGACCTTCTCCTGGTCGGCGACAGCCTCGGCCAGGTCATTTACGGCCTGCCCTCCACCGTCCCGGTCACGATGGAGATGATGTGCGCCCACGGCGCCGCGGTCGTCCGCGGCTCTTGGCACGCTCTGGTCGCGGTCG
Source organism: Allosphingosinicella sp. (assembly GCA_036525315.1). Lineage (GTDB taxonomy): Bacteria > Pseudomonadota > Alphaproteobacteria > Sphingomonadales > Sphingomonadaceae > Allosphingosinicella. The sequence goes on from DATDAS010000018.1 coordinate 95,849, forward strand.
ACATGCCGTTCGGCGCCTATGAAGCGAGCCCCGAGCAGGCCTTCGCCAGCGCCTCGCGGATCCTCAAGGAAACCGGCGCCGCCGCGGTCAAGCTCGAGGGCGGCGAGGCGATGGCGCCGACCATCGCCTTCCTCACCGCGCGCGGAATCCCGGTGATCGGCCATGTCGGGCTCACCCCCCAGGCGGTGAACGCTTTGGGCGGTTACGGAGCGCGCGGCCGCGACGAGGCCGAGGCGAAGAAGATCCTCGCCGACGCCCGAGCGGTCGACTCGGCCGGCGCCTTCCTCCTCGTCCTCGAAGGCGTGATGGAGCAGATCGCCGCCGAGGCGACCGCATCTGTCGCCTGTCCGACCATCGGGATCGGCGCCTCGCCGAGCTGCGACGGCCAGGTCCTGGTCACCGAGGACATGCTCGGCCTGTTCGAGCGGACTCCGCGCTTCGTGAAGCGCTACGACGATCTCGCCGCCCGGATCGAAAGCGCCGCCTCGACCTATGCCGGCGAGGTGCGAAGCCGCGCCTTCCCCGGCGAGGAGCAGATCTACCGCCCGAAGAAGTGAGCGCGAGCGGCAGCTTTTACATCTTATATTGAGTGGTGGGCGTCCCGCGTTTAGAGGAGGGCCCCCGGCGCTTTCCCCCGTTCATCCTCGGTATCATTTCCATGGAGGATGGAGGCATGTGGCGCAGGCCAGGATACGGAGACGATTTTGGCGATCACGCCCAAAGACAATGAGGCCTTCTATCGCGAGGTGGACGAGGAGCTCCGCCGCGATCAGCTCAAAACCCATTGGCAGCGCTACGGCAAGCTCGGCATTGCCGGGGTCGTGCTCCTGCTCGCGGCGATCGCCGGCTTCTTCTGGTGGCAGAACCAGAAGGAGATGGAATCGGCGAAGCGCGGCGCCGATCTCATCTCCGCCTTCGAGGACATCGCCGCGCGCAACAAGGCCGCCGCGACCCCGAAGCTCGACTCGCTCGCGAAGAGCGACAGCCCCGGCTACCGGGCCGCGGCCCTTCTCACCAAGGCGGACATGGCGATCGAGGCGAACGACATCGCCGGCGCTGTCGCCAGCTTCAAGGCCGTCGCCGACGGCAAGGATCTCGCAGCGCCCTATCGCGATCTCGCCACCGTCCGGATGACCGCTCTCGAGTTCGACAAGCTTCCGCCGCGCACGGTGATCGACCGGCTCCGGCCTCTTGCGGTGGCCGGCAATCCCTGGTTCGGAAGCGCCGGCGAGATGAGCGCTCTTGCGCATCTGAAGCTCAACCAGCCCAAGGACGCCGCGCGCCTTTTCGCCGCGATGGCCAAGGATCAGAAGGTCCCGGAATCGATCCGCACCCGCGCCGGCCAGATGGCCGGCTCGCTCGGCGTGGATCAGGGCCAGACCGCACCGGCTCCGGCGCCGGCGCCATAATCGTAAGCATGATCCGAAAAGTGGGAACCGGTTTTCGGCAAATCATGCGACCACAAAGGAAAGCGAGCCTGATCTGGTTCGATCGAATCAGATCAGGGTCGAAGGAGACGTGAAGCAATGAAGCGTATCGGTATGGCCCTCGCGGCGATCGCCCTTCTCGGCGGCTGCTCGATGATCGGCGGCAAGGGCAAGAAGAAGACGACTCCGACGGTCGGCCAGCGAATTTCGGTTCTCGGCTCCGAGGTGTCGATCGAGGTCGATCCGGCGCTCGCCGGGACGCCGGTCGTCATTCCCGGGGCAGCCACCAATGCGGATTGGTCGCAGCCGGGCGGCAATGCCGCCAAGTCGATGACCCACGTCGCCCTGGGCAATTCGCTCGGCGTGGCATGGCGCGCGGACATCGGCGCCGGGAGCACGGACAAGGGGCGGCTCGCGGCCGCGCCGGTGGTCGGCGGAGGCCAGGTCTATACGATCGACACCCAGGCCGTCGTCCGCGCCTTCAACGCCGATTCCGGCTCCCTGGCCTGGCAGACCCAGGTCCGCGGCGAGGGCGCAAGCACCCAGACCCTGTTCGGCGGCGGGGTCAGCTTCGACAACGGCCGGGTCTATGCGACCAACGGCGCCGGCTATGCCGCCGCTCTCGACGCGGCCAACGGAAGCCTGATCTGGCAGGTCAGGCCCGGCGGTCCGCTTCGCGGCGCTCCGACCGTCGCCAACGACAATGTCTATGTCGTCAGCCAGGACAACCAGCTCTACGCCCTCAATCCGGCCGACGGAGCCCAGCGCTGGACCGGCGCGGGCACGCTCGAGATCGCCGGCGTGTTCGGAAGCGGCGCCCCCGCCGCCGCCCAGGGCACGGTGATCGCCGGCTTCTCGTCGGGAGAGCTCAACGCCTATCGCTACGAGAACGGCCGGGTGCTCTGGCAGGACGCCCTCGCGCGCACCAGCTTCTCGACCACCGTCACCTCGCTCTCCGACATCGACGCCGCTCCCGTCGTCGATTCGGGCCGGGTCTATGCGGTCGGGCAGGGCGGCCGGATGGTCGCTCTCGAGTTGGTCACCGGCCAGCGGATCTGGGAGATCAACGTCGCCGGAATCTCGACCCCCTGGGTCGCCGGCGACTGGATCTTCGTTGTCACCGACGATGCCAAATTGCTCGCGGTCGCCCGCTCGACCGGCAAGGTGCGCTGGATGACCCAGCTCACCCGCTGGCGCGACGCCAAGGACAAGAAGGGCCCGATCTCCTGGGTCGGCCCGATCCTCGCCGGCGACCGGCTGATCCTCGCCAACTCGCTCGGCCAGCTCGTCAACGTCTCGCCGGCCGACGGAGCGGTCCAGTCCACCGTCGACACCAGGGTGCCGATCAGCCTGTCCCCGGTCGTCGCCAACAACACGCTCTACATCCTCCACGACAACGGCTCCCTGACGGCTTGGCGCTAGTCCGAGCGCCCAAGCCCAAGCCGAAAATCGCGAACGCGATTTCCGCCTTGGGCGCGGATCAGCGCCAGCGCGGCCGGCGGGCGGCCGGCTCGTACCGGCCGACCCGACCGCCTGTCCTGGACTTGATCCAGGAACGGCGAGGCCGCCCTCACCGTCGCTACGCTGCGCGAAAAAGAAAATAGAGGGGTTCACGCGGAGACGCGGAGACGCAGAGAGGCCGTAAATGTCCCTTGAGCCGGAGCTTATTTGAGGATTGATGCCGCCAGAGGCGGCCCTTGGAGAATTGCCCGGACACCTTCGGACACACGCCGGCGGCCAAACCAAGCTGGGATTCTCCGCGCCTCCGCGTCTCCGCGCGAACCAAACGAAGCTGTGAGCCGCGCGGAACTCCGGCCTGTCACCACCGAACTCCGGCGAAAAACATATACTTTCCCGTTTTCCGGGCTCGGGGTTCGAGAACCACCCCCCAGGTTGACCTCCACCGTCCGAACCGTCAGGGCCTCCGGCCATGCCACGCCAGCCCACAATCGCGATCGTCGGCCGGCCCAACGTCGGCAAGTCGACCCTGTTCAACCGGCTGGTCGGCCGCAAGCTGGCTCTGGTCGACGACCGGCCCGGAGTGACCCGCGACCGGCGCGAGGGCGAGGCGGTGCTTCTCGGCCTCGAGTTCAGGATCATCGATACCGCCGGCTATGAGGATGAGGATCCGGTCAGCCTGCCCGGCCGGATGCGCGCCCAGACCGTCGCCGCGGTCCGCGAGGCCGACGCCGCTCTCTTCATCATCGACGCTCGCGCCGGCCTGACCCCGCTCGACGAGGAGATTGCGCGCTGGCTCCGGAGCGAGACGACGCCGGTCGTGCTCGCCGCCAACAAGGCCGAGGGCAGAGCCGGCGAGGCCGGAATCCTCGAAGCCTGGTCGCTCGGCTTCGGCGAGCCCATCGCGCTGAGCGCCGAGCATGGCGAGGGCGTGGTCGACCTGTTCGAGCATATCCGCCCCTTCGTCGAGCGCGAGGACGGCGAGGAGGAGCAAGAGGAAGGCGAGGGGCCGCTCAAGCTCGCCATCGTCGGCCGCCCCAATGCCGGCAAGTCGACCCTGATCAACCGGATCCTCCGCGAGGACCGGCTGATCACCGGGCCCGAGGCCGGAATCACCCGCGATTCGATCGCGATCGACTGGGAATGGCACGCCCCCGACGGGCAGGTGCGGCCGGTCCGGCTGATCGACACGGCCGGGATGCGCAAGAAGTCCAAGGTCGACGACAAGCTCGAGAAGCTCGCCGTCGCCGACGCCCGCCACGCGGTCGATTTCGCCGAGGTCGTGGTCCTCCTCCTGGACGGGACGCGCGGCCTCGAGGCGCAGGACCTGCGGATCGCCGACCACGTCCTCCAGGAGGGCAGGGCGCTCGTCGTCGCGATCAACAAATGGGACGTCGCCGAACATGCGAGCTCGCTGTTCAACGGGATCAAGGCCGCGCTCGAGGAAGGGCTGAGCCAGGTCCGCGGCGTTCCTTTGCTCACCGTCTCGGGCGCGACCGGCAAGGGCATCGACCAGTTGCTCGCGGCCGCCTTCGAGACCCGCGACATGTGGTCGAAGCGGGTCTCGACCGGCCAGCTCAACCGCTGGTTCGAGGAGGCGGTCGAGCGCAACCCGCCGCCGGCCCCGTCCGGCCGCCGGATCAAGCTCCGCTACATCACCCAGGTCGGAAGCCGCCCGCCCACCTTCGTCCTGTTCGGCACCCGGACCGACGCTCTTCCCGATTCCTATCTTCGCTATCTGATCAACGGGATAAGGCGCGAGCTCGATTTCGGAGCGGTCCCGATCCGCCTCTCCGCCCGGGCCTCCCGCAACCCCTATGACGAAAAGGGATGAGCGAGCCCGTCCTGGTCGATGCCCGCGGAATGCTCTGCCCATGGCCGGCGCTGCGCCTGTCCAGGGCGGCCCGCGAGGCCGGCGGAAAAGGCCGAATCCGCCTCCTCGCCGACGACCCGGCAGCCCCCCGTGAGCTGGCCGCACTCTGCGAGGAGCGAGGCTGGACGCTGACACCGGACGCGGAAGCCACGAGCTTCGACGTCGATCTAGGCTGACCCACACCCCGTTCGCCCTGAGCCCGTCGAAGGGCTTTCCTTTCATCCTCCTCCCACTAGGAAGTAGGGGGCTTCGACAGGCTCAGCCCGAACGGGTGGTGGGTCGCTGCCCGAGTCCCCAGTCCCCAGTCCCTAACCCCTAACCCCCAACCCCCAACCCCCAACCCCCAACCCCCAATCCCTAACCCCCCTGCCCGCC
>DATDAS010000019.1:0-2769 GCA_036525315.1 Allosphingosinicella sp.
GGCGGCCAGCAGCAGAACGACGCCTTCAACGTGAGCCCGCCGGGGCAGCCAATGGAATTCGGCCCCGGCATCTTCATGGCGCCCTTCGGCACGCCGCAGGACGAGGGCCAGGATGGCGGCATGTCGCCGGAGGGCAACGAAAATTCGCAAGGGCGCTCAGGCGGTCGCAATGGCCAGCAGCAGGGCCGGCAGCAGAAGGGCCAGCAGCCCGGCCAGTTCGACGACCTCGGCCAGCGCCAGGGCGAGCTGAAGGAAGCGCTGCAAAGCCTGATCGACCGCTTCCGCATCGAAGGCGCGAACCCGCCTGACCAGTTCCAGGACGCCGGCGAAGCCATGGGCGAGGCCAAGAAAGCCCTCGGCAAGCAGAATCTCGACCGCGCCACCGAGGAGCAGAACAATGCCCTCGATCAGCTGCGTCAGGGCGCCCAGTCGCTCGCCGAGCAGATGATGGAGAACGGCGAGGCCCAGGCCGGAAAGGGTCAGGGCAACAGCGGCAAGGACCCGCTCGGGCGTCCCGATCGCAGCAATCGCCCGGACCTCGGACTCAGCGTCAAGGTTCCGGACGAGATCGACATCCAGAAAGCGCGCGAGGTCTTGGACGAGTTGCGCCGCCGCCTCGGCGATCCGTCACGCCCGATCATCGAGCTCGATTATCTCGAGCGCCTGATCAGGTCCTACTGACCTGCCGACAATTCGCCGATGAAGGGAAGCTCGCGGTAGCGGTTGTGGAGATCCAAACCGTATCCGACGACGAAGACCGGCGGGCAGGAGAAGCCGACAAGGTCCGGCACGATGGCAGCCGCGCGCGGCACCTGCTTATCGAGCAGGACGCATGTCAGCACGCGGGCGGCGCCCCCCGCGACAAGCGACGCCTTGGCGAAAGCGAGCGTCCGGCCTGAATCGAAGATATCGTCGACGATCACGACATTGCGGCCTCTGATGTCGCTTTCCACGTCGCGCAGCACTCTAACTTGCCCCCGCGAAATGCGCTCCCCGTCATAGCTCGCGAGATAGATGAAATCGATCTCGGGCTTGAGGCCATGACGGTGGAGCGCCCTGACGAGGTCGGCGGCAAAGATGAAGCTGCCCTTGAGCACGGCGACGACGATGAGGTCTTCGAGCCTCGTCGCTGCGATGTCGCTGGCGAGCTGATCGACGCGGGCGGCGATCGCCTCGGCGCTGAACAGCGTCTTGATCGCGCCCTGAGCAGCGACCTCCATGGCCGTCACTTGGCCTTGGCGAAGCTGACCTGGAGGTTGCTGACGTTGTCCGGAGGAGAGGGAATCTGCACCGTGAAGGGCGATTTGGCCCCGGCGCCGAGCGGCATCACGTCCGCCGTCGCTTGCAACAGCTCCTTGCCGCTTGCATCCTGCAAGGAGACCACCACCTCTGGCACTTTGACGTCACCGGCGGTGAGGTTGACGACGTCGCCATCGACCTGGAGCACGCGCTCGGGTCCGGCATCGTTCCAGGCCGAGCGGACATTCTCGATGCTAAGGCCGAGCGGGTTTACGTTCATGCCCATCATCGAGTAGAGCCGCGCCGAACCGGGCAACAGCGACACCACGGTCTTCGGCGCCATCGCCACCAAGGCAGCGAGAAGGAGGAGGAGGAGCGCGAGCACGCCCCAGCCGATAGCCACCACAGGCGGAAGCTTGCGTTCGCGGCCCTCGGCGATGGGAACGTTCGTCGCCAATCCCTCATCCGGATTGACCAGCGCCCCGGCATTGTAGCTGCCGAGATCCTGCACCTGGTCGCCTCCGAAAGAATTGCCACCGATGCCGGCAAACCCCGAGCCGTCGCCGTGCGAATCGGGCTGCATGTCGTCGTCGGCGCTGAACAGAGGTCCGCTCTTCCTCGCCGCAGGTGCTTGCGAAGGCGCTGGTGCCGGTCCGCCATTGGCCGGAGCTCCGCTGTTCGGCCTGGCGCCGAAGCCTGGGGCTGCGGGGCCGGCCGGAGGAATCGGCGAGCCAGGGAAGCGGCCCATTGGCGAGGCGGGACCCGGCGAGGCCGGACGCGGCTCATAGGGAGTGGGGCGCGGGGCCGCGGCCGGCGGAGGAGCGGCAGGGACCGGGCGCGGCGCCACCGGGGCCGGACGAGATTCGACCGGGGGCGGCGTTGGCGCGGTAATGACGGTGGGCTTGGCCGGCTCGACCACGGCCATGGCCTGCCAGACATTGCCACATTTGGAGCAGCGCACCTTCCGCCCCGTCGGCGGGATCACCGCCGCCGTCTCGAAGCGCGTATTGCAGGCCGGACAGATAATGACCGTCATTGTCTAGAACCACCGAGGGCCGGAATTACCTGGTGCAAACCGGCCCACGCCTTTGCCCAAATCCATTGATACCGGACAGCGAGTTCCGCATAAAGACGCAAGTTGGGCCGAATGTTAAGAGGATCGAGGACGATCGCGTGATCCGCTTTGAAAATGTCGGGCTGCGCTACGGCAGCGGCCCTGAAATCCTGCGCGACGTCACCTTTCATGTGATCCCGGGGTCCTTCCACTTCCTGACGGGGCCGTCCGGCGCCGGCAAGACCACATTGCTGCGCCTGCTCTTCATGTCGCTCAGGCCGACCCGGGGCTTGATTTTCGTCTTTGGCGAGAACGTGACCGACCTCTCGGCGGCAGGCCGGTCCGAGCTTCGCCGCCGCATCGGCATCGTGTTCCAGGACTTCCGCCTGCTCGACCATCTGACCACCTGGGAGAACGTGGCGCTTCCCTTGCGGGTCATGGGCAAGAGGGAGTCTGACTATCGCGAGGACGTGACC